>CAVSTO010000004.1:0-433846 GCA_963730865.1 uncultured Acidobacteriaceae bacterium | reverse complement strand
CTGGTCCTTCACCTTGTAAGCGCCGCGGGCGACCTCAAAGACGGTGTCGAACGACAATCGCTCCGGGAGAGGATCGATTAAGAGCAAGGCGTCGATGTGAAACTCGATATACATCTGTTTGCGGCTGACGGCTTCATGAGTGGTCACACGAACATTAGAGAGCCGCGGTTCGAACTGGCTGATGGCCCGCTCCAAGCCGCGCAGCAATTTGTTTCCGTCCTGAGCGCTTTCGAGAGACATACTGGAGATGTCCGGAATACCGAAAGTGTAGAGTGATTTTTTCAGTTCGACGAGGCCGGCGGGGGGTTCGTTGGTTCTAATTGTATTCAGGAGCCACTCTATGTCGCGGCGTACTGAAGAGCGCAAACGCCGCAGGGATTCCGGGCGCGTTAGATTCGCTTCAACCTGATGCTCGGGGTCGTAGTCGATCAGCCGGTCTAACAGACCCTGCTGTACAGCGCGGTCATAATCAGGTGGCGGCATGATTTCTTCTGTCAGCCGGCGGATATAGATCTGAGCGCGCGCGCTGGATCGAGCTGACAGAGGCGCGCGTACAACTGCTTACGATCCGGCGAATCGGATCCATTGACGTCCAGACAGCGCAAGAGCAGGTCCACGGGATAAGCCAGCGCTTCACCGCGCTCCCAATCCTGCAGGCGGCGTTGCTCCATTTCGGCGACAAGCTGTTCAAGGATAGGAAACGCGATCTGCTTGTGCCCTCCCAACATCAACAGGTGGGCCAATTGTGTACGGCGGCGAAATCGTCCGCGGCCGGAGCGCTCCGATTCGAGCTGCTTGGAAATAAGCTCAATGGCCTCCGCCGGACGGCTAGACTGCGCGGCCGCAAGAGCCTCTTCGAAGATGTCCGGAGGTGCATCATCTTCGTCGTGTTCGAGTTCCGGCGGCTTAGCTTCGATTGCTGCTGGAGCAATGGGCTGCACGGCGACTTCGGCCGGTGGGGGCGCGGATACAGGAGCTGCGGGGGCAGGAACGGCCAAGGGCACCCCGGATAGCACCTGTTCAGTAATCCAGATACGAGTTTCGGAATTGGCAGCCGGAGTATCGTCCGTTAGACTCTGATCCAAAAGAGTGGGCAATTCCTCGAGTAAGGTCCTCAAGGCCATGCGAACGGAGCCCGCAACGCGCACGTAATACTCGCCCTTCTGCTCAAGCGCCTGGACGGTGTAACGCTGCAGATCAAGCCAGGCGCGCCCACAGGGAAGTTCCATGGCCCCCTCGGTGAGGTTGAGGACCGCTTCCCAATCCTTCGCAGCAAAATGCTGCTTGATCTCGGCGCGGAGCTCCGATGGCGGCCCTTGCAGCATAGGCGCCTCTATATTCGGAGCCTTAGCGCGGAGCTCCCCCCAGCGCAAAGCGCGAATGACCAGGAAAGCGGACGCATCATAAATCGTGCTTTCGCGCAAATACCGGCAGATAGCTCCCGTACGGGCAATGACATCATTCAGACCGGACGGCACTAGCCCGGCGCTGACGATGGGCGCCGCAGGCACAGGAGTTGGCGCCGCGGTCGGAGACGGCGCGGTCGCGGCAGGAGGGACCGCAACCGGCACGACAACTGGAACGACGACCGGCTCGACGATGACATTGGTAATAGAAGCAGGCGCAGCCACTGGAACAGGCGCCTTGCTGCTCAAGAAAATGCGGATTTGCTGCGCGATACTCTCGATGGTTGTGCGAGTCTTGATGAAGCTGGGACTAGCGTCACCAAACTTCTCGTCACAAAACTCAGTCAGCACTTGCAGTCTTTCAAGGCCCGAGGTCAACGCTGTTTGCAGGGCCTCATAAAAAGTTCGAGAGCTTGCGTTTACCGCCTCGTCAAATTCTTCAGCGGTTGGTTTGCCTTCCTTGATCGCCTGTTGACGAAAAGTTTGCTTCTCATCCGTAACGGCGTCGTGCTCATAACCAATGAGACGGGACTGCTTGTAAACCGCAAAGCTGAGTCCAGAAGCGGTGATGGGCAATAATACAAGCGGTTGTTCGAGCTTGTTTCCGAGCCAATCGAGTGGCGCGGAGCGCAACTCAAGATCATCCTCTTCAATTTCGGGGTACAAGGTATCCCAGAATTGTTCGAGCAGGCTGCGGAGAAAATCGAACGAAGGCGCGAGAGAGGCAAATCCATCGCGTCGCACATGGGCGTCCACCAGCCAGACGGCAAGTTGAAGATCCTTGCTCCGTTTGGCTAAAGCGTCGCTTGCGAGCTTGACGACCTGGGCGTAGTCAGCTGTTTTGAGAGTGGTCTTCCAGGCGCCTTGGTTGAGATCTAAGTCCTCGCGCCGCGCTTCCTTAATAGCATCGGTAACAGGGTCATAGCGGAGATTTGAGCCGCTGGGATTATCACCTTTTATCGGTGCAAGAAGATCATCGCGCAGAGCCATAGAGCGAAAGGGCCTAGGCGTTTACGCTCTGCATCACAGATTGATCCGTATCAGGGATCTCGGCGAATTCGAGGTCGCGAACCTCGAGGATAGGAATTATCTCTTCGTCATCGATAATGAGAAGCTTTTGTCCAAATGGAATCAACTCTTCCCCTTGCTCCTTCCAATCCGTCCCGCGACCTAGCTTGATTTCATCGGAAGAATGTTGCCAAGTAAAGGGCGAGAGAGCTGGAATCAGCACTTCACCGAACTCTTGTCCTTTGAATGCGGGGCCGGTTTGCACGGCTGCGGTTGCCCATAAAGTGTCGCGCAGTAGTTTAGGAGCTTGCATATGGATACTGCCGACGTGCTCGAAAGGTAACCAAACATACTCGCCCGCGACGAAGATCTCCAACCGGGGACCAATCCTGGGATCGAGATCTTCGATGCTATGGAAGGGCTTTCCGTTCAGCGTTCCGTTGCGCGACAGCTTCGAACCGGAAGTGACGGCGGGATACTGACGAGACTCGAATAGGGCTTGCCGCTTTCGCTCCGCCGCCAACGCGGAGCGGTATAACAAGCCCCCCATTTCTGAATCCTGATTCGTTTGCGCCAGCACATTGAGATGCTTTTCCGCGCGATCATACTGACCAGCGAAACAAAGCAACTCGAATAGAAACGTACGGCGCTTCGTATCCGCAGGGTGATCCCGAAGAGCGGTGACCAGGGCCTGTATGGCTTCCGTTAATTTACCAGCGCGAACGAGTTCATCCGGATTCATTGTTTACAAGCGCGTTAAGTGGCAGCGACCGCGGCTTTAGTGAGATCCCAACTGGCCGTATTCAGTGTGCCTGCGGTACCGTCAGCGGTGCTTTGGGGCGTATAGCCGATCTTCACGGCGGCGAAGGCGAAGCTTACGGATTCCGTAGGTGTATCATCGCCGCCGCTAGAACCGCTCCATTGAACGCTTTCGACCATCACGTCGGTGAAATCGTATTGAAGAAAGACCATCTGTTTGCCCGTGGTGCCAGCGGCTTTCCGCATGAGCACGTTCGCCGTTTTGTAATGCTGGCCGGTGCAACAGGCTTGAAAGAGAGGAGCGGAAGAATTCTCCGTCTTCTTCATTACGTTGAATGAGCTGACGCTCACCTTCCCGGCGGATAGGCCTGCCGCCGTCGTTCCAACGGTGGTTGGGTTGCTCGCTCCCCAACTGAAACTGAAAATCTCGAACCAACCTGTGGCTGGAGTCAACCCAGTAGCAGTAGCTTCGCCGGCTACGACCTTTCCTGTGTCGACCAACATATATGTATCAAATGCCATTTCCTCTTAACCTCTCCTTTTACAACTTCCGTTGATGTTGCTCGCGAATGGTCGCGAGCAGTATTGCATTTGCAAACCAATGACCAAACAGACGCCGACGAGATTGCGGAGCTTTCGGGACCTGCGGAGTTCCGAAGAAGCTAAGCCGCGGACTGCGGCAAATCAGCGACGAGCCGCATGGATACGGTCAATTCGTCAAGTTGGAAGTGGGGCTTCATGAAAGCAACGGCTCGATAGGCGCCTGGTTTCCCCGCCACTTCCACAACCTCGACCCGCGCTTCCGCGAGCGGATGTCTTGCTTTGATGGCCGGGCTTGCGGTTACAGTGTTCACAACGTATCCGGCGATCCAGCGATTGAGGAAGCCTTCACACTCCTCTCGCGACATGTAGCTGCCGATTTTGTCCCGCATCATCGCTTTCAGATAATGAGCGAAGCGTGAACAGGCCAAAATGTAACTGAGGTTTGTAGACAGGCGGGCATTCGCGTTGGCCGCATCCGTATCGTAGGTCTTGGCTTTTTGGCAGGTTTGCACACTGAAGAACGCCGCGTAGTCGGTATTTTTGCAATGCACCAGCGGGACAAAGCCGAGATCAGCGAGTTCTTTCTCGCGGCGGTCCGTGATAGTGACTTCGGTGGGGCACTTCATGGCGATATCGCCTTCATCCGTTGAAAAGTTATGAACGGTAAGGCCTTCGACCTTGCCGCCACCCTCGACACCGCGGATGGTGGCGCACCAGTTATATTTCGCGAATGACTCGGTGATGCGGGAGGCTAGCGCCCAAGCGGCATTGCCCCACAGGTATTTGCGGTGGTCCGTTCCATCCACAGCCTCTTCGTAATCGAACTCTTCCACGGGGCGCGTTTTCTTGCCGTAAGGATCGCGCATGAGGATATGGGGAAGGGCAAGAGCGAGATAGCGGGAATCATCCGAATTGCGGAAGCTCTTCCACTTGGCGTATTCGGTGGTATCGAACACTTTGGCCAGATCACGAGGCGCACCGAGTTCGGTATAGCTCTCGAGGTTGAACATGTCCGAAGAGCCCGCGGCAATGAAGGGCGCGTGCGCCGCGGCGGCGACCTGCGAGATCTTCTCCATCAGTTCAAGATCTTCGGGCGATTTGCCAAATTCGTAATCGCCGATAAGAGTTCCAAAAGGATGTCCGCCGAAAACGCCGAACTCTTCTTCATACACCTTTTTGAACATGGCGCTCTGGTCGAACTCGGAAGCGCGCTGCAGATCGCGAAGCAGATCTTTTTTGGAGGCATTGAAGATCTTGATCTTCAACATTTCGCTTGTTTCGCTGTTGTTGACCAGGTATTTCAATCCTCGCCAAGTGCCTTCGAGCTTTTGAAAAGCGGGGTGGTGCATCACCTCGTTCAACTGCAGCGAGATCAGATGGTCAATCTGCGCGATACGCGCATTGATCATTTGCTCGGAGTCGAGAGAGAGGGTCATGGACCCTTCGAGGAATTGCGAGACAAATTCCTTGACGAGGTCCTTGCCACGGGTGCGGGACTCGGCATCGCGGCCGAGGCGCCCCTGTTCGACGATCTGGTCGAGGAGGCCTTTTTCGGTTTCTACGGTTTCCGCGGCGGCGGAAGAGGGAGCCTTTAACGCTTCACTACTCATTGTCTTGTCCCTTCGTCTGCACTTCGGATTTCAGGCGATCCAGTTTGTCGGTGTTCCGTAGGGTCTCCTGGAGAACTTCATCCAGCTTGTCGTTGCCCTGGAGAGAACCGCGCAGATCGGAGAGCTTGGTCCGCAGATCGAGCAACTCCTTGAGCGGCTTAACTTGCTGGGCTACTTTGGCCGGCTCGAAATCCTCCAAGCTATGGAAGTGCAGGTCAACTCCAAGTTGCCCGGCATTGGCGTCTTCGCTCAACTTGTTTTCGACCTTGAACTGGAGGTGCGGCTTCATGGCCGCCAGCACGCCGTCGAAATTATCGGGACCGATTTCGACAAACTTGCGATCCTTCAATTTCGGGAGGGGCTGCTCCGGCATACCGGTGAAGTCACCGAATACGCCCATAACGAAGGGAAGTTCCTTCTTCTCGATGGCGCCTCCGGTTTCCACATCGTAGGTGATGTGAACGCGGGGGGACCGTACGCGATCTAATTTGTGCTGTAAGCTTTCAGGCACGATTACAACTCCAGATACATTCAGGATTAGCGATGTGCAAATCGACAGCGCGGACTAACAGTCTACTCTTTGGAATATTGGGTCGGATAGAAATGCACGCCTTCTCCGCACCCGATGGGCGTCTGCTCATAAGGTTGATACGTGAGTCACGCAGCAACGCAAAGCAGAAACACAGAATCGTATGGCGGTCGAACCTAAGCATATATTCAAAGCCTGCTCCGGTCAACAGCAAAACTGATTTGGCCGGAAAATTCTGTGAAACGATTGCCGGATAGTACTTTCGGATCGGAGGCTGACCGTCGCGTGGATGACATGGCGGCCCGTTTACGGACTGGTCGGCGCGGGGGGCGACTGGGCGATGGTATCAGCCGCAATGCCAAGGCCCGCAAGAGACGTTCCCAGAACGAGATAGTAAAAAGGCATGTGCGAATGGGCGGCGATTTGCGCAGCGGCTGAAGCGCCGCTGGCCCCTGCGGAAGTGGTTCCGAACGTGGAGACCAAGCCCGGTTGTACGGTGTCGACAAGGGCGCCGTCCGAGCCTAAAACCTGAACGGTTCCGTCCAGCGAAGCGACCTGGAGCCCCTCCGGCGTGATGGCAACCACTCCATCAGCGGTACCGGATTGACCGATCATTTGCAGAGCGGAATAAGTTACTTTGCAGTTGCCGAAGCGACGTGCACGCAAGATACCAGAGTGAAGGTCGACAACGCTCGGAGCGACGGTAAAAGAGGAATGGGGCGCGACCAAAAACTCGCATTGGTCGTGAAGGAAGAGTTTGATGGTGGTTCCAAGAGTCTGGATGCGTGCGCCGTTCGAAAGATTGGCGTTACCCGGAATGGAGCTGCCGTTTACCAGGAACTCGGTTCCGATGACCACTCCGACTACGCCGGCGGCGACGGCAGTGGTGGCGGCGTTATTTTCCAGGTTCTTCGAAAGGTTGGCCACTTGCCCCGAGACATTCACTTGATGAATCGTGACGTCACCTACGGGTTGGCCTTGATAAGTAACGTGAACGTGGATGTCAAATTTCCCGGTGAGGTTGTTAGGCCGTAACCCCTGCGCCACAGCGCGGCCATAAGCGTCGGTGGTTGTCACGAAGTGAGTAGAACCGTTCGCAAAGAGGCCGCTGGGTCCACTGGTGGGCGTATCGAAGGTTACATAGGCGCCGACAACGCGCTTGTGATTTTCGTCTTCGACCTGCACGATCGGCTCGCGAGCGAGGCGGCCCTTGACATTGTTGAGCGCCCCTTCACCGTCGATGATGGCAATATGAAAGCCGGAAGGTTGAATTTGGGCGACGGCGAACTCCGGTGAGAGAGCGCAAGCAACTGCTAAGACCGAAACGAGAAACGAACGCATTCTGCCGAGGATGACGAGCAATTCATATGCCTTTGGGAGAGGGAGTGCGGGAAGTAGAATAACACGAAACCGCGGGCCTCTGATCTGTTTCTCAAAGCGGCGAGTAATAGGCAGTACTAGAGTGCATGAGTGTACATTTTGTATAGCAATTTCTTGAATAGCGATCTCGATTGGGTAACGGCCGCGAAGGGGCGGGACGCGGCGCGTAAGGGAAATCGATTATGAATCGAGAGCAGATCCAAGCTCTGCTTGCCGATGCATTACGCGAGAAGTACGAAGTGTTGAAATGGATCGGCGGCGGCGGGATGGCGCAAGTCTACTTAGCGCGCCATCGGATTCACGGAGCGCTGTTCGCGGTTAAGGTGCTCTCGCTCGACCTCGCGCAAGATGAGCGTATTGTGGCGCGGTTTGTGCAAGAGGCGCGCACGGCCGCGACTCTCGCAGGTCACCCAAATATCGTTCCTATTTTCGATATCGGCGCGGAGAACGGGCTTTATTTCCTCATCATGCAGTACGTGGAGGGTGAGGACCTGCTCACGTATCTCAAAGCGCAAAAGAAGCTGAGTCCGAGGGAGGCGTCGAAGATCATTCGGCAGGTTGCGGATGCACTGGTTTGGGCCTGTGCGAAGAATGTGATTCATCGCGATCTGAAGCCTTCGAACCTGTACATGGACCAGAACGGCCGCATTGTCGTTCTAGATTTTGGGATCGCTAAAGCAGCCGATGTTCCCGGCACTCTCACGCTAAGCACCGAACGTTTGGGAACGCCGTATTACATGAGTCCGGAGCAAATCCGGGGAGAGCATTGCGATACGCGCAGCGATTTGTATTCGCTCGGGGTGGTGTTTTTCGAATTGCTAGCGGGACGGAAACCGTTTGAGGGAGACACGTACCGGGAGATTGAACTGGCGCATGTGGAGAAGGCGCCTCCCGATCTACGCGAACTGGATGCGGGCATTCCGCGAGAACTCTGCGCGCTTGTCGACAAGCTGCTGAAGAAGAATCCGAAGGACCGTTACCAATCCGCGAAGGAGCTGGTTGATGACCTGGAACGATATAGCGCCGGAGTGCCGCTGGGATCGAGGCAGCAATCGGTTATCAGCGAGGAGCGCAAGGACCGGGCGGCCTTGGAGCAAACTTCAGCGAGCGATGCCAGGACGCGGAGTTCTTCCCTGGAAGCGACGGGGGCAAAACAGGGTTCGAGAAATCGGCTGTTGATCGGCGCCATTGCTGTTCTCGCAATCGTCTTGGTTGCGAGCGGTTTGTGGTTGTTTCTAAGACGGAATGTGCCTTCGACGGCGGCGACAGCACCGGTTGCAACTGCTCAATCTCCCGCTCCCGCCGCTACTCTGCAGAAGGTGAAAGTCGATCGGTTGGGCGGTCACATGCTGTTGGTACCGGCGGGCGCATTCATCTTCGGAAGCGACGATCCCGAATCGCCGGTGGGAAAGCAGACGATGACTTTGCCGGATTTTTATGTCGATGAAGCGGCCGTATCGAACGCGAGTTATCACAAATTCTGTGAAGAGAGCGGGCGTAAGACGCCGGCATCGGACGAGTACGCGGCACACCCCGATTTCCCGGTCACGGACCTATCGTTCGACGATGCTCAGGCGTACGCGAATTGGATTGGCAAACAACTGCCCAGCGAAGCAGAATGGGAGAAAGCGGCGCGCGGTACCGACGGACGCATCTATCCGTGGGGCAATGAGCCCTGGAACGATGCGCCGGCCGCTCTCCATTCGGTTCTTTCGTATCCCAAGCGCGTGTCGCCGTACGGCGCATTCAACATGGCCGGCAACGTGTTCGAGTGGACCATCGATCACTACCAAATCAGTCCGCAAAACGTCGAAGATATGGCGAAGTTGCTCGGCAGCTCAAAATTCTCACACGACTGGAAAGTGATCAAAGGCGGCAAGTTCGGCTCTGATTCGAAAACCCAGATTTTCTGGAAGACTTACATGCGGCGGGGTTTTCCGCGCGACGTTCCCTCGCCGGCGATCGGTTTTCGCTGCGTGACGGAATCGAAGTAGTATAGAAGAGAAAACCCCAAAACATGATACGAGCACGTTTTCTTTCGGTGTGCGTTGGAGGTGTGTTGGCTTGCGTCGCCGTCGCCGCGTATGCGCAGCAGGATGAACTGAATGCGCGCGATGCGTTTTGGTCGGCTTCGGATTTGGTAGGGAAGCGGCCGAGCAATGCGACTCCGCATAAGAGTCCGGCCGCGAAGATCCACGCCTTCTGACCGGCGCCTTCCGCAAGCAGTAAGCCGTCACAAGGGACCCTCGGTCACAGTGCTGAATGCAGGGTCGATACAAGGCGGCAATATCCAAAACGTTTCAGAGCATGCTCCGCTGGGCTTGCGCTATTCGGTGCTGAAGCGGAAGCCCGATGGAACGTTTGAGGAAATTTCACCGGACGCCGTGTTTCACGCCGGAGATCGAATTCGTCTCAGCGTGATGTCGAATCAAGAGGGCTACTTGTACATCATTGAGCAGGGGACGAGCGGGAAGTGGCGGCCTTTGTATCCGCCGCCCGGGCACGGCGGAAACGAAGCTGACGCCCGGAACGGAATACCTGATCCCAGGCGGACGGAACGAATTCTTTCAGTTCAGCGGCGAACCCGGGGATGAGAAGCTGTTCGTGCTGCTGGCGCGGACGCCGGAGACGAATCTGGACGAGACGATCGAAGGGCTGCAGAAGCATCAATCGACGGGAATCAACGATCAGGTTGTGGCTCGGCTGCGGCAGGACGTGCAATCACGCGATCTGGTGTTTACCAAATCCGATGAAGAGCAGGCCGGTGCGGACGATCGGCCCGGGGCAGACAAGGCGACGTATGTTGTGAACAAAGCGACGAACAAGACGCCCGATCCGCACATCGTGGTGGACGTGGTTCTCTCGCACAAGTAGATTCCATGCAGCATAAAGCACGGTTACGCCTTCGCAGCGCTGCTGGTGGGGATGGCGCAGACTTGCGGGAGCGCAAAAAGAGGCGGTCCTGAATCCCCGGATCGATTTGGTTCTGGAGAAGAAGGACGGAAACTCCATCCGCGTCATGAACCCGGCGCACGTGTTCGCCGACGGTGACTTGATTCGATTTCGTTTGCGCTCCAGCATAAACGGATTTCTGTACGTCATGAATCACGGCTCGTCGGGCAAGTACGAGCAGCTATTTCCGCGAACTGGAGGGAGCGTGGAAAGATCGGTGAAGGCGTCCAGAGAATATGTGATTCCGGACTCCGACAGCGGTTGGTTTCGCGTCCAAGCCCCCCCTGGTTACGAGACCGTTTACTTTCTGATATCTCCCATGGATTTAGGGAAATCGCTACCTGCCGGAGCGCCGGGCTCTAACTCAAGTGCTGAGCAGAACGAAGCAGCGGACGCGTTTGCGACGGCAACACCACGCTGCGATGACGAACTTTTCCGAACGCGCGGAGATTGCCTGGATGCGAATGCGGGATTCAAGCCAATGCAAGAAGGCGAGAAGCTGCCGGAAAAGTTATCCCAAATTCCCGCCGTCACGAGCCGCGACCTGGTGGTGGTGAAGGATTCGAACGATACCTCGGTTTCTTCAACAGAACCATTCGATGCTCCGGTTATTTACCACTTCAGAATTGCCCATAAATAGACCATGAAACGCGCAGGTTTGTGTGTAGTAGCTGTTTTCCTAACCGGCTCACTTGTGTTTTCACAGACAACGCCGCCGCAGAATCAGCAGCACCGGGATCTTGATGTCGTGACAGAGCCCCCGTCCGCGCCGAGCGTTCCCGCTGCGGCGCCCTCGCCTGTCAAAGTGACGGTACCGCGCAGCTACGCACTGGTGATAGGAATCTCGCACTATAAAAATCTTCCGGAGCGAGCGCAGCTCAAATACCCGGATCGCGACGCCGACGCAATTTACACGGCGCTCATCAGCAAGGAAGGCGGCGAATTCCCGCCGGAAAACGTACACGTTCTGAAGAACGAGGACGCAAGTCTGGCGGGTTTAGAAGATCAACTCGAAAAGTGGTTGCCATCCGTCTCGAAAGACGATGATCGCGTCCTCATTTACTTCGCGGGTCATGGATTTCTAAACGGCGGGAAGAGCTATCTGGCGCCTTCCGATATCGACCCGAACAACATCGGGAACACGGCGTATCCGATGAGCCGGCTGTCCGATGTGATCGGCAACAAGATCCACGCCAAATGGAAAGTGCTTTTGGCGGACGCCTGTCACAGCGGCGCGATTACGCCTGAAAGTGACCGGGCACAGGTAAACCAAAGTCTTCTGGATTTGAACAAATCGCTGTTTGTAATGACTGCCAGCAGGGATCGTGAACAGAGCTTCGAAGGTCCGGGGTGGGGCGGTGGTCACGGCATCTTCACGTACTACGTAGTGAAAGGGCTACAAGGTGAGGCCGATACGTCCGAGGATGGCGTGGTAACGGCACAAGAATTGGGTGACTACGTTTATACGAACGTGAGTCAAGCGAGCGGGCAGCGGCAGCATCCGACATTCGACCGCGGAAGCTTCGACACGAATATGCTGCTGGCCTATAATCCGGAGCACGTGAAGGCAGGCGACCTGCCCCGTCCCAAGTTTGGAACTCTGGTCATCGAGACAAACATGGACGGGGTCGAGGTGATGGTGGACGGCAAGAGCGTGGGCGTGGTGAATAAGGCTACGGCGCTGCGTTTACCTGGCCTGCAACCCGGCGTGCATACAATTCAAGGCAATCGAGAAGGATACGAACCGGATGGCCCGCGCGAAGAAGAGATTTATCCGGGGCAAGAGACTACGATCAGCGTCAGGATTTTGATTGCGCGGACGCGGAAAAGAGCTGCCGTCGATGATTTCAACCATGGCTTGGAGTACTACAACAAGGGGTACGAACAAAACTACAAGCTGGCGGTGAACGACTTCAAGAGCGCTTTGCAGGTGGATCCGACTTACAGCCAAGCCGCGCTGTTTCTAGGGCGCGCCTACCGTTCGCTGTCCGACTACGAAACAGCGAACGAATATTTCAAACAGGCGATCCAGATAGATCCGGCTTATCTGGACGCTCACGTGAGCTATGCGGGCGGATTGCTCGATACCGGCGGTTTCGACGAAGCAATCCGGCAGTTGAATTTCGTCAGCCAAAGGGATGCGAACAACGGCACGGCGTGGTATTTACTTTCGCAGGCGTTCTTTCGAAAGGGCGCGTATGACCAGGCGGTCCGCGCGAGCCGTCAGGCGGTGAAGCTGATTCCGAACAAGGCCGAGGCGCATCTTTGGCTTGCGGATAGTCTGCGGCTGTATGACGACAGTACGCATAGCAACGCCGACCTTCCGGAAGCGGAAGCGGAATACAAGCAGTACCTGGCGCTCAGCGATTTCGACAGCAAGTTCGCGGGGAAGCTGAACTATTATGTGCTGCCGTGGTTAATCGGAACCGGGACAAGGAAACGCGCCGCGCAGACGGACATCTGGAAGGAGATGCGGGCGCAGGCGAATTTCGGAATGTGCGACTGCGA
This sequence comes from uncultured Acidobacteriaceae bacterium, assembly GCA_963730865.1. Taxonomy (GTDB): domain Bacteria; phylum Acidobacteriota; class Terriglobia; order Bryobacterales; family Bryobacteraceae; genus Bog-105. Next base: position 421,151 of record CAVSTO010000004.1, on the reverse strand, counting down.
GTGGCTGGAAAAGCGCTACGATTCCGCGATCCCGTATTGCGAGAGAGCGCTGTCGTTCGATTCTCAGGATCTATATGCGCAGTACCGGCTGGGCATTTTGTACAGTCAGAAATTCAACGTGATGAACGAACACTCCACTGCGCCGAACGGCCTGGATCTGCTTGTGCAAGCGCGAAAGCACTTCAATACGGTCATCGCGCTGAATTCGGATGCGGATCAAGCGGTGAACTCGCGCAAGTATATTCAGAACATCGACCGGTTTCTGGGCCAACAGTAATAACACGGCTTTCAGATCAGAGGCGACGCGGTAAACTTTCGACCTGTTTCCGCCGATGTCCTCGGTTGTCGCCATTCTTCATCGCGGAATCGGAGGTGTTGCACAGGTGTATCCCAAGGAGAACGGGCCAAATCGTCATGCAATTATGGGAACAGTTGCTAGCTGTTGACCTTCGGCGGAGGAGCAGCTCACACGAAGCATGAGTATCAAAGTCGGGGATACGATTGGCGATTATCAGGTAGTCAGCGAGTTGGGCGCAGGAGGGATGGGCGCTGTTTTTGCGGTGAAGCACTTGATTTCAGACCGCACAGAGGCGATGAAAATCTTGCTTCCGAACCTGGAACAAGATCCCGATTTAGCAGAGCGGTTTCTGCGGGAGATCAGGCTGCACGCCAGCCTCACACATCCTGGTATTGCGGGGCTCCACACGGCCTTCCGTCACGAGCATCAACTGTTGATGGTGATGGAGTACGTACCGGGTGAGAGCTTGGATGCCGTGCTCCGCCGCAAGGGTATCGATCTGTTCAAGGCCATCGACATAGCCGTTCAACTGCTGTCCGCTCTCGATCATGCACATTCGCTGGGCATCATACATCGCGATATAAAACCAGCGAACATCATGGTTATGCGAGATGGCAAGGTGAAGCTGCTGGATTTTGGGATTGCGCGGCCAGTGGTGGATTCGAGCCTAACTCGCACCGGTTCTGTGATCGGGTCCCTTTCTTACATGTCGCCCGAGCAGATTCGCGGGATGGCGGTGGATCACCGGGCGGATCTCTACGCCACAGGCGTCACCTTATACGAGATGACGACGGGCGTTCGTCCGTTTTCCGGCAGCGATCCTTACACCGTGATGAAGTCGAAAATGGAGGAAGTCCCGCCTGCGCCCGATTCGCTGAACCCGTCAATTTCCAGAGAATTGGCGCGCGTCATCAGCCGTTCCATTCTGAAGGATCCGACCCACCGTTTCCAAACGGCGCAGGAGTTCTCGCGTGAGCTGGAGAACGCCAGAGGAACAATCAGAGATCCGCGCGTGCCGACCGGCAGCAGCCAGTGGCCGACACTCGTGGATGCGAGAACTCCGACGCCGAGTTCCGGGGCGCCGGCTCTGGTTCTATTCGATCCAGAAGCAATTGAGCGCCTCAAGGACGTGTTCGCGGAGTTTATGGGGCCCATGGCCAAGGTGTTAGTGACTCGTACCGCGAGAAAAAAGACCACCTGGGATGAACTATACGCTGCCTTGGCTGCTGAACTGCCGCCGGGTGCCGACCGGGACAGATTCTTAGCGTCCCGCCGGTCCGTCGTCTTCGGAAGATAGAAGCTTCATTGCTTGCTGCAGGCTGCGCAGCATACGGTTGAAGGAGGCGGCCAAATTCGAAATCTCGTCTCTGCCGCGGACCGGCAACTGCTCTACCTCCAGACGTCCCTTACTGACCTCGTCTGCTATTCTTGCTAATTTTTTAACCGGACGAATGACGGTAAAGATCAGGAGCAGATCAAACAGCAACAGCGAAAAGACGGCCAAAATCGCCAGATCCACGATGATCTGAGTCAAGGCGCGGTCAGCCGTTTTGATGGCAACACTTTCCGGTACAGAAACGACTTGAGCGCCTACCGTGTCGTTCAGTTTCCAACCGAATCCGTTATCCGGTCCGTATTGGGCTACGACGGCCTTCGGCGCCCGCCGGGCGGTGTCGTGACAATCCAAACAAGCGGGATTCGTGATTGTAATGGGACGGGCCATGTAAAGTGACCGGCCGGCCGGAGTGTTGCGTTCGCCGAACATTATTTTCTCGTCCTTATGGTTTCGGAAGGAGTTGATGATATCGGCCTCCCAATCAGAGGCGCGGTCGCGGAGATTGGTTGGATTGAGGGTAGCTTCCTTATAGCTGTAGTCAGGATTCTGAGCCTGGATGCGCTGAAAAACTTCAGTAGCCGCGAAGGCTGGTACGGTTTGAGGTAAGAAGGTATCGTTTACCCGCTCGCGACGGATTAAAAGCGGCTTGATCTCTTGTGACGTGTAGTCGCGGGTGGCCAGCGTGGCTTGCATCATCAAGCGTGCGCGTTCCTGAATCTCATTTTTGGCATTGTCGTACAGATAGTTGCGGGCGAGCAGAGATGTCAAGGCGAGCCCCAGCCCGAATACGACTAAGAAGATGAGATTGACCTTCGCAAGTAATTTCACATAGCTATTGTCCACATTTGGATTCTGGAAAGCGATGGGCGCCGTGCAAAAAGCCTCTTTTCATCAGGCCGGGCGGCGCAGATTATGGGTGCGGAAGCGGTTTTTTTGCGAGTGACAACCAAACGAGGACAGCGCCGCTCCGACGACGTTAATAACGCAGAACAGTCCCGCCGTCTGGCCGTTTTCAGCGTACGGAATGGAAGGAGGAAGCGAGACCGTAAAGTCTCCGGGACGCCATTCGAAACTTCGGGTGCTGGCGCTGAATCACCTTGATATGACTACAGCGACTGTAAATGCGAGAGAGAGTGGAACTTTTACTATCGGCGGAGACTTAACAGTCAATCGGCTTGGCTTCGGCGCAATGCGAATAACCGGCGAAGGGATTTGGGACAGGCCTGAAAATCCGGAAGAAGCACGGAACGTACTGCGCCGCGCCATAGATCTCGGCGTGAACTTCATCGATACTGCCGATTCCTATGGACCGGAGGTCAGCGAGCGGTTAATTGCGGAGAACTTGTATCCGTATCCGGAGGACCTCGTCATCGCCACCAAGGGCGGCTTAACACGCAGCGGTCCCAACAAGTGGGCTCCGGTAGGGCGGCCTGAATACCTGGAACAGTGCGTTGAGATGAGCCTGCGGCGGCTGCGGCTGGAGCGGATCGACCTGTATCAGCTTCATCGAATCGATCCCAGAGTTCCCGCGGAAGAGAGCCTGGGAAAATTGAAGGAGCTGCAGCAAGCGGGCAAGATTCGGCATATTGGATTGTCCGAAGTGTCGCCGCGGGAGATCGGCAATGCGAACAAAATCGTGAAGATAGTGAGCGTGCAGAACAAGTACAACCTCAGCGATCGCGCCCATGAAGACGCACTAAATTATTGCGAGAAGAACGGGCTGGCCTTTATTCCGTGGTTTCCCGTAGCGGCGGGTAAATTGGCGGCCGCAGGTGGCCCGCTCGACGCGGCTGCAAAGAAGCACGGCGCTTCGGTTGCACAGTTGTCGATAGCTTGGCTGTTGCACCGTTCGCCCGTCATGCTGCCGATTCCGGGCACATCGTCGGTGAAGCATTTGGAAGAGAACGTAGCCTCGGCAGGCGTGAAGCTGAGCGATGAAGAGTGGCAGAAGATTGAGCAGGCGGGGAAATAATAGCTGAGCACAGGAGGATTTTTCTGGGTGACAATATAGGCAGGCTGCTCTGGCCGCCAGTTGGAAAGGTAGGGAGAATATGGCATCGACGACGCTTCTGGAACTGTATGACGCAATTGAGCGCTTGAACGATGAACAGCTGCGTGAAGTGTTGTCTGTGGTTAAAGGCTTCCTCGTCGACGAGGAAGATCCAATCCGCAAGCGCCTTTTGAGGATACCGGGTATTAAGCTGCCGACCCAGAGACATCCTCGTACTAGTGTCTTTAAGCCTTTAGACGTTGAAGGCGAATTGCCTTCGGAACAGATCATTCGCGAACGGCGTTGAGCGTTTATTACCTTGACTCAAGCGCTTGGGTCAAGCGGTATTTTCACGAACCCGGCGAAGACCGTCTGCACGAACTCTTTGACAGCCCAACTGAACTTGCTAGTACGTCGCTGGGACACGTAGAAGTGATCTCGGCCATAGCTCGTCAGGGATCCGTACACAACTTAAACACCGCGTTTACGAGGGCACAGCGTCGCGATGATTGGCGAAGTTTGATTCAGTTGGCGTTAACGGGTGAAGTTATGAGGCGAGCTGAGTTGGTCGCACAGCATCTTCGAATCCGCGGTGCGGATGCAGTTCATCTGGCGGCAGCAGGTCAGCTGATACGGTCGCTCCCCGGCGCCGACGTAGTCCTTCTGACCTCTGATCAAGAGATGATTGAAGCAGCGGCTCGGCTGAAAATGTCGACGGAAAATCCCGCGACTGGTGGTAAGGGATTCTATCGATAACGCCGGCGGTGGTTGGCTCCGTACGTCTCGATGTTACGTTGAGAAGAATCAGCATCCGATTCGCATGACTCATCTTCGGTGTAGTGTTCCCGCGTGTGGAGCGACGTTAGACTTGCATGACCGCGCGCTTGCTTGCCCCTCCTGCGGCGACCTGCTTGAGGTTGTGGTGGATGCGATTGAACACGAGCCGTCCATGCTGAAAAATCTTTGGCGGGAGCGGCGCCTGTCCGTCAGTTCGCGTTATATGAGCGGCGTTTGGCGCTTTCGGGAATTCCTGCCGGATTACGAGGAGCAGGACATTGTCACGCTGGGCGAAGGCAATGTGGCTCTAATACGTGGGCAGACTACCGCGGCGTGGGTGGGAGTTCGTACTCTCTGGTTCAAGCATTTGGGCTGGAACCCGACCGGATCTTTCAAGGATCTCGGCATGACAGTCGGGATGACGGAAGCGAAGTTCCTGGGCGCTAAAACGGTTGCTTGCGCCTCGACTGGAAATACGGCCGCTTCGCTGGCAGCCTATGCAGCGCGTGGCGGTATGACGGCGCGCGTGTATCTTCCGGCCGGGCAGGCGTCCGCGAACAAGCTTGCCCAAGCCCTCGATTTCGGCGCCGAGGTGGTGCAGATAGAAGGCAGTTTCGACGACGCTCTGAATACGCTGCTCGAGGGGTCGGACCCGAATCTTTATTTCCTCAACTCAATCAATCCTTTTCGCATTGAGGGCCAGAAGACCGCGATGATTGAGTTGCTGGAGCAATTGGGCTGGCAGGTGCCTGACTACCTGGTGATCCCGGGCGGTAACCTGGGCAACTCGTCCGCATTTGGAAAAGCTCTTCGAGAGCTGAAGCAATACGGGTTCATTGGAAAGCTTCCGCGCATGATCATCGTGCAAGCGGAAGGAGCAAATCCGTTGGCGCGGCTCTGGCGCTCGGGCGCGAAGGACCTCGAAGCGGTAGAGTATCCCGAGACGGTAGCTACGGCGATACGGATCGGTAACCCGCGCTCCTGGAAGAAGGCTCTGCAAGCCATCGAGCTAACGGGCGGACTGGTCATGGATGTAACGGACGAGGAGATTGGCGAGGCCAAGCGGATGATCGGCCACGACGGGATCGGCTGTGAACCTGCGTCAGCGACTACGTTAGCCGGCATTCGCAAACTGGTGGCCGATGGAACAATCGATCGCGATGCGACGATTGCGGCCGTGCTCACCGGGCACGCGTTAAAGGATACAGACTACATTATCAAGACGCATCGCGAGGCCGCATCGAGAGAGCATTCCGAGGTTCCAGTCCACTGACTTCTCCCTTTGCAATTCGAGTACCCGCTTCGATCGCAAACCTTGGTCCGGGATTCGACACGTTAGGTGTTGCCGTCGAGCTCTATCTTAATCTGGCCGTCAAACCGTTACCGGGAACGGATGAGCTGCGCTTTCATTTTTTGGATGGCGAGCTCGACGGTGAGAATTACATCGAGCGCGCGTTTCGCTTTGTCGCGAATCAGCGCGGCGCGCCCTTTCCTTCACTGCTGGTGGAGGTGCACAGTGACATTCCGACGAGATCGGGTTTGGGGAGCAGTGCGGCCGCAACCGTAGCGGGCCTGCGGTTATATGAAGCCATCGCCGGACCACTGCCCCCACAAGGATTACTGAACGCAGCATGCGCGCTGGAGCACCATCCCGACAATGTCGCCGCGGCGTTATTGGGCGGTTTGACCGTGAGCTGCCAATTGCCGGATCGCTCCGTTGTCGCGGTGCGGCTGGAATGGCCGCAGCAGTTGCAGTTCCTGGTGCTGACGCCCGAGTACTCATTGCCCACAGCCGAATCTCGCAAGGTACTTCCAGACAGAATCACGCGGGAAGATGCGGTGTTCAATTTGCAGCGGGTTGCACTTCTTTTACAGGCGCTGCAGAGTGGGAACTTCTCGCTGTTGCGTGAGGCTATTAACGACCGGCTGCATCAGCCGTCGCGGCAGCGGCTGGTGCCGGGACTAGAGCGGGCATTGGCGCTGGAGCATCCGGATTTATTGGGCGTGTGCCTGAGCGGAGCGGGTCCATCGATTGTGGCGCTGGCGGAACGCAATCTCTCCGGTGTAGAAAAGCTGCTGGAGGAGACGTTTCAGCCGACCGGCTTGCCATTCAAAATCCGCCGGCTACGAGTGCATCAGAATGAGCCTGCGTTGTCAGCCGAGGGCGGCTGCCATCTCCGGCTTTCCTAGCTGGCACTCTTCGTGAACAGCGCGTACCGCGCGATCGAGGCCGTCCAGCCGCACCACAATTCCGATGGTGATTTCGCTTGAACCTTGCGCGATGGCGATGATGTTGATGCGCTCGCGCGAGATGGCGGTGAACACACGTCCGGCGAGACCAGGCATGCCGCGCATGCCTTCGCCCACGACGGCGAGCAGTCCAACGTTCTCGTCTACTTCAATCGGCTTCAGATAGCCATGCGCCAGCTCGATCGAAAGGTTCGCCGAGAGAACTTCCAGGGCAGCATCGATGTCAGGCTTGCGGATTAAGAAACAGAAGCTCTGCCGATAACTGGAACTGCTGAAGACGAGAATCTCGACGTTCGCTAAGGCAAGCGCATCGAGTGCACGGGCCATCAGACGAGTTCCGCTGAGGACGGCGCTCGAAGGCTCCATGGAGATGAGCGCCACGTTCGACATGGATGTGACCGCGCGCACGCCCTTCGGCTCATCGAAGTGGGAGACGATCTTCGTCCCGGGCTTGTGCGGGGCAAAGCTGTTCTTGCTCCAGACCGGAATCTGGTTTTCGACGAGCGGGGCCAAGGTACGGGGATGCAAGACCTTGGCGCCGTTGTAGGCGAGTTCGGCTGCTTCGGCATAGGTGACTTGATCGAGCACGGCGACATCCGTGACGAGCCGCGGATCGGCGGTCATGATGCCGTCAACGTCGGTCCAGATCCAGAGTTCTTCGGCATGGAGGCTAGCGGCGAGGATGGACGCTGAGAAATCCGAACCGCCGCGGCCAAGCGTAGTCGGACGACCATCCACAGTTGCGCCGTTGAATCCGGTGACCACCGGGAGCGTGCCGCTTTGCAGTAACGGTAATAGATGTTCGGCGCACTTATGCCGCGTGAGCTCCATTTGCGGCGAGGCGTTTCCGAATACGGCGTCGGTCACGATAACATCGCTGCCGTTCACTGCCTGAGCGTGAATGCCGATCGAGCGAAGGTATTCGGCGAGAAGCGCGGAAGAGAGACGCTCGCCAATGGCAATGGCTTCGTCGAGCGATCGCGGAGGACGCTCGCCGAGCATGAGAACTCCGTTCGCGATGCGCTGGAATTCGGCGACTAGCGATTGCACCGTGGCATGGGCAGCATCGCGAAACGCGCTCTGCTCACCTGCACCTTCGAGCAGTTCCTCACATGCTTCCACGTGACGGTCGAGCAAAGTGCGAAGACTGAGATCCACGGCGGCACGGTCGCCCAGTTCAGCGCGGCGCAAGGTCTCAAGCAGCAAGTCAGTGACCTTTGACATGGCGGAGACCACAACCACTACAGGACGGAGCTTGTTCTGCTCCGAGATGATCGAAGCCGCGACACGCATGCGTTCGGCGCTACCCATGCTGGTACCGCCGAATTTCATGACAAGGAGGTCTGTTTGCGCCATTCCCTTTATGTTAAGAGTTGGGCCGCCGGAAGGTTTGTATCAGAGCGCTCCATTTGCGGGTGATGAGTTCTGTGACGGTGAGCGCGATGGCCAGCGCTAGCATGGCGGGCCAAAGCTGCCATTGCGTGTAGAGCGACCGTCCGCCTCGATTGAAGATCTCGGCCGGTCGTGGGTTGAATCGGCCTCCCGTTAAGGCGGAGATTTGTGCCAGCAGCGCCTGATTGGAGCCGTAGTCCTGGAGTTCTTCCTGGCGGCGATATAGCCCAACCTCCGGGAAGACACTGGAATCGATAGCCGGCCGAATGCGAAAGAGTCCCGTTGCCGGTCCGACGTGCAGACGCCCCTGATACAACCCTGCCGCGGTCTTTCGCACTTCGATGGGTTTCTCGAAACGATTCGGGCCTAAGACGTAAATAGGCGGGATGGAGGCAGGATCGCGGACGCCGGTTCCCAGGCGATAAGTGACGAGCAGGTCGTCATTCGCCGTGTCGAACTGCGCGCTGGCTTCGCTGCGCTCCGTGTGATTCAACAGATCGCGCGTGGCGTTGATCCAGAACTTGTCGAAGCCGGGCCACGAGACCCAGAGTTCGGCCCAGCGACTCTTAGCATCGGAAGTAAAAACGGCGGCACGGCCGAGTCCGTACTGCCAACGCACGTAGAGAGGATCCTTTTTGTCGGGATTGATTTGCAGTATGGTTTCCGCTTCGGGCTTGGCGGTAAAGCGCGCATAACCATGGAGCGGTGGCGCGGTGTCGATTCCTACGCCGTCAAGGATCTCGGCTTTCTGCTCGACAATTGGCGTGAGCTGCTTCTCAACGGCGGTGGAACCGCTGTAGTCTTTGACGTCCTTGAGCAGGATCTGTTCAAGGCCCTGTGGCTCGTTGAGGAAATAGCTGCGACCGCCGGATGCGGCGGCGACCTTTTCAAGATACGTGCGATTCACGTCCTGTCCCAATCCCACCGTCGAGATCGTGACCTGGTGCGCGAGAGCCTCTTTGGCGAGATCGATACTGTCGCCTTCCTCCGAGATCCCGTCGGTGAGCAGCACGATGTGTTTGTAACTGGCTTTGGAAGGCAGCACCCTTTTGTACGCTTCAGCAAGAGCGGGGGCAATCTGCGTTCCGCCGTCAGGCGTAATGCCGGAGATCAGGCGCTTGATGAGCGATTTATCCTCGGCGCGGCGCATAGGAACGGCCCATTGAAACGAGTTGTCGAAGATCAGAACGCCGATGGTGTCGATGGGTCGTAAATGATCCACCACGCCGATCGCTGAGAGGCGGGCCAGATCGATTTTCCTACCTTCCATGGAGGAAGACTTGTCGATGATGAGAGCGACGCAGGTGCCTTCGGGCGTGTTGGGCGGCGCGAGCTTCGCAGGCAGCACGCGATCGAGCGCATCCATCTGCTTGTCCTCTTTGTATACCTGCCGCTCTCCGCCGATAAGTAGTAAGCCACCGCCGTTCTTGACGTAATCTTCCAGCCGGTTCTTCTGCGCCGCGCTGAAGGTCTTGAGATCGAGATTATTCAGGATGACGAGTTGAATGCCGCTCAGATCCCGGGCGAGAAGTGAGGCGTCCCGTGTAATGTCAAAATCCGCTTCATGAAAGGCATCGAGCAGGTTGGAGTCGGTGCCGGGAGGGTCTTCGGACAGGTAGAGAACCTTCGCCCGCCGGAGCTGAATGGCTTGTTCGAACGGGAGTTCACCGAGGCTGCCCGCCGTGATCTTGCCCGCGATGGACGTGGCGCCGCTCGAGTTCACTCGTGCATGAACGCGTACTGTATTTTGCCCGGCCGCGAGCTCGATGGTGTTGGCGCCGAGGGCCTTACCTTCTGCCGACAGTTGAATCGAGGCGGGAGTAGCACTTGGTGAATCGATTGAGAGATCAATGGGAATTTGCTCGCCTGCGTATGCCTGGTCGGGCACGGAAAGAGACTCCAGGCGCAGCACGGTACGTGACCGGCCTTGCAGCGGAATGGTGTCGACCGGGACATGAAGGCGTTGAAGTTCAGCTATTGCACGCGCCGTGCTGCCTTCGTTTTCATTGCCATCGCTGATAAGAACCAGGCGCGGAATGTGGCCGCTGGGAAAGGCGGACATGCTGCCGATGAGGGCAGTTTCGAAGTTGGTTCCGCGACCAGCTTCATCGGAGGTCTCGACCAGCCGCACGCCTCCTGCTGAAATCTCATTGGGCAGCAGGGTTCGTGTGTGACTGGCGAAGGGAACGATCTTCATCCAATTGCCACGCCTGTGCCGCTCCATGTCGGTGAGGATGGAGGAAGCACGATCGAGATCGTCCGCGGTGATGCTGGGTGAAGTGTCTACCAGGACGACCGCACCCGTTTTTGTTTCGGGCAGCGTCATGGTGGGCTGCGCCAGCGCGCCCAGAATGGCGGCAAAGCTGAGGCCTTTCAGAAACAAGGAAACGTGCTGAGCGGAACGAGACCACGACCATCCCATCCACCCAATGGGGAGCAGGATGAGGAGCAGAGCGGAGGGATGAATGAATGTCATTTCGCCACCAACTCTGGTTTTTGATCCTGCTTATTGTCCGGCGCAGGGGACCGTGGAGCCACAGACGGAGGTTTACGCGATTGCCAAACCGGGCGGCGTCCGAAAAGCAGCCATTCCGTCAACAGTCCGAGACCGCCCAAGATAGCTAGCCACTGCCAGAGGTCGATGGCGGTAGGAGCGAAGCTGCGCGTGGACGGCACCCCGGTAGAGATGCCGGCGGCAGGCTTCCATTCGGCTTGGCCGATATCGGGGAGGGTGAGCGAAAGGACGCGGTCTCGATCGGCGGATAAGACGCGCACGATGCTTGGGCGGCTTGTGAACAGTTCGAGCGTTCGATCACGTACCGTGAACGGAACGGTAAAGCCTCTCTCATCAATCACCCGGAGACTAGCTGCGGTTTCGGTTTTATCCAGAGCGACTGTTGCTGTGCCGACACGGCCCGCCGTGATATCCACCGTGCGGAAGGCATCTGGCGAGAGCCAACGAAGCAGGTTTGCGAAGAGCAGCGGCGTGGTCACCTCGAAGCGCAGCGGACCGCTGAGAGGATCGAAACCGATCAACGCTTCTTTCGGAGCACTGCGCGCCACGACCACCGGTCCTCCGGCGATGCCGGCCACAGGCTCATCCCCTTCGAACGTCTCGAATACTTCCGCACGAGCGATGCGAGTTTCCTTGGCGAATAAACCGGTACTGAGGGCGGCATCGGACTGCCAATTCTTAATGACCGCATCGCTGACGACGGATTTGACCGGCAGCGGCGATCCCTCTTTGGGCGGGTCGATCCAGAGACTCGGCAACTGCGGTTCAGCTCGTGTATCCGGGGCAAACTCATCCAGCAGCATGATGCCGGCCGCAGGCTTCGGCGTATAGGCGGAGAGCGGGCTGACTTTTACCGACAATTGGGGATTCGAATCCAGCAGAGGCCGCAGAACATTCGGGCGATTGCTGAATGCGGCAACCGTAAGCAGACCGCTGGCTGGCAGTTGGAGCGAGGCTTGGTCATCGGACGGAAGAGAATCGTGCGGATCGATCGATGCGGTGAAACGCCCGGCCGTGTTGGTGATGAAGCTGAATTCCACCGCAGTTTCCTGACCCGGATGCAAGGTGAGCACACGAGGTTGAAATATCGTTCCGGCAAACTTGGCGAGAAGGCGGATGAGCCGGCGCTCAGATCCATAATTCTTGAGAGTAACGGTGGCGTCCCAAGAGTTCCCTTCCTCCTCACCGCGCCTGACAGCGATGCTGCGAATGCCCAGGTTCTGAAGGCTGGCCGGCACAGCGATCACACGGAGGTCTCTCAATTGGAGAGCCGCGGCATCACTCTCGGCGAGCGGGTTTTCCAGTCGCTGAGGACCGATATAGACGATCTCGCCGGGTTGACCGCCGGACCAAGCGCGCGCTTGACGTGCGAACGAGAGCGCCTGACCGATGTTGAGCGCGGTGAAGGCTGAAGTGGATTCGCTTATGGCGCGACCGAGTTGCTGACGATCGGAGGTGAAAGGAGTAGCGGGAACGGAAAGAGCATCCGCGCGGACCACCATGGCGCGATCGCGTGTGGGCAAGGAGGTAAGGTATTGCTGGGCCGCGGCTTTCTCGCGATCGAGAATGGTCCCGGCGGTGGATTGCTGCGCCGTCCAGGAAGAAGTATCGAGTAAGAGGACATGATCTTGGCCGCGGCGCTCACGCGATCCCCATTCGAGCTGAGCGATAGCAAGCAGCAGCAGGAGTAGGCTGACAAGCTGGAGCACGAGGGACCAAGGCTCACGCACGCGCTTGCGATTCTGTTGTTGCTGGGCGGCAAAAGCGGGATTCCAGAACCTCAGCGTCGAGACAATTTTCTTGCGACGGGTGCGGTCAAGCAAATACAGTGCGGTGATGAGACCGCCGAGCGCGCCGAGCAACGTAAGAAATTCACCAGCCGTGAGGTTCAGAAAAAACATCAAGTGTCAGTAGACGGGCTGCACCATGTTGAGGGCTCCGAACATGGCATCCTCGAGAGGCATGTGCGTGGAGATTCCGGCATATCGTCCACCGTTGCGCAGCGCGAGCCTTTCTATTTCATCCGCATGCCGATCGAATGCTCGCGTGTAAGCGCGGCGCGCTTTATCGTCGAAGGTGATCTTCAGATGCGCTTCCGATTCGGCGTCGGTCAGCTCGAATTCACCTTTGCCGGATGGCTCGCGATCTTCTTCTCCCCAAAGCTGCACCAAAAGAAGCTCATGGCCGAAATCGGCGATGTACTGCAAGGGACGGAAGCAATCGGCATCGTCCAGAAAGTCCGAGATGATAATGGTCAAGCCGCGTTGCGGATAGCTGGTGAGGTACTGACGCGACATCTCGAGATAGTTTGTTTTGTCGCCCGGTCTCAAGCTGCGAAGGAAATTCTCCGCAGGCCGGAAGCGATGGCGGCCGCCGCCCGTTGGGCAGTGCTCGAGGAGGCGCGATGAGAACGGTTGCAACAGGATGCTGTCCAGCCGGACTAAGCCGACGTACACAAGGGCCGCGGCGAGTTTGCGGGCGTAGTCGAACTTCGTCAAATCTCCGGGCGCCGATCCGGCGGTCATGGACGCGCTGGTATCAAGCAGCAAGCGCACCGGAACGCGCGGTTCCGTTTGGAACATCTTTAGGAACAGCTTCTCGAAGCGCATATAAGCGCGCCAATTCACCGCGCGGAGATCGTCACCTTGATGGAAGCTGCGATGGTCCAGGAACTCCTGGCCGGGCCCCGAGAAGCGTGACATGTTGTGGCCGCCCACGAGGCCGTTGAACGATTTCCGCCAATGAAGAGTTAAGCGCTCCAACCTCTCGAGAAAGTGGTGATCGACGAGCGGCTCAGGCATAGCGAAAGATTTCTATTTATGTGCGGGAGGAAACGGTCTGAAATATTTTTTGGAGGATTGTTTCAGTTGTTTCCCCGTCGGCATGCGCATCGAAGTTGAGAATAATGCGATGACGCAAAACCGCCGGCGCGACGGCATTGAGATCGTCGATGCTGAGGTGCAGACGATCGTGCATGAGAGCGAGCACGCGTCCGCACTCGATAAGAGCTTGGGCGCCCCGCGGTGAACTGCCGAAGCGAATGTAGCGATTTGTAATCTCAGCCGCGTCGCGCGTACCGGGTTGGGTGGCCATGACGAGATCGATGGCGTAGCTCTGGACATGGGGAGCGACGATGACTTGGCGGCTGATGAATTTCAACTCCGCGATATGATCACGGTTCATCACCTTGCGCACGTCAACGTCGTCCTGCCGTGTGGTGAGTTCAACGATGCGCGTCAGGTCGTCGCGCGAAGGATAGGTGACGAGGATCTTCATCAGAAAGCGATCGAGTTGCGCTTCGGGCAGCGGATAGGTCCCTTCCATCTCGATCGGATTCTGGGTAGCCATGACGAGGAAAGGCGTTTCCAGCGCATAGGTGGATGTGCCGCTGGTGACGGTGCGCTCCTGCATGGCTTCGAGCAGAGCCGATTGCGTCTTGGGGGTGGCGCGGTTGATTTCATCGGCGAGCACGAGGTTGGCGAAGACTGGTCCTTGCTGGAAGCGAAGAGTCTTATGGCCATGTTCATCCCCTTCCATGACAACACTGCCGACGATATCGCCGGGCATCAGATCGGGCGTGAATTGAATGCGCGAATAGCGCAAATCGAGCACTCGGGCTAACGTCCGAAGGAGCGTGGTTTTGCCCAGGCCGGGAACTCCTTCGAGCAGAACATGGCCGCCCGCTATCAGGCAAATGAGAACACCATCGATGACGTCCGTTTGGCCAACGATGCATTTTGCGATTTCGTCACGCACGCGGCCGAGGTCAGCCGTAGCACGGCGAATCATGGTGGCGTCGGCGCTGAGAATTTCTGCCATTGTCAGATTTGTGTTGGGGGGCAAAGCACAGCAGACTTGTCGCGCCCTACCAAGAGTGGGACGCGAAGACCATATTGGTGGGTTGCACGCCCAGGCGCTCACATGCTGCTAAATAAAGTCTGCCATAGCTGTCTAGAATGTAGTCTTCGGCGGAGAAGCCCAGATTTCGGGCGGTGGAATCGATCCAGTCGGAAGGCCCCTCGATTTCGAGGAAGTTTCCGATGGGCGTTTCGTCGATTGTGACCACTCCGGGGGCGCCTTTGGAGGCGTATTCGGTGCGAAATTTCTCATAGCAAAACGTGGGATGAAAGCCGAGTTGCCCAAGAATCTGGTGCATGCTTTCGCCGGACGTTACCCGGGTCTCAATTTCGGGGCGGCTCTTGTGCGGGCCGGGCTCACCGCGACCCTTCCAGGTGATGACATGTTGGCCGCCCACCTGCCGAAGGCGCAAAAGCATGTTGCTTTGGCGGAGATCGTTGTTTTTTGTGTCGTACACCGTGTTGGTTTCGAAGAGCCGAGGCGCGGCTTCGGAGAAGCCGACCGTCTGTAGGCGATCGAGGACGCTGTGAGTCTCGGGTAGGCGTATTTTAACTTCAATTTCAGTGGGACCGGTCATGTATGATCCTGAAAAACTAAGCAGGTTCCAGGATTCCTGGTCCATTTTCTCATCCGTATAATGATGGAGGCAGATAAGCGCGCCCGTAGCTCAGTTGGATAGAGCGAATGACTTCGAATCATTAGGTCGGGAGTTCGAGCCTCTCCGGGCGCGCCAACATAAGCCGCTCTATACGATCAAGGAGTGGGACGGGAGATCAACGACGCGCCGTTTCTACGCCATCCATTGGGAGCAGCCGACAGATAAAAGGCCCGCGCGCGTGGAGGAGCCGCGCGCGTCGGTCAGGAGCAGCAACTTTTGCGGCTGCTCAGAAGTAATACCGCAGCGAGAGCTGCAGCTGGCGCGGGTTGGTGGTGGACTTTTGGGTTACTTCCCCGAACTGAGAGGAAGTGGGAATGAGGTTTAACCCACCTGCCTGCCCGATTTGAGCCCAATTCGGATGATTGATGAAGTTGTAGGCTTCCGCTCGAAATTCAAAGCCTGTGCGCTCGTTGATGGCGAATTTCTTGAAGAGGGCGAGATTCCAGTTCTGGAATCCAGGACCGTAGATCGAATCGCGAACACCTGGCTGAAGGTTAAAAGTGCCGGCGGCCGGAGGTGTAAAGAGCGGCGCGCCGCTGGAGGTGGTGGTTGCGAAATACTTTGGCTGATTTGAGCCGCCGTTAGACCCGGCGAAATTTCCGAGGATGGTCGGAGTCCCGTTCATCACCCAGAACTGTCCCTCTTGGGTGTTGGTACCGCAGCCGAAGCTACCCAGATCCGTCGAGCTGACACCGGCGTAGTCGTTGTTCACCCCGACGCCGCATGGCTGGCCGGTTTGGAATTGGGCGCTGCCGGTGATTTCCCATCCGCCCAGCAGTTTGCCCGTGAGGTTCGTTTGACCCTTGAAGAACGGCAGGTCATACAGGTAGTTCACGATGACATCGTGGCGCGCGTCGTACTCCGAGGGACCCCAGAGATTACTTGTGTTGTAAGTATCGGGGACGATATCGCGGTAATTCGAACTGTTGTCCATGCTCTTGGAAAATGTGTAGGTGAAGCCGAACATGGATCCGGCCGTAAAGCGGCGGTTCCAGGTAACCTGAAGTCCGTTGTACATGGAGTTCACACCGCTCTCTTCTTCCTGGATGGCGGCGTAGCCCTTAAACGGACGCAAGTTATTGACGTTCACTCCAGGATTGGCCTGCCGAGTGCCGGCTTGGACCTGGTTGATGTCGTAGACATCCCAAGCGTGATAACCGCGATGCGCGACATAGGCGATGGACAAAACGGAACTCAATGGCAGTTCGCGCTGAAAGGTAGCGTTCCAGTTCCATGCCACTGGCTGGTGCAGGTTCGGATTTAGAGTGGTGGCGGTGATGGCGGCGGCTGTACCGCTCACGAGTGAAGCGCCAGGATTGTCCACGCTGACGTTATTTACCGTCACAAACGGCTGGAAAGGGGAATTGCCGCCGGGGAAGACGTTGTCAAGCAGCGGCATGGCGGTAGAGAATTCGCCCGCGCCGGCGCGAAGCACGGTTTTGTCATTCAGTTGGTAAGCAATACCGAGTCTGGGTTGAAGGACATTGGTTGGACTGATGTAGGACTTGGAAAGGTTTGGATCGAAAAGGCTGTTGCAAGAAGCGCCATCGCAGATCGGCGAACTCGCGGCTAGAACGCGTCCCTGGGCCGAACTCGGGAAACTGCTGAAACCGGGGATGACCATTCCGTTGTATGGGTTTCCTGTTCCCAGGATCACGTTACCGGAAGCATTTAGCTGAACCGCGTTAGCGGGATTATAGAGAGCGCCGTCGAAGTAATCCGCGTTACCCCAGAGAGGGTGGAAGCCAATGACGGTGGTCATGCGGATGCCGTAATCGATGTGGAGTTTGGGAGTTACTTTCCAGGAATCCTGTGCAAACTCTTCAAACATGGGGCGACGCCAAATAGTGAACGCACGCGGACCAATCTCGGTATAGCTGTCGGCGTATCCCAGGGCGAGATTGGCTACGCTGACACCTGAAGTTGCGCCGGTACCGGCGTCAGTGAATACGAAGTTACCGTTCTGATTGTTGCTGCCGCCGGGAACGGTAGCAACGTTAATCTGATCTTCATCGTTTTCGCCGGCGTACTCAAAGTAAAAGCCGAACTTGAGCGTGTGATTACCCCAAACCTTCGTCAGACTATCGGAAGTGGTGAAGATAGGACCGGAAGAGTGGGACGGGTAGGGTCCCCCAGCGAGGCTGTAGAAGCTGTCGTTAAGGCTAACAGTCGGAATTTTTCCGGCAATGTCTTTCGCGCCAAAAAGGAAAGGATACGTGATCGGCGGGCTGAAGTTTTGGCGATTGAAACCGATCTCGGACGTATCTACTGGAATATAAACGTCATCAAGACTGTAGGTCGCACGGAGTTCATTCACCACCGTCGGGGAGACGGTCCAGGTCCAGGCTACTGTGTTCGTCTGGTTGGGGCGGATGAAATATTTGGCTGTTTCACCCGAGCCCTGATCGAATGGATCGAACTCATTGTACGCGAGACCTGAGCGCCGCAACTCAATGTGGTTGCTACTGTTCGGAATGAAATCCAGGTTCCAGATGTCCTTCCTCTGGTTGATGGGCTGGGCGGCTTGGGCAATCCAGTTATCGGTACCGGTCAGAAAGCCGGGACTCGGTGCAGGATAGGCGTTGAGGATGGCGAGGCCATTCGGACTGAGACTGCTGGACGGGATGACATTACCGGGAATCGGCTGGCAAGTTGCGGCGCCAAGCTTGGGGCAGGTACCTGGATAGTAGAGTTGGCGCGAGCCGCTGTACCACGGATTCGAAGTAAGCAACTCACTGAAATTGCCCTGACGCATCAAAGTTGTCGGTACAGCCTGTTCCTGCGTTTGGGTGTTTCGCTCTCTGATCCAGTCCGTGGCTACAAAAAAGAATAGCTTCTGACGCAATCTCTCGAATTTCCCGGGAATCGCGATCGGCCCTCCCACCGCAAATCCGAAGTTGTTGTAGCGGAACGGAGGAGCGAAATTGGTGGCGGTACTGAGATTCCGCGACCAGGTGTTCGCGTTCAGGTCGTTGTTGCGAAAGTACTCATACGCACTGCCGTGGAATTCGGTGGTTCCGCTCTTGGTGACCATGCGAATCTGGCCACCGGCGGCGCGTCCGTATTCCGCTTGATAGTCGGCCGCCAGGACCTGAATTTCCTGCGTAGCATCCACGTCCGCGACCCCGATGACCGCGCCGTTCGCGCGTGTGCGCATGGCCGGAGCGCCATCCACTGTGACGGAAGTATCCTGCGACCGTGCCCCGTTGATGCTGAATGGATTCCCACTGAGTCCGACCCCGTTAAAGTCACCGAGAGTTCCGCCGCTGCGGACTCCGGGCAGAAGTTGCGCGGCGTAAATCGGGCTGCGGCCGTTCAACTCCAGATCCTGAATCTGACGGCCTGTCACCTCCGCCTGCACAGCGCCGGATTCGGTCTGCAGCACTTCAGCGGTGCTAGACACTTCCACCGTTTCGCTAATCTGCCCGATTTGCAGGCTGCCGTCCAGTTGAATAGTTGAGTTTGCGTCCAGCTTGTTGTGAGCGCTCTCGAATTTTTTAAAGCCGCTGGCTTCGGCAGTCATGGTGTACTCGGCCGGCGGCAGACTCGGAACCGTGTAGTGGCCACCGGCGTCCGACGTCACGGTGTGTTCTTCGGCGGTGCCTTCGTTCTTGATTGTCACTTTGGCATTCGGCACCACCGCTCCCGATGGATCACGCACGAAGCCAACAATAGTGCCGAGATCCGACTGCGCGAACACGACCGTGGAAAGAACAGTGTAGATCGCTAACGCGGCGCAAAGATTTGCAAACTTTGCAAGAATATTTTTCGACATAGAAGTTCCCCTTGAGCTTGAGACGCGGACATTCGACGATGTGGAGCAATCGCTCCGTTTGCGCCGGATGCGTTCCTAACCTGAACGAGCTACGTGGAAGTATATCGATGATTCCCCGTGAATGCAATCGTTTGCACCCAATTCACATGTGACATATTTGTGAAGATGGGGCACGAGTGTTACGGTCCCTTTTGATGAGTGAAGAACGCCACTGTTCGATCCCGGAGAATGCGACTTCGCCGCCGTTACCGGCCGGCTGAAGTGAAAATGCTGTTCATTGGAGAAGCGCCACCGGCATCAGGAAGATATTTTTACCAAGGCGACTCCGGGCTATATCGGGCAGTGCGGGATGCGTTTCGTCGAGTGGATCCGTTTATCTCCGATGCCAATTTCCTTGACACGTTTCAAGCAGCCGGCTGCTACTTGATCGACCTCTGTCCATATCCAGTCGATCAATGGGACGAACGAACACGGCGGACGCATCGTTTGGCGAATGAGCCACTCCTGTGCCGAACCATCAAGAAGCTACAGCCGGTGCTTATCGTCAGCATGCTGCAAGCGATCCACGGCAACATCCAGCGAGCAGCATCGCACGTGGGATGGAATGGCCGGTTAGTGGAGCTTCCGTATCCCGGACGGTGGATTCATCACAAGGAAATGTTCATTAGCGGACTGGAATCGGACTTGCGCGCTCTCTTTACAAGAGAACGGACGCTCTCCTAAGTAATCGCCCGGCAACGCACGACGGGGAGGCTTTGCGCTGAAGCGAGTGGCGATTACTGGTCAGTGTTGACAAGCACCGCTCGGCTGCCGCGCTAGCTACCGTCGAAGAGAGGAAGTTTCCGCGTGAGTGGTCGAAAGGTCGCGGCCTCTTTCCGCGCGGCGTAATCGGCGTTTCTGCCGTTCCAGCGTGAGCAGTTCATTTCTCCTACGCAATTTGATGCTGGTGTCCACCTTGCGCCAAAATTTGCGGAAGTAATCGACTGCGGAAGCAAGTCCAAAAAGCACGACGGCCCACATCGCGGCCAGCGCATAGGGTCTCAGACCTGCCCAACGTATCGAGAGCATGACGAGCGAGACGCCGATGACCTGGAACATCATTTTGGATTTGCCAAGCTCGCCGGCCTTGATGGTGTATCCCTCTGCCGCGGCGATGCTGCGTAGACCGGAAACTGCAAATTCGCGGCTGATAATCAGGATGACCATCCAGCCTGGGAGCAGCCGGATTTCCACGAGGGAAATGAGAGCGGCGGAGATCAGCAGTTTGTCGGCAACTGGATCGAGGAGTGTACCGACTGTTGTTACCTGCCGCCAGCGGCGCGCCAAATAACCGTCCAGCAGGTCAGTCAGAGCGGCGGCAAGGAAGACCGTGAGGGCGAACAGGTCGTTCGCGAGAAGAAGCGTATTCCCCCAATGCAAACGCAGGTTCTGCTGCACCAGCGCCGCAACCAGCAGCGGCACCAGAAAAATGCGCACCAGCGTCAGCAAATTGGGGAGATTTGACAATTGTCCTCAACTATAAAACATTGGGGGGCGGTGCATTGGGCACTGCAGCGGGCGGATTCACAGGCGCGTTGTTGGTTTGGTTTGGCCCCGGTTTGGGGGATTGCAGCTGCGTGCCGGCAGGAGCTGCATTCGCCGGGTTACTCACGGCGGGAGTCGCCGGAAGAGCAGGAGCTTTGACAGTGGTTAGCCGCCCTTGCGTATCGCCGCGCAACCAGACGTAGAGAAAGCACTGGCCCTTTGGCGGGTCGGGAAGCCTGAGCTCCAGCGATTGGCGTTGACCTTGTCCAGGGATGGGCGTGGGCAGCGCCAGCGCATCGATTCCGTCGTCGCTGTTCCATCCGAGCTTTTGAATCATTTCGAGATTCTCGCCGGTCAGCAGGTACGAACGCGTGCCGTCCTGAAGCTGGCCATCTTTGAGCGTGAAGGCGTCGAGTTGTGGCATGCGGATGATGTGCGCCAGCGTGAATGGCTGCGATTTGCCGGCGCGTCCATTGTCGATGGCGGCCTGGAGGGAACAACCGGCGGGCAACGAACCGGTATCGAAGGAGAGAAAGAGCTGATCGGGCGACAATTGCTGCAGGTTCGATTTGGCGGTCTGCTCACCTACGTGCAGTGAAGCGCTGGGACCTACATCGTCAGCGCATCCGAGAGTCAGCACGCTGCGGCGCTCAATGTTTTTGACATCGAGCATCGCGCTGAGCATATAGCCGGCCGGAAATTCGTCCCGGCGCAGAGCGATTCCCATTCCACTGGGCAAGGACAATTTGGAACTGGCGATCGTCGGAAGCGGTCCGGTGATCTGCAGCGCGTCCGGAAAGGTGAGCGGTTCGCTGCGGTCTTCGAGATACGCTTTGATCGGCAACGTGGTCCCCGGCTTTTGATCTGACGTCAACTGCACGGTTAGGTTCCGGTCCGTCTCTCCGGCCACTGGAGCGCTCAGATCCAAAACGACTCCAGGCGCCTCAAGCTTCGATAGAAGTGCGAGCCGTTCGCCCTTCAAAACGTAATGCTGAGTCGTGGCGCCTTTGTTGGCGAGGATAGGAAAATTATCAATCTTTGGCGGATTAGGCAGAACGTTGAAATCGACCGGATGACTCTTCCCGTCGGCCTGCGCGATCAGCAGTTCATATTCACCGGGGTCCAGATCGCTCGTATTAATCTGCACGTCCATATGGTCCTGCGGACCCTGGCGTAGTCCTTTGGGGAGGATAAAACGCACTGGTTCGGCAGTGGCAAACTCGTCATGCACCTTCTTGAGTTCCACTTTCGTCGTGAACTCGAAATCGCTGCCTGTCAGAGTGGCGGGTATTTTGCCTGCCCTTGCGAGCAACTGGTCCTGAGAGACCGGCTCGATTTTCGCTTCTTTGAAATTGCTGAGCGGCAGCACGTGCACGGCGCCGGTTGCTTCGAACGGCGCCCAATCCCAGTAGCCGGTCAAGTGGTAATCGCCCGGGGCCAGCTTGGCTTTCGAAAGATCGATTTCAACAGCCTTTTGATTGCCGAGCTTTAAGATGGGCACGGGAATCTTCTGTTTGTTGTCACCAACCAGGGCCCAGTCACGCGCCCGCTGCAAATACTTCCACTCCGGTGCGGGCACGTCCACCGGAACGGGACTCTTCTGCGTCTCGGGAATGAAGTTTGCGCCGGTAATCTTAATGACGGGCGTAGGCTCGTTTGGAATACGGCTGGCCCAAATGAACGCGACTCGCGTGTGAGGCGGCGCCGGCGCGCGCTGGCCGCA
Source organism: uncultured Acidobacteriaceae bacterium (assembly GCA_963730865.1). GTDB lineage: Bacteria > Acidobacteriota > Terriglobia > Bryobacterales > Bryobacteraceae > Bog-105. Next base: position 399,055 of record CAVSTO010000004.1, on the reverse strand, counting down.
TAAATTCACCCCGGATTTCGGCTTAGGAAACGGCTGCGCGAAGGACGACCGAAACTGCGTATCGGGGAAGGCGATGTTGCGTAGATCCAGCAGCATGGCGGTACCGCCGGCCGCCAACCCAATAGGACTCCCGAAAAACAAAGTAGCCGCAGCCGTAGCCAGGCTGGCTGTTTGCCCGGCCCGCTCCGCGGTCGAACTAGCGAGCGGATTGTAAGTCGCCAATTGCGGATTCATGGAGGCAAACAGTGTCTCAGCCTGAGCAGCGGGTGGCGCGCTCTTATCAAGCTGCACCGCAAAACCGTACTGAGATGCAAATCCAGTGAGCGCAGCGTTCACGCTCTCCGAGGAACTTTCGCTGTTCGATAACGCGCTGACCAGCGCTTCAGCTTGCGCCGTTTTATCCGCGTAGTCGGCCAGTTGCGCAATCAAGAGATCGTCTTGAGACAAAAAGCTTCGCACTTTCTTCTTACTTAAGCCTTGGGGTCCATAGACGAACGCAGCGAGTGAGATGGTTTGGGTCATCTTCCATTCCTGCGGTTTATCAGCCTGCTTCGGGTCGGTCACAAACAACGGAGGTTCCCCTTCTTTCCGCTCTGCGGGAACCATCACTAGCGCTATCTCGCCCGGACGTTTTTCCTTTCCGCGCAAAATCGGCGCGTAGACAACCGTGTCTCCCTCGCTCAGATGATTGATCGTCTGAAACGGCAGCGGCTGGTCGCCGCCATTGGGCGATCGTACGGTCAGATCCACCGGACCCAGGGGGCTGCCGGCCGGACAACTTTGCAGCGGTGGGGCTTCCGGTAAGGCTGCCGCGGGGTTGGGATGCTCAGAATCCGAAGATGTCGGGACGTCCTGCGCCCGTAGCGCAAACAGCGCCAGAAGGGTAAGACTTGCAGCTCGCAAGAGCATTCTATATCAGGATAACGTGGTAAACCGCCGGGGAGCATACGTCCTGGTATTAAGCTGACAGCAGGCCCTTGTAGCCCGAAGCTGTCGACACGCGCTTCGGATGTCACAACATGGTCGAGACATTGTCAAACCATTTTGCCGATACCAGGAGATAAAACCCTTGCCCACCACTGAAACCCAGACGAGCTTAGAAGAGATCTGCATCAACACGATTCGCTTTCTTTCGGCCGACAGCGTGCAACAGGCGAACTCCGGCCACCCGGGTATGCCCATGGGCGCCGCCGCCATGGCTTACACGCTATGGACGAAATTCCTGAAGTTCAATCCCAAAGATCCTAATTGGTTCGATCGCGACCGCTTCGTCCTTTCGGCCGGGCATGGCTCCATGTTGCTCTACAGCCTGCTGCACCTCACCGGTTATGATTTGCCGCTTGAAGAGCTAAAGCGTTTTCGCCAGTGGGGCAGCAAAACTCCTGGGCATCCGGAGCGCGGGCACACGGTGGGCGTTGAAGTCGCCACGGGACCGCTGGGGCAAGGTTTCGGAAACGGTGTCGGCATGGCGATTGCGGAAGCCTGGCTGGCCGCGCGCTTCAACCGGCCGGGACACAACATCATCGATCACTACACGTATTCCATTTGCGGCGACGGCGATCTGATGGAAGGCGTTTCGCAGGAAGCAGCTTCGCTCGCGGGGCACCTGCGGCTCGGCAAACTCATTTATCTGTACGACGATAACCACATTTCCCTCGCCGGCGCGACCAGCCTGTGTTTCACCGAAGATGTTGCGATGCGCTTCGAGGCCTACGGCTGGCACACCCATCACGTCAAAGAAGGCAACGACATGGAAGCGGTTGAAAAGGCCATCAAGGCCGCGCAAGCGGAGACGAATCGGCCTTCGCTGATTCTGGTGCACACACATATCGGGTACGGCAGCCCGAAGAAGCAGGACTCTTTCGAAGCCCACGGCAATCCGCTAGGCGAGGAAGAGTTGCAGGCATCCAAAAAGGCCCTTGGCTGGCCGTCGATGGACAAGTTCTATCTGCCTGAAGATGCCGTGAAGTTCTTCCGCGAAGTGGGCGCTAAGGGCGGAAAAACGCAGGCCGAATGGGGAAAGAAATTCGACGCTTATAAGAAAGCCTTCGGAAAGGAGGCATCTGAGCTCGAAATGATCATCAGCGGCAAGCTTCCCGATAACTGGGGCGCCGATCTGCCCAAGTGGAAGCCGGAAGACAAACCGATCGCCACACGCGCAGCCGGTGGCGCGGCCATGAACGCTTTGGCTAAGCACGTCCCCAATTTGATGGGCGGATCAGCCGATCTGAATCCATCTACGAACACAGCTCTGAAAGGCGAGGGCGATTTCCAACCCCCTGAATACGGCGGCCCGAGTGCCGCAGGTGCGGTGGGCGGCGTGTGGGGCTATGCCGGCCGTAACGTGGCATTCGGCGTGCGCGAACATGCCATGGGAGCGGCGGTCAATGGTATGGCTGCGCACGGTGGAATTCTTCCCTTCAGCGCTACCTTCATGGTCTTCTCCGATTACATGAAGCCGTCGGTCCGCTTGGGCGCTTTGAGCAAGCTGAAGGTGTTTTATGTCTTCACGCATGACAGCGTGGCGGTCGGCGAAGACGGTCCTACACATGAACCTGTCGAGCAACTGGCGGGCTTGCGCGCCATTCCACAACTGAACGTCATCCGCCCGGCCGACGCCACAGAAACCGCCGAAGCCTGGGCCGTCGCGATACAGCACGACGGACCGACGCTATTCGCTCTTTCGCGCCAGAATGTGCCGCATCTTGATCGCAGCAAGGCGAAGAACATTGACGTTTCGAAAGGCGCCTACATTCTGGCAGAGGCGGAAGGCGGATCGCCGGAAGTGATTTTGATCGGCACCGGTTCTGAAGTCGCGCTGTGCATGAAAGCTTACGAAAAGCTGCAGGGCTATGGCGTGAAAGCGCGTGTAGTCAGCATGCCGAGCGAATATCTGTTCGTACAGCAGGACGAGGGATATCGTGAGAGCATTCTGCCGAAGAGCGTGAAGAAGCGCGTCACGGTGGAAGCGGGCTCGAGCTATGGTTGGGCGCGTTGGGCCGGCGATGAAGGGACGATCATCGCGATCGACCACTTCGGTGCGTCGGCGCCCGGGGGCGAGATCATGAAGCATTTCGGCTTTACGGCGGAGAACGTGACGGCCGCCGCTCTTCGCTTGGTCGGCCGCAATGCGGAGGCCGACAAGGAAGCGGGGGGTGGGGATACGACCAACGTAGCTCCGACCGCACCTCAGGAAGGTCACTCCTAGAGCGGGGCGGCGCGCCATGGCCTACCGTTTGAAGAAAAGTGAATCTGTTCCCAATGGAATCAGGCGCATTGTCGTCGAAGAGATCGATTCCGCGGCGGAACAACTCGCGAAACCGAAGGACCGCGACGAAGCCGTCCACGAGGCTCGCAAGAGCCTAAAAAAGGTCCGCGGGGTACTGCGGCTGGTTCAACCTGAACTCGGCCGCGTGTACCAGCGGGAGAATATGCAACTCGGCGGTATCGGCCGCAAACTATCGGAACTCCGTGACGCTACGGCGATTATCGAAGTTTTCGACGGCTTGCTGGACAGGTATAAAGGCCATCTACGAAAAGACGCCTTAACATCTATACGGCGAGGCCTGGAGAAATCCAAACGTGACACGGAAGAAGCTATCGACGCGGGCAAGACCGTCCAGCAAGCGATTGCAACGCTTCGCTCGGCGCGCAAACGAGTGAAAGACTGGCCGCTCCAGCAGGACGGCTTCGTCGCCGTAGCGGGCGGGTTAAAGGAACGCTATCGACGCGGGCGTCAGGCCATGTCCGCGGCAAGGAGAGAGCAAACACCCGAGAGCTTCCACGAGTGGCGTAAGCGAGTCAAGGATCACTGGTATCACGTGCGCCTGCTCGAAAGCGCCTGGACCGATCTTCTCCAGGCGCGCGAAAGTAGTCTCAAGAATCTCGAAACATGGCTGGGCGACGACCACAACCTGGTTGTCCTCTGCGCCAAGATCGACGAGAGTCCTGACTCGTTCGGTGAAGCGGCCAACATTCAGTTGTTCCTCGCCCTATCGACTCAATACCAAAAAGAACTGCGCGAGAATGCGCTCTCTATGGGCGAGCGCCTGTATGAAGAAAAGCCGGGACAATTCACCAAAACCATGTCGAAGCTGTGGGATGCATGGCAAGCGCAACCCAACGGGTTGAAAGAAGCGGAAGATGGGCAAAACAGCGCCGCTCCGAAGCGGCCGGCCAAATCCGAACCGGCGCACGCCAAGAAATCGGCGGCTGCGTAGAGTTCTACGGTGGCTGATCCGGCCAATTCTTCCGCTGCCGCGAAAATTCTTCAACCTTTCTGAAGTGTTGCCCTTCGTGCTTCTCCGGTTGGGCATTTCGCAAACACTTGATATCTCTAGAGTTGGTGGTTGTAGGGCGATTTTGGAACGGCAGCTTATTCCTGGCAGATAACGTGCATCCCTTAGCACCGGAGGAGAAACAACACATGCTCTGGTACGCCTGGGTATTCTTAGTCATCGCGATTATCGCTGCAATTTTCGGCTTCGGAGGAATTGCTGCCGCTTCTGCATCGATCGCAAAGATCTGCTTTGTAATTTTCTTGGTCTTGTTCCTGGTGAGCTTGCTTGCTGGCCGCCGCAGCGCTCTCTAACGTCTCGAACTGATCGGGTATCCTGACGCGCTCCGCTGATTGCTCCCCGGAGCGCGTCACAATCCATTCGTCAGCAGTTGTAAAATTTTCGTCCGCCCCATCTTTTCCGCCCACGCCTTTGGGGTGGCCCACTGTTCGGCATCGGGCTCGTCGACCGGCGCTCCTCGCGCAATGAGGAGTTCCGCTAATTCTGTTCGTCCCCAACGGCATGCCCACCCTAGCGGAGTGGATCTCAACAAATCATCTCGCATATTGAAGCGTGCTCCGTTGTCGATTAGCTGGGCGGCGAAGTGTGCACGATCTGAATCGCCAACTGCCCCTTGGTATGCCGCTGCAAAGTGGAGTCGAGTCTGACCATAACGCGACACGTTCGGGTCAATGCCGTGCCTGAGCAGCGCCGCCATGCTCTTGTAGTAACCGTCATTCTTTTTCGGATCGGCGCTCGCACCGCGAATGGGCTGGATCAGGATCCAATACCATTGACGATCGTCGGGTGCCCAATGCAAGTGGCGCAGAGCCATTCCCACAATGGCCGGACAGCCATTGTCGGCGGCAGACCACGCTAATTCCTGAGCCAAAGCCTCGCTGCTGTCGGTTTCGAGCAGGCGTCGGGCTTCCGGCACATTATGAGTTTCCGAGATCATAAAGGGCTGTAGCTTGGCGCCTCTGGCGAGCAGCAGCTTTTTAACGGCTTCGTCTTCGTGATTCCAGGCATTTCGCAGCGGCCAGCCGGATGCATAGACGTTGGCGTTAGGGTCAGCGCCATAATCGAGCAGCAGCTTGGCAATCTCGGCGTGGTTTGCCAGCGCGGCATACCACAGCGGCATGCCCCAACTCACGACAGGTTCTTCCAACTGTTCCAGCTTGAGGCGCTCATCCACATCCGCACCCAGGTCGAGTAACAGCCGGACAATCTCGACCTGCGCGTGGTTGACGGCAAGTGTCAGCAAACCACCGTTTTGTTCGATCCGACGCAATATGTCGGGATCTCTCTCAATCAGTTCACGAACCCGCCGCGCATCTCCTCGCGCGACGGCACCCTTGACTGTCAGCTCGGCGCCCTGATCGAGTAAACGCGTCGCAATAGCCGGATACAATGCAGCATTTTCGTTGCGAGGATCGGCCGCTAACGCCGCCCGGTCCAGGGCGGTCCAGCCATGAATGTCCTCCTTACGCACATTGGCGCGTCGGTCCAGCAGCCATGCCAGTATGTGCTCGTTACCCGCTTCCGCGGCAATATGCAGCGGAGTTGCGCCTTCGCGATCGCATGCTTGAATCAACGAGCCATCCGCCTCAAGCAGACGCATAGCTGTGGCGTTGTCTCCCCGGGAGATCGCGGCATTTATTTGCTCTTGCACTGGAGAAATAGTTGCGTTGGGGCAGCTCATCTCCTCGCGACGAAGCCGTTCCTCCTCCTCAATGACCGCAACGAGTTCGTGATACTCGCGATCTTTGGCGATGGCTAAAGCCGAGGTTGCGTCGCGATGCGGCCAGATGCCTTTTCGCGCGTCCGAACCCGCCTCCATCAATAAACGGACCATCTGAGGATCGTGGCGCAAGACCGCATAATGCAAGGCGCGATGCTCATTGTTCTCGGCCATGTCCATACCGACCAGTTCGGGGCGCGCATTCAGCAGAACCCGCACCCGAGCCATGTCGCCCGCCTTCACGGCTTCGGCGAGCTCCCGGACATTTGTTCCGTCGACGAACGCCTTGAGTTTGGCCCAACTCTCATAACCGTAGGAGCGCGCGAGCACCCGCTGCGCGTCATGCAGAGCAAAGGACAGTGGCTCGGGATTGCGCTCGAATCGCTTTACTTCCTCCACCGCGGCTGTTTCGCCGGCGAGGTACTGCGCAAGCAGATCCTTCGCCTGCTTGCGCAACTGCTGCAGATTCGGTTGCAACGGCAGCCGCCTGGTGGCATCGAAGTGCGGGGCCCGTACGGACATGACGATCTCCTCTCATGATGCCCGGTGTCCGCGTTACGGGCGAAAGAAGTTCGTCCAGACTGTTACAGAAAGGGACTGCCGATCGGTGGGCTCAGCCCTTCCCGCGGACTCGGAGGCGCCCGACGCGCCACACTCAATATAGCGCGGACGACCGCTCATTACAGCGATCGCCCGCTCAGCGGCGATCGCGATCGCGCTGGACAAATCGATCACGATCTTCGCGTACGACGCGATCGTGATTCCAACCCTCACGGTATGCGGGTGCAAGGTAAACGGGCGCGGCGTACTCCGGCACGACATACTCACGGCTAAAGCGAGGTTGATCCCGGTGGACAACTACGGCGCGATCATGTCCTCTGTCGAACCGGTCTTGCGCTGAGGCGGCGACTGGCTGAAACAACGCGCCAGCCGTTAAAACGACTGCTAGAACTCCAACTCTCTTGAACATGGGGAACCTCCTTTTAGGTCCTTTGGAAGCTTCTTTCTGCTTCCTGACCTTTCGATGTGTCCGGCACCCCACCGGCCCACCCCAATCGCAGTGAAAGTGAATGAACCGGCGTTAACCTACTCGCTACAATCACTGGAGCATGGTCCAAACGCCCTGGGGCGATCTGCCTGTAAACGATGCGCATGTTCACTTCTTCTCGCACAGCTTCTATTCCGGATTAGCCCGACAAAAGAAAGTGGATAGCGCGCAATCGTTAGCAGGGTTGTTGAACTGGGATATTCCCGGGGAAGACTCGGGGCTGCTCGCAACCAAGTGGGTGGATGAACTGGATCGGAAGGGGGTAAATCGCGCCATACTCATCGCCAGTGCTCCCGGTGATGAAGCGAGCGTCGCGACCGCCGTTCGCGCCTACCCGAATCGTTTCTTTGGCTACTTCATGCTCGATCCGCTGCAGCCGGAGGCGCTCGACAGAGTCAAGGCCGCTGCCTCGAACCCTCATCTGCACGGCATCTGCCTATTTCCGGCCATGCACACTTACTCGATCGCTGACGCGCGCCTGGTTCCTTTGCTCGAGGTCGCTTCCGACTCGCGGCTTGCCGTATTCGTGCACTGCGGAATGATGAGCGTCGGTGTGCGTAAGAAGCTCGCGCTGCCTAGTCAGTTCGACATGCGCTATTCGAATCCGCTTGATCTTCATCCCGTGGCACTGCATTTCCCTCAGATTCGCTTTATCCTTCCGCACTTCGGCGCGGGTATGTTCCGCGAGGCGCTCATGCTGGCCGATCTGTGCCCCAATGTTTACCTCGATACCTCCAGCAGCAACCGCTGGATGATCTATGAAAACCTGGATCTCCGCTCCGTATTCCGCCGCGCCATCGACGTGCTCGGTCTCGATCGGATTGTCTTTGGCACGGATTCCAGCTTCTTTCCACGAGGTTGGAATACGGCGATTTTCAAAGAGCAAACTACCGCGCTCTATGAAATCGGACTTGATCAACAGCAGGCCTCATTCATCCTGGCGCAAAATCTGGAGCGGCTGCTCGAATCTCGCCTCGTCATGCCTGCGGCGGCTCGCTGACTCAATCGGGCGTCGTATCCCGGTCTCTGTGACTGGCCTAATCCCGTCAGAATATCCCGAAACGAATTATTCGCGGCGCGCCGAACTTCGATTCAGGTGTCCCTATGCTAAGACTCGCCACGAACCTCAGCAGATTTCGCCCGACGAACCGAGCTCATCGTAAGCTCCCTTTCCCGGCAACACCCGAGCAGCGGATTGCTCAGATTAGCGCCATCTCGAAGCCGTTTGACTTCGCACAACCCTTTCCTCGGGATCGCTGGGACGATCTGGAGAATTTTCAGCCCCAAGTGTTGGTCGGATCTGCTTCCGATCTGTTGCGCCTATATGGCCGCAGCGAGCTTGGCGCTCTCAAATTCAGCAGCGTCGATCACGCCGTTTTTGTGCTCACGCCGTGCGGGCACAGTCCTCTGGATGACGTGCTGCGGGTCTCGCTGTGGCAAGCGTTCGGAGTGCCGCTCTTCGAACTCTTCCTCGGTTCGCACGGCCGGCTGCTCGCCTCCGAGTGCGAGGCGCACGAAGGCTGGCACGTTGAACCGGGCAATAATTTTTCAATTGTGCACGGCAAGTTGCTGGTCGACATACCGCTTCGCAAAGGCATCGAAACGGGATTGAGAGCGGAATTCGATGACAGTCTCTGTCCATGCGGGCGCGAAGGCGTCCGCCTCGTCAATATCGATGGACACGCGGCGTGGATGGTTCAGAAAGAACTTGCGGCTACCGCCTGAGCCTCAACGCACTGTCCCTTAACACCATGGCGGTCGCGCGACAATCTCGGCGACGCGCCGTTTGTGCGCTGGGTCGTTTGCCTTGCCCTCATAATTGTGCATGATGTTCCAGCCTGGGAAATAGCCCTTCAGCTCTCCCGGCCTCAGGCGCGAGACGGTGGGCTCTTCGCCCGCTTCCGTGGTATGGACAATTGCAATCAGAACGCCTCCCGGCGCAAGTCCCCGTTTTGCCGGCTCAAACAGGTCGCGCTGCAGATAATACGCGATTACAACTAAGGCCCAAAACGCTTCCTGAATGCGAAAGCCACCCTGAAGGTCCGCCACTTGCGCATCCACGCTGACGTTCTGCCGTTCCGCTTCTTCCTGGAGGGCGTCAATGGCCGCCGAGGACCCGTCAACGGCTGTCACTCGCCATCCCGCTTTCGCCAGCCATAGTGCATTGCGTCCCGTACCGCACGCCAGATCGAGAGCGCTCCCGGGTTTCAACTGCTTTGCCGTATCGATTAAAAGCTGCGTCGGTCCCGCCTCGAAATCTTCCCGCGCCCGGCCCTGCTGCCGGTATCGCTCGTCCCACCCGCGAATGTCCATCCCTTTTATTGTGATTGGGTGTGCTTGACTGGGGACCAGTGAAGCTCTCCATCGTCGACCAGTCGCCCGTCTCCGCTGGATCCAAACCCGCCGAGGCTCTGCGCAACAGCATCGAACTCGCTCGCCTGGCGGACCGCCTCGGGTACGAACGCTACTGGATGGCCGAGCATCACGGAATGGAAATTCTCGCTTGTCCGGCGCCTGAGATCATGATCACGCGGATTGCAGCCGAAACCTCGCGCATCCGCGTTGGGTCGGGCGCGGTGCTGCTGCCTCATTACAGTCCTTTAAAAGTGGCTGAGGTCTTTCGCATGCTCCACGCTCTCTATCCGGATCGCATCGACTTGGGAATCGGCCGCGCACCGGGCGGCACGCAACTCGAAGCGCGAGCCCTGCGGGGCGAGCGCGGGACCACTCCCGCAAACGACGACTTCCCGGACCGGCTCATTGAACTGGAAGCGTTTCTGGGATACGACTTCCCGCCTGATCATCCCTTCAGCAAAATTCGAGTGGCTCCGGAAATGCCCGGTTCCCCCGAGCTTTGGCTTCTCGGCTCGAGTGAATGGAGCGCTTCCGCTGCGGCGCAATTAGGCCTGCGTTATGCGTTCGCTCATTTCATCGATCCTCACTATACTCGCGCGGCGATCGAGCAGTACCGCAGGGAGTTTAGGCCATCCCTATTCGTGCGGCAACCCCGCTTAATCCTCGCGCTTGGCGTAGTTTGCGCGGAGACGGAAGCGGAAGCGCAGCGCCTGGCCCTTAGTTCACGCGCGCTGCTCCGCCGCTTCCGAACGTTCCCACGCAATCCCGGCCTTGTCCCCACGCCAGAAGAAGCGGAGCTGGAACTCGCTTCGGGATTGAGTCCGTCCGTATTTGAAACAGGCGAGTGGCCGCGTTACGTGATTGGCGCCCCGGTAAGCGTTCGCCGCCAATTAGATCAAATCGCCAGCGAGCTTCAGATCGATGAACTGATGGCCGTGACCATTGTGCATGATCATCAGGCGCGTCTTCGTTCTTACGGGCTTCTAGCGCGCGTCTTCGATATCAAGCCGGACGATCCAGATGCAAGCGGCGCTTTCTGATTACGGCAAGTTTCGGCTGGATTTAGAACTGCTGATGCGCAGTCTTGCGATCTCTTGGGCGGGGCGTCTTTTGGGAACAGAAAATGTAAACGTTTTGTCTGCCGGCGCGTATGAGAATCGGCGTACGAAATACTTGCCGTCGATTCGGTCGAGTTCAAGCTCGCTGGTTTTCGATGCTTCTTGGGGATCTACTGCTATCGGCAGCTCCAGGATCGTTTTCCCATCGCCTGCCACGCGGAGCGTTCTTTCTCCGAGGGACAAATCCGGTAAAGCCACGTGGTAATCTCCAGGCTGAAGCGTTACGGATCCCCAATGCACCGATACCGGCAGATGGAACGTACCTTGCTGCGCAGCTTGCATCAGTCCTGTGCCGGCAAATGCCGCGACTGCGGCCAATGCAGAAATACGAGCTGTTGAACCACTCATAGACGATCTCCTTTGTGCGGATCTCTTTTGAGGAACCACTCAGGTTCAGAATCCACGCAACAGAAGACGAAAGCTTTGTTCCGCCGGTAGGTCAAGAAAAGATCAAGAGTGCGTGTCTATGTGATCTGCAATGAAGGTTCGGTTGGGAATTCGCGAAGCGCCCGAAGAAAGCGAACGTTGGGCGAGTTATATAGAATCAAAGCGGGAGACACAAGCGTACATGGCGACGGCTGGTGCGGGTCTGGAAGGCGTAGTAGCAACTACGTCAAAGATCTGCTACATCGACGGCAATAAGGGCGTTTTAAGCTACTTTGGATACAACATCCACACCCTGGCCGAGAACGCGACATTTGAAGAAGTCATATACCTGTTGTGGAACGGCGCTCTGCCGAATGCGGGCCAGCTCAGCGAGTTGAAGTTATCGTTAGTTGCCGAACGTGACCTGCCCGCGGAAGTTACGCAGTTCTCGAAGAACATTCCGCAAGGCGCGGCGCCGATGGACGTTCTGCGAACCGCGGTTTCGATGTTGGCGTTGTACGATCCGCTGGCACGGGATAACTCGCTCGGCGCAAATGTCAAAAAAGCGGTCAAGCTGATGGCGCGGGTGGCGACTGTTGTGACCAGCTTTGATCGGTTGCGCAATGGGAAAGAAGTGATCAAGGGCGAGCCGGGCTTAGGCTACGCGGCAAATTTCATCTACACGCTGACGGGCAAGAAGCCCGACGAAGTAATGGAGCGAGTGTTCGATGTAGCGTTGATTTTGCATGCCGATCACGAACTGAATGCCTCTACCTTCGCGGGACGCGTGACGGCGGCAACGCTCTCGGATATTTATTCCGCCGTAACCTCCGCCATCGGAGCGCTGAAGGGACCCTTGCACGGCGGGGCGAACGAGGACGTGATCCGAATGCTGCTGGCCACCAAGTCCCCGGATGACGCAGTGGCCAAAGTGAAGTCGGACCTGGAGAATAAGGTGAAGGTGGCGGGTTTCGGCCATCGCGTATACAAGGTTCTAGATCCACGGGCCATTCACCTGAAGAAGATGAGTGAAGAACTCGGAAAGCGCACCGGCCATACCGATCTTTTCGAGAAGTCCTCGCGCGTGGAGCAGGCGGTTTGCGACATGAAAGGCCTGAATCCGAATGTGGACTTCTATTCGGCTTCGACTTACTATTCGCTCGGCATACCGGTCGACTTGTTCACGCCGATTTTCGCGGTGAGCCGGATGTCGGGTTGGACAGCGCACATTCTGGAGCAATACAGGAATAATCGCCTGATCCGGCCACGGGCCGACTACACGGGCGCTCCCGACGGGCAGAAATGGATTCCGCTGAACGAGCGTAGTTGAGCAAGCACGGCTTGGCTGCCGGGCCAACCAGGAATGCACGATCTAAATTTCTTTCGGAATAATCTAGAGCAGCTTCGCGAGCGGCTGGCCACTCGCGGATACTCGCTGGACACGCAGGTGTTTCGGGATCTGGACCGGCGGAGGCGCCAGTGCGTCACCGAAACGGAACAGCTGAAAGCAGAGCGCAACCAGGCAACGGTGGAAATCGGCAAGCTGCGCAAACAAGGCGAGGATACAGCGGAGAGGCAGCAGCAGGTACGCGCGATGGGGGAGAAAATCGCGCAACTGGATGAGCAGGTGACTCAGCTCGACACTCAGTTCCGTGAGTTCCTCGCCGGAGTTCCAAACGTTCCGCACGCTAGCGTTCCGATCGGCAAGAGCGAGAACGACAACGTTGAAGTGAAGCGTTGGGGCTCCCCCAGAGAGTTCGCGTTTGCGCCCAAACCTCATTGGGATCTGGGTGCCGAGTTGGGGATTTTAGACCTGGAGCGCGCGGCGAAGGTAACGGGTGCCCGCTTCGCTGTCTATTGGGGTTTTGGCGCACGGCTGGAACGGGCCTTGATCAACTTCATGCTCGACGTGCACACCAGAGAGCACGGATATCAGGAAGTGCTGCCGCCTTTCATGATCAATTCCGCCAGCCTTTATGGAACCGGTCAACTGCCAAAGTTCGCCGAAGACCTATTTAAGTGTGAGGGCCACGATCTGTGGCTTGCACCGACGGCGGAAGTACCGGTCACGAATCTGTTTCGCGACGAGACGCTGAATGCCGACGCTCTGCCGATTTCACTGTGCGCGTACACGCCGTGTTTCCGAAGCGAAGCCGGATCGTATGGGCGCGATGTTCGCGGAATAATTCGCGTGCATCAGTTCCAGAAAGTGGAGCTGGTGAAATTCACGCGTCCCGAGCAGAGCGAAGAGGAGCATGAGAAACTCACGCGCGACGCGGAAGAAATTCTGGCGAAGCTGGAACTTCCGTATCGAAGGATGCTCCTTTCGACCGGCGATACGGGATTCAGCTCAGCCAAAACCTACGATCTGGAAGTCTGGTTGCCCGGCCAAAACGGATATAAGGAGATCTCGTCGTGCTCCAATTTCGAAGCCTTCCAGGCGCGCCGCGCACAGATCCGTTCGAAGAGCGGTAAGGGAAAAGCTGAGTTTATCCATACTCTGAATGGCAGCGGCTTGGCCGTAGGCCGAACCTGGGTAGCGATTATCGAGAACTATCAGCAAGAGGATGGAAGTGTGGCCGTCCCGAAAGCGTTGCAGCCTTACCTCGGAGCCGAGCGAATCGACCGCGGCGGCGACCGGCTGTAACGCTCCTCAGCTACTCGGTCACAGCCTTCGCAACTTTCTCGCGAGATCGCGTAAGTCAGCCGGGTTCAAAAGTTTACGCCGGAATAGCGGCCCGTCCGACGTGCAAAGCGCTGTACGCCCGTGGGGTCGCGTGCTTTGCTTAAGTCGCGCCGATCCTAACACGAGGCAAGAATGCTTGCTCCGGGGAGGGAGAGGGAACGCTGACTTGGACGTGAGGCAAAATGCTTAGACTGCGCCCGCTGCTCTCTCTATTACTATTCTGTTCGTTTACACTGGTGCCCTGCGCGTTTGCGCAATCGACTCTGACGCAGATTGAGGACACGGTCTACAACTCGGATGGTTCCTTGTTCAATGGAACACTGGTTTTGACGTGGACCGGTACAGCGCCGTCGACGGGCAGCAGTCCCACGCCGTACAACACGTCCGTGAAGATTTACAACGGCGCCCTGGCGGTGATGTTGGTGCCCTCGACAACCAGTCCGCAAGCGGCGCCGTATACGGCTGTCTTCACCAGCAGCAACGGGCTGGTGACCTGGACGGAAACCTGGGCAGTGCCGCCCGCATCGAGTCCCTTGAACATCAGCGAAGTCAACGTGGCGAGTTCGACGACAACCGGGCCGCAGATTTCTATCAGCCAGGTGATTGGATTAGCCGCGAATCTGAATGCGATCAATGGTTCCCTCATCAGTCTCACCACGTCCACGAACGGCATCAGCTCGCAAGTAACAACGTTAAGCGCTGCGGTGGCCAGTTTGACCACGCTGGTGAATGGCTTTTCAGGAACCATCAATACCGCTTTTTCAGATGCTGAGACGCCGGCCGGAGCCATCAACGGAACAAATGCGGTTTTCACGCTCGCCAATGCGCCCTCCCCCGCCTCGACGCTCGCCGTTTATCGAAATGGCCTCTTGCTGAGCAACGGCGCCGATTACACCTTGAGCGGTTCCACGATAACGTTCGTTAACGGCCAGACGCCGCAGAGCGGTGACATTTTGCAGGTTTATTACCGTCTTGCCGGCACAACCTCAACACCGGTATTCATCGACAGTCAAGCGCCGCAAGGTACGATCAACGGCACGAATCTGACTTTCGCGCTGACCTCAGCGCCGCAGCCGGTTCTGAGCCTCAAACTTTATAAGAATGGCGATCTCCTGAAGCAGAATGCGGATTACACGTTGAACGGGACAACGATTACTTTCGCGAATACGAGCGTGACGCCGCAGTCCGGAGACTCATTAGTGGCGTTTTATCGGACTACGCCTTAACGAGTCACGCCACTTCGCGGCGCGTTCCGACGCTAGGGTCGACTTGAATGCCGGGCTGAGCGCGCTCGCAGTTGTCGCAATTTTCGCAAGGGCCGGTGAAGTTGTCGCCGAAGTAGCGGAGGAGCAGTTCACGACGGCAGGCCGCCGTGTCGGCGTATTCCTCCATCTGGCGCAAGCGTTCGCGTTTCGTCTCGCGGCGGCGGTCTTGCTCGTCCGCGGCAGCTTTTGCCGCTTCACCGAGATCGGTATCTTCGGAGACTTGCACTTCGCCGCTTGGAAGCACTTCTAACGCTCCCACATCTTCCAGGCGGTGAATGGCGCTGGTGAGTTTTCGTTCCGAAAGATTGGATCGTTCGGCGATTTCTTCGGGCTCGACGGGACCTTCCTGATCGGCAATGACGGCGGCTACATGTTCCACCTGGCTCGCGTCGAGTCTGCCTTCGCCTGTTTTGAAGGCTTGCGCGCCGATATCTTCGGACCGAAAGAACAGGACTGCTTCGGCTTTCTCACCGTCCCGGCCAGCGCGGCCGATTTCCTGGTAATACGAATCCACGGAGTCACTGACTTCGTAATGAAAGACGAAGCGGATATCGGCTTTGTCGATACCCATTCCAAAGGCATTTGTCGCAACTATGACTTCGGCCTCGCCGGACATGAACTGATCCTGAATCTGGTGACGTTCAGAGGCTTTAAGGCCGCCGTGATAAAACAGTGCGCGAACATCTTCTTCGTCGAGCAGGCGCATGATCTCTTCGGCATTCTTGCGCGTACCAACGTAAACAATGCCGGGCTTCTCCGCCCAACGAACTCGGTGAACCAGCGCTTCGGCCTTTTTGTCTTCGGTATCGAAGTGATCGACGCGTAAATAGATGTTGGGGCGATCGAACCCGTGCACGAAAATCTCAGGATCGCGCATGCCCAGACGCTGAGTAATTTCCTCCCGAACCTGTTCGGAAGCGGTCGCAGTCATGGCGAGAACCACGGGATGGCCGAGGCGCTCGATAACAGGACCGAGTTGCAGGTAATCGGGTCGAAAATCGTGGCCCCACTCGCTGATGCAGTGGGCTTCGTCAATGACAAACAAACAGACGTTGGCTTTCTCTAGAGCTTCGATCGTCTCCTGCTTGCGAAGTTGTTCGGGCGCCAAGAAAATATACTTACCCGTCCCATCTCCGATTTTTTCGAACGCCTCGCGGGTTTCCGCCGCCCTTTGAGTAGAGTTGACGACGACGGCTTCCGCTTCGGCATCCTGTTCATTAATTGAATCCACCTGATCCTTTTGCAGCGCAATGAGCGGAGAGATGACCAGAACAGAACCCTCGTTCATCAGCCCGGCAATTTGGTAGATGGCCGATTTACCCGAGCCGGTGGGCATTACCACCAGCGTGTCTTTCTGAGCCAGCAGAGAGCGGATCGCCTGCTCCTGTCCCGGACGAAGCTCGGCAAATCCGAAATTCTTGTTCGCGATTGCCAGGATGTCGCGGTTTGTACGCGCGCCGGATTTTTCTTTGCTCGTGCGCTTTTTGGTCTCCGATGATTTTGCTGAGTGACGGGGCTTGGAAGGCATTCGCAATGGGGATTCATCGCGAATGTGGAGTGTTTCACAACCGTGGAGAGTTGATATGCTGATTCGGTGGAATTAGCAGCGAGTACTATAGGTACTAGAATTTAGAGCTGATTTAGGCACGACGCCTTTCCAGTTCGCTTATGGCAACACCAGCTACTTTCGGTCGCTTTCCGGAGTCACCCAGCCGTCTGGGGGGCTTTGGTATCGCTGTCTTCACGACCGCCCTAGCGCTGGTCGCGAGTCACTTTGTCGAGCCGCGTCTCGGTATTGCAGGAGCTTACTGCCCGCTGTTGTTCGCCGTTTTCCTGAGTGCCTGGTATGGCGGCGTGTGGCCTGCCTTGCTCGCGCAGATTGGCGGCGGCGTCGCGGTCTTCGCGTTCATCGCCCGGCCACTATTCGCACCTATACACTCGCTGGACGTGTATAGCCTTTTGTTGTTTTTGCTGGTCGCGAAGCTGCTGTTGCTTCTCACTGCAAATCTACGCTGGACCGCGCACCTGAAGCGAAACAGGGAACACCTCGAAATGATCGCCCGTGCGACTCACGACAGTCTCTGGGAATGGGATTTGAAGACAGATGAAGTGTGGAGGGCGGGTAACCTGCAAGGCATCTTCGGATGCGTGGAGCAGGAGAGCATAAACACGATCGACTGGTGGCGGGAGCGGCTGCATCCCGACGACTCGGATCGGGTGTGGGCGAACATCCGTCATGTAATCGATGGCGGCGAGGTTCGTTGGGCGGAAGAGTATAGGGTCAGGCGCAGCAATGGAACGTACATCCCGGTCGCGGACCACGGATTTGTGATGAGAGACGGCGCCAACAAACCCGTGCGGATGGTGGGCGGAATGGCGGATGTCTCCGCTCGACGGCAAGCCGAAGAACGTCTGCTGCACAGTGCCTATCACGACGCCTTGACGGCGTTACCCAACCGCGAACTCTTTTTGGACTTACTGGAACGGGCCGTTACCCGAACGCGCTCTGAGGGAACGGACAAGCTGGCCGTTTTGTTCTTGGATCTGGACCGCTTCAAAGTGGTGAATGACAGCCTGGGACACGCCGTGGGCGATCAATTATTGGCCGCGGTGGCGCAACGCTTGACAACGTGTTTAGCCCCGGACGATACGGCGGCGCGTTTTGGCGGGGACGAGTTCACGGTGTTGCTGCAGCAGATGGGGACAGTGGCCGATGCGATTTCCGCGGCGGAGCGGATCCAGCAGGGGCTTGCTGCCCCGTTCGAGGTAAGTGGCAGCAGCATTGTAGTAACGGCGAGTATCGGCATAGCTCTGGCGGACATAGACAAGCCGGAGGAGGCGCTACGACACGCCGATATTGCGATGTACCGCGCCAAGAGCTTGGGCAAGGCGCGCTACGTGGTGTTCGAGCCTTCGTTGGATAAACGCGCCATGGACGTGCTGCAATTGGAAACAGATCTCCGGCAAAGCCTACAGAACCGCACGTTCCAGCTTTGTTATCAACCGATTGTTTGCCTCGAGACAGGTCAAGTGGTCAGCTTCGAAGCCTTGCTGCGGTGGAACCATCCGCGACGCGGCGTACTTCGTCCCGCGGAATTCCTGCCGGTGGCCGAAGAAGCCGGGCTGACCATCCCGCTAGGGCACTGGGTGATACGAGAGGCATGTCAACGTTTGCAGGAATGGCGGCAATTGCGTCCGGAACTGCGGCGGCTGTGTGTCAATGTGAATTTATCGGGCCGGGAGTTCATGCAGCCCCGATTAGTGGATATCCTGCACGGAATCCTGAAAGACACCGAGCTTCCCGGGGATCTTCTGACGGTCGAACTGACCGAGAGCATGATCATGGAGAACGATGAAGTCGCGGCGCAAAAACTGCAGTATCTGCGCGAGCTCGGCATTCGTCTCGCGATCGATGATTTTGGCAGGGGTTACTCCTCTTTGGTGCGCCTCCAAGAATTTCCGATCTCGATTCTAAAGGTGGACGGCGCTTTTGTGAGCCGCATCAGCGCGGGCAAGTCGCAGATCTTCGACGCGATCATGGCGCTGGCAACAGAGTTGAAGCTGGACGTGACGGCTGAGGGCGTGGAAAAACCGGATCAGTTCGATTACTTGAAGAAGTCCGGCGCCGCCATGGGACAGGGTCTGTTCTTTTCCGATGTGCTCACCTCCGCCCATGTGGAAAGGCTCCTTCGCGGGCAGGACCCCATACCGTGGGCGGAACGCATGGAACGTTCGACGACATCGGAGCGCGCGGCCGGGATCGCGGCTGGATAGCAGCGTTGCCGATTTTCTCGGGGAGGCCGGGTGAGTGGCATCGGACTCATTTCGGATACCCACGGGTTGCTGCGCCCTCAGGCTGTCGAGGCGCTGCGCGGGTCTGATCTGATTATTCATGCAGGTGACGTCGGTCGCCCGGAGATTCTGAAAGCGCTATCGGCCCTAGCGCCGGTCGTCGCTGTTCGAGGCAATGTAGACCGCGGATCATGGGCCGCGGCGCTGCCCGCCACGGCCATTGCCGAGACGGCGAACGGGCCCATTTACGTCTTACATGACGTGAATGAACTTGCTTTGGATTCTCGCGCGGCAGGGTTTCGTGCCGTCGTCTCGGGGCATTCGCATAAGCCGTCTCGAAAGCTGGAGCACGGAGTGATTTACGTGAATCCTGGTAGCGCGGGTCCGCGTCGGTTCAATTTGCCCGTCACAGTGGCACGGATGGATCTGAAAGAGGCGGCCTGGAGGGTTACATTCTTCGACGTGCTGACGGGTGCGGTCATGGATCTATAGGCGCGTTTACGCTGCCCCGGGTGGAGCGCGAATGAAGTAGAAATCCGGCGGGAATGGGCGAGTCGCGACCGTTTTCGCCCTTCGGTTGAGACACTTGACAGCGTTGCTAGACTGATGACTTGAGGGCCAATTTCTCGCAGTTCTAAAGAACCCCAATTGGTAGTACGATACGGAATTAAGTAATTACAACGCGCTTATGGTCGGCCGCGACGATATCGATCCGCTCGCCCCACAACGGGAGGCTGCCATCTTCTACGGGCTCTTCCTGCGAGGTCATTCAGCAGACGATTTACGTCGCGATATCGACGTACCCCGGCCTTTGCTGACGAAGTGGTTACAGCCGCAGCGCTACGAGGAGAGCTTTCGGGACTCGCTGTGGCGCATGTATAGCTACCGCAAGAAAGTGCTCGCTATCTTCGATGAGCTTGTGCTCAAAGAAAAGCACCGCGTGCGCATCAATTAGTTTCGCCTCTACATCTAGATCAAGATGGATCTCCCGATCTATCAGGTTGACGCCTTTAGCAGCGCTGTTTTTTCCGGCAACCCTGCTGCGATTTGTCCGCTCGAGAATTGGCTGAGCGATAAAGATCTACAAGCGATCGCGCGCGAAAACAATCTCTCCGAGACGGCGTTCTTCGTGCGCGAAGCCGATGGCTTCCACCTGCGCTGGTTTACGCCGGGTTGCGAAGTGGATCTATGCGGTCACGCGACACTCGCTTCAGCTTACGTGCTATTCAACGAATTGAACGAGCCGGGCGATACGCTGCGTTTCGCGACGAAATCCGGTGAGTTAGTGGTTCGGCGGAATGGCGATTTACTGGCGATGGACTTCCCTTCGCGGCCGCCCCAGAACGTCGACGGGCGTACGGAGAGTGTTGCTCCCCTTCTTGACGCCCTCGGTGGTAACCCAGTAGAGATTCTAGCGGCGCGCGATTATCTGGTGCGGTACGGCTCTGCCCACGAGGTGCGCTCACTCGCGCCGAACATGCAAGGGCTGACGCAGATCGATCGTTTCGCCGTTATTGTCACGGCGCCCGGAACGGATTGCGATTTCGTGTCGCGTTTCTTTGCCCCAGCCAAGGGCGTGCCGGAAGATCCGGTGACTGGATCGGCCCATTGCACCTTGATTCCGTATTGGGCAAAAGAATTGGGCAAGACGACGCTGCACGCACGGCAAGTTGGGCCGCGCGGCGGCGAGCTATTCTGCAAAGCCGCTGGAGACCGCGTGGAGATCGCCGGCCACGCAGCGCTTTTCTTGCGCGGGCGCATTCAGATTTGACCTGGAGGTCAGCGACAATGAGAGGACCGTGGCTGAAACGCGAACCTCTGTATGTGCGCTGGACTGTCCCGACACGTGCTCGCTGCTTCTAAATATCGACGAAGCTGGGCGGGCGACTAAACTGCGCGGCGATCCGGCGCATCCGATCACGCGAGGATTTTTATGCGCCAAAGTGACGAAGTACCTGGAGCGCGAGTATCATCCGGAACGGCTAACGTTTCCGCTGCGGCGGGTGGGAGCTAAAGGCGAAGGGCATTTCGAACGAGTGACGTGGGACGAGGCGCTGGATGAGATTGCCGCGCGCCTTCGCAAGGTAGCCGAGATTGACGGGCCGGAGGCGATTCTCCCATATAGCTACGCCGGCACGATGGGTTTGCTTAATGGCTCGGGAATGGACCGGCGATTCTTTCACCGGCTGGGGGCAAGCCGCCTGGACAGGACCATTTGTTCCGCGGCTGGAGGCGAAGCGCTGAGGCTGTCGCAAGGCATTCGTCTGGGCACAGAGCCGGAGCAATTTGCTCACTCCAAGTTGATCATCGCTTGGGGTGCGAACGTACTTGGTACGAATGTGCACCTTTGGCCCTGGATTGTGGAGGCGAGGCGCAAGGGCGCGAAGTTCTACGTGATCGATCCCGTGAAGAACCGGACCGGCAAAGCTGCGGACCGGCACTTTGCGATCAATCCGGGATCCGATCTGGCCTTGGCTTTGGGCTTGATGCACGTGATCCTGCGGGAATCCTGGCATGATCGCGAATACATCGAAAACTACACGAATGGCTTCGGTGAGCTGACGAAGCTCGCCGAATCTTACACGCCTGGACGAGTCGCCGGATTCACCGGAATTGCGGCTGAGGATATCGAGAATCTGGCGCGCGAATATGCGACGGTCCGGCCAGCTGCCATACGGGTGAATTATGGAGTCCAGAGAAGTGAGCGCGGCGGAAGTGCAATGCGGGCGATTGCGGCGCTACCTGTTTTGACTGGCTCGTGGCGTGAGGTGGGCGGCGGTCTGCAGCTCACGACTTCAGGCGCATTCGAGTTCAACAGGGCAGAACTGGAGCGACCGGATCTGCAAATGCAATCGCTGTTGGGCCGAGAAGCGCGCCTGGTGAATATGACGCGGCTCGGCGAAGCGCTCACGGAGCTGGACGAGCCGAGTGTAAAGGCGCTGGTGGTTTACAATTCGAATCCGGCGGCGATTGCTCCGCATCAGACGAGGGTTCTCGAAGGTCTGCGGCGTGGCGACCTGTTCACGGTTGTTCTGGAGCAGTTCCAAACAGATACCGCGGATTACGCCGATTTCGTGCTCCCTGTGACGACGTTTCTGGAGCACACGGATCTTTACTTAGCGTACGGACATTACTATTTGCAACTGGCGCGTCCCGCAGTAGCGCCGCCCGGGGAAGTTAAATCGAACGTAGAGATCTTCCGCATGCTGGCGCAGAGGATGGGGTTCGGTGAGGCGTGTTTTAACGACACGGAAGATGACATGATTCGCACGCTGCTCACGACGGACTCGCCGTACCTGCGGGGAATCACGCTCGAGCAACTGGAGCGGGAACATTTCGTCCGGCTCGCCGTTTCGCAATCCGCACAGCCGTTTTTGCCGTTCGCGCAGGGCGGCTTTCGCACTCGTTCGGGACGCTTTGAGTTCGGGGCGGAAACCCTCTGGTATACGCCGCCTGCTGAATCGCGCTTTGGCGATGCGAAAACTCAGACAGCATTACCCGCTGGAGCTGATCTCCGGCAAGAACGATGACAGCTTGAATTCAACTTTCGGGCATCGCAGGGAAGTCGACCTGCAGACTGCTGTGCTGGCGCTTCATCCTACGGACGCGGAACATCGAGGAATCGTGGACGGGATGCGAGTGCGTACCTACAACGACCGTGGATTTTGTTTTTTCACGGCGCACATCGGTTTCGAGGTATCGCCCGGTGTGGTTCGCGCACGAAGCACGCGCTGGAACAAGAGTTCACCGGGTTGTTTGGGACTGAATCAGCTCACGTCCGATCGTTTAACTGACATCGGCGGTGGACCGACTTTCTACAGTTGCCTGGTTGAAGTGGAACCAGTCGAGAGCCGCCTTTAGTTCGTACTTGACGTACTGACGCGGCGCCCGGTACTCCGACTGGATGCTATTCCGCGCACGTAGACTCCCCAGAATCACGACTTTACCTGCGTTCTTACTTTCTTTCCATGCGGAATGAGAGAAAGTTCCTTGTTCCTCTAACTAGAGTCATCAGAAGCACAGAGCAGTTGTCCGAGACAGACGCAAAGAAGGCTCGCAAATACACCGGCGACAACGGCTGGAAAGCCGCGGTGCCGCGATGCGTAACAGATCCTGAAGCGCTGCCGTTGTTTTCTCAAGAAATGCAATGGGTTGCGCTGTAAGGTTTTGCGGGCAGCAGTCGATAGGTGATTAACGGTCAGCTAAAAGGGACAGAGCACTACAGAGCAGGCCCGTCGGCAAGAGGGCGTAAGGTATCGAAAATGGCCGTCAAAATGGCGCTTGAATTGCTTAACGGCTGTGGTATGATTCGGAAATCCGAAAAGCGCCGACTTCTCGGAGTAGAAGCGTTGGGCACGAAAGCCGCGGAGTTAGGCTTTGGTTCCTCAAACGAATGCCCCGACGCTGTCTCGCTGGCCCAATTCCGAATCGCAGTAATATCTATCTGGGATGTTTCATTGACGGAGAAACTGTGCTACCGTTATTGAACCCTTTTTAGATAGTCCAACGTCTAAACGGAAGACTTGGCAGCTTTGAACTTACATTTTTAGAGTGGGCGCGCTAGGCGTTATTGAAGGAGAAAGAAGAACATGACGAAGACTGAAGTAAACAAATTTAAGAAGATCCTGGAAACCAAGCAGGACGAGTTGGAGCACATCGTACGTAATCGCGATGCGATCACTATAGAGAAAAGTGCGGATGCCTTGGACGAAGTGCAGCACGCCGCCGAACGCGAGTTGGCGATCCGCAATCTCGACCGCGAATCGAATCTGTTGCGGAATGTCCGCTCAGCGCTGCGCCGAATCGAGGATGGCTCGTTCGGCACGTGTCTCCACTGTGAGGAGGAGATCAGTCCGAAGCGCTTGGCGGCTGTGCCGTGGGCCCCGTACTGCATCCAGTGCCAGGAGCAAGCCGATCGCAATCACGACGACGGCAACGAGATGTTCGAAGACATGTTGGTCAACGCCGCTTAAAACTCCTTCATCCCAAGTCTAGAAAGGGCGCGTCTGGAAACAGATTGCGCCCTTTTTGTTTCTACACCAAGCCTGGGATTGCAAGCTGCCGCGGATTCCAATCGGTTGAGGTAACGTCAGAGACGAAGAAGTCGCCCTACGTACAAATGAGGCGCCCGGTTGTTTTCAGTTCCACTATGTTGAATGTTCTTCGTATGTCTCTGGTATCCGTATCCCTGTTTGCTTTGGCGGCGTTGGCTCAAGAGCCGCCTGGATCCACGTCGCAACCGTTGCAACGAATCACGGGCGCGGTCACGGCGGTAGACCAGAATGCGCACACCATCACTGTTAAAGAAGATAAGACGGGAACTGTATACACGGTCGAGCTAGAGAACACCAAGAGCCTCCGGAAGGTAGATCCGGCCACTCTCGATCTGAAGAAAGCCACGCGCATCACCGCCGACGATCTGATGGCGGGCGACCGGGTTCAGGTATTTGCCGCGAAGGCGCAAGAAAATCCCAATACCGTTGCGGCCAGAGCGGTCATTTTGATTTCGGCCCGCGATCTGCAAACCGTGCACCAGGAAGAAACGGCTGCGTGGCAGCACAGCACCGGTGGCGTGGTGACGCAAATCGATCCCGGGGGCGGCAAAATATCTATGTCCGCGCGTACACCGCAAGGGCCAAAGCCGATGACGGTCGATGCCGGAAAGGCGCAGTTCACAAGGTACTCTCCAACTGATCCGAAAACTCCCGCGCCGTCGCAATTGGCGGATATTCAGGTAGGCGATCAAGTGCGAGTAATCGGCGAGACGGGCGCGGATGGATCGACTGCGGATGGATCGACATTGACGGCAGAGAAGGTTTACTCCAGTCCTATACGGACGCTCTTGTGTACGGTAAGCGCGGTGTCCCCGGATGGGAAAGCCATCACCGTAAAAGATCTGCGGACGAAACAAACTGTCACGGTAGTGCTTAACGATGATTCGGCCGTACGAAAGCTTCCGCCGATGATGGCGATGGCGATGACGCGCCGGCTGAACCCCGCAGCGGCCGGTGCGGATGCGAATCGAGCCCCAGGAACTGCCGGCTCTCAGGCTGGCGCGAAACAAGGTGAAACAGCGCTGGCCCCGAATGGAGTCTCGAAAGGGGGCGCCAATGGTAGTCCCGACGGAACTGGCGCACACGGACCTGGAGCCGCCGCCGGCAGTGGTGGTGCAGGTAGCGCGACCGGTGGTGGATTTCGAGCAGGCGGCGGGATACGCAACGGCGATGTCTCGCAACTGATCGCAAGGCTTCCCAAGATCAGCCCGGCCGACTTGAAGCCGGGAGACGCCGTGGTGGTTGCCGGTGCACCGATCGCGAACGATCAATCGCGTCTGTTGGCGACGAACGTCATCGCCGGCGTGGAACCCATTTTTCAATCGGCTTCGCCGCGCCAGATGCAATCGCTCGGGGACTGGGGCCTCGCCTCGGGAGGAGAAAGCGCCATGGACGGCAGTTCTCCGCAATAGCTTCGGCAAAGAAACTGCGTTTGAACTGTATTGCAATCAGGAATGGAATGAAAAACCGGATGAGTGTACGTGTACTTCTAGTAGCCATGGGAATCGCCGCGGCAGTGGGCGCGCAGAGCGTTGCCCCCCAGACCCAACCAGCGCGGCCGCAAACGGTGCGACCGGGCGCGAGCGGAACCGTACGCGGGACGATAAAAGACGATACGGGCGGGGTGATCCCCAACGCTGTTGTGACATTAGCCAATGAGAGTGGCACGGTGCAAACCGTGAATTCCGGCCGCGATGGAGTCTACACGTTTCGCGGCGTTGCGCCTGGGACGTACACTGTATCTGCTACTTACAGCGGCCTGCGGCAGGAAGGCGTCATAGCTGTCGCTGTTACTGCTGGCGCTACCGCTGCGGGCAACATCCAGATGACGGTTCAGACACAGCGGCAGGAGGTGACCGTGACCGACACCGCGACCAACACCGTCAGCACCGACCCTTCCAATAACCAGAGCGCGTTGGTGTTGAAGGACGAGGATTTGGATGCCCTGCCAGATGACCCGGACGACATGCAAGCGGATTTGGAAGCGCTCGCGGGTCCGGCGGCTGGTCCCGGTGGAAACCAGATCTATATCGATGGATTTAGCGGCGGCCAACTTCCGCCAAAGAACACCATTCGCGAGATACGAATCAATTCCAACCCGTTCTCCGCTGAGTTCGACAAGCTGGGCTATGGACGAATTCAGATCTTCACGAAACCAGGAACAGACAAGTTCCACGGCCAGGGCTATTACAACATCAGCGACGATATCTGGGATTCCCGCAATCCGTATCTGCTGGTGAATCCCCCTTTCAGAACACAGTTATTCGGTGGAAACGTCAGCGGTCCGCTCGGGAAGACGGCCAGCTTTTTCATTGATGTGGAGAGAAGGAACATCGACGATAACGGGATTGTCACGGCGTCCATTCCCACGGCTAACTTCCTCACCAGCGAGTCGTATCAAACCTACTTTCCGACGCCGCAGTATCGCACGACCGTGAGCCCTCGCGTCGATTGGCAACTCAATGCGAATAACACCTTGAGCTTGCGCTATAGCTGGCTCGAGAACGACCACAAGGTGACAGGTGTGAGCGGATTCCATGTGCCGCAGCTTACGGTGGGTAACATCACATACCCGAACAGCGGCTACAGTTCATCCGTCAACGAGCAGGGTGTGCAGATTGTGGAAACCGCGGTCCTAAGCCCAAGAGCCATCAACGAGACGCACTTCATCTACGACCGCACTTACGAGACCCAGGCCAGCGAGAGCGACGCTCCGCAATTGAATGTTGCGCAATCCTTTGTATCGGGCGGATCGGGGTACAGCGCGCCCGGCCGTCCTTACGACTACGACCTTGGTAATTACCTCGAGCTTCAGAATTACACGACTCTGACGTTGGGAACACATGCCATAAAGTTCGGAATCAGGACGCGCTTGGAGTACGACGACAATGTGTCCACGACGGGCTTTCAGGGCCAGTATTCTTTTTTGGGAACAACCGGAACGTCCGGTTCTGTCAGCTCCATTGAACAGTACCTTTTGACCGTGTCCGCGCTTCAAAACGGGACCAGTCTGGCGGGTTTAGGACCCTCGAAGTACACGGTCACGACGGGAAATCCGTACATCGCTCTGCATCAGTGGGATTTCGGCCCGTTCATTCAGGACGATTGGCGAATGAAGCCAAACCTCACGCTGAGCCTCGGTTTACGTTACGAAGCCCAGACCAATATCCCCGATCGTAACGATTGGGCGCCGCGTTTCGCATTCGCGTGGTCCCCGGATTCGAAGCGTGGCGGCAAGGGAAAAACTGTGATACGTGGCGGCTGGGGAATGTTCTACGACCGGTTCTCGATCAGCAACGTGGAAAATGCGTTGCGTTACCAGAGCGGCGCGTTCACCACCTATTCACTGGACAACCCGCCCTATTCGAATGCGCAGTTCAATACACAGTTGCCGCTGTCCATTTTAACGGGGGCGAATATCAATACCGGGCAAGCGTACCAAATCGACAGCCGTTTGCATGCGCCGTACTTAATGCAGAGCGCAGTTTCCCTGGAGCGGCAGTTGTTTGGACATACCACGTTGAATGCGAACTTCATTAACTCGCGAGGCGTACACGAATTGCTGACGGATGATATCAACGCGCCGATCCCCCTTCCCGGGCAATTGCCGCCGCGCGACATCGCGAATTCGAACGATGTGGGTATTCGGCCGTACGGGGATATCGGCGATATCTACGATGATCAGTCAGTTGGCATTTTTAAGCAGACCATGGTGATCGTAGGCGTGAACAGTCAAGTGGGCAGATGGTTGAGGCTGTTCTCGCGCTATTCCCACAACGATGCTCATAGCAATACCGATGGATTAGGCACGATGCCCGCCGATCCTTATGACTTGGCGGCAAACTGGGGCCGCTCGTCCTTGGATATTGAACAAAACCTCTTCCTCGGAGGATCTATCGCCATGAAGTGGGGTTTGCGGCTCTCCCCGTTCATGGTTCTCCACACCGGCACTCCGTTCAACATCACCACTGGCACGGACCTCTTTCTCACGGGCTCAAGTACGCCCACAGTGAGGCCGACAGTTGTGGCTGGCACATCGGACATTTTCTACGGCGTGCCGGATTCCAGGAGTTTCTACGCGGATCCACTTGTACCTGCGCCCGGTTCCGTCTCGGACATGATCGAGCGGAACGCCGGGACAGGGCCGGGATTCATAGGATTAAATTTGCGCGTGAGCAAGACCTGGGGATTCGGTACAACGAAGTTTTCAGGACCTTCCGGAGGCGCCAGGGCAGGTGGAGGCGGTGGCCACGGAGGGGGTGGGTTCGGCGGCTTCGGTGGTGGCGGCCCGCGCGGCGGCGAGAGTCCGGAGCATCGGTATAACGTGACTCTGTCGGTCAACGCGCGCAATATTCTAAATCACGAAAACCTGAATACCCCAAACGGGGCGCTTACCTCGCCCTACTTCCTGGAATCGACCGGCATTACCGGCGGATACGGGGCGGAAGCGACGGCCAGCAATCAACGGCGCATCGATTTGCAATTGAGGTTTACGTTCTAGGTAGCTCTCGACCCTTCAGGCGTTCGGGACAAAGAATCGAATCACTAAAAAGGCCGCGCCCGACACCAAAGCGGCAGCAGGAATCGTGAGTATCCAGGCCACCGCGATGTTCTGCGCCACGTTCCAGCGCACCGCTCTCACGCGCTGAATTGAACCGACTCCCGCGATAGAGCCCGCGACCGCGTGAGTAGTGGAGACTGGCAATCCTAGAGCGGTCGCGAAGAGGATCGAAATCGCCGCGCCCGTTTCGGCGCAGAATCCGCTGCGTGGCTTGAGCCGCGTCAAGCGCGTACCGACTGTCCTCACAACTCGCCAGCCACCACTGAGAGTGCCAAGACCCATGGCTGCCGCCGAAGCGAAGATCACCCAATCGGGCACGCGGAAGGTTCGCTCGAAACCCCCTGCGACCAGGACCGCGGTGATGATTCCCATCGTTTTTTGAGCGTCATTGGTTCCGTGTGCGCAGCTCAATAGAGATGCCGACAGAATTTGCGCGTGGCGGAAGAACCGGTCCATATGACCCGGGGTGAATTTGTGGAACGTCCAGTACACCGCCACCATCAGCAAATAGCCGAGTACCAGACCGATCACAGGCGCGAGCACGATAAACGCCAGGGTGCTGGGCCACTTGCCCACGATAAGTCCGTGTGCTCCGGCTTTAGCAAACGCTGCCCCCGCATAGCCACCGATCAAAGAGTGAGAAGAACTGATCGGCAAGCTGAGATACCACGTAAAGACGTTCCATAAAACTGCCCCGCACAAGCCGGCGAGGATCACGTATGGGGTGACCAGGCGGGTATTCACGAAGCCCTTACCAACCGTCGCGGCTACGCCGGTTCCCAGCAAAAAGGCTGACAGGAAGTTGAAGATCGCGGCCAACCCGACGGCCTGAACCGGACTCAAAACGCGGGTCGCGATGACCGTTGCAACCGAGTTGGCCGCGTCATGGAAGCCATTTACAAAATCGAATATGAGCGCAATACAAACGATCAGAATGATCAGATTGAGAACAGACATGATTAGCTGTTCTTGACTGCCACGTTCTGGATCACTTCTGCGACGTCCTCGCAGATATCGGTAGTTTGTTCCAGGATCTCCAGAACCTCTTTTTGCTTGATGAGCGTCAGCGGGTCCATCGAGGAGGAGAAGAGTTCGCCGAGGGCTGTTCGCTCCACCGCGTCGGCTTCACTCTCCAGCCGGTTGACCTCAATGCAGTCTTCCAGCACGGATTTTTTTTCATTTAGCGCATTCAGAGCTCTCGCGAGAGCCTTGCAGCAGTTGTCGATCATTTGACCGAGTTGAACAGCCGCGGGCGGGATGGGGTCGACGCGATAGCAGGCGATCCGGAAGGTCGCGTCTTCAATCGCGTCGAGAACGCTGTCGAGCGTGGTCGCGAGCCTCTGAATATCCTCCGGGTCGAAGGGTGTGATGAAGGTCGTCTCCAATCTTCTGAAGATCAGGTGAACGACATCATCGGCATTTCGTTCGAGCGCCTCCATTTGTTTCGAGATGGAGCACATGCCCGAATACCCGTTTTCCAGGCCATGGAGGAGCAATTCCGAAGATTGGCAAAGGACCTTAGCGTGTTGATGGAAGAGGTCGAAAAACTTTCCGTCGTGAGGCAGTAGTTTCATAGGTAGCTGGTGCTGTGAAGGTCGCGCTGGCGCGTCTGAATAGTTTCATATCAGGCGCACGACATCGGATTGTAACAGTGGAGCCATACGCGACGGGCTACAATTTTTACAATGCTGCGCGGTTTCGCACTGATTCTGCTGGTTTTCAGCCCATCGTCCGCCGCCAAGCGGCCGTTAACCCATCAGGATTACGACGGTTGGAGGCACATTCAGAATCAGCAGCTCTCAAACGATGGGCGCTATCTGGCGTATGCGGAATTTCCGCAGCAGGGCGATGGTGAGTTGGTGGTTCGGGACTTAGCCTCCGCTAAGGAGGTGCGGCAACCTATTGGAGAACTGCCTCCGCCGCCGGCGCCAAACTATGCCAATCCTGAGTTGCCGGATATGCCTCCGTCACCGCCCGGCATCGCGATCAAATTCTCGCTCGATAGCAGCACGGTGGTGGTGTCCACGTTCCCCGAACGCGCGAAGCTTCGGCAAGCCAGACGCGAAAACAGAAAACCCGAGGACATGCCAAGGGGCGATCTGATCGTCCTGGATCTTGCATCGGGAGCTGTATTTCGCGCCCCGGGAGTGAAGAGCTTTCAGCTTCCCACCAGAAGCAGCGATTACATAGCGTATCTGCAGGTTGCGGAGAAGCCGCCGATCGAGAAGTCGAACCTGAGGCCGAGCGAGGCGCGCGGTGGGGTCTCTCGATCACAACCGAGAGCAAAGAAGCTTGACACCGGAGTCGTGGTGTTGCGGCAGCTCAAAACCGGAACCGAGCGCCGCTTTCCCGACGCCTCCGAGTACATTCTGACGAACGATGGCGCCACTCTGGTTTATTCCGTTGCGTCGGACAACGGGGCGCGAAGCGGTGTCTACGCGCTGAATACGCACAGCACAAGCGAACCCGCGGCGGTTCTTTCTGGTAGAGGCAGTTATCGGGAGCTTGCGTTCGATGAAAGCCAAACGCGCCTCGCTTTCGTGAGCGACCGTGACGATGCGGGTTCGCCGCGGGCAAAATTCGCGCTCTACGGATGGAACCTGGGGACGAATGCGGCAAGCGAACTGGCTTCCCCCGCGAGCGTCGGTTTCCCTTCAGGCTGGAAGATATCCGATAGGGCGTCAATTACGTTCTCGAAAGACGGTGGGCGCCTCTTCTTCGGAACCATGCCGCAGCCTCAAATGGAAAGGGCGCCTGACACGCAATTGGCGGATGAACGCGTATCTTTCGATTTGTGGTCATGGAAAGACGATTACATCCAGCCCATGCAGAAGGTGCGTGCCGCTGCCGATCGAACGCGATCGTATCGCGCAACGTACGATTTGCGCACGCGAAAATTCACGCAACTGGCTGACCTGACGATGACCGAACTCACTCCTGGCGAGGACGGGCAATACGCCTTGGGCGGCGATAACCGCGAATACCGCCGTCTGCAGGACTACGATGCGCGCTACGAAGACGCTTACATCGTCAACAGCGAAACCGGCGATCGGAAGCTGGTGTTGACGAAACATCGTGGACGCCTGGTTTGGTCTCCGGATTCCCGGTATGCGGCGTATTTCAATGGAAAAGATTGGATCACGGTATCGGTTCCCGAAGGGCAGATCGCCAATCTGACCGGCAAACTGAATGTCCCGTTTGGGCGCGAAGATTTCGATCAACCCGGCCCTCCGAGTGCTTATGGTTTGGCCGGCTGGACGAGCGACGGCCGCTATGCATTGCTATACGATCGGTTCGATATCTGGCGTTGTAAGCCGGACGGCACTGAAGCGGTAAACCTGACCCATGGGCTGGGACGGCAAGAGCATACGGCCTTCCGCCTGGTTCGTTTTCAATACGGCGATCCATCGGACAAATGGATCAACCCCGAGAAGCCTCTGCTGTTGAGGGCGGAAAACGAAGATACGCGCGACAGCGGATTCTATCGAACGCAGCTCAACGGAGCTGGCGCCCTTCTGAAATTGACGATGGCAGCGAAAAACTTTGCGGTCCCCGTCAAGGCTCGGGATGCCGATGTATATGTCCTGGCTGCTTCCACCTTCAGCGTGTATCCGGATCTGCTGATCACCGATGCGTCGTTCCGCGAAATGCACAAGGTGAGCAACGCTAATCCTCAACTCGCCACAATCCTTTGGGGCACGGCGGAAATGATGCATTACGAGAATGCCGATGGTGTGCCGCTCGAAGGCATTCTTTATAAGCCGGAGAATTTCGATCCGAAAAAGAAATACCCGATGCTCGTTTACATCTACGAGCGGCTGTCACAAGGGTTGAACAACTTCATCGAGCCGCGGCCGAGTCACAACATCAACGTGAGTTATTACGTGAGCAATGGCTATGTGGTTCTGGAGCCGGACATCGCCTACAAGATCGGCTATCCCGGACAAAGTGCGCTGAACTGCGTGCTGCCGGCCATCCAAGAGGTGGTAGACCGCGGCTTCATCAACGAAAAGGCGATTGGGATTCAAGGGCACAGTTGGGGCGGCTATCAAATCGCCTACATGCTGACCCGCACGAACCGCTTTCGGGCCGCGGCTGCGGGTGCGCCGGTCGCGGACATGATCAGCGCGTACGACAGCATTCGCTGGGGGCCGGGCACACCCAGGCAGTTTCAGTATGAGCGCACGCAGAGCCGCATCGGCGGGAGTCTCTGGCAATATCCCTTACGCTATATCGAAAATTCTCCGGTCTTCGCGGCGGACCGCGTAAAAACACCCCTGCTGATGATTCATAACGACGCGGACGATGCCGTCCCCTGGTATCAGGGAATCGAATTTTACCTGGCCCTACGGCGTCTCAACAAAGAGACGTATCTGTTTACATACAATGGCGAGCCGCATGGGCTGAGACGCCGCGCCGATCAGAAGGACTACACGGTCCGCTTACAGCAGTATTTCGATCACTTCCTCAAAGGCGCGCCGGAGCCGGACTGGATGGAACACGGCATTCCCTATCTGGAAAAAGAGAGCGTGGCCGTCCCTGATGCCCAGTAACAGGCACCCCGGGAAAGTACGGGGTGCGTGCCCGATTGCGCCGTTCGTCTACGAATGAAATGGGGATAAAAGAGAGCCTTCCTCTTCTTAAAAAGACTTTCAACAACTGGAGTGACCACAACGCTACCAGGCTAGGCGCCTCGGTTGCGTTCTACACGTTGTTATCGTTCGCGCCGCTGCTCGTCTTGTTGGCGGCCCTGGCAGCTTTGATTTTTACGAAAGATACCGCGCAAAACGGCCTGATCGATGAGGCCCGCCAAATGATCGGCCAGCGGGGTGCCGATACCGTTAAATCGTTACTCGCGAACGCGCAGAAGCCTTCCTCCGGCGTGTTGGCGAGCGTCATAGCCTTCGTGACGTTGCTCTTCGGAGCTTCTGGAGTATTCACGGAGCTTCAGGACGCCTTGAACACCATCTGGGATGCCACGCCCAAAGAGTATTCGGGTATCATGGGCATGCTGAAGCAGCGTTTGTTCTCGTTCGGCATGATCCTGTCAGTGGGATTCGTGCTGCTCGCCTCTTTGCTCATCAGCGCCGGTTTAGCGCTGGTTGCAAAATACTTCGGCAATTTATTCCCCCTGCCCGCGCCCGTTTTCGAGGGAATCAATTTCTTGATTTCGTTCGCCGTCATCACGGTACTGTTTGCCCTCATGTTCAAGTACGTGCCCGCGGTTCACATTTCGTGGCGCAACGTGTGGACTGGCGCCCTCGGAACGGCGCTTCTGTTTACCATCGGCAAGTTCCTGCTTGGGCTCTATCTAGGCAAAGCCAGTGTGGGGTCTGCTTACGGAGCGGCCGGATCGCTTGTGGCCATGATCGTGTGGGTCTACTATTCGGCGCAAATCTTCTTTTTTGGCGCGGAATTCACGCGCGTTCATTCGGATGCGCACCCGGATGCGTCATCACCGCAGCCGGCTGACAATAACGCTGCGGCGCATGCTTAAAGCGTATCGGGAAGGGGTGCTGTGCCCCGGCCCATCCCCTCAGAACTCCGATTATCAGCAGTGGAGTGATGCCCGGGGTGATGAGCCGGATCAGGTGGTGCTGCCGGAGACTTGGCTTGCACTTCTGCGTGCGAGGTACATTTTTGTGCCCGGTCACTCCAGATACAGTGCTAACGTCAGGGCGGATCTATCCGTATCAGGTTGGATCCTTCTGGACAACTGGTGTCTAATATTTCCATGGTCCGCACCATATCTCTCTGCGTACTAGCGGCCCTGCTAGGAGATGCATCTATGGCACAAACACCCCGGGCGCCAAACGTTGAGGCGCAACGGACCGCCATGAAGAAACTTGAATTCCTTGTTGGCGATTGGTCTGGTGAGGCCACCGTTCTGCGGGGACCTGGTCAATTTGCCGAGATGGCGCAGACCGAGTCGGCGCAGTTCAAACTGGACGGACTTGTGCTGATGATCGAAGGTGTTGGTCGAGTCAAGACCGACGGGAAGGTCTCGCTTCAAGCCCTCGGATTGATTTCCTTTGACGACGAAACAGGAACGTATACGATGCGAGCCTTCAACGATGGACGGTGGCTTGAAACTGAGGTCAAACTGGCCGATGCTGGGAATTCGATCTCTTGGGGCTTTGCACTCGGCGCATTCAAGACCACCACTGTGCTGCGCATCAATGAAAACGGTGAATGGACCGAGCATGGGGAATTAACCGTCGACGGGCGCCCGCCCCAAAAAATGATGGACTTGAAAGTTCGGCGCATTTCCCGTTAGCGAATAGCTCGTGCCTGGTCGTTAGCGTTTAGCAACCTAGATTAAGGCGCTCCTGAGATCGAGACTAGAAACCGGGTTATCGGAAGTAGCCCTTCAGGCTTGTTGCTTCGCTGCCTGGCAGTTTTTGCCCGAAACGTCCTAAGTTAACGCTTTATGGGGCCGCTCCCCCCAGAAACTCCGATGACCAGCAGTGGAGTGATGGGTGCGTGATGAGCCGGATCAGGTGGTTTCGCGGCAAGCGACTTATGGTGCTGTGCCCTTTCGTGCGGACACCATCTGGCGGCCCCGGCGTGCGTCTTCATCGGAAGGATCTATCGCTAGTGCTTTATCGAACTGCGCGAGAGCTTCTTCATCCCTGCCGCCCCGGGCCAGCAGCAATCCGAACTGAGTCTGCATTCTGGCGCTTGCCGGAAAAGCGGCTGCAACCTGCCGGAAATTCGTAATCGCCTCGTCGGTGTTCCCCGCTTTCGCCAGTGCGTTGGCCAGATCATAGCGGGCCTCGATGAATCCGGCATCCGCCGCGAGAGCCAGACGGAACTGCGATATCGCGTCAGCTAAGCGGCCGACGCTGCGGAACGCGGAGCCCAGCATATCGTGCGCCTCCGGGCGTCGGGGATTCAGTCGAATGGCCGTTTCGAGCTCTTCAATCGCACCCTGTGCGTCCAGGCGCGACAGAAGAATGGCGCCGAGATTCAGGTGAGCTGAGAAGTCGCTAGGATACTTCTCGATCCGATGCCGCATCAGCGCCTCTTGGATCGGTCGCCGGTGATCGCCGCGGCCGCGCGGCAGAACTTGCAACCAAAGATGCCCCATTTCGTCTGTCGCCTGGTTGCCGGCCCGCACGCGCTTGGGCGGACTATTCGGATTACGAGGATTGCTGGAAGAATTGTCGTAGTGATAGCGCATGGAAATCACAGATCCTTTGGGAAGAAAAACGGGTTCGCGATACCGATAGACCGCTTGCCAGTTGAGATCCCAATCGGGAATACGAATCAGCCATTTGCGGCTGCCGTCCGGCAGCGTAGCGTATCCTTCGAGCAGCTTGCCGAGATAATGCGCATGCGGATACACGGCTAGCACATCGGCGTCCACAGGCATTTTGAAATCGTCTGACACAAGAAAGTCGCGATCTCCAGCGGGAATGTTCAGCGCCCCATCATGCTCAAGCTGAATCAAAATGGGGAACTTCGTCGGCGCCTTATCTGTGAAGTACAGGCCGACGCTCGGCGCAACCTGTTCCGGCGTTCCAGTGGCTTGCAGGTGAGTGTTCAGCACGAGGAGATTGCCGGGATCCAGGCGCCACGATAAACCCTCGGGCTCGGAATACGGCAACGCGCCCGGTTTCCAGAACAGGAAATGGCTGTCTGGGTCGAAAGGATTACGGTCGATGACGAGATCCATTCCGGGAAATCCGCTGCCGGGCGTTGTTTCGAGATGGCGGACCGATCCGTTGCGATCCAGGAGCAGGTTGGCATGATGAACGTTCGTTGTGCCTTCACTGCCCGTCGGGCGGATCTCGATGGCTCGAACGTAGCGCGTGGTCGTTATCGCCGGCTTGAAGACGAAATTCCAAAACAGGTCGGGACCGGAAGCGGGCATCATAAACGGGCGAGACGCCGTAAGGATCAGATCCGGGACACCAAGCTGCCAACCTCCGGCAAACTGCGGAGCGGGAGGGATCGCCGAGACGAGGCCTTCGGGCGCACCCGCGCGCACCCAGTCCGAGATCAGTTGGATCTGCTTGTCTGATAATCGGCGTTCATCCTCAAACGCGCCATAGCCCGGTTGGGGAGGCCAAGGCGGCATGTATCCCCTTCGCGTGACATCGGCGATCTGACGCGCATGCTTCTTGACATCCTCGTACGTCAGCAGCGAGAAGGGTCCCGCTCCGCCGGGATGATGACAAGTGGCGCAGTTGCTGTAGATAATCGGCGCGATATCGCGCGCAAAGGTGGGAATGGCGGCCGTATTCGGTGACGCTCGCGCCAAGGTGGCGGCGATGACGAGAAGAAAATTGCTCCGCGATTCACTCAACGTCGGCTAGTGAGCACCCGACTGCGCGTGTTTCGGGATGAGGGACCGGGGTACCGGCAAGTACATCTCGAATGGCGTCTTCCAGATCGTGAACTTGCGCCTCTTGCCGCGCTTTTCCAACATCGACATAACGGTCGTCAATTCGGCCGTGATATTGAAGGTGACCAGATCCATCGAACACGGCCACTTCCGGCGCAACCGTCGCGTGCGCCCGCGCCACAAGCCGGTGTTCAGTATCGCGGAGCGGCGTCCCTGGAAGGTGATATTGCCCGATGTGCGTTCGAATAGCAGCAGCATTCTCAGACGGGTCCGGGTACACAAGCCAGAAATTGACGTGCTCGCCGGCGAACTCGGCCGCGATGCGCGCTAACTCCGGAGCGTACCGGTTGGTAATGGGGCAGTCCGACCGGACGAACAACAAGACGCTGGCATGAGCCGAATGTGCAAACGGATCCACCGCCTCCCCGTTTAAATTAACCGGTCCGCCAACTGCCGCCCCTGCTCTCATGAAGCCAAGCAAAGAGATGGCGCAGCACGCGATCGAAAACTTGAAGCGTTGGTGCATCGAAAGCTAAAAGATAAAATTGAGGCCGCCACGCAAGGCCCGCGGCGATTGCACAACCAGCAGCCGGTGCCCGTCCGTATCGATCGGGAGGTAGCCCTGCGCCAGCATGTTGCGGAGATCGGCAGTGATCTCCAGCCGGCCCGGTAATCCGAAAAACGAAGGCAGCGGCTGGCGAACATTGATATTGAGCCCGGGCTCCACATACACATTCTGAGTCGTGAAGACGTGCTGCGGGATGACGCTGCCGCTATCCACCCAGCCATAGTTTGCAATGAGCCTGGTTCCCGCTCGCGGAATGCGGGCCGCAAGGTTAGCTGAGGCGACATCGAGGTCTTTTCCATCGAAGAACTTCTGCTGGTTGCCCGAAGTGCTGGAGAAACTGGAACCGCTCGGCACCAGCCCGCCCATGCGGCCGTAAGCCAACGCAACGTGGACAGACTCGTTTAACCGCTGATCCACTGAGGCGATATAGCCTTCGCGCTGGAAATTTCCAACGTTGTAAGTAGAAGTGGTGGAAACCCCGTCATAGAACAGGTCGCCCGCAGTGACGCCCGCCAGATCACCGGTCACATTCATGCGTCCGTTCGATACATCCTCAAAGAAAGCGCTCCCTGCATACGTGCGCGATCCGCTTGTCTTCCGGTAACCCACTTCGTAGTTGTGGCTTCGCTGCAATTCTAGTTCGCCATTGCGCTCAGAGACTTGCGGCATGCGCGCCAGCGTATTTACTGTATCGAGCAATTCGTCGCTGCCCGCATCCTCTTCCGCCGAGTTACTTTGTTGATGCGCTGTCAGCTCATCCGGCCGGCCACCGTCGCTATAGGCCGCGATCAGTTCGCCGGCATTACCCAGCGTGATCGTCAAACGGGCGAAGGGGCTGATGCGGTTTGCGTTTCGCAGGTAATCCACGGATTCCCCCGTCATTCCATATTCCAGGTGAACGCCGTCGAGCGGATCGGCTACTTCATAAACACTCAGCGACATGGCGCGTAAGCCGGGTCCAGCACCAAACCCGTTCGCTGGACTTTGCAGACCGCCCGGCTGAGCAGCCGCAGTGCTAATCTGCGCCATTGTAAACGTTACTTCAGGAGGAGGTTGTCCGAAAGCGAGATCGTCATTGCGGCTGTAGATGGCGCAAAGCGCCATCGCGGCCGGCCCAAGGCTTGCGCCCTGACCGAAGGTACCGCCGACCTGAAGCTGATTTTTCCCAAGAATGTTGGTGGACACAGCGAAACCGGTGCCGAAGTCTGCTGGACTTGCCTCCGCGTCGATCAGACCACCATCGCCCCCAGACACTGAGAGCATGGCCCGGGTTCCCGAGAAGAGGCGCGGCCGCGATTCGGCGCTCAACGCTTCACCGGAGTTCTCGTCAGTATCGAGCGGCAGGAAACGCGTAATGGGACGAGTCGCCGGTGATGAGCGCAGAACCCATTTCCAATCGTTGCTCATGGCCCCATCGGGAATCGCATAGCTCACCTGAATACTGCTGAAAAGCGTAGCCAGGTGTATCCGAAGCACGCTGTCCAAGCCCGCCTTTACGGCGATCTGGTCGCGTGCCGCCGGAAGGAAGCTTGCGAGCGAAACGCGAACACTGTACACATCGATGGGCAGCGCGGCGAACGCAAAGCGTCCATCGGCCGCCGTAAGCGTCTTCGAAACAGGCCGATCGTACTTATTGAAAACCTGAACCGTTGCGCCCATTTGGGGCACACCCGCAACATCCGTAACCGAGCCAAGCAGATTTCCCGTGATTGGCAGGGATACCTGGCCGCTTGCGAATTGGCCCGAGAACAGAAGAAGCGCGGAAACCAACGCCGCGGACACACCGGGAGAGTGAAGCTTTCGAGTTCCCGGCGGTCTTATGGCGGCGTTCAATTTGCTATCCGCGAACCCCTTCAAATGGACCTTTCACACTCGACTCTCGGGCAATCGAGATTACTACGATGTTACCGTAAATTGAGCCGACGGCGTTAGGCTCTGGTTCTTCAGCTTATCGTTCATCTTCAGGCGCAAAGTATACTTGCCGGGCGCGAGAGTCCGCAGTGGCAGCTTCTTCTCTACCGTCACCAGGAAGGCCGATGCATTGGGAATGGCTGTAATGTTTTCCGTCTGGCTCATCACCGTCTGATTGCCGGCGTTCAAGACATCGTATTCGATCGTTCCTTCCGGCTTCTTGGTCTTCTCATCCATACCGAGGTTGTAGAACTCGGTATAGATGCCCATCGTCTCGTTCTGCTTGAACGTATCGCCCACGCGCGGACGGACCTTGGAGCTGCGGATCACGAACTGACCCGCGCCGATGCTCTTTGTAGGAACGCGTTCGATTTCGTCGGCCAGAATGACGCTGCTCGCCCCGATCTGATCTTCGTCGTAATGCGGAACGTTCAACGCCATCTCGAAATTGTTAATAGTGTTGCCGACTACGTCCTTGGCCACGACGTTCAGGCGATACGTGCCGGGCGGCAGCGGGATAGTCTTCGAGTAGATCTGGGAACCATTCATGGCTTTCTGCAACATCTCAGCCGGAATCTCCGAAACCACTGTGTCTTCAAACCAGTTCACACGCCGGCGAGTGAGGGATGTCACGCGGCCGTAAAGATTGATCGTCGCCTTCGAAATCTTGTCCTTGGTGGCGTAGTTCAAATCGTTATTCTTGAACAGAATCGACAAACTGGTGAGCACCGTGGCATCCGTGACCCGAATGTAATCGGCGCGCACCTGCATGGGAAGGGTGTTGTACCGAATGCTCGAATTCACCGCCGCTTCCAGATCCTTGAACTTGATAGCGGGAGGAGCCTGCAGCTTGGCATACTGCTCCAGGCGCGTAAACTCGTTCATGCTCTCAGGCAATGGTTGATTGCCGGTTCCCAAGTGGGTACCGTCGGTGCGGGTAAACATCTGCGTCTTGTCGGTTAACCCCATCTGCTGGGAAAGCGTCAAGCCCGCGCCCGGCACATAAAGCA
Organism: uncultured Acidobacteriaceae bacterium; assembly: GCA_963730865.1. GTDB lineage: Bacteria > Acidobacteriota > Terriglobia > Bryobacterales > Bryobacteraceae > Bog-105. The sequence goes on along the minus strand of CAVSTO010000004.1, from coordinate 358,953 downwards.
GGGCGTCCTTTTCTTCCGGGTCCAGACTGATGTGATATTCACCGCTCATCGTCGTGTCCACGAACTCAATTATTATGTTCGTGCCGATGCCGTCGAGATAGCGATAACGCCAATCCTCGAAAGGATACGTGGACGTTTCGCCGCCGCCTTCTTCAATAGGACGCTCATACGATCCACCAGACGGATGGGAATCGATTTCATCCGCCGGACCATACTTGATGTAGATCATGCCGCGGTCTGTTTTCCACCCTGGAATGCCGGAAGCGAAATGATCGTTCGCGTAAGCGATCCGCCGGTAATGCTCTTCCTTAAACTCGTTCTCTTCCGTGTCGGGTGTGGGATCCCGGCGCAACCAGAACTGCTCCACAAACTGCTGGCGCTCGTCATCCGTCTTCAGTTGCTTGAACGCTCGCTTTTCTTCGTCCGTGATGATGTAGACAACATCCTGGTTCAGCCACTTCTTCCAGGGACCGGCGAGTTCCTTCTCCAATTCTCTCTGCTTCTTCGCTATCTGCTTCTTGGTAAGCGGTTTGGCGACCGTCTCGTTGGAGTCACTGGAACTGCTGGAAGCGGTACTCTGCTTCTGATCCTGGGCGATTAGAGTTGCAGCAGCGGCCAGGGTTACGGCCGAAATGCCAACCATTACATGCGAGCGGAAGGCAAGCGAGAACTTCATTAGAGGGAAACCACCTATTTGTGAGGCTGTGAGGGCGTCTACTTCAGTCTAAGTGTGTTTCGATTCAGCGTCAACGCCCTGTTGCACATAACGTCTAGGCCCCCGACGTCTCTCTGCCTGTTCCGGTTACAGCCCGGTAACAAGAAAGATGAGAGCTGCCTGCGTTCACCGGCCCTCACCGCCGCAACCCAGAACTTTCTTATCGCTTCACACGTCGGTCAGGTGTCTGCGCTGTTTAGTACTACCGGAATCGGGAGATGTGTTCCCGAATTGAAGAGGTTACGCTGCGAATATTCTGCTTGGGAGTGACCCTAACCACGTGTTCCCAGTCACTTAGAGAATGCCGCCAATTGGCGGTTCACGTGCTAATACTACATACTCTATAGAATCGGGGAATACAAACGAGTGGTCCGTACCACTCGCCATGGTGTCTCGTGAGCGCGTCAAGGAACCAGTTCGCAGGTACTCTGTTGCTTATCTGCACGGCCGCCGCTGTCATAGCTGCCGTTCTCAGCTTTGAGCATTTGCGCTCCTATCCCCTCCACGACGATGGCGTGACGTGGGTAGACCGCAAGGCTCCGGACGGACGAAACCAGGTTGTTGCCGCCTTCATTTCACCCGATGGCCCCGGTGATAAAGCGGGAATCCGCCTCGGTGATGAACTCGTTAAGATTCAGGGCTTCTCTATAGGAAAGGCGCTCGACGTTCCACAGGCCCTCTGGCAAATCCCCCTCTCCGACGGCGTCCCGCTCGGGCCGACACACTACACGCTGCGGCGAGCGGGTATCGAATTTCAAAAGAGCAACATCTTCATACAACCGGCCCCGCGCGATTCGGCCGTTTACTACCAGTACGGCGTCGGCTTTTTCTATCTCGCGATTGGGTTGTTCGTCTATTACCGGCGAACCAGCGCCGCCAAATCGTTCCAGTTCTTTATCCTGTGCCTCTTCTCCTTTGCCGCCTCCTGTTTCCATTACTCCGGCAAATTAAACACCTTTGACGAAACGCTCTATTGGGGCAATCTGGTCTCGAACCTGTTTGCTCCCGCTGTTTTTCTTCATTTCTGCCTGACTTTTCACCAGCGCCCGCGCTGGCTGAAAGGCCCCGGTAGATGGCTGCTGCTATATGCCCCGTCTGCCGTCCTTCTGCTGGTCATCGCCGCCGCCGCCGAAGGCCTGCTCAAATCCGCTACTTCGCTGTTCGAGGTTCGCTGGCTGTTGGATCGAGCGACCCTCGCCTTCTCCCTGCTGCTGTACTTCGGCGGCGCCATGGCCCTCGGCATCGATTTCGCCCATGAAGAAGATCCCGTGATAAGGCGGCAATTAAAATACCTGCGCAACGGTGCGTTAGTCGGCTTGACGCCATTTGCACTCTTGTACGCGATTCCCTACATTGCCGGCACTGTTCCCAATCACATCATGAGCCTGAGTGTGCTCTCCATGGGGTTGATACCACTGACATGGGCCTACGCCATCACGCGCTACCGCTTGATGGACGTCGATATTATCTTCCAGCAGGGATACGTCTATACGCTCGCCACGCTTGTGGTCATCGGCGCCTTCTATGGCCTCATTTTCCTCATTTTTAATACCCAAACCATCAAGCCCGCGGCCTTTGTCGTCTTTATCTCGTTTGCGACCTTTGTCTTCCAACCCATTCGGCGCTGGATACAGGAGCAGTTGGATCGTAGGGTGTTCTATCGCGACCGCTACGACGCCCGCCTAACTCTGATTGAATTCGCGCGCGAACTCAGTTCCGAGACCGACCAGAACGTCATGCTGTCGAAGGTCTCGGACCGCTTGCTGCGAACACTTTCCATTCAACAACTTGGCTTTTTCCTCGCCGACGAGACATCGGGTCCATTCCACCTTCACTCGTTGGCCCAGAAGCCCGGGCGCGCCACCCGCTCGGTAATGCACCCGCTAGCCCGCCAGTCAACACAAACAGGAAATACTCACGCCGCCACCGAAATGCTGCAGGGCGAGTTCTCAGGAGACCTGCGCTTCCTGGACGAATCCTCCGGAAGACCGTACCTGTTCTTTGAACGCCCCAAGCATCTACGCGACATTGTTTCGCAGGAATGGCCTCAATCGGTGCGGGACACCATCGCGGAACTCGATTTCACCTATTACGTTGCCTGTAACTCGCGCGGCAAAACCATCGCCTTCTTCGGCGTCAGCCGCACCACCGAAGGCGACTTCCTGTCGAGCGATGACATCGAACTCCTGGTTACGCTCTCCAATTACGTCGCAATCGCCATTGAGAACTCGCGCCTCTACAGCTCTCTGCAGCGAAAGGCGGACGAGTACGAGCGCCTGAAGGAGTTCAGCGAGAACATAGTTGAATCCATCAACGTGGGTATCCTCGCCGCCGATTTGGACGACCGGGTGGAAAGTTGGAACACCCAAATCGAAAAGCTCACGGGCATCACGCGCGCCGAAGCCGTGGGCAAGACCCTCGTCGAACTGTTCCCTCCCGAGCTGTGCCAAAAATTCGACGAAGTCCGGGGACATGGGGGCGTTCACAACGTCTACAAAATGGCTCTCCGCACACGCATCGAGAGTGCTCCCGCATCATCGAACGGCTTGCCCAAGAACGGTTATGGCGGACTGGAGTTAGCCAAAGCCGCGGCCGCGCCCCGCGAGTCCATCGTAAATCTCGCCATTGCGCCGCTCGTCGCGAAGGACCTTCAGCAGATCGGTCGTCTGATCATCTTTGACGACATTACGGATCGCGCCGACCTGGAGCGCAGACTGGTGCAGGCCGATAAACTCAGTTCCATCGGGCTGCTGGCCGCCGGCGTGGCGCACGAAGTGAATACGCCTCTCGCCGTGATCTCCACCTATGCCCAGATGTTGGCGAAGCAAGTCTCAGGCGACGATCAAAAGTCTAAATTGCTTGAAAAAATCGCGAAACAGACGTTCCGCGCGAGCGAAATTGTCAATTCCCTTCTGAACTTCTCCCGCACATCGCCCACGGATTTTGTCGAACTGGATTTAAATCGCGTTATCCGCGAGACTGCCACGCTCGTCGAGCATCAATTTGAAAAAACAGGTGTCGCGACCCTCATGACTCTGGCCGAGCAGTTGCCATCCGTCAGAGGCAATTCCGGCAAGCTGCAGCAGGTGTTCCTGAATCTGTTCATCAACGCTCGAGATGCCATGCCCAGCGGCGGCACTCTCTCCATCCGCACGTGGACTGAGGCGGGGTTCGCTCACGTTGAAATCGCCGACACCGGCCAGGGCATCCCATCGGAACATCTGTCCCGAATCTACGATCCATTCTTCACAACGAAGGCGCCCAAGAAGGGAACCGGGCTTGGACTCGCTATTACTTACGGAATTGTGCAAGAGCACGGCGGCGTCATTGAAGTTGACAGCACAGTCGATAGCGGCACGCGGTTCCGGCTGGAGTTCCCCAGTGCCTCCACGCGCGTCGCCAGGGCTGCCGAACCGCGGCGTGAGGCCCTCCCCGCATAGTTGCCTGGCCAATTCCGCTCGGGGTTCCCCTTCGAGCAAGCCTTCCCGCAGTCCGTTCCCGGGCGCTTCATTTTATAAATGTCTGATACAACGACTGTAGTGGGTCTTCAAAACCAAGCCTTGCCGGCTGACCGCGTCGGTCCTCCCGATCGCCGCCGCATTCTTGTCATCGACGACGAGATCGATATTCGCGAGAGCCTGGAACTGCTCCTCACACAAGAGAACTACTTCGTTGAGCTTGCCGAGAACGCGACGACCGGGCTGCAGAAGTTCGAGTCTGGCTCTTACGATCTGGTACTGCTCGATTTGATGATGCCGGATCGTTCCGGTTTAGATGTTCTCGCCGATATCCGGCGCCACGACACCGCAACCCCAGTGTTCTTGCTGACCGCCTACGGTTCCGTCGAAGTAGCAGTGCGGGCGCTCAAATCGGGCGCGAACGATTACTTCGCCAAGCCCTGGGATAACGAGAAGCTGCTGATCGAGATTGACCGCATGATCTCGAAAGGTCATCTCGAACGTGAGAACACTCAGCTCAAACGCGCCCTCAAGCAGCGTTATGCGTTTCCCAACATCGTGGGCAAAAGCGACCGTATGCTGCGCCTGCTGGATCAAGTGGAGCAAGTAGCGCCAAGCCGCGCGACCATTCTGATCACCGGCGAAACGGGTACCGGCAAAGAGCTGATCGCCAAAGCCATTCACGCCAACTCGGCGCGCGCCGACCAAGCGTTTGTGCCCGTAAACAGCGGCTCCCTTTCCTCAGAGCTGCTCGAATCTACGCTGTTCGGGCACGTGAAAGGATCGTTTACCAGCGCGGTGGCAAACCGCAAAGGCTATTTCGAGACGGCCAATCGCGGAACCATCTTTTTCGACGAGATCGGAACGATTGGTCCTGAGATTCAGATCAAGCTTCTTCGCGTCCTGCAAGACCGCGAGTTTATGCCCGTCGGTTCAAGCGAAACCGTTCGCGTGGACGTTCGCCTGATTGCCGCTACCAACGCGGATTTGCGGAGACTGGTGGAAGAGGGCAAGTTTCGGGAAGATTTGTATTACCGTCTCAACGTCATCAACTTGAGCTTGCCGCCGTTGCGCGATCGCAAGGAAGACATACCGCATCTGATCGACGCCTTCTTCACTCGCTACTGCCGTGAGAACGAAAAATTCCTTAATAGCGATGGCCGTTCCATGCTCACTTTCGAACCTGAGGCGATGCAAATCCTGATGGAACACAACTGGCCCGGCAACGTGCGAGAACTCGAGAACGCGATCGAGCGCGCAGTCGTGCTGGCTACTTCGCCCTCTGTTCCGGCCCACGTCTTGCCCGATCAGTTGCAGCAGGCAAGCGGCCTGCGCATTTCGCGCGATCTCAACGGCATGCTTTCGCCCGACGCCTCTCTCTTTGAAGTTGTCGCGGACTTCGAGCGCCGCAAGATCATCGAAGCGCTCGAATCCGTCCATTACAGCCAAACGGAGGCGGCGGAGTCCCTGCGAATCCCGCTTTCCACCCTGAATCAAAAGATCAAGCGGCTCAGCATCGACATCAAGCGCCGATCCGCTGTTTGACATTCTGTGAATGCGATACTCTTCAACGAGACGACACAGGTGAAAGCTCTCCTTCTCGCATTAACCGCGCTCGCAATATCGGCTGTTTACGCGCAAACGACCGCGCCCCCCCAGTCCCGTTCAGAAGAAACTCAACAAGTCGATTTCCCGAAACTTCAGTCCCAATTGGCCCGCGACGAAAAGATTCTGAAAGACTGGGCGAATCTGTCACGCTATCGGGCTGACAACGTACAGCTAGGTCCTCCGGTTGCGGGCGAGGATCGAGTCGTGTTCATGGGCGATTCCATCACCGACGCATGGGGCCATGACCAGGACAGGTTCTTCCCCGGTAAGCCGTACATCAATCGCGGCATCAGCGGGCAGACTACACCGCAGATGCTTATTCGATTCCGGCCGGACGTGATTGCACTGGCGCCGAAGGTGGTAGTGATTCTTGCCGGGACGAACGACATTGCCGGCAATACCGGGCCGGAGACTCTCGAAGATATCGAAGCAAACCTTGCCTCTATGTCGCAGCTCGCGCAGTCCAACGGAATCCGCGTCGTGTTATCGTCCGTGACTCCCGTTTGCGACTACATCAGACCGCAAACCGACCGGCGTCCGCCCGAAAAGATTCTGGCGCTGAATGTGTGGATAAAGGATTACTGCGCCCATAATGGCTTCACGCATCTCGACTACTACCCGGCATTGCTCGACGAGAACAAAATGCTGAAGCGCGATCTGACGGCCGATGGATTGCATCCGAATGCTGCCGGATACGCCGTCATGGGTCCCATGGCTGTGAAGGCGATTGAGACCGCTCTCGGCAAATCCTGACTTGTGTCCAGCTTCGCGGCCCACGCGCAGTCGACAAAACCTGTTCACCGGAAACGATTGGCTTCTTTGCAGCTGCTCTTCGGGACAACCATCCTCATCGCCGCCTGCCTGCTGTTTCTCGTTCAGCCGCTTGCCTCGAAACTGATTCTGCCGTGGTTCGGCGGCTCGGCTGCCGTGTGGATCACCTGCTTACTCTTCTTTCAGGCCGCGCTCCTGCTGGGCTATCTGTACGCACATGGCCTTGCGCGTACGTTCAATCTCAAAGTGCAGACGGCTGTTCATGCGCTTCTCTTACTCACCGGCTTCGCCATGCTGCCCATTTTTCCCAACCCGAAATGGCAGCCGAGACCCGGTCAGGATCCCACTTGGCTGGTATTTGGCGTGCTCGCTACATCCATTGGCTTGCCTTTTGTGCTGCTTTCCGCTACTAGCCCGCTTCTGCAGAGCTGGTACGCGAGGACCAGCCCAGACGCTCTTCCCTACCGCTATTTCGCGCTTTCGAACGCCGGATCTTTGCTCGCGTTACTCGTGTATCCTGTTCTGATCGAGCCCTACTGGAACGGCCACAAGCAAGTTTTGTTTTGGTCCGGCGCCTTCGTCGTGTTCGCCGTGTCATGCGTCGCAACCGCTCTACTTGCCGGCCGCTCCGGTAGCAATCGCATCGCGCCGATCAGCGATGCGGCTCGGCATGGCACGACCGCGCAAATAGCGTTGTGGATTGCCTTACCCGCTTGCGCTTCCACGCTCCTGTTAACCGTAACGAATCTTCTCACGCGGAACATAGCGCCCATGCCCCTGCTGTGGGTAGTTCCCCTCGGCATTTACTTGCTTACGTTCATCCTGACGTTTGAGAGCGATCGCTGGTATAAGCGCTGGATCTACCTCCCGCTTGTACTGCCCGCGCTGGCTTGCCTCGCGGCCGGAGCTTATGCCGCCGGGACTTATGCATTGAAGAGCGCGCCGATTCGGGTCGCTGTCCCGCTTCTTTCGGCCTCGCTCTTCGTCTGCGCCATGGCTTGTCATGGCGAAGTTGCCCGGCTCAAGCCGCAAGCAAATCAACTGACTGCATTCTATTTATCATTGGCGGCGGGGGGCGCCTTCGGTGGATTATTCGTGGCCTTCATCGCTCCCCGCGTATTCTCGGCCATGTACGAATACCCCATCGCGTTTGCCTCCTGCGAGGGATTGCTGCTGCTTGTCCTCTGGCTCGAACGTGCCGGATGGAAACGGCCGAATCTTGCGTTTTCCTTTTGGATGGCCGGACTGACCGTCAGCTTTCTACTCGCTGTCTACATGGGCCGCGAGACCTGGCGACAGACTCACGCGGCCACCTTTCTGGCGCGCAATTTTTATGGCGCCTTGCGAGTGGAGGATCTCGTGGATCGCGGACAGACGATTCGCCAGCTAAACAACGGAACGATCACTCACGGCATCCAGTTCCTCAGTACTCCTTTGAACCATCTGGCAACCACCTACTATGCGCGTGATTCGGGTATTGGACTCACTTGGCGCGTCTTACAGAAAAGCGGGCCTCTGCGCATGGGCGTCGTCGGTTTGGGTGCCGGAACATTGGCCGCTTATGGACGGGCCCGCGACACCTTTCGCTTCTATGACATCAATCCGCTGGTAATTGACATTGCAAGAAAGCGATTCACCTATCTTGCGGATTGTCCCTCGCACGTCGACATAGTTCTCGGAGATGCGCGTCTCTCGCTTGCCCAGGAGACAAACCAGCGCTTTGACATTCTCGTAATCGACGCCTTTTCGGGCGACGCTATTCCAGTGCACTTGCTGACTCGCGAAGCCTTCCAAATCTATTGGCGGCATCTCAAGCCGGATGGCGTGCTCGCCGTACACATTTCCAATCGATATCTGAACCTTGCTCCAGCGGTGCTACTCGCCGCCCGCGAATCCGGTAAACCGGTATGGCAGGTGGATAGCGATGAAAATGATGCTCTTGAGATCTACAGCGCGACTTATGTGCTGGTCAGCAGCCGTCCCCACTTCTTCGACGACGCCCTTTTCCATGGAGAGCTGTCGAAAATCGAGGCGGCTCCCGGGTTGCGCACCTGGACGGACGATTACAGCAACCTGTGGCAGATTCTGAGGTATTAACTAGCCGCGGCCGCTCTAGAGGTGAAATTCTTCGCCGATATCGTGAACGCAGACCCGCTCCGGCTGTGAACCTGCCGCAGCCACGATTCGTTCTATCGGTTCCGATCGCGGTTCACGGCTCAATTGAAACGTCTGGTGATGAACCGGCAGAACATATTCAGCTCCCGCGTGGTTCGCCATTGTCCATGCCTGTTCTGGATTGCAGTGAACGCGAATCCAGGGATCGTATGCGCCGATAGGCATAATGGCAAGCTCCACTGGCTTGGAGGAGCGAAGCTGCTTGAAGCTATCCGTATATGCCGTGTCTCCGCCAAAAACGATCCGGTGCGGCCCCACATCTATCAGGTATCCGTTAAAGCCACGGTAAATATCGCTGCGCATGCGAGCCCCCCAGTGTGCCACCTGAAAAGCTCTCACTTCGGCTGCCCCCGCCTGTACGGTTTCATTCCAACGCAGTTCATGCACCGCTCTATATCGCCGGGTCCGCAGCAGGTCGGAGGTCTTCTCCGCTGTGACAACGTACGTCGCGGCATTCTCGAGATGGCGCAAGCTGGGCAGATCGAAATGATCCATGTGCGCGTGCGAAAGCAGGACCAGATCAATGCGCGGCAACTCCTCCACAGACGCGGCAATGTCAACCAGCCGCTTGATTCCAACCGTCAGTGGGCCGAAGTTCAAACCGACTCGTGTGCTGAACACCGGATCCGTAAGGATCGTAAAACCGTCAATTTTCAGAAGTACGGTGCTATGCCCTAGCCAAGCAGCGTGTATGCCCTGATCGGGCCAAAGCTGCGGGGTAGGGTGCTTCGGAGCGGCGATGCTTTCGCGCTTGTATTCCTTTGAGATCTCTCGAAAGAAAGCCGGAGCAGCGCGCCGCAGGAACTTCGCTGTCTCAGGAGCACGCGACAGGCGGGTCGAAAAGGGTGTACCTCTCGTCACGCTATGTGAGCGCCTGCGTGTGGCCGAATAGCTGGGCACATTTGTTGGATGCATTCCAGCCGGAATTTGAGCCGCTGAAATACGTGACGAAAAGAACAGGTCCCGCCGTATTGCATAATCTGCCGTGCATCTAGGGAGCAGAGACACATCTCGATCAATATTCGCAGATGGCGCAGATCAAGCACCTGAATACCAGGCATGGAGAGCGATATCTTACACATCCTCTTGGGGAACGTGCGAAGGTTCCTAGCGATGATCTGGTCAGTACGTACTCTATCGAAACTGTTAATGCGCCAATTTTCCAGTGCGCTTGTATTCACCGCTTCCGAGCAATTCCCGTTTAGACCTTCTAACTGCTAAGTCCGTCTTCGTGGGAACAAGGGGAAAATGGGGGATGATAAGACCCGTCACTTAGTGGCTTTGACAGTCCTTTTCGGCCTCATCGGCCTCATCAAGCACGGCGGATCCTCAACTTTCGCTTTGCGCGCCCCTTGCCGAAGCGCCCGCGAGGACTCCGCGATAGTGGAAAATGGCACATGGCTACATCTGTCAATCCATACGCAGGCTACATCGGTAACTCGGCTCCGAACGAAATCCTAGCGAATACGGCAACGCGCATCTCAGAGATCGTTCAGCGGCTTGGACCCAATGGTCTCGAGCGAAGTTATAGTCCCGGGAAGTGGACCGCGCGCGAAATCATCTGTCACTTGGCGGATACGGAAATCGCCTTCGCGTTTCGGCTCCGGCAAACCCTCGCGGAACCGCACCATATCATTCAAACGTTCGATCAGGCAGCTTGGGCGCGCAACTACCAAGCGGTCCCAGCGAAGACCGCGCTCGATACTTTCTCGACTCTGCGCCGATGGAATCTGGCCCTCATCGAAGCCGCCGGCCCGCAGGCGCTTGCAAAGCCCGTAAAGCACCCAGAGCGAGGCGACATGACCTTTCAGACGATCGTCGAAACTATGGCAGGGCACGATGGCAATCATCTTCGACAGCTTGAAACGATTGCAAATCAACCGCACTAGTGGCTGCGGAGCCATGAGCGCAGCGATTGGAGGTCTTAGGCCCCGCGTTTACCCATGAGGTGGTCCACACTGATCGGACCGGCGCCCGCTGCCACAATATATAGAAAGATAAAGCAGTAGAGAACCGCCAGTTCGCCGCCATTCACAACAGGCCACAAGCTGTGAGGTGCATGCCCGCGAAAATACGCGACAGCCATTTCCCCAGCAAGAATGAATGCTACCGGTCTTGTAAACAGGCCTAAAATCAGCAGCGGTCCACCGATCGTCTCCAGCACCGCGGCGAACCAGATCAGCGTGAAGACAGCAGCTCTGTGGCCGTGCATCCCTCCGAATGCGCCAAACTTCTGCAAGCCGTGCAGGGTAAACGTAAAGCCCGCTACAATGCGCAGCACCGACAATAAGTATCTGGATACGGAAGTTGTTCTGGAAGCGGCCATGTTTGTTGCCATGACGCGATGCGCGTCACAAAGAGAGATGCAATCCTGGCGCGGCATCGCGTCAGTTGGCGACAGGATTTTCAAAAGTGTCTCTTGAGGAGCGTAGCATTCTTCTGAACGACATAAGGCGCGTCGTCGCGCTCGCCATACCCGTTGTATTCGCCGAACTCGGCTGGATGAGTATGAGCGTGGTCGACATCATCATGGTCGGGCGCCTGGGTCCTGCCGCGATCGGCGCCATCGGTATTGGCGCGAGCGCATTCTACTCTCTTGCCGTTTTCGGCATGGGCCTGCTGCTTGGTCTCGACACGCTTGTCTCGCAGGCTTACGGAGCGGGTGACCGCCGGGATTGCCGCCACTCTTTGGCGCAAGGCGTCTATCTCGCTCTCTTCCTCGCAGTCCCGCTGATGTGCTTGTTCCGAGCCATGCCGCCGCTATTTTTCGTGCTCGGCATCAATCCACTTGTCAGTGGTTTGGCCGGCGCCTTCGTTTCAACTCTGGCCTGGAGCACCCTGCCGCTCTTGCTCTATGGCGCGTTCCGCCGTTATCTTCAGGGCACGGGTCACGTTCGTCCAGTCATGGTCGCGCTTGTCAGCGCTAACTTCGTCAACTGGTTATTCAATTGGCTGCTCATTCAAGGGCACTGGGGATTTCCGGCTCTCGGCGTCGTGGGATCCGCGCTGTCAACGTGCATGGCGCGGATCTACATGGCTGCGGTCCTTGGGTTTTGCATCTGGTGGTTTGAGAGAAAGCAGCCGCTGCTCGGGAGTATTTCACGCCGACCAGACTGGTGCCGCATCTCGCAGCTTTTAAGAATCGGCCTTCCTGCGGCTACCCAAATTCTTTTGGAAATTGGAGCCTTTGGTGCGGCAGCGGTTTTAGCAGGCCGGTTAACGCCCGAAGCTCTCGCCGCGCATCAGATTGCCATCAACTGTGCATCCGTGTCATTCATGGTTCCCCTGGGAACCGCCTCGGCTGCCGCGGTCGCCGTCGGTCACGCACTCGGCCGGCGAGAACCGGAACGAGCTCGCAGGAATGGCTTCATCGCCATCGCGCTCGGCTCCGCTTTCATGGTCTGTTCGGCCATCGCATTTCTAACTGTCCCGAAGCCGATTCTCCACGTTTACACGAACGACCCTGCTGTGCTTTCTATCGGCGTGGGCCTGCTCGCGTGGGCGGCGCTGTTTCAACTGTTCGATGGTATTCAAACCATAGCGACTGGCGCGCTCCGCGGAATTGGCAACACACGGACCCCCATGTTGGTGAACCTGGCCGGGTATTGGTTCTTCGGCTTGCCCATAGGTTATGTCCTCTGTTTTCGCTATCGCTACGGCGTCTACGGGCTCTGGTGCGGATTATCCCTCGCCCTCATCGTCATCGCGCTCATCCTCTTACGCGCATGGCGCCGGAATTCGCGCGATCTGTGTCTTCTGTCGAACGATCCACATGACAGATCCTGGGCGCGGGCGACGCGTGCGGCCGGCTAGCCCACAAGCTGGCGGAGAAGTAGCGCTTACTTCGCGAACAAGTCGTCGGCCGGAATCGTTTGCGGCCGTGGTCCCCACGCGACGCGAAATGCTTCCTTCGAAAACGTGCGGCGGCCATTCGGATTCTCGAAGAACAGTTTTCCCAGCCCAGGTAGTTGCGTACGATGAGCCCGGATCGCATCCGCCTTTTTCTCAGTCCAACGGCTCACATCCAGCAGAAAATCGATTCCCGCCTCACTCTGCAGATGTACATCTTCGGGAAGCCTGAACAGAATAGTCGGATGCCATAACAGCCGCTCGATTTGGTGTGCTGGGCCAAGTTCCGGATAAAAGCGGCCGTCCGCCGCCGCCGATACCGCATCGGACGAAAAACGGCTGATCGCCATGTGATCCGTATGTTGATTGGCGCCTTCAGGGTCGAATGTAATCGCAATCTGCGGCTTCACTTGCCGTATGATCCCCACCAGATGTTTTCGAATTTCGTCCGGCGGCGCTGTCGAGAGCTTTTGATCTTCGTATGGCAGGAAGTGAATATCCGTTATTCCGAGCGCCTGCATCGCGGCGATCAGTTCTCCCTCGCGCATTTTGGGCAACTCTTCGATCGAGCACAGATCCGCTGTAGCTCCGCGCTCCCCTCGTGTTGCGCAGATGATGCTGACACGTGTTCCTTCTTCGACATACCTGGCAAGCGTGCCTCCGGCGAAGAAAACTTCGTCGTCGGGATGAGCGCCTATATACAATAAACTTCGCACTTACCCAGCATAAATTGCTCATCCAGAACTAGCCGGGATATCTCACAAAGAGATGGCAAAGGACTGTTACTTCTGGCATAACTGAGTTTCCACACAACAGTTTGCGAAGGAGAAAACCGCCCATATGCTTGCTACAGAGTGTACCCAATGGAATTTCGAGCTTGCCGGTTTGTGGTCCTGTTCGGTGAGGGCGCGTTTCGATGGAGGAAGGATTAGTTCGAATGGCGGCGGGCTGCTGCTGCGCGAAGTAGATCGGCGCATTGATTTGCTGGGACGGCTGAGCGATTGCTTTCTGGACGGCCGTGAGCAGGGCCGGGTACGGCACAGCGTGCGGGAGATGATGCCGCAGCGGGTCTACGGGCTGGCACTGGGCTATGAAGATCTGAACGATCATGAGCAGTTGCGCGAGGATCCACTGTTGATGCTGTTGGCCGGGAGCACGGAACCGGAGAATGCGCTGGCAGGCAAAAGCACGCTAAACCGTTTGGAGTCGGCCGGAGAGCCTGGCGTGGAAGACCGCTATAAGAAGGTCTACTATCAGGGTGCCCAGATAGATGAGTTGCTGGTGAACGTCTTCCTGGAAGCGCATGCCGAGCCGCCGCGGCAGATCGTGTCGATCTGGATGCGACCGATCTGCCGGTGCACGGTCATCAAGAGCAGCGCTTCTTTTACGGCTTTTACAATCACTACTGCTATCTGCCGCTGTACATCGTGTGCGGCGACCATCTGCTGGGCGTACGCTTACGGGCTGCCAACATGGGCGCCGGCGCCGGCTCGCTGGAGGAGATCGAGCGCATCGTGAAGCAGATTCGGCAAAGCTGGCCGCAGGTCAAAATCATTCTGCGCGCGGACTCCGGCTTCTGCCGTGAGGCGTTGATGTCCTGGTGCGAAGTCAACCAAGTCGACTACGCCTTCGGCTTCGCGCGGAAGGAGCGTTTGCGGCGGATCATCGAACCGCAGAGGCAAGAAGCCGCTGCGCTCTACCGGCAGACCGCCCAGGCCGCGCGTGTGTTTACCGAGTCCTTTTACGAAACCAACGACAGCTGGAGCCCCGCGCGTCGTGTCGTCGCCAAAGCGGAGCAGATCGCCGGCAAAGAAAATCCACGTTATGTGGTCACGTCGCTGGCGGCGGCGAACTGGCCTGCATGGAGTTGTATGAAGAACTGTACTGCGCCCGGGGCGACATGGAAAACCGCATCAAGGAACAGTATTCGTTTCGCCGGACGAGTCAGCGCGGCCACCCTGAGCGCCAACCAATTGCGTCTGTATCTGTCGGCTGCCGCCTATGTGCTGATGAGCGCGTTTCGCCGACTGGCGCTTCCCGCCACGGAATGGGCGCGTGCGCAATGCGAAACCATCCGCTTGCAACTGCTCCGCATCGGTGGGCAGGTGCGCGTCACCGCTCGCAAGGTCTGAGTATCGCTCGCCAGCAGTTATCCGCATTGGCAAACATTGGCACACGCGTACGCCCAACTCCGCTGCTGAACCCAACCGCAATACAGTTCTTTGACATCTCTCATTCAGCGCACACCCAGCTTTGGCGGAGCATGCTTGAAAGCTGTTTTATGCCAAGCAATGACGCTCTCGCTAGCCAAAAACCCCCTCCCATCGATCGGCTTCCAGCTTATCCGCTCTCCATCACCCTGGTGAGATATCCGGGCTAGGCAACGCTACGAGTGGAGTTCCGCAGACAGCGTACCGTCAACTCACCGGTACGGATGCGGCTCGATTGATCAAGCTCCGCGCCTGCACGAATATGTTCCGCAGCATCTCGGCAGTTAGACGCTTGGTCGACGTATTCTGCTGGCTCGGATGATACGAGCAGAGCACCGTCGGGCCGCCTTCGTGCGTCTGAAATAGAGCGCCGTGCCCAAACTTGAATCGAGCACGGGATTGAATCAACGCGGAATCCTGGAGCACTGACAAGTACGCATCCAAAGCGATACCGCCGAGAACCACTACCAGCCGCGCATTCTTCAGAATTGCTATCTCGCGTTGCAGAAAGGGCCGGCAGGTCAGCACCTCCTCACGCGTCGGCTTATTATCCGGCGGAACACAGCGAACCGCAGCCGTGATGTACGCGTCGGTGAGCACCAGGCCGTCCTCCCGTGTTGCGCTCTGCGATTGATTCGCGAAGCCCGCTTCAAACAGCGCTCGATACAGAAATTCGCCCGAGCGGTCGCCTGTGAAGATGCGCCCTGTGCGATTGGCGCCATGCGCGCCTGGCGCTAAGCCGACAATCAGTACTCGCGCCGCCGCATCGCCGAAACCGGGAACAGGCCTGCTCCAATACTCTTGCCCTCTGTAAGCGCGCCGCTGCACGCGGCCGATCTCTTCGCGATGCGCCACTAGGCGTGGGCAGCGAAAGCAACTAACAATTTGCTGATTCAACACACGCAAAGCATCTGGTGCTCGCATGCGATTCGCGGGTTGAGGTGCGGACATCAAAGACGAAGATCCCGCTCGGAACTTATCCGAACAGCATCTTGGTCGCGATTATAAACCGTTGACCCGGCTCGCAGGTTCGCGCCGCCCGAGCAATGCCGCGCTCGATTGCGTCTTGCCAGTATCGTTTCGGAAGCGTTCGATGGAGGATGCGAGCGCATGCAGTGACAGGCGCGAGAAATCAGGCGAAGACGGAGAGTCAAACATCGGCAACAGGTCAGCGAATAGCTCCACTAGTCGCGGATCGCGCCAGCCCTTCTCTACTTCTTCGCGGATGACGCGCAACGCTTCCTGCGATTTCAATGCCCGTTTGTAAGGGCGCTCGGTCGTTAGCGCGTCGTAAATGTCAGCCAGTTGAAGAATGCGCGCCAACAGCGGAATTGCTTCGCCTTTGAGCCCGTCTGGATAACCGCTTCCATCCCATCGTTCATGATGACTGCGAATGATGGGAAGCACCGGTTCCAAGGAACGCATATTCTTACAAATTCGCTCGCCGCGTTCTGCGTGGCTCTTCATGATCTCCCACTCATCCGGTGTCAAAGGGCCGGCCTTGAAGAGAATGCCATCGGGAATACCAACCTTGCCGATGTCATGCAGGAATCCGCCGCGCTGCAGGACCAGAATCTCGCGCGGAGGCAGCCCGAGCGCAACACCCATGGCGGCCGCCATTAGCGACAAGCGCTCGCAGTGTTGCCCTAGCGAAGGATCCCGGTCCTCCACCGACTGAGCGAGCGAAAATAACACCGTTTCGGAATCATCTAACGAGTCGATCACCGCTTTGTGCCGCAAACTGGCCTGTACGCGCGCCCGAAACGCTTGCTGACGCAACGGCGCCACAAAATATTCGTCGGCGCCCGCTTCAATGGCGCGAACCTCGCTCTCCAGGTCGTCCGTTGCAGCCACGACGAAAACCGGCAGAAGCTGCGTGGCGCCCGCTTTTTTAACCATGCGGCAAAACTCGATCGCTCCCATCTCCGGGGCCTCTAAATCAATCAACACAAGGTCGACACGATGGATCGATATGGAGCCGATCGCCTCCGAAGTGCTATTCGCCTCGACCACTTCGTGATCCAGCTCACCCAAGATCGCTTTCGTCTGCTGTCTACGCTCCGCTGAGGCGTCTACAACTAGTACCTTGCCTCGGGGAGCAACTGACCGTCCTCCGCCGAGGCCATTCTCGATCAAGTTCCAGCTTTCCGATGGCACCGAGTTTTCGCGGGGGTTTGCTTGCTCCATGTTCATCAAAGCCCACCTGGCCAAGCGCTGAGCGTTGATAGACGACAACGACGGACGACAACCTCTCGCCTCCCCGTGCTCCCACGCGCTGTGCCTCGGCGCACACGGTCTGCCGTATGCGGGGCTCTGACTTTCTATCGGTTTCCGTCCCACCAGCCTTTAAAGGAATGTAAGGTAAATAGAACGTTCCGCCAGACCAGCCCTCCCTCACCCGGCACCGGGATGGCCCACGCTTCATTTCGGCACGCAACATAATTGCGAAAACGTAGTCTTACTAGCGGGGGTGGTGTTCAGGCAGGACTAGTCTGTCTCACTGCGCCTCTAGCATCAAATGGCCGGGATTCAATCGCATAGACCGCTGGAGCTCCTAATTATTGAGGACAATCCGGGCGATGTCCGCCTTCTCGAAGAGGCCTTCGAGGAGTTAAACGCGAACGTCAAGATCAGCGTCGCGAAGGATGGCGCGGAAGGCATCGAACTGCTCGCCAGTACCCGCGATGGAGAGAATTCCTGGCGGCCCGATCTGATCTTGCTCGACCTCAATCTCCCGAAAATCAGTGGTCATGATGTCCTGGCGCAAATCAAGGACGACCCGCGCACCCGCTGGATTCCGGTCATTGTTCTAACGTCCTCCAAAGCGGAATCGGACGTCCGGCGCGCGTACGAGGCGCACGCCAACGCCTATCTCCGAAAGCCCTCCACTCTCGACGGCCTGATGACGGCTGCCCAGGATGTGAAGAATTTTTGGATGGAAACAGCTACCCTCCCGGGCTAAGCCCGTCTACTCCTTCTTTCGTGTTCTAATTGGTTCTGTAAGGCACCGCGACGACACTTTTCCCGTTTTCAACCACCCCAAGGAGCACCCGTGAACGCTAAAGTTGCTGTCGCTGCCCAAGTGCGCGAACCCGCCGACCGTTGGACCACAACGGACGCTTCCGAACTCTACGATGTCTCCAGTTGGGGCAAGGGCTACTTCTCCGTCGGCGAGAACGGCAACTTGTTTGTCCACCCCACCAAGGAAGCGAATCGCCGCATCGATCTGAAGCAACTCGTCGATACGCTGGAGTGGCGCGGGATCTCGCTTCCCATCCTCATTCGCTTTGCCGATATCCTGAAACACCGCTTGGGCGAAATGCATCAGGCGTTCGAGTCTTCCATTCGTGAGCATGGCTACAACGGCGGTTATTGCTGTGTTTACCCCATCAAAGTGAATCAGCAGCGCCAGGTTGTCGAAGAAGTCTTCGAATTCGGACGCGCTTATCACTTCGGTCTTGAGGCCGGCTCCAAACCGGAACTGCTGGCCGTCCTCGCCATCGCCGATAACAACACGCCCATAATCTGCAACGGGTTCAAAGACGACGAGTACATCGAAATGGTGATGCTCGCCCAAAAGATCGGCCGTCGCATTACGCCTGTCGTCGAAAAGTTCACCGAACTCGATCTCATCGCCCGGCATGCCGAGCAGGTGGGCGTGCGGCCTACCATTGGTCTGCGTGTGAAACTCGCCAGCCGTGGTTCCGGACGCTGGAAATCGTCGGGCGGCTACCGCTCTAAATTTGGCCTCACCGCCAGCGAGGCGCTCAAAGCGGTCGACTTCCTGAAAGAACGTGGCATGGAGGACTCGCTCAAGCTGCTCCATTTCCACCTCGGCAGCCAGATCACCAACATCCGTCAGATCAAAGCGGCTGTCATTGAGGCCGCGCGCATCTATGTCGACTTGAAAAAGCTCGGTACTGGTCTCAGTTACCTGGACGTCGGGGGCGGACTCGGTATCGATTACGATGGCTCGCAAACCGATTTCGAATCAAGCGTCAATTACACCCTCGAAGAATACGCTCGCGACATCGTGTACCACATTCAAAGCATCTGTGATGAAGCAGAAGTTCCGCACCCCACCATCGTGTCCGAGAGCGGCCGCGCCGTCGCGGCGTATCACAGTGTTCTTGTCTTCAACGTTCTCGGCGTCAGCGGCTACGGCGAAGAAGATCTACCCAACAGCGTCCCGGAGGATTCGGAGCAGCCCCTCATCGATCTGGTCGAAACTCATCGATCTATCAACAAGAAAAACCTGCTCGAAACCTACCATGACGCCCAGCAGGCGCTCGACTCAGCCCTGAACCTCTTCAGTCTCGGCTATCTCACGCTCGAACAGCGCAGTTTGGCGGAAAACTTCTTCTGGTCCATCTGCCGCAAGGTTCTGAGCCTCGCCCGCGGACTCGATTATTTCCCCGAAGAGCTGGAAGGCCTGGAGGGCTTGCTCTCCGATACGTACTTCTGCAACTTCTCGCTGTTCCAAAGCATGCCCGATAGCTGGGCGGTGAAGCAGCTCTTCCCCATCATGCCGATTCACCGTTTGGAAGAACCACCTACCCGTCACGCCGTGTTAGGAGACATCTCCTGCGATTCGGACGGCAAGGTAGATCAGTTCATCGATCGACGCGATGTAAAGAAGACCCTTGCCTTGCACCCGTTGAACAATGGCACCTACATTCTGGGCGCATTCCTGCTGGGCGCCTACCAGGAAATTCTCGGTGACCTTCACAACCTCTTCGGCGACACGAACGCTGTCCACGTCAGCTTGGACGAGCATGGCGACGTCGTTCTCGAAACCGTCGTGCAAGGCGATACCGTCCGCGAAGTACTCAATTACGTGCAATACAACACCCAGACCCTGGTCGATCAGTTCCGGAAAGACGTCGAAACAGCCGTACGCGAACAGCGCGTCGGCTACGAAGAAGCCGGTCGGCTGTTAAAGTTCTACGAAGAGGGCCTGCAAGGCTATACCTATCTGGAGCAGTAGTGGCCGCTGAAACGGAGGCGTGGAAAGAGGTCCCTCTTCGAATCGTTCTCGTTTCTCCTCGCAATCCTCTCAACATCGGTGCCGCCGCGCGCGCCATGAGTAATTTCGGATTCACCCATCTCCGCTTAGTGAACGCTTACGACGTCGCCTTCAAGGAAGCCAAATCCGCGGTGCGTTCTCAATACATTCTGGAAAACGCCGAGATCTTTGACACTGTTGCCGCAGCTATCGCCGATTGCACGATGGTCGTAGGCACAACCGCGGTCGGCAACCGCGACCTTCACGTACCCCTCTACCGCCTCGAAGCCGCAGGCGAGATGATGAAGCAGCATCTCCAATCCTCGCCCGCCGCCCTACTCTTCGGAAGTGAAAAGTTCGGCCTCTCGAACGACGACATGAGCCATTGTCATTGGCTTTTGCGCATCCCAACGCGCGCGGAACACGGATCCATGAACCTCGGTCAGGCCGTTGCCACGTGCCTGTACGAACTGCGCCGCAACTCTGACGCGGTTCACACTCATTTTGACCCTCCGGCCGCCGCTTCCGCCGAAAGCTACGAAGCGATCACGCTATTACTGCTCGACCTGCTCACACGGTCCGGCTACATCAACGAGCGAACATCGACATCAACCGAACTGAAAGTCAGACGGCTGGTCCGCCGCCTCGGGCTGCCGGCTTCCGATGCCGAAACCTGGCTCGGCATTCTCCGCCAAATCCTCTGGAAAGTGAAACAGCCGAATTCTCAGTAGATGTTATTCTGTTGCCGATGACGAAGGTCGACATCACGTTCAAGCTCTCGCGTCCGCTCAGCGACGAGGATCTGAAAAGCATCGCCCGCATTCACGCCGTCTACGGCATGTTCAGAACTCAAGTGCTGCCCTCCGGAAACGAACTGTTCGTCGAGTACGACGCTTCCCGCCTGAGTCCGAAGGAAGTCCGCGGCACTCTAGAAGAACATGGCCTTCCGCTAGCGTAGGCCAGCATCTCCAAAGTATCGCCTCAAGCCCGAGCAGGACGCCACTCTTCGGAAACCGGGCCTTGACGCGCAACTGTCATCGACGGGATTTGAAGCGGAGCCGTAGCAGGGCGACCATACCGATGGTCAGCAGTGCCGCCGCACCCGGTTCTGGTACCGGTGTATAGGTGTAGGTCAGTTGCACGGTTGCGTGGGCGTTTGCTGTGTCCTTCACCGCCTCGTTCTCTATACCGTCCGCCACCGGAAAGGTACTGGCTGTCAGCGTTAGAAAGATTTGATCGTTGCCAGTAAACAAAGGAAGCACGAAGCCTGGCGCAATCGTCGTAGTCCCAAGCGCCGCACCCGAAACCGCGTCTGTAGCACCCGACGTCCCCGCAAAGTCAAGTGTTCCATCAAAGGCGCTGAAATCGTGTGTAGCGCCCGCAGCGGAGGGAGAGACCTGGGCTACCAGCGAATTGTCGTTCGTCGCGACCGTGACAGAGCCGCCGATGATACCGCTCGCGACATCCGGGACGTTGCTCACGTTTTCGATCCCGACGGTACCGGAGAAACTGGCTTCGAGACCGAGAGTAATAGCCGTCAAAGTCCCCTGTCCGGGATCGAAATCGTTAAAAGTCACAGGAACAGCAAACGAGCTTCCGACGTTCGTCAACCCTACTTCTTGCGTCTGCACGATTGTGTCCGCGAATCCCACTCTAGCTGAAAGACAGAGCACAGCCGTAACTGGCAACAGATATCCGATTCTCATACCTATTCAGGCGTCCCAATCCAAATAACGCTATCCGGTCTAAATTTCCTTCACGTGACAGAAAAAAACAACGGCGCATGACGTTTTCTTCGAATCTCACCCCAGTTCGAGAACGCGACGAAAGACTTCGAGCGTGATCCCAATAACAGTTACCTCGATGAAGATGCAAGTCTTCTCTGCAGCGCCACATTGGCGTACGCTGGTGACCATGCTCACAGCCTTTCCCAAAGCGGTCCCGGAAATTCCCGTTAGAGATGTAGAGAAAGCAGCCGAGTATTACGTAAATACGCTCGGTTTCAGTTTCGACTGGCATGACGATGTGGGTGGCATTGCGGGCATCTCGCAAGGGGAGTGCCGAATGTTTTTGACGAATCCGTCATTCCGCCAAGAGTACGGCACCAGTGGGGCGGTCACGATCTGGCTGAATCTCGATAGCAAACACGAAGTCGACGAGCTGTACCACCGATGGCGTGAGACCGGCGCTCGGATACTTGCTGATCCGGAGGACAAGCCGTGGCACTTACGCGAGTTCAGGGTTAGCGATCTGGACGGCAACCAACTGCGGGTGTTTTATGATTTCACGTGGGAGTTGAGGCAGGAGCATCCAAACTCGGCTTCTGCGCCGCTAACTCGGAAATAGGGTGCTCCGCTGCGCTCAGCCGGATTCAACCGGAATTTGTGCTACTGTCGTTCTCGGAGCAGATGCCATGAAAATTACCAGGCGAGTTGCGATCGGGTCCGGTTTGGGAGCGTGTCTGACCGCGCAGTCCACCGTTGCCCCATCCACAACGCTAAAAGTGGGAGACAAAGCACCTGACTTTACCCTTCCCTCGACCAGCGGCGGAAGCGTCCACATAGCGGATTACCTGGGGAAGAGCACCGTGGTGCTCGCATTTTTCCCGGCGGCCTTTACCGGGGGTTGAACGGCGGAGATGAAAGCATACCAGTCTGGTATGCAACATTTCCTGGAGACTGGAGCAAAGGTGTTTGGCATCAGCACTGATAACACTCCCTCTCAGAAAGCTTTCGCGAACCAACTCGGCTTGTCGTTCCCTCTCTTGAGCGACTTTGTGGATCGAAAGGTTTCGCAGGAGTACGGCGTTTTCATTCCTAAATATGCCATCGCAGGTCGAGTTACTTTCGTTATCGACAGCGAAGGAAAGATCGACACGATCGAATCGGGCGGCGATGCTATCAAGATGCTGCAGACGCCGGATGCTTGCAGTCGTCTTGCGCACAAGAAGGCTAAAGCATCATAAATTTGTCGTGCTCACTCACACCGGATGCTCGAAGGAAGTCCAGCGAGGTTGGCCGGGTTTGGCAGATCAGTAAGTAGCGCGTCCGCCACTCAGGTCGAAGACGGCTCCGGTGGTGAATGAATCCTCTTCAGAGACAAGCCAGGCAATCATGGCCGCAGCTTCGTTCAATTCGAGAAAACGGCCGCGCGGAATCTTCGAGAGCATGTAATCGATATGCTGCTGTGTCATCTGATCGAAGATGCGTGTTTTTGCAGCTGCTGGAGTCACACAGTTGACCGAAATGTTATAGGTGGCCAGTTCCTTACCGAGCGACTTGGTCAGCGCAATGACTCCGGCCTTGGCTGCACTATATGCCGAGGCGTTCGGATTTCCCTCCTTCCCGGCAATCGAAGCGATAGCTACAATGCGTCCGTAATTCTGTTGGATCATCAGAGGAACCGCGGCCCGGCAAGAGAGAAAGACACCCGTTAGGCTGACCTCGAGTACTTGCCGCCAAGCATCGGGAGGATATTCCCAAAGTTTCAGGTTGGGTCCGGTGATACCTGCGTTTGCGATTAGGATGTCAACGCCCTGTAGAGCGTCAACTGTCGACTGCATGGCATTTTCTACGGCTCGCTCGTCTGCAACGTCGACTTCAGCCGCGTGGACTTTGCCTTTAGAGGAGAGTTCTTGCGCAGTTGCCAACACCAGGTCTCGATCGCGATCCCATAAGGAGACGTCCGCGCCTGAGTCTAGGAACCGCTCTGCGATGGCCCGGCCGATTCCCTGGGCGCCACCCGTGATGACGGCGCGCCGCCCCTTCAGATCAATTTGGTTCATGACGCGTTTTTCGCCTGCGCGTGCTCGCGTTGAGTTGCTTCTCGCAAGAAGCTAAGACCTTCGAAGGCGATGGCATCGGCTGTTGGGGCGAGATCGCGCCAAATGGAGGCGGCCGCAGAGAGCGCGCCCAGCGAAAAGCCAAAGCCCTCAATGGTAAGCCAACCGTCGTAATTAGCTTTCTGGAGCGCCTGGAAAACTTCTCTCCAATCGATGTGACCGCTGCCTGGTATGCCGCGATCGTTCTCGCACGAATGAAAGTGACGCAGGTATTCTCCGCTCGTCTCAATCGCTGTCGCGAGACTCTTTTCTTCGATATTCGCGTGATAGGTATCGAACAGGATTCCAACCCTGTGATGACCGATTTCCCGGCACAGCTTCGCTGCGTCTTCAGCGGTATTCAAGAAATACGTTTCGTACCGGTTCAGAGGTTCGATCGCGAGAGTGACTTCATAGTTGTCGAGCACAGGCGCGAGTTCCTGAAACATCCCGACAGCCCTCTTCCACTCGTCGGGGGTTCGACGCCTGCCGGTGAAATAACCTACCGGAGCATACAGCGGTCCTGCCAGAATTTTGCCGCCCAACTCCGCCACGGTTTCGATGCACGCCTTCCAGTGCTCAAGAGTTCTGGCCCGCACGCTTGCATCCTCGCTCACCGTGTTGAAGCCTTGTGGAAGGACTCCGCAAAATGTGCAATCGAGTCCACTGCGTTCGAGTTCGCGCCGCAGTTGAGGCTCTCGCTTCACAGGATGTTCGATCAATGGAAGTTCCACACCATCGAAACCGGCTTCCTTCAGTCTCGGCAGCAGAGAGAACTGTTCGGGTCCGAAACGGTAGGACCAAATGAATGTATTAGCGCCGAACCGCATGTTGTTGCGCTTCCTTTCTATTGAGTTGATGAAACAGAAAAAGCCCGCTCTTTCCCGGCGTGACCAAATCGAGAAGTCCATCGCGATCCAGATCCACAACGCGGATCTGCATACCTGCGCCGGTTCGGGTGCTGTAATCCACAATATGTTTCGCCCAGGACACGCTTCCATCTCCGTTGCGCAGAAATTCGTACCAATAAATACCGAGCGGCTCGCGCGCTCCCGGATCATGATCGTGCGCCATGTATCGTTTGCCCGTCACAAAGTCAGGCTGCCCGTCATGGTTCAAGTCCACCATGGTCATGGCGTGGGCCTGGGACCAAGTGTCGTCTATCATGTGCCTTTTCCACTGATGGTTTGGCTGCTGCTCCATCCAGAAGATTCCATAATCGTGCGCGGCGCTTGTGACAAGATCTACTCGCCCATCGCCATTCACATCGAGAGCGTAAATGAAACCGGTCGTGCCGAGATCGAATTCCGGGTGCCAGATCCATTTACCAGTTCGAGGATCCGCGGGCGCTTCGAACCATCCTTTCGGAGTGATGATGTCCGTCCGGCCATCTCCGTTCACATCCCCCGCGCCGATGCCGTGGCCATAGCTTCTATC
Source organism: uncultured Acidobacteriaceae bacterium (assembly GCA_963730865.1). Taxonomy (GTDB): domain Bacteria; phylum Acidobacteriota; class Terriglobia; order Bryobacterales; family Bryobacteraceae; genus Bog-105. The sequence goes on along the minus strand of CAVSTO010000004.1, from coordinate 333,905 downwards.
GCTCACGACGTGCTTGATGAATTTACCGCTGCTGAGTTCATACCAGGCGAGCGGAGCGTTCAAATCTCCGAACTCAGGAAGTATCTCGTTCGCCTTTCCATCGTTGTTCAGGTCGACGAGGAACGCAAATTCTATGGGGAAACCTTCGTCAATCAAATGCTCAGTCCACGCCTGTTCAGTTCCCGCTCCCTGCGGATCGGGATTTCTCCACCAACGCAGGGATTTGCGGAACCAGGAACAGCTCACAATGTCCACACGCCCATCGCCATCCACGTCGATGGGAAGGTCGCTGAAATTATCTACGTATCCGCTCGTGTACGGCAGGTCCCGGAATCTATGCGGCGTCCAGTTCGGTGCTGCATACCAATACTCGCCTGAGACGATGTCTAATTTACCGTCGCCATTGACATCCGCGACCGCCGAGGTTTCGCTCGCGCCTCCATCGATCTCTTGCTTCTGAAAAGGGATGTCAGGCGGTCTGCTCACAGCCCAGAGAAGCGGGACCGCGACTATCAACGCACCGCAAAGTGCCTCTTTAGGTCTGATGTTCAACATCGGTGCAGCCCTTGAACTCCTTCAAATAAGTGTTGCCCTGATATTGCAGGTCTTGATGAATACCGATTGAAGATGTGTAATAGCCTTCCACGGTCGTCTGTTTGAGCTTTACGAAAAACAGGTCCAGCGGACCCCGCGGATTCTGCTCGTTCGCCGCAGCAGTATTGAGCCAATCCGTTAGAGTCGAGTTCTGAAGCTCCGCAGCGAGCAATCGCAGTCCTGCGCGCCAATCCTGCTTTACGTCATCCGGGCTATTGGACACAATCAAATCGGCGAACAGCGATGTCTGTGCCGCGCGAGCGCCTGGGGAATGATCGTCGGCGGGCAGAATGGCTTCCGTCGCCCGATCCAACAAGGCCATTTCATCCGGCGCGAAGAACTGAGCAGTGTAAGATTTCGTTTCGGCGCCAGAGCCGTGATTTGCGTTTGTGCAGGTTTCCGCGACCAGGAGATGGAAAGGTTCGGCGAGCACACTGACCGAGGCAATCTGCAGCAATCTGCGCCGGTTGATTTGTGAATCGATCATAAATCACCCCGGCGCCGCTGGTGGCGGATGTACTCAGCCGCCCGCAAGCTCAGCGCCATGATCGTCAGCGTAGGATTCTTTTCGCTCGAAGTGGTGAATGTGCTCCCATCCGTGACAAAAAGGTTTTTCACATCGTGCGCCTGGCAGAAACTGTTGAGCACAGATGTCTTAGTATCTTTTCCCATGCGCACGGTACCAACTTCGTGGCTGGCGAAGCCGCTGGGCCGCTCTCCGAGAGCCTTCGTCACGTCTCCGCGCAGCCGATCGCACATCGCCGCCACTGAACCGCGCATTTCATTCCAGACTGCCTTGTCAAGTTCGCCGAAGCGGAACTGAACTACGGGAGTGGGAATCCCGTATATGTCAGGCCGGTTCGGATCGACAGTAACGCGATTCTCGGGGCGCGCGGCAACCTTTCCATAGCCACCCATCATCAGAAAACCGGGTTCCATCTGGCGAACTCTCTTCTTAAAGTCGGCGCCGTAGCCTGGCAAATACTTGGCTTGATAAGGAAACATGTAGCCGGCAAAGTTTACCTGAAAATCGAACGCGCCGGCGGGAGTTTTCGTGTTGTAGCGCGGTACGAAGGCATGGTCGAGCGCGCCGTCCAAGTTCTCAGGCGGCCGGCCTTCCAACTCTTTGAGGTAGATGTGGACAGTATCCCCGAGATGCCCGTTCAGATATCTTCCGACCGCATCGCTCGAATTAGCCAGCCCTGTGGGATAGCGCGATGAACGCGAGTTCAACAAGAGCCGTGCTGTTTCGACCGTCGCACAGCAGACCACGACGATGCGCGCCCGTATCTCTTCTTCCTTGCGGGTAGAGCGATCCACGATGGAAACGGCGCGTGCCAGCCCGTTGTTATCGACCAGAATTTCTCGGGCCACCGCGTTTTGCCGCAACGTGAGATTCCCTGTCTTTCTGGCCTTCGGCAACATGCTCGACGGCGTGGAAAAGATCGCCGAGACATCGCAGCCGTCCATGCAATGCCCGCAGTAATGGCACGCTGGCCGGTTGTCGTAGTCGCGCGTGAGAAGCGCTTTGCGCACCGCGATCACCGGGATCCCTAGCGGCGCGACCGCCCGCTTCAAAATCTGCTCGCTGCAACGGAGCTTGAGAGGCGGTAGATACCAGGGGCCCGCAGGCAATACCTCCAGCCCATCGTCGTTCCCGCAAACACCGATCATTCTTTCGATCCGGTCATAGTAGGGCGCGAGTTCGTCGTAACTGAGCGGCCAGTCTTCTTCTATTCCGTTTACCGTTCGCTCACGAAAATCGGCCCGGGAATAGCGCAGTACCACTGCGTTCCAATGGAGTGTGCGGCCGCCCAGCACTCGAATGCGGTCTACGCTGATCTGCTCCGGTGTCTCATAGCGGATTGTATTTTTTAAATCGGGAGGATAGAAAGGTTCCTGCTTCTCGCCTCGCAAACCCCGAAAGCGCATTTCGTAGGGCCAACAATGCGTGCGGAATTTGGCAGGAGGAACAGATTCCCCGGCTTCGAGAAGGATCACCTTCGCGCCGCCTTCACAAAGCTCTTTGGCCATGACACCGCCGGCAGCGCCTGACCCAATCACACAGACGTCGTGAATCACTTCGCTCATGTGCTGGTCATCCCCTCAGAACACGATTCGAGACTTCTTCAACTCGATTGCCTGGAAATCTACTCCAGGCACATTGCGAAGGTCATCGATGGATTTGAAAAGCCCGTTTTTGTTCCGATAGTCGATGATCGCTGTGGCTTGGGATCGCCTCAACAACAGGCCGGCCTCAAGGTCAACGGCTCTGGCCTTGTTGATCTCGACGGGGCCGGGAATCTCTGTCGCGAAATGCGTCGAAAGATAATTGAGAACGGCCTCCAATTCCTCGTCCGAGCCCTGCGCACCCAATTTAACCATCTTGACGATAGTGTCTTCCCAGGCCGAGCGGCGCTGGTGCAACGAAGCGGCCCGTTCCGGTGAGTGGCATTTCCCGCAGATCCGAATGGTTGCGGCTCGCCCGGGTCCTTCGGGCAATATCTGTCCACAAGCGGCGCGGGTCAAGATTGTGACGCCCATTGCGAAAAGAGTAATTGCTCGCATATCCGAAAAGAACCCGGCCTCGTTGAATTTATCAGATGATCTTCCGACCACGTGATATGAAAGAAGACGCATATGCGTACTTACCAGGAATGTCGACCAAGAGAAGCATCCTTGCCACTGCTTGGCTTTGGCTTTCTATCCCTCGTGGCGCCTGCACTCGTGGCGCATCAACGGTCTTCGTCCAGCCCGGTTCCGCCGCTGCAGGAGACGGGCTTCACGCAAATTTTCGACGGCAAGACTTTGGACGGTTGGGATTGTGATCCGGATTTCTGGCGGGTGCAAGACGGTGCGATCGTCGGCGAAACCAGGTTGGACCATCAACCGAAGCAGAACACGTTTTGTATCTGGAAGGGTGGTAAACCGGGAAATTTCGACCTCAAGCTGCAATACCGGCTCACTGGAGTAAACGACGGAAACAGCGGAATTCAGTATCGCAGCATCGAGAGGCCCGACGTTGCCAAATGGGTGATGCAAGGATATCAGGCCGACATCGATCTGGCGCAAAAGTACACGGGCCAGATTTATGAGGAACGCGCTCGCGGCTTTGTCTGTCTTCGCGGACAGATCAGTTACATTCCGAACGGGCAGAAACCGGGCGCCATCGGAGCGCTGGGAAACGGCGAAGAACTCAAATCCTTGATAAAGATCGACGACTGGAACGATGTCGAGATCATCGCGCGCGGCAATATCCTCATGCAGCTATGGAACGGCCGCCTAATGAGTGAGTTGATCGACGACGATACGCCGGGACGCAAGATGGACGGCGAAATCGGCATTCAGGTACACCGGCTACCCAAGGCCGCTATGAAGATCGAGACACGCAACATTCGCCTGAAGACATTTACGTCTAAGTGATCTTATTGGCCTGGTATACCGAAGCAATACAAAGTGCTGTCATAGGTTCCGATGTACACGCGTCCGTTTGCGACCGACAGTCCTCCAAAATGCGCAAAGGACGTAATCTGATCGCCGCTTGAATACAGCTCTTTCCCGCTTTCCGCGTCCAGCGCGTACAAGATCGCGTGCGTCGAGTTCTTGATCCGCTCCGGGCTGAAGTCATACAGTCCCCGTTCGCGGTACGCCTGCTCGGTGTTTTCACCGCTTCCGTACGCAAACACTACGCCGTTGGCGACAACAGGAGGTTCGGCGCGGTTCATATCGCGGGACATCCATGCCGGCACGAGTTTTGTTGAGCCGCCGTTCGATTCAACCTTCAGGGCGACGATGGCTCCGTTCGTAACGGGTCCATAAGAGAGAGGCGTCTCGAAATCGCGACGCACAGGCCCCCAGAACGGGGTCAGCAGCCAACGTGTCCCGGCACCGTCTTGCCAAGTAGCGAGCGATCCCCAAATACCTGCCGAAGCAAAGTTAACCTCCTCATTACACATCAGCGGCGTCTCAGCGAGGGGCGTCTGGTGATCTTCGCCTCCGGCCGCTTTCGTGTCCACCAGGTAAATGCGGCATGCCTTGCTGCCCGTTGCCAGCAACTCCTGTCCCTGAAAGTTGAAGATCGCAGGAGTTACTTGCATATCCAGGTCGCGCTTTCTCATCCAGAACCAATTCTGCGGTTCGAACCAGTCTTCGAGAAGCAATTGCTGCCCTTCTACTTTCACGCCGATCAGGCCGTTACCGAAGGTGCGGTTCTCAGGATCGTAAACTCCATCGCCGGTGGGCGCCCATGCGACTCCCGTTGAATCGATGGCGGCGCCTTCCCGTCCCCACAGCCCGCCGCTTCTGGGACTGAAGGTCATCGTTTTAGGATTGGGGTTGTTGACGTCGATGGCCCAAACCTCATTCGGGCTGCCATTGCAGCTTTGCGACGTCGTCGTGTAGATCACTCCGTTCCACAGATTCAGTGCATACGCCTTTGCGTTCGCAAAGCTGAATTTGACCGCCGGTCGCGTTTCTTCTCCATCCGCAACATTCAGGAAATGAAGTTGGCCGTCGCCGTCGAGGGCGTATAGAGTGCGATCGCCTTTGTCATCAGCGGGACCGATCACAGGGCTTGCCGTTTGTCCGCCGGGGCAAAGCGGATCGCCCGCTTGCAATCCCTCGCCTTCCCGGGGCGGTGGATATTCAAAATGTTTCTTCCAGATTAACGTCCCGGCGTTTACGTCAATTGCAAAGATGTTGTCCGATATGCCGGCTTCGATGGCAATATCCCGAGCGCCGGTTGAAACGGGGATGCCGGTTACGAGTAAGGGCGGGAAAAGAGAGTGCATCTCTCTCGGCTGATTGTCCAGCTTCAATTTCCACAAGAGCTTCAGGTTCTTGACACTTTCCGGAGAGAGGATGTGTTCGTCGCGCTGCCAATTCGTGCGTTGTTGATCTCCGCCATTGGTCAACCAGTCGGCGGAGTGTGCACACGTCGAGATAAGCGCGATCAGGACACCAAGTCGTACTCTGTTCATTGCGTCATGAGTTGTTTTTGCTGTGCCGGTATTCCGAAGCAGTAGACGGCATTGTCGCGTCCCGTGAAATAGATTCGCCCGTTCGCCAGGGCCAATCCGCCGGAAGGCGCGGTGCCGGCCGATACAGCGCCCGAGTTCAAATCCTTGCCGGTTACGGCATCGAAGACGTGCAGAGTTGCCGTTTTGGCCAGTTCCGTTCCAGCAGTGGACAACACGAATACCATCCCGTTAGCAATTACGGCGGAAGGCGAGAGGAGCGGCGCGGATACCCAGATGGGTTCGAGAGTAGGCCGCTCGGACGTTCCTCTGAGCTCGAACGCAAGAACAGAGCCGCTATCAGCCGTGCGACCACGCGAGAACCCACCAGCAAATCCGGACGATTTCCGCAATGGGCCGAATGCCGTTGTGTAGAAGCGGCGCATCCCGGTATCCACGTCCAGCCACGTGGAAAATACTCCATGAAACCCGTTCTCCTGAGTCTTCTTGCGCCGCTCTACAAGCTGAGGTGTTGTGAACAGGGGCATGTGATGGTTCAGGCCTCCCAGCGATCGGGAATCGAGCAGATAGATTCTTCCATCTGTTCCGCCGGCAATGATGAGATCTCTATTTGGAAACGAAAATACGACGGGAGTAATCCCCGATCCTCCAGACTTCAACCGCTTATCGCCCATGGTGAAGTAGTCTTTCACCTTGAGCTCTTTTGGGGTCAGCGCAACTACGGTTTCGTAGGAATGTTCAGTGTCGTTTCCCGTCGGGTAGGCAACCTGCACATACACTGTGCCGTCATTACCGATGGAAGTGCCAACTGTGCCCGCAAATCCACCTTCTTGGGGAACGAACGACCTGACCGTCTTCTCGCGACTCAAGATATCGATAGCGAACAGTGCGTTCCGATATCCATCGCAATTGTCTGCCGTGGTCGCGTATACCACGTTGTCTCGAAGGTTCAAGCTCGTAACCTTCGCATTCGGCGGGACGAAGCGAACCGACGGAATCAAATCTTGACCGGTTGAACTGTTCAGAATGTGGAGATGGCCGTCACTGCTTACCGTGTACACGGCATTCAGTTGCGTCAACGTGGTCGGCAACAGAGGATAAACGCTCTGGGATAGCGGAGGGAAATACGGATTCGGGCGAGCAGGTCTCACGCCCCTGGCAGCAGGAGCCTTGCTGGCGAGCGCCGCGAAATGCAACGAATTGGAACTGCTTCCCGCGATGACAACGGGTGAGGTGAGTCCACCCGGGCAGTTGTTTGTCACAGGCTCCACAGCCGCTTCGTTGGCCGCGAAGGGAAGATCGCTCTCCCAAATCAACTGGTTTAGATCCGCATCGAGCGAAAAGACTTTGTTCGCGCTTCCTGCGAACATCAACATCTCTTTAAAGCCGCGATATGTGATCAGATTCCCGCTGATGATCGGAGTCGTTAAGGAATCGGATCCTCGGGACCGGTTATCGGTTTGATACTTGTAAAGTAACTTCAGCGTGCTTACGTTGAGTTTGGTGATCTGCCGTTCGGACGCCGCCCAGCCATTGCGCTGAGGATTCCCGCCTGGCATCGGCCAGTCCGCGGCCCAAGCCACGCAGACGAGCGCCGCTGCCAGAATCCAACAGACCGAGGGTCTTAGGCGCATCGAATCCAGGTGCCCATCTTGGCGGATGTCAAGACAGCATCGATCACCTTCTCCGTTTTCAGAGCATCCTTGAAGGTCGGTTCCGGTTGTGTATTTTCCGCCAAGCCACGCAAGAAATCGGCAAGCTGGTGAATGAAAGTGTGTTCGTACCCAATCTGTAGACCTGGCACCCACCACTTTTCCATGTAGGGATGCTCTTTCTCCGTAACATGGATGGAACGCCACCCGCGTAATCGTCCGTCGCCTGAGTACTCGAAAAACTGAAGGCGGTGAAGATCATGCAAATCCCAGGCGATCGACCCGTTCTCGCCATTGATCTCGAATGTATAGAGGGCTTTGTGTCCCCTGGCATAGCGGGTAGCCTCGAAAGTGGCGAGCGAGCCATTCGCAAATCGCGCGAGGAAGGCGCTCGCGTCCTCGATGCGCACCTGTTCGGTGTGTCCGCTGATTGCACTTGACCGCTCTTTAATAAAAGTTTCCGTCATCCCCGAGACGGTGTCGATGGGCCCATTCAGCCAGAGCGCGGTGTCGATGCAGTGCGCGAGCAAGTCGCCCGTCACGCCGCTCCCGGCAACGCTCGCGTCCAGCCGCCATAATGCCTGACCGCCCACTGGAACACTCGAAGAAATTGTCCAGTCCTGCAGGAACTTGGCACGATAATGGAAGATGCGGCCGAGCGTGCCTTCGTCTATGATCTGCTTCGCAAGAGTGACCGCGGGCGCCCGGCGATAGTTGTACCAGACCATATTGCGAACGCCTGCTTCTTCCACTGCTTTCACCATGGACTCAGCTTCGGACAGATTCCGCCCCAGCGGCTTTTCACACAGGACCATCTTGCCGGCGCGAGCTGCGGCCATCGCGATTTCCGCGTGCGTATCGTTCGGGCTCGCAATGTCGATCAGATCGATATCTTCGCGCGCGACGAGCGCTTTCCACTCGGTCTCAACGGAATCGAATCCCCAACGCGCGGCAAACTGCTTCGCCTTGTGACTGTCTCTTCCACAAACGGCGGCAAGCTGAGGACGATAGTCGGCATCGAAAAATTCATTCACTTGACGATAGGCGTTGGAATGAGTTCGCCCCATGAAGCCGTATCCAACCAGCCCCACGCGAAGAGTCTTGCGTTGCACGTCTTCAGTTGTCCCAACCGTGAGCGTCACGGACAGAAATCATGGTCTGGAGTATCGATACCCACGTATCCGGATTCATCATGACAGCATTCGAAAACATGCACCCATCCCAGCAAATATGTTTGCACTTCTTTGTGAGCCGGCCCTCATCATCGCGCAGCCATAGACCGGCGTCTCGAACGACATCCAGTTTTCCCCCTGGGGTTAAGGGCAGACAATGGCGCCCGGTCTTGTCGTGTGATCCCGTTCCGTGCACCGTTCCATCGTTCTGTGCGACATGGAAGTCTATCGTCCAAGGGCGAAGAGCCGAGGCCACTCTTTTCAACGCCGCATGTACTTGAGCGTCATCATTCCAATCCTGTTCCTCCGGCAACAGGCGATCTTCGGGCGCGTTATAGCCCATCACGTACAACAGCGTGTGTGCCATATCGGCCTGGAAACCAAGTATGCCGGGTCGATTCACGGTTTCAAGTAACTGAACCATGCGACGCCAACTGTGCATGGCGCCCCAGCAGATCTCGCCTTCCGCCGCCAATTGCTCACCCTGATCCTCCGCAATGTTGCAGGCCTCACGAAAGGTTTCGGCAATGCGCTTGGTATTCTCTTGGGGCGCTTTACTCCAATCGGCTGGACTGGCAGCGGAATCAATCCGAATCACGCCATACTCGCGAATGCCGATCTGCCGCAACGCCCCGCCAATCTTGCACGCTTTTCGCACTTGTTCGAGAAAACGCTTACGATCTTCCGGGCAGCCCATTGCGGAGCCGCCTCCGGTGGGCTCCCAGACGGGCGCGACAAGCGAACCCGCGACGAAGTTCCGCGCCCGAAGCTTGTCTGCGAGACGCTTGAGATCATCCTTGCTCGAATCGATGCCGACGTGCGGATCCGACAAAAAGAGGTCGACACCGTCGAAGCGTATTCCATCTGCTTGCGCCGCGGCAGTGAGATCGAGCATCGTGTCGAGGTCAATGAACGGTTCGCCGCCCGAGCCTTTACCTACGAGCCCGGGCCACATGGCATTGTGAATTTTCGGGTACTTCATTCGTGGGTCCCCAATCCCAGCCATGATCACGCGATCTGAATCACGCCGTCAGTGTTACCAGACTGCAAAAACTCCAGTCAGCGCGATGTGGAAGCCTGTACCACAAAGACCGCAGCGGTGACGCGACCAGCGAATCGTGCGGCTTGGAATCGGCTCTTGGAACCTGTCGTCCTTCGAGGCCTCTCGCCGCGAGCAGGACCCACCCGCGTAGCGTGGTTTTCAAGATCGTATAACTGTTTTCCCAAAGAGCCGATCATATACGATACCTGCCGTCAGGGTTTGCGCCGGCAGAATTGTATAGCGTTGGACGCCAGGGCTGTAAAGCATCATTCTCAATCTGGGTCTTTGCTCTTATAGATCATTCGCGCTCTCGATCTGTCTCAACTCGTCGATCTCGCGCTGGAGTTTGCGCTGTTGCCCCACCCTGATGACGAGGTAGGCGGCCATCCAGACGACCATGAGCGTCATCAATGGCGCCGCTTTCGAAAAGATGCCCACACCGGCAACCATAGCAATGGCTACAAGAATACTGCCGAAGGCCAGAACCACAGGCCCGAAAGACCACAGCAAAAGGCGACGAGAAACTTCACGCTGCCGCTCAATCTCTCGCCGGCAAAACTCGAGACCGGTGCTGAAACCCGCGTCTCCGGGAATTCCCCCGGGCCGGGCTCCCCGGTGCAGGAAACACAATCCGGCCAAGCTCCAGGCAAGTGCGAATGCGAACAGTGAATGTAGCAGCGGCCTCAGCGGTGCGAACTGCTTCATGCAGAAAACGTAGAAGAAAACAATAACCAGCGGCACAACTAGGCTGTCCACCCGTTGGTGAAACCTTCTTGCCTGAAGTTGCCGCGCTTTTTGCCGAATCAATACCAAACTCACTCTTGCTGCCTCCGTTGACTGGTTTTGCCAAATTGTTTTTGCATCGTCATCGTGGAAATCATTCCGCATGAAAGACTCCTTGACCGAACCGTCGCGTCAGGATGTGCTTGATCCGGTGTACCCGCATTGCCACGCTTCCTGGCGACAGCCCGGTGATCTCTCCAATAGAGGCTGCGTCCATATCTTCTAGCCAGCAGATGATGACTTGGCGGTCGAGCGGTTTGAGCCGCTGAATCAGCATGGACAGCCGGCTGACATTTATGCGCTTCTCCGCGGTTAGCTGGGCCTCCTCTTTGTCGGAAGACGTTTCAAGTTCTTCCAGACTCACAAGAGCCGAAAAGACCCGCCTTTCACGGATGACGTAGGACGCGGCGACATTGTGAGCCACACGATAGATCCAGGTGCGCAAGGAACAGCGGGCGTCGTATCGCTCGAAACTTCGCCACAATTGAAAATGGATCTCTTGGCTCAGGTCGCGGCGCCTGTCCGGGTCAGCCTCGTAAGCGCTAACCAGCCGTTGCAGTGAACTGCCGTACTTCTTTACCGCGTCCTTGTAAAGGTCATCCTGATTGGCGTGTGCGGTCGAGATTGCTCCTTCCACACTCAAGCTAGTCGATGGAAGCAGAAATTTCTAACACATTGAACGAAAAATTTTGGCGCGGTGAGCGTCTTCAGTTGTTCTGCTACCGCTGCTCTCGCGTCAATCGTGCCGTAGCGCTTCAACAGGCGCAATCCGCGTTGCCGACCGCGCCGGCAGGAAGCACGCCAACATCGTCGCAACGATAAGCAGTCCAGGCACTACCACAAACAGCAGCGGATCGGCCGAACCCATCCCTTGCATTCGGTCAGCCAGCATGCGGCTACCGAATATGCTCAACGCCAGTCCGACGCACAGCCCCACGAAGAGCACGCGGCCCGTCGCGAACAGCACCAGCTTCAGCACATCGCCCGGGTTCGCGCCCAGCGCCATTCGTATGCCGAACTCGCGTGTCCGGTGCGACACCGCGTACGAAACTACGCTGAACACTCCGGCTGCCGCCAACAACATGCCGATTGTGCCGAAGACAGTAAACAGGAAGGCCGCGAAGCTCTGGTACGCGGTGGCGGTGTCGAGCCAACCCTCCAGCGTCCTCGTGAGCGTAATCGGCTGATTACGATCCACAGCCCGTACTACGTCACGCGCTGAACCGATGAGCGCATTCGGATCACCTTTCGTTCGCGCAATGATGAATGCATCCGGCGGCACCAGCATCGAATACGGAATGAACACCGCCGGCACGGCCGGTTCATTCAATCCCCGGTTGCGAGCCGTCGCCGCCACCCCAACAATCTCGAAAGAGTTACTAAAGGTCGGCGGCTTCAGAAACTGCGGCGGAATCGGTTGATTGAAGAGATCCACCTGGAAATGATGGCCCAACGGATCCTTTCCTTTGCCGAAATCCCGTTCCACCATGTCTTCCGTGATGACAGCCACGGGCCGTCCTTGCAGGATATCGGCTTCGGTGAGATCACGCCCTCGCAGGAGCTTCGTTCCCACTGCTCGCAAGTATCCGTCCTCGACCAGGTTCACGCGCACATCGGGCGCTTGCGACGGCGGCCGGTCATCGAGGATCGCCTTCGTTCGGAAGCCGTTATACGGTGGCGTACCCGTGCCGCTGAGCGCCGCGGCTTCTACTTGCGGAGCCTGCCGTAAGCGGTTTACGACATTTTGATAGAGCTGTAAGCGGCTAGCCCATCGTGTATAGCGGCCTTCGCTCAACGGCATCAAAAACGTCAACGCGTGCTGCGGATCGTACCCCAAGCTCTGGCCCTGCATGGCAAGAAATCCGCGAATCGCCAACCCGGCACCGGTCAACAGCACCAATGAAAGAGTGATCTCCGCCACCATCAGCGAATCATGCAGCCGTCGACGGTTCGCGCCCACACTCGTGCCCCGCCCGGATCCGCGCAATGTATCCGCCTGCGTAGCGCTTGAGGACTGTATCGCGGGGGCAAGTCCAAATACGATGCCCGTTAGCACGGATGCGCCAAACGCGAACCACACAACACGGGCCAATTGAGTGCAATCACCGCTTCGTGCGGAATTGAATACTCCGGCATCAGTGCAATTACCGCGCGTATGCCGCCATACGCCAGACCGATCCCAAACACGCCGCCCGTTAGCCCAAGCAAAACGCTCTCCGTCAGCAATTGCCGCGTCAATCGTCGCCGGGTCGCGCCGATCGCCACCCGTATAGCCATTTCGCCCTCACGTGTGGCAGCCCGCGCCAGCAGCAGATTGGCGACATTCGCGCATGCAATGAGCAGCAGGAGCGTCACGGCCCCAAACAGAGCAAGCAAAGTGTTTTGGAATTTTCCGAGAATACCTTCGTTCACGTTCAGGAACTTCACTTTGAAGCTTCCTTCCGGATAGATGTACCGTGGCACTTGCTTCCGGAACTCTTCAAATATCGGCCGGAACTCGGCGTTAATCTGATTTTGGCTTACGCCCGGCCTGATGCGATAGAAGACGTTCACATAGGAGTGCGTATCGGAGCGCACGTCCATGGGCACATACACGTCCATGTCCATCCAGGTGAAGCGCACCGGCAGCACACCGATTACCGTGTAAACCGTATCGTTCAGCCGTATCTTCTGGCCCAGTACATCTCGACGGCCCTCGAATAACCTCTGCCAGAATTTGTAGCTCACGACAGCCACTGGTTCCGGCGCCGCATTATCCCGTGTACTCTTTGCAGTGAACACGTTCCCAAAAAGCGGCGGTACACCGAAGAAATCGAAAAAGTTCCCTGAGCAGTACGAGCGCCGCACTACTTCCGCCAAGCCGGTTCCTGTCATCACGGCCTCGCCGCCATCGATCGCCGCCGCGTCCTCCATCGACCGCAATCGCTGTTTCAGCTCGATGTACTGGGCCTTCGAGTAACCGACGCCCCGGAAAGTATCTTTCTTCCCTGTAAGCACCAGTTGCCCAATGCGATCGGCCGCCCGGTAAGGATAAGGGTCGATAAGCACCGCGTACACAACACTGAAAATGGCCGTCGTGGCGCCGATGCCCAGAGCTAGCGACAGGACCGCAACGGCCGTAAATCCGGGTCTTGAGAGCAGCATGCGGCTGCCGTAATGCAAGTCTTGCTTCAGCCGGTCCCAAAACTCAGTCCAGAACGACATGGTTGTCCTCCACGGCCTTGCTGCCGATCCACAGCTTAGATCCTTCGACGGACCGAGTGCCCCGTTTGTTCCGCTTTTGCAAACAATTTGCGCCGAACTTCGCTAGCATGAGTTCAGAATGGAGCAACTCCCCCGCGCTTACGTACCTCTCCGGCAGCTGAAGTGGCGCTGGGTCCTGGGCGTCTTCGCGGTCATATTGATCTGCCTCTTCTTTTACCGTCAACTCGACTACGTCGCCAATGGCCAGCATCGTCCGCCGCTGCTCACGCTTGCCGAAGAAGGCGCCGGCGCATTAGCTGGGCTCGCCGTCTTTCCACTGGTTTATCTGGTTGCTATCCGTTTCCCACTGGTCTCGGAGAACTGGCGCCGTAACCTGCTGGTCCACCTGGTAGCCGTCTGCCTGATCTCGGTCGTACACACATCCATCATCGTCGTTCTACGCGCCACCGTCTTTCCCCTTCTCGGGTTCGGGGAGGACAGCTACGGCTACATACCCGTTCGCTACCCGATGGAGTTCGCTCACCTTTTCATTTTCTATTGGGTGGGTGTAAGCCTCATTTCTCTCTTTCACGAAGTTCGCTTTGCACGCGAACGCGAGTTACAGCAATCCAAGCTCGAAACCAGCCTCGCGGAGGCGCAACTGCAAAATCTTCGGTTGCAACTGGAGCCGCATTTTCTCTTCAACACTCTGAACGCCATCTCCGCCGCGATCTACGATGATCCCCGCGTAGCCGATGAAATGGTCTGCCACCTTGCCGATTTACTCCGCCAACTCTTGAAGAACGATCGCTCTCAGCAGATTCCACTCGATCGAGAAATCGACCTCCTCCATCTCTACACCCGTATCATGCATGCGCGTCTCGAAGATCGCCTTACACTTCACATCAATGTAGAAGAGCCCGCGGCGGAAGCGCTGGTCCCGCAATTACTGCTCCAGCCACTCGTCGAGAACGCCATCCGCCATGGCATGGAGCCGCTCACGTTCCGAGTCCATATTGCAATCTCTGTTTCCCTGCGTAACGAGCAACTTGAAATTACGATTCGCGACCACGGTCCCGGCTTTGCAAACCCGCAGCCGGAACTGACCGGCATCGGTCTGCGCAACACTTCCGAGCGCCTCGAAAAGCTATACGGAACCGCTCAAAGTTTCCGTTTCCGCAACGCGATTGATGGCGGTGCAATTGTCGAAATTCGTATACCCTTCCACACGGCTCCGAACGCGGCACAATCGTCCATCCTGGAGCATCTCCGGGCATGATTCGGGTAGTTCTCGTGGATGACGAACCTCCTGCTCGCCGCAAGCTTCGTCACATGCTAAAGAGCGAAGCCGATATTTGCATCGTGGGGGAAGCCGGTTCCGGGGCGGAAGCGGTCGAAACTCTCAACAATCTCCAACCCGATCTGGCCTTTCTTGACGTACGCCTCCCGGACTGCACCGGCTTCGATGTCATTCAATCTCTCAATACCCGCGATGGACTCCACATCATCTTCATCACTGCGCACGATGACTTCGCTTTGAAAGCCTTCGAAGTCCATGCGCTCGACTACCTCCTGAAACCGGTTGAACCTGGCCGCTTCGCCCAGGCAGTCAGCCGGGTCCGCCGCGCGCTCGAACCCGGAAGCGCCAGTCGCCTCTCCAGCCGCCTCGATGAATTGGTTGCGAGCCTTCGTCCCGCCAACACTTACATTCGCCGCCTTCTCATTCAGGAGAATGAGCGTTCGTTGTTCCTCGACGTCGATCGCATCGATTGGGTCGAAGCCGCTCGTAACTACGTCTGCGTTCACTCCGGAGCTCACGCCTACATCACGCGTAGCAGCCTTGATTCGCTTGCTCAAAAACTCGATCCTGCCCTCTTCCGCCGTATCAACCGTTCGGAGATCGTCAACATCGATCGCATCGCGGAGGTGCGCCCCTGGTTCCACGGCGATCAAAAACTGCTACTGAAAGGCGGCACCGAGCTGAACTGGAGCCGCCGTTTCCGCATGGGCTCGCTCGAGGAGTTAGAGCGCGCTTAGCCGTTTGTCCCCGCGCCAGTCCCTCTCGTCCGTTTCATATTTATATCCGGCGGAAAGCGTCGCAAACTGATGCCATGAGTATCCTGCGCTGCCTCTTCGCACTTCTCTCGCTCGTTGCATTCGCAGCCGAAACGGGCGACTGGCCAAGTTACGGCCACGATCCCGGCGGTCAGCGTTTCTCTCCGTTGGCCGCCATTAACCGCTCAAACGTGAAAAATCTAAAGGTCGCCTGGACATATCGTACGGGCGATGCTTATCAACCCGAGCGCGGTTCCGGTACGTGGTTCGAAGCCACTCCGCTGTATGTCGACGGCGCCTTGTATCTTTCAACTCCCCTCGGCAGTGCCATTGCGCTCGACCCGCTCACGGGAAAAGAGCGCTGGCGATTCCATTTCGATATTCATAAGAACGCGGGTTTCGGAGACTTCGCCAGTCGCGGTGTTTCCACCTGGAAGTCACCCGAGGGTCAACGTCGCATTTTCATAGCGACCATGGACGCGCATCTGATCGCTCTCGATGCCCGCACCGGCAAACCCTGTCTCACATTCGGCGACAACGGGATCGTCGACCTGCGTCACGGCTTGCGTATCCCGCCGCGCGGCTACGCAGATTATGAAGAAACGTCGCCCCCGGCCATCGTCAACAATACTTTGGTGCTCGGTTCGGGCGTCGCGGATAACGGCTCGACAAACCAACCAAGCGGCGAAGTTCGCGGTTTCGATGTAGTCACGGGAAAAATGAAGTGGTCGTGGGATCCGATCCCGCAAGAGCCGCACGCGGCCGGCGCCGACACCTGGAAAAACGGCAGTGCTTCGCGCACCGGTGCCGCAAACGCGTGGTCCATCATCTCGGCCGATCCCACTCGTAATCTCGTGTTCGTCCCCACGGGCAGCGCCAGTCCCGATTATTACGGGGGCGAGCGTCTGGGCGATAATCTATTCGCAAACTCGGTCGTCGCACTGCGCGAGGATACCGGCCAGATGATCTGGCATTTTCAAACGGTCCACCACGATCTATGGGACTTCGATGTCGCCACTTCCCCGCTCCTATTCGATGTGCACCGCGACGGAAAGACGATTCCGGCGATTGCTATCGGCTCCAAAACTGCCAACCTATTCATCCTCAACCGTGAAACAGGGGAACCGATCTTCGGCGTCGAAGAGCGCCCTGTACCCAAAAGCGATGTGCCTGGAGAAGTCGCTTCGCCTACTCAACCGTTTCCATTGAAGCCCGCTCCGGTCTCCTCACAACAGATGACGGCTGGCAATGCCTTCGGCGTTGACGATGCAGACCGCAAGTGGTGCCGCGACGAGATCAGCAAACTACGCACAGGAAGTATCTTTACACCGCCTTCGCTCGAAGGTACTCTCTCCATGCCCGGCAATATCGGCGGCATGAACTGGGGCGGCCTCGCCTACGATCCCATACACGACTTGCTGATCCTTCCTACCAATCATCTGGCGGCCGAAATCCGGCTCATCCCCCGCGCCGATTTCGAGAGCCTTCGCGATTCTCAGAGCAAGCGAAAAATCGACGGTGATTGGGAGTTCGCTCCTCAGCGCGGCACGCCCTACGGGATGATGCGCCGGTTCTTGCTTAGCCCCAAACGGATTCCCTGCACTGCGCCGCCCTGGGGCACTCTCCTTGCCATAACAGCCAGCACCGGCGACAAGAAATGGGAGGTGCCGCTCGGTCAATTTAATCCAAAGCTTCCAGTCAAATGGGGTTCCATCTCGCTCGGTGGTCCCATCGTTACCGCTGGCGGATTGGTCTTCACTGCCGGAACGCTCGCCCCCGCTCTCTACGCTTTCGACGTCGAAACCGGCGAAGAACTCTGGAAAGGTGACTTGCCCACCAGCGCCCGCTCCACACCGATGACATTTCAAGGCCCCGACGGCAAACAGTACTTCCTCATCAGCGCCGGAGGCCACGCGACGCCCGTAGGACCACCGCTAGGAGATTATGTAATTGCATTCTCCTTGTGAATCGATTAACCATTGGCGTGCATCCTGTCCGCGAGGCTCTCCGCGCCCGCCGTCCGCTCGAAAAGATCGTCGTCGCCAAAGGCACATCCGGGCCGCGCATTCAGGAAATCGTTGAACTTTCGCGCAACAACTCCATACCCCTCCGCTTCGAGCCGCGCGAAACACTCGACAGAGCCGCCAAGGGCCTGCCGCACCAAGGAGTGATTGCGTTTGGAGCCGCACACGAATATTGCGAGCTAAAAGACGTCACTCCGGGAGCCTCTCTGCTCGTTGTCCTTGACGGCATCGAAGACCCGCACAATCTCGGCGCCATCATCCGCACGGCCCACGCCGCGGGCGCAAACGCTGTCATCGTTCCCGAGCGCCGCGCCGCACCGCTCACCGAAACAGTGGATCGCGCCGCAGCCGGGGCGCTCGAATACCTGCCCATCGCGCGCGTCACGAACATCACGCAAACTCTAGAACGACTCAAGCAGGAAGGCTTCTGGATCTACGGGTTCGACGAAGCAGGCTCGGAAGTCTATGACAGAGTGGAATACACCGCACCCACAGTCATGGTGCTGGGCGGCGAAGGCAAAGGTCTACATCAAGCGGTGCAGAAGCATTGCGACGTTCTGGTGCGCATCCCCATGGCCGGCGCCGTTTCATCCCTCAACGTGTCTGTGGCCGCGGGAGTCGTTCTCTTCGAATGGCGCCGCCGGCAACATTCAATGAAATAGACTTCGCAACGATAATGGTTAGGAATGCGTAGAACTTGTCGTCGAGTCGGACTTCGAAAGCCGGCACTCTCGTGATGGGATCTCAAGAAGATCAGCAGGATCGGTTCTTGGAACTCGAGATTAGCGGATTTCGAAGGCTCCATGAAGTCAAGCTCGCGCTGCGACCTCTCGGCGTGATGATCGGCGCTAATGGCGTTGGGAAAACGTCGATTCTCGACGTGCTCGCTCTTTTAGCTAGTTCGGCCTCAGGAAAACTATCGAGTTCGCTATCTGAGCTAGGCGGGTTGCCGAACTTACTGACCTATGACCGCTCCAACCAACTCGAGTTTGGAGTCAGTATAGGTGTAGCGGGACAGCCGCCGCTTGATTATGGCTTGCAACTTAAACCGGATGGCATTGCCTACCGTATTGAGTATGAAGCCCTTAGTTCAAAAACGGGCACCCGACGGAGCTTCCTTCTATCACCTGACCGCTGTAGGTCCGAACGTTCAGTACCTTGAGGGTTCCCAAGGCAGGCTTGTTCGGCCGACTTGGGAACACAACCCGCTTGAAACGGCCCTGTCACACCTTCCAAAGATGTTCCAGGAAGCCGAGTATTTCCGACGCCGCCTCGCCTCCTCGACTTTCTATCATGCGCTCGACGTCAGTCCGCGTTCGCCCGTACGTCTTCCGCAGCAGGTACAGCTTTCAAGGTTGCCTGGTAAAAACGGTGAAGAACTCGTTTCCTGTCTCTTCTATCTTCGCGAAGCAGAGCGGCCTCGCTTCGACGCTATCGAGGACGCACTCAAGGCCGCATTCCCTGGATTCGAGCGTCTGGATTTTCCTCCGGTCGCGGCGGGAACGCTCGCGCTCACCTGGCGCGAAAAGGGCCTGTCGCGACCTTTCTATATGCATCAGCTTTCAGAGGGAACGCTGCGGTTCCTTTGGTTGGCAACGCTTTTACAGAGCCCTGGACTGACTGCCCTGACATTGCTGGATGGGCCCGAGGTCAGTCTCCACCCTGAATTACTGAGCTTGCTGGCGGGCCTCCTGCGAGAAGCTTCACGCCGTACACAGATCATTGTCGCCACTCATTCAGACCGATTGATGAGGTTCCTCACGCCCGACGAGGTTATGACGATGAACACCTCCGATGAAGGTCTTACGGAAGTGGCATGGGCCGATGAACTAGACCTGGAGAAGTGGTTAGAGGAGTACACATTGGATGAGCTTTGGCGAAACGGGCGCATCGGGGCTCGCGCGTGAAGATCTCGATCATCGTCGAGGGTAGAACCGAAAGAGCGTTCCGTGGGAGTGTACACGATTTTCTCAAACCGAGATTGCAAGGGAGGATGCCTCGCCTTCAGACATTCGTAGAGGACGGTCGCATACCGAAGGGAACTAAGCTGCGCCGCGTAGTTGAAAATCTGTTGAGCGACGGATCAGACGCGGTCATCGCCTTGATCGATGTATATACCGGAACAAATGACTTCCTTGACGCCCAAAATGCTAAGACGAAAATGCGTCAATGGGTTGGATCGGAGGAACGCTTCTATCCGCACGCAGCCCAACACGATTTCGAGGCATGGCTGCTTCCATATTGGCCAGAAATTCAGAAGCTGGCCGGACACAATCGCGCGAGACCGCCAGGACCCGCAGAGCAAGTTAATCACGCAAAGCCGCCAAGTAAACATATTGAGGAGCTTTTTCGGAATGGGAGTTGCAATCGCGATTACGTGAAGGATCGCGACGCAAAGCGGATTTTGAAGGACCAGGATCTGCCAGTGGCAGCGAACGAGTGCCCGGAACTCAAAGCTCTTCTAAATACAATCCTGAAGCTCTGTGGAGCGGGCACCCTGTAATATTGGCCAGGCATTTGTCTCTCTCGCCGGAGCACGAAGGCGGTACGATTCGTGATCTGGCGCTGAGCGTGAAGCTCAATATGTAAGTCGTACTGGTCTTCGCGGAAATCGCGTCCCACGCGCATCCGATTTCGTGATAACTTCTCCAATGGAGTTCAGGAGGAAAATCAAATGTCTGAAAATGTTAAGCCGGTCCCGCCCGGCTATCACACGGTGACGCCTTACCTTGTTGTCCGGGATGCAGCGAAGTCCATCGACTTCTACAACCGGGCATTCGGCGCAAAAGAAATAGGCCGAATGGATGGACCCGACGGGAAAGTTGCGCACGCGGAACTGCAGATCGGCGACTCAAGAATCATGCTCTCGGAGGAGATGATGGCCAATAAATCGCCTCAAAGTTTGGGCGGTTCCGCTGTCGCCATCTTTTTGTATGTAGACGACGTCGACGCGGTCTTCGACCAGGCGGTTGCGGCCGGTGCGAAATCCGATATGCCACCTACAGACATGTTCTGGGGTGATCGTTACGGAAAGCTGACCGACCCGTTCGGCCATCTCTGGGCTCTTGCCACTCACATCGAAGACGTTGCTCCGGAGGAGATGGGTAAACGGGCGGAAGCAGCTATGAGTCAAATGACCTCATCCGCCGCGGCCGGCTGATTGTGCCGCTGTCAGCACTAGGACCAAGGACTCCATAATCACGCGATCGTCGCGATAGCCGTCGCGAAACTTCTTATCCGTTTCGTAGATCGCGTGCACGGCCTTGGCTAAATGCTCTTTCGTAAACGCACCGGCTGTAGTTATCACCTGCTCCGCGCGATCGCGCCACATGCGAACGCCCAGCTTGGCGAAAAAAGGGAGCGCCTGCTGCACAGAACTGACGCGCGCTTCCTTTGCCGCGAGCGCCAACCGGAACTGCGTGCTTAAGAATATAAGCGCCATCGGCAGATACTCACCTTCCCGCACCAGAATGTCCAGTGAACGCAGCGCTCCCGCCCGATCTCGCTTTCCTAACGCGTTCACCAGAGCGAAAATCGTGCTCTGCGCAGCGTTGGGAACCAGCGCGCGCAAGTCTTCCATTGTGACGGCGCGCTCGCTTCCCACATATAAGGACAGCTTTTCTATTTCGGCCGCCAAGCGACTCGCATCTCCAGCCACTGCGTCCAGCAAAACCGACAACTCCGCTCCGCCCAGCTTCAGCCGGTGCTGCTTTGCCAGGTCCTGCGCCAGAAACCGGCTGGATTCAGGAGTGAGTTGGCGGAATTCCACCACTATCGGAATTGCCGAATAGAACTTTTGCACCCGTTCCAGCTTCGCTCTGTCCTCCCCCAAGAAGTCGTACCGGCTGCATTCGAATACCAACACTGTTCCTGGCGTGGGCGCCTGAAGATAGGCGGCCAGCTGAGCGCCTTCGCTCTTCTCGGATTCGTCCCCTTCTTCGCCACCACTAGTCAACCGCCGCGGCAAAGCCAGTTCCGCACTGCCCACCCAAATCACCCGGTCCGAAGTAAACAACGAAAGCGACTTCGCATCGTCGAGCACTGCCGACAAAGTCGTATTTTCGAGGTCGATCTGCGTCAACCCGTCGCCGCTTCCATCGACGCCAAGGACGCGCGAAATCAGCGCCTGCTTACAAACGCGGCGATGATATCCTTCCTGCCCAACGAAAAGGTAGACAGGCGCCGGATTCTGTTTTCCGATGCGCGCGAGAAACTGTTCCGGAGTCATAGCAGCGCAATTAGTGCTAAAAGTTCTCCACAATCGCACTGACCACGTCATGCGCAATATCGCGGCTCATGCGATCGAGAGCCGGGCCGCTTTCATCGAACACCTGATGCGGATCGAGAGCCACTTGATAGGTCTCGCGGAACCCGAAGCTCGGACGGTCGTAAATTACACGGCCCGTCGCGCGTTCTATCAATTGGACAGCAATGTTTGCGCTGATGTTGATGCTCGTCGCCTTTCCGGACGTGGGGTCGGAAACCGCGGGACTGATCTGAACCAGATTGATGCGGCCATTCAACACCGCGTCCGCTTCGCTGGGATCGTTCACGATCCGGAAACGCGTTCGCGCCTGAAATTCTCGTCCGATCTGTTCGGGTAGCGTATCCACCAGGTGATATCGCGTCGTAGCCGTGAAAAACGCCGGAATGGCAATCGTCTGGATACCCTTCGGCACCATGTCGGCCTTTCCGCCGGTGTGATATCCGCAGGAGACGAGCGACAGCATTACCACAACCGCCATAATGACCGTTCTGCTCACTTACTGTCGCTTCCCACAGCACTGACTAGATCAGCCGCGCCGTCGGCCATCAGGCGCAGATTGTCAGCAACGACCCAAAGCCAAGCTGCCCGCGAATTGTTTGGATCAAGCCGGATATCGCCAGCGGCCAGCCCGCTTTGCCCCGCCGCACCCACGCCGTTCGGTGGCTCTTCATCAGGCCCGCGCACTTCAATCTGAGCCGATGCGAGCGCTTCACCGATTTCCTGCGCGTTGATGTCGCCGTCGAACTTCAACCACAGTGACAGACTGTAGGCGTGGAAAATGGGCGCCTGAATCACGCGAATCGATGGAATCGGCAGGGCCACGCCGTTCGCTCGCCGGCTCAATATCGTTGCGAGATGACGCTCAATTCTCTGCTCGACATGCAAGAGCTTGCTCGGCGCTTCTTCTCCGTACTGCGCTAGCAAATTGAAGCTCAATTGCGCATCGAAGATCTTTTTCTCTAGCGGTTTGAACGCCAGCAAGCCCGTCGTCTGTTGATGCAGTTCCGTGAGACCTCGTTTGCCGCGCTCGCTCGCCGGTTCGAAAACGTGCACCACCGCTTCTGCCATGGGCCGATACTTCCCGAGCCGGGTCAGCAGCAAAGCCAAGGCAGTGGCCGCAGGATGAGCCACCACCAGCAGCCAACCCGCATCGTGCTTTGGCCCCTCTATCAAAGGCGCCACCAGCCGAGCCTCGGGCTGTTCCTCCAGAAGTCCCGTGCAATCGATCAAAAGCGGCTTGCCGCCGGCGCTCTTGGCAATCTCATAGGCCTTCAGAGCGCCTTCTTTGGAGCCCGCGAGCAGAATCGCACTATGGCCGCGAACGGCTTGGTCCTCGAGCGCTTCGATATAAACTGCCTCACCCTCTTCCTCGCTGAAATTGCCTTCCCCACTCGCGGAGAAGGTCGCCACCGTGGCGCCCAGATCGCGGACCCCGATCACTTCTTTCAGCTCGTGACCTAGAAGCGTCTCACCGCCGACAACTGCAATTTTGAACGTTTTCGTATGAACTTTAGCCAATTTGACGCTCCGCAAGCGGGGCCGCTGGACGGGATCGTCTGCGTCGCCGAATGATGCCGCCCAAGCGAATCACAATACCGCTCGCTACGTACGCGCACACAATCGCCAAGAGCACCGGTTGAGACCACTCCCAAATCAGGAACGCCGCGCCGCCCACAATAAGGACGATCAGCGGTGTCCGGGGTTTCGACACGTTGATCTGCTTGAAACTCGGGTAGCGCCACGCGCTTACCATGAGAAGCGACACAATCGCAACAAGGACGAGCCAGAAAATGGCGAACGCCACGGAACGTACCGGAGCCTCGGCCATGTACACAACCGCCGCTATGAATCCCGCACCCGCCGGAATGGGCATCCCCACGAAGTATTTGCGGTCGGGCCGCCCCGGGTTCTTGGGAGTCGGATTTGTCTGCACGTTGAATCGCGCCAAGCGCACCGCACCGCATAACAGGTAAAAGAAAGAAACGAAATAAGCCGCTCGGTTCAGGTGGCTAATCGCTATGGGGTCGGCGCTGCCGGCGACAAACATCACGCCCCAAACGAAGGCCAGCACCGCTGGTGCAATCCCGAAGGTAATCACGTCGGCGAGGGAATCCAGTTCGCGCCCAAAATCGCTGGTCGTGTTGGTCATGCGCGCGATGCGTCCGTCCAGGCCATCAAAGAACACCGCAAACCCCAGCGCCTTGGCGGCAATCATGAAATGGGGATTGGGACCGTAATCTCCGCCCCGAGCCAGCATCGCGCCTTGGAACGCCTGCACAATCGCCAGGAATCCGAGGAAGATATTTCCACTGGTGAACAGAGTGGGAAGCGCATAAGCCGCTCGCCGGGGCCGCTTCCCCGCCGGCGGCGGGCCTAATACCTGATCGCGGAAGTTCAGATCACCCCCTGTCCCACACGTTTCGCCAGCACGGAAGTACCTGCCGAAACCTTGTCACCTACTTTAACTGCCGTCTGCCATTCCGGACCGTACACCACATCGACCCGCGATCCGAATTTGATGTAGCCGATTCGCTCAGCGGGAGCGACCGAGTCTCCCGCGCGCTTGTAGCAAACGATTCGGCGCGCGATCAGGCCCGCAATTTGCCGGCAGACCACACGCGTTCCTTCCCCATCGACGACCAAGGTGTTTTGTTCGTTATCGGAAGAGGCCAATTCATGGCTCGCCACCATGAATTTCCCCTTCTGATACACCACACCAGTGATCTTCCCGGGTATCGGAGTTCTGTTTACATGCACGTTGAAGATGTTCAAAAAAATACTGACTCGCGTTTCGGTTGGGCTCAACTGGCGCACGGCTACGACTCGTCCATCGGCCGGCGCCACCATCACGGGACCGCCGGGAGGCACACGCTCCGGATCGCGAAAGAAATAGAGGCAAAACGCCGCCAGTATATAGAAGGGAATGCCGCCCCATGGACTCAGAAAGTACGAGACCGCGAAAGCCACCAGCAGCAAACCGCAGGCGTAATAAATGCCGTCAGGAATAATCCGCAAACCTAGATTTTCTCATGCTCATAACCTCGCCACCAGAGCGGCCTGCAGCGCCACACGATCGGGTATGCGATCCAGCAGAATACTCTCGTTGAGGGCGTGGGCTCCTTCGCCGACCGCGCCCAGTCCGTCTAGCGTTGCCACACCGAGCGCTGCTGTGAAGTTCCCGTCCGAACCGCCGCCGGTCGAAGATTCTTCGACTGTGAAGCCCATCGAAGCGCCAATCTTCCTGGCGCGCTCGAACAGCTTGCGGATCGTGCGTGTCCGCTCCATGGGCGGTCTGTTTAGTCCTCCCTCTACCCGAATCGTGCAGCGCTTGTCCATCGGCTTCAGGCCGCGGAGCTTTTCCTCTATTCGTTTCGAATCCTTTAATCGGACCGCGCGCACGTCGACATCTATGCTCGCCTCCGCCGCGACCACGTTACTGCGCGTACCGCCGCTGATCACTCCAGGATTCAGCGTGATGCCGCGGCGCAAATTCGTGAAGCCGGCGATCTTCTCGATCTGCCGCGCCGCTTCCACAATGGCGCTCGCTCCATGGGCGAAATCCACGCCGGCATGCGAAGCCTTGCCTTCCACAATGACTGTGTAATTGCCGATACCCTTGCGGGCCGTCTTGAGCTTTCCTGCCAGCCCGGTCCCGGGTTCCAGCACCAGCACGCACTCGCTTTGTTTTGCCTCCGCTTCCGTATAGGGGCGCGAGGTCCGGCTTCCTATCTCTTCATCGGAAACAACCAACAATACGACCTTCCGCTCGACGGCGATGTCGAGCTCCCGCAGCGCACGCATGGCATACAAGAAGAACGCCAAACCCGCTTTCATGTCCAGTACGCCGGGGCCCCACAACCGGCCGTCCGCCTGGCGAAACGGCATGATCTTCAGCGTTCCTAGGGGCCAGACCGTATCGGAGTGGCCCAAAGCCAAAATCTGTCCTTGCCGTTTGGGCCGCCCGGTCTTAAATTCCAGGCGTAAGTGCCGGCCGTACTTGTCCGCCTTGATGGTCTCGGCGCCCGCGATGTCCTTACTGCGCTCAATCAGCAGGTCGACAAATCGGTCGACATGGGAAGCGGAATCGCTGGGCGATTCGCACTCCGCCATCTCGCGAATCAGAGCGATGATTTCCGCTTGTTTGTCAATCGCATAGCGCAGAAAAGAGTGCATCCGGCTGTTATAATAGCCCTTCCCTACGCATCGCCAATGAGATCGATGGACCTTCAGGAAATCATGTCAATCTTGCCGCATCGTTATCCGATGCTCATGGTTGATCGTATCGTCGAGATCAAAGAAGAACAGCAATCGATCGTCGGCATCAAAAACGTCACTGCAAACGAACCTCATTTCACCGGTCACTTCCCCAATTATGCCGTGATGCCGGGCGTTCTCATTGTCGAAGCGATGGCGCAGGTAGGCGGCGTCCTGGTCACCGTACTGGCGCCGCACACGCGCGGCAAGCTGATGCTCCTCGCCTCAGTTGAAAACGCGAAGTTCCGCAAGCCCGTTGTGCCCGGCGATCAGCTCCGTCTGGAGATGCGGCTCGAGCGGCTCAAAAGAAACGTCGCCAGGATGCAAGGCGTTGCGACCGTGGACGGCCAAGTAGTGGCGGAAGCCGCGCTGCTCTGCGTATTGAGCGAAGCCTCATCGGCTGCTAAGCCCGACTCAGCCAGGGAGGTTCCTGAGCCCCAACTGGCTTAGGAGACGTGACGGCTTACTAGGCGCGCGTCGCGCAAGATGGCGATTCATCCCACGGCAATCATAGATCCAGACGCCGATATCTCTCGCGAGGCCGAAATTGGCCCGTACTGCATTGTCGGCAGCGGTGTCACTATCGGCGCTCGCACGCGCCTCATGGCGCACATTTATCTCGAAGGCAAACTGACCATCGGCAAAGACAACGTCTTTTATCCTTACTGTTCCTGCGGCGTGACTCCGCAAGACAAAAAGTACAAAGGCGAGCCTTCGGAAACGCGCATCGGCGACCGCAACACGTTTCGCGAATTCGTCACTATCAATCGCGGCACCGAAGGCGGCGGCATGATCACCTCGATCGGAGACGGCAACCTGATCATGGCGTATGCTCACATCGCGCACGACGTGATCATTCACAACCACACCATCATCGTGAACGGCGTCACCTTCGCCGGTCATGTCATCGTCAACGACTACGCCAATATCGGCGGGCTGAGCGCGATCCATCAATTCTGCCGCATCGGGCGGCACGCTATCGTCGGCAGCCGCAGCGTGATCAAGCAAGACGTGCTGCCCTACTCCGTCACGGCTTCGAGCCACCAGGCGGAAGTCTACGGGGCCAATCGAATCGGTCTCGAACGCTGCGGCTATGGTTCAGAGATCATCGAACCGCTGCAAAACGCATTCCGCGTTCTTACTCGCTCAGGTCTTAATACGACGCAAGCTCTGGCGCGCATCGAAGAAGAGATTCCGCAAACCGAAGAAGTGAAGGATCTTCTCGAATTCATCCGCTCCTCCCCGCACGGTGTCACAAAGTAAGCAGCACAAAAACGGCCATGCCGAACGCCTGCGATACGGCCATGCGGAACCCGTGCGATACGGGATGATCGCGGGCAACGGGCGGTTCCCGCTGCTGGCGCTCGAAACAGCGCGCCGTGAAGGGCACGATGTCGTAGTCGTCGCGATCGAAAACGAGGCCACGCCCGATCTCGCACAGCTCGCTTCCTCGCTGCACTGGGTCAATATCGGACAGCTTGGCAAGTTGATCGATATTCTGCATCAGGAAAATGTCTCCGAAGTGATGATGACGGGCCAGGTGAAACACGTCAGCCTGTTTTCTTCCGTCAAACCAGATTGGCGTCTGGTGAAGCTGCTTGCTTCGCTGCGCGAGAAGAACACGGCGGCGCTGATTGGCGGCATACAAAGGGTACTGCATGAAGAAGGCATCGAACTGGTCGATTCCACCCGTTTATTAAAAGCTCTGGTTGCCGAGGCCGGTGTTCTTACTCGGCGTAAACCGGACAAAGAAGAAGAACCGGACATCGCTTACGGCCGCCGCATCGCTTCCATCCTTGCGACTGCCGATATCGGGCAAAGTGTCGCGATCAGCGAAAAAGCTTGCGTGGCCGCTGAGGCCATGGAAGGCACGGACGCCATGCTGCGCCGCGCCGCGACGTTAACTAATGGCAAGCCGCTCCGCCTGGTGAAAGCTTCACGGGGACGCGCTCATCTGCTGTTCGATGTACCGGTCGCGGGTCTCACTACGATCGAGACCATGGTCGAGACAGGGACGACGGTCTTAGCCGTGGATGCGGGACGCACCCTGCTGCTCGATAAAGAAGAGATGCTCGAACGCGCGAACGCCGCCGAGATCGCGATCATCGGCTATCCGCCCCTGGAGGCGCCCGCCGCATGAAGGCGATCCGTGCCGCCGTTATCGGAGCTGGTTCCTTCGGCCGCAATCACGTTCGGGTGATTCACCAACTCGAAGATGTCTCGCTCGCCGCCATCGTTGACCAAGATTTAGCAAAGGCGCAGCAACTGGCGTCTGAGTTTCAGTCGGCCGCGTTCGCCCATATCGAGGACGCGATCGACAGCATCGATGCCGCCGTCGTCGCCACGCCGACCGTCACGCATGAGCAAGTTGCCGCCCGTCTGCTGGAGGCCGGCGTCGATGTGCTGGTCGAAAAACCTATCGCCGAATCGACCGCTGCGGGCGAGCGGCTTGCCCGTCTTGCTCAAGATCGCAGCCGCATTCTTCAGGTTGGGCATTTAGAGCGCTTCAACCCGGCCGTCACCGCGCTCCGAAGCGCCCTAACAATTCCCCTCTTTTTCGAGGTTCACCGCCTCAGCGTCTTTTCACCCCGCAGCCTCGATGTGGACGTCGTGCTCGATCTGATGATTCACGACCTGGACATCGTCCTCAGCTTCACGGGCGAACAACCTGTTGAGATCCGGGCCGCCGGAATCTCGGTGCTGTCGAACCGGGTCGACATCGCCAACGTTCGTCTTTCTTTTGCCGGCGGATGCATTGCGAACCTCACCGCCAGCCGGATATCCACGGAACAGGTCCGCAAGCTTCGTCTGTTTCAGCCAGGCGAATACATCTCGCTCGATTACCAACGGCAGGAGGCAGTCCGCTTAGCTATTCGAAAAAACGAACCCAATGCGACAATCGGCTTCGAATCGCTACCGGTCACGCGAAGCGAACCGCTCCGTTTGGAACTGGAGTCCTTCTTCGCCAGCGTTCGGAGCCGAAGCAAGCCGCAAGTCGACGGATCCGACGCTGTCCGGGCACTTCGGCTGGCGGAGTCGATTCTCACCAAGATCGGCGAACACACGGAAATAGTCGCTGAAACAATCCGCCGCCGAAGCTGAGGTGTTGTTTTCGACGATCTATGCGGCGTTGGTTTTGCTTTTGGCCGGGACGAAGCAGGCAAACGCCTTTTCATATTCTTTTGAGGACATGGTGCGGTATCGGCCGGTCATGTTGCCCTTGAAGGTTTCGAGGTCGATGTGATGCTGGATGTCGGCAAGCGAAAATTCGAACCCAAATAGTTCGGGTACGAACGTGTTTCCCGATTCGGTCGCATTCTCATACAGGCGGACCGCGAGCGACATATTCTGACGCGGCTGCTCGGCTTGTTTGCGGGCTGTTTGCAGACTGGTGAGCTTTTCGGTGTCGACCGTGCGATGGCGGCGAAGGCGCGTTTCCTGAAGGGCGAGATTAGAGAGGTCCTTGCGATAGGCGATTTGCACTTCGGCCTCAATGAAGGAGGCGCGGACGGCGGGGTCAGCTTCGTTGGGATAGAGATTGGCCATTTTGCAGCGGCCGACAGCGAGGATACCGGCTTCGAGCGATGGGATGCGGATAAGGCGCCATTCGGTATCAGCGATGGCCTGGAGGAGAGTGCGTTCTTCGCCGGTGGCGGGTTCGAACTGCTTTTGGAGGCGCGCGACGTGCGCCTGATAAGCTTCCACGCTATCGCTCGGGAGAAGCACGGTTTGGCCGGTCAGACCGGTTTTGACGGCGTTGTGGGAGGAACGGTTCTTTCCTTCGGGACTAACAGGCCCGGAGGAAAGTTGAGCATTTTGCCGGTTGGCAGCGAGTTGGGCTTCGGTGGCCATTCAATTAACTCCTTCGCTTAATAGGAAGGCATGGCTGGTTTCGCAGATACGGGTGGACGGCGGGTAAGTGATGGGTGCGGAAGGGAGAAATGGAAAAAGTAAGGTTGGTGACCGGTCGCGGAACGGGGTTAAGAGAGCAGGCGAAGGTGGCGCAGACGATTGCTTTGGATGTTAGCGCCGGCGCAAGCCAAGGCTGGGAAATGAGCTACCGAGATCTCGGACTTGAACGCGGGCCTACTGTGCAGCCCGGCGCTCTTCCCTGTTCATAGCGCAACCCGCTTTTCCTGCATACGCGTCCAGCCGCCTTTCAAACCGTACGGAGTGCCGTCAACTTGGTAACGGCGCCTTGCTTCGAATGCAAAATCATCAGCACGATGGGGTCGGTTTGCGTGACATGCATGGCGAACTTCGCCCTGATGGTGAACGCTCGCACGTGGAGGTGTGGGAGGCGGCGTTTTGGGCACCGATGGCCAAGGAGCAGCCTTCGCCTCGCCTGCCCCGGAGAATTCAGCTTTTGCCGCGGCTTGGTTTCGCCGATTGAGCGCGCTCTCGCCGGACGGAGTTCTGGCGGGCCTTTGGGGCGTTTTTCTCAATCCGCAGCTTCCAGGCGGTGAGCAATGCGCCGGCCAGCACTTCCTCAGTGGCTGCGGCCAGCTTGATATGGGTCGCCCCCATCCGGCCCCATCCACCGGAAATGGGAAGGAAAATGTCAGGAGCTTCATCGACGAATGCTGTCTGCTGCTCCGGCGTGAGCATGAGGTTTCCGTAGCCTTGCGCTTGGGAGGCAAGCGTCGCGAAAATCCTACCGCCCACGCGAAAGTCGGCCGACCCCATATGCGACCCTTCTTGCGCGCCGGGCAGCTTTAGCGCGATTCGCCGAAAGTCTTCCGCATCCATTTGCGCTGGTCCGTTCTACGGAGTATCGCAGGTTGCTGGGGCTCGGGGGGAACCTCGACGGGAAGGAGATGGAAGAGGAAATGCACGGTTCAGGTAACCGAATGCAGGTTGCAGAGTATAAAGAGTCGGCACTAGGGAGAGTGTGAAATGAGCAACTGGTGGCGAGATTTGCGGTTTGGGTTTCGGCTGCTCTCGAAGAACAAAGGATTTGCTTTTATTGCGGTGCTGGCGCTGGCGCTGGGGATCGGGCCGAATACGGCGATTTTCAGCGTGATTTACGCGACCCTGCTGGCCCCCATGCCATATCCGCAACCGGACCAGTTGGTGATGGTGTGGTCGAAGATCCAGGGCAGCCGCAATGGCGTGGCGGCGGGAGACTATCTCGATTGGAAGAACCAGAGCCGGTCGTTTCAAGGCTTGTGGGCATGGACAGGTTTCAGCGCGAACCTGGGCGGAACGCAGGAACCAGAGCAGGCGCGCGGCAGCCAGAACGTGCCGGGCATGACGAACGGAATGGGTATCAGGCTCATGTTAGGCCGCGACTTTCTACCGGAAGAGGCGCTGCCCGGGCATGACCATGTAGTGATTCTGCGACACAAGCTGTGGGCGCGACGGTTCGGCAGCAGGCGTGACATTATCGGACACCAGATTCGCATAAACGATCAGCCGTACACGGTGGTGGGGGTGATGCCGGCCGGGCAGCAAGACCGGATGCCGAACGACTTGCTGGTTCCGCTGGCATTCAAGCCGGAGCAGATCAACCATGATTTTCACTGGCTGCTAGTGATGGGGCGATTAAAGCCCGGTGTGACGATCCAGCAGGCACAGGCGGATATGGACGCGGTGACGAAACATATCGGGGAGATTTATCCGCAGGACAAGGGATGGGGAGCAACCGTCGAGCCGCTACGCAACGATTTCATGCCGAAGGAACGGATCGCGGGATTGTGGCTGCTGATGGGCGGCGTAGGTTTTGTGCTGTTGATTGCGTGCGCGAACGTAGCAAATCTGCTGCTAGCGCGAGGGACGGCGCGGCAGCGCGAGGTTGCAGTGCGGGCATCACTCGGGGCGTCCCGCCGGCGATTGTTCGGGCAACTTCTGGCGGAAAGTCTGGCGTTAGCGCTGGTGGGCGGGGTGCTTGGAGTGGGGCTTGGTTGGGGGATTCTGAAGGCGGTGGTTGCGTTCATGCCGGACCAGACACTTCCATCGGAGGCGGATGTGAGCTTGAACGTGCCGGTGCTGTTGTTTACGCTGGGCGCCACGCTGATGGCGGGAATCTTAGCCGGATGCGCACCGGGCTTTCAGGCGGCGCGGCTCGATTTGAATGAGACGTTGAAGCAGACGGGGAGATCGGTGAGCGGCGGACGGCACTGGTTGCGAAGGGTGCTGGTGGCGGGCGAATTTGCCGTGGCGCTGACACTGCTTGCCGGGGCGGGGCTGGCGATTCACAGTTTTTGGAAAATCACGCAGCTCGATTTGGGCATACGAGCGGATCACATTCTGACGTTTTCTTTGCCGGTGCCGGATGGCCGGTTGAAGGGGGCGGACCAGATCCGGAATTTCTATACGCAGATGCTGGCCAATATTGAGGCGGTTCCGGGAGTTTCGCACGCGACGGCGACGACGGGAATTCCAGTGCAAGGAACAGGCTTCGGCATGCCGTTTTACATCGAGGGAAAACCCTTCGGCAATCCAGCAGATCGTCCGGGCGCGGGGTTCCAGATGGTCACGCCGGGATATTTCGAAACGTTCGGCGTGCGCGTTGTGAGAGGGCGGCGCTTCAATGATCGCGACGCACCGGGCGCGCCGCGGGTCGCGATGGTGGACGAGAGGTTCGTCAAGAAGCATTTCAAGAACGTCGATCCGCTGCGGCAGCGGCTGATGGTCGAGGAACTTGTGCCGGGCGTGACGAAGCTCGGAGCGGCGGTCCCGTGGCAGATTGTGGGCGTTTTTCATTCGGTCGAGTATGGCGACCGCCCCAACGATTTTCCGATCATGTACGTACCGTTCGCGCAGAGCCCGTGGCCACAGGCGCAGATCGCGGTGCGCACGAGCGGCGATCCAGAGGCGATGACGAAGAGCATTGCGGCAGCGGTGCACATCATGGCGCCGACGTTGCCGCTTGCGGGCACGGAGACTATGAGCCGAATTGTGAACGAATCGCGCGCCGGAGACCGCTTCGAGACGTTTCTTTATGGCAGCTTCGCGGCGGTCGCGCTTTTGCTCGCGGCGCTGGGAGTCTATGGTGTGATTGCGTTTTTGGTGGAGCAGAGGACCCACGAGATAGGGCTGCGGATGGCGCTGGGGGCGGGACGCATCGCGGTGCTGAAGCTGGTGGTTTCCGAGGGCATGGCGCTGGCTCTGGCGGGACTGGTATTGGGGCTGGTGGGCGCATGGCTCGTGGGCCGCGCGATGCAGTCGATGCTATATGGAGTGACAGCGTTTGATTACGGCGTGTTCGCCTCGGTGGGCGCAGTGCTGTTGGGCTCGGCGCTGCTTGCGTCCTATGTACCGGCGCATCGCGCGGCGACGGTGGACCCGATGCTGGCTTTACGGCAGGAGTGATCCACTTTGCGGGCCGACGTTTGCTCTTGCCGGGTCCCATCGAAAGTGCATCGGAGAATAACCCCGATTTCACTGAATTCCCCAGCGCGGGTCCGCTTGAGGAGGAAGGCCCGGCAGGGTAAGTTCCTGGTAAAACCGGGAATACTTATTGCAAGAAGGGGGAACGTGCTGAAGCCAAAGCGAATGCTTACACGCGCGTCGAGGGGCTGTCCCTACAGAAACCGCCGCTTCCAATTGCCACGCTCTATCGTCAAGTCGTTAAACCGACCAAGGCCACGGAGAACAGCCACCCAGCAACGGAACCGTCTTCAACATCGTTCGGAGTCTACCTCCCGATTTAGTTACGCTGGCACACGAAGGAACCAAAGCATACAGCAACAAGTTTGAGTTGGTTCACCGGCGTGAAGCGGACCGTCCAAACGCACTCTGGCAAGCCGATCACACACTACTCGATATCTTATTGGTTCGACCGGATGGCCGGAACGCGAAGCCCTGGCTCACAACGGTGATCGACGATTACAGCCGCGCGGTCGCGGGCTGCTTCCTCTCATTTGAAGATCCATCAGTACTGCACACCTCCCTCGCCTTGCGCCAGGCGATTTGGCGAAGACAAGAGCCACGCTGGATTGTTTGCGGGATCGATCCTCGACCCGACAACGCTCATTCTGGTCGACGAGGCGGACCGCTTTTGGATGGCCAGTCTTGAGCAGGTACGGGCCATCTTTGATGCCAGTGAGGTCGGCATCGTACTGATCGGCATGCCGGGTGTCGAAAAGCGCTTGGCAACATACGCGCAATTTTACTCCCGGATCGGATTCGTTCACGAGTTCCGCCCCTTGGGAACTACGGAGATCCGTCGTTTGTTGGCTCAACGATGGACACCGGCCGGAGTGAATCTCCCCGAGCAGCCGTGGGCCGAAGAAGCGATCGCGGGCATTATCCGCCTCACCGGTGGCAACTTCCGTTGCTGAATCGGCTGCTCATGCAAATGGAGAGACTTCTCGAACTCAATTTGCCGAGAGAGGTCAACAAAGATATAGTCGATGCGGCACGAGAGAGTCTGGTGATTGGTCAGGCTTGAGGAAGCTCAACACCAGCCAACGACTGTCTCCCGATAGCGAAATTTACACAAACGAACGTTCGTGCAACCCAGAGTCTACTTGTGCGTCGGCGATGTGCGATAGGCTTCCGCAATCGCTCGATAACGGAATTGCAGTCCGTGGTCGGCACGGAGGTGCTCGTCAAAATGCGCTATCTCGATATTGGAGGGGCGCCTGTTCGCCGGTCGTTCCTCCGCTGTCTGGCCAGCCTTGCTGCCTTCCCAGCAGCGTCGCGGACACTACATCACTGCGAGAGGAACAAAATGCGATAGATCAACTGTTGAAAGCGTACGCCGATGCGGATTTACCTGGTAGATACAAGTCGTTTCTCTCCGCAGACAGTTTTCTGCACGTAGTTCCGGTTGGAGTGCGCGACTCCAATGGCACAATGATCCCGGTGGCCTCTTTGATGGATCAGCGTGTCAGCTTACCGGAAGAAAGTCAACGAACGGCATTGCAAGCCATCCAAGCCGTACTGACGAGTATTAGCGCAACGGCAGGTGCCAACATTGTATTTGGTGGAACCACAGACAATCGCCTAAACGCTTCATTCCCCTCGAGGATAGATAGCAAGCCGGCGCGGGAAATCCTTGATTCGATACTTCTGCCGATGAATATTAGGTGCTGGACTTTACTGTTTGACCCCGGTGCCAAACTACATGTCTTAGTGATCCCGTTGCTGACGCTGGAAACGTTGTCATCAGCAAAATGAAAACAGCAATGCGGGCATCTTTCGGCGCACTCTCGATTCTCTTTCTGCTCGGATGCGGTGGCGCTACCTGCGCAAGTCTTGATTTCCGTGCCACTTTTGATCGAGATCGCACAATTCTCAAGCTGGCCTGGGAACGTCCTTCATCGGAAGAAAATCCATTACTCATCAACATAGGACAACTGAGTGGAAACACACTCCAGCTCGGTTCCAGCAGCACTAGCATGTACATATCCGGAGAGGGGATTCAGAGCGGACGATTGACTCCTCGTGTCCAATCGGCCGGGCTTGCTGGCAGAGTGATTCCCTTTGTGGTTTGTTTACTGCCCGGCGCTGAGTATTCCCTTTCAGTTGATGCCCACTCACTACTGCTTCCCTCATCGGATAAGAGTCTTGCTGATGTAAGGGATCGCCCGTGGACGCTGACAGTTTCCTTTACCGGTAAACAGGCAATAGTGGCTGATTCCTCCGGTAAATTTCACCCAGAGGACGGTATCCCTCAATTTGGCCGAAAAATCGAAACTTGGATTGGAACGATCAAATCCGTGCTCCACCGCGAACCGCTCGGCACGCGCTAGATAAAGAGCTTCCTTTTCGGCGTTCCGATGCTTGATCCACTAGCGATGACTGGCTGTTCTCCTTATCTTGGATTCTGGCGTAATTCGCTGCTTATCTCTTCCTGCTCGTCGGGCAGCAAGAGTCGATCCGATACACGCGCTCCCGCGCTCCGACACGAGTAGAGGTTGTTTCGGAATCATCTCTCCCTAGTCGCAGGATCCAATCTGTTGCGAAAACCAGCGTTTCTGCAACGTTTTCGCTTCGCCCGTGTTTCTGTGGATACCCGCGTTGCACAAACCTATTGCCTGTTGCACAAACCTATTGCCTAAAGTAAACTTATGGCAATAAATCATTGCAATGCTTATCGGATACGCGCGCGTCTCGACCACTGATCAGGAGACCGCCACCCAAGTGGCGGCTTTGAAAGCGGCTGGCTGTGAACGCATCTACCGCGAGAAGGCTTCTGGCGGAAGATGGGACAGGCCGGAACTCCACCGGTTACTTGACCAGTTGCGCAAGGGTGATGTGCTTGTCGTCTGGAAGCTCGACCGCTTGTCCCGCTCCCTTCGCGACGTGCTCACGATAATGGAGCGTCTCGGTGAAGCATCAGCGGGATTTCGCAGCCTGACCGAAGCGATCGACACAACTACTGCGGCAGGGAGAATGATGATGCAAATGGTTGGAGCGTTTGCGGAGTTCGAGCGAGCGATGCTGCGAGAGCGAACCCAGGTCGGGCTGGATGCCGCAAGGGAGGAAGGCCGTATCGGCGGCCGACGCCCAAAACTCACAGAGCAGCAGCAGTCGGAGATCCGGAAGATGGTAGCCAGGGGCGACAAGAGCGCCGCCGATGCCGCTCGGCTTTTCAAAGTCCACCAGGCGACGGTTTCAAGGCTACTGGCCCGAGCCGGCCTGGAGAAGGCTGGCTATGCCAAATAATGCTGACGATCTATGCCAAAAAGTCTTGAAAGTGACAGGCTTGCGAGGCACTACTCGGGAGAGGATCGCTGAGGCGATCAGTGCCGACGTCCCTTTACACCGATCAGCCGTATGGCGCTTGCTCCGCTTAGCTTGACTGAAAAGGTCGAGGCTCCTTCTGGGGTAAGCCCCGCGTCTGGGCTGCCGCCTTCGAGCGTTCCTCTCAACCTGCTGCTCGACTGGCCGCTGGAGCGTTCGCGCCCGCAGTGGCTGCGAATTATCGCCGGTTCCCTTCTGCTGCACGTTGTTTTATTCGTCGTCGCGATTCGCCTGCCCAGCTTTATTCCGCGGCAGCAAGCAGCACAGCGGGTTGCCGTCAGACGGGTGCCGCTGTATTTGCCTCCCGACGTGCTTACACAGCGAGAGCCGAATAAGCAGAAAGTTTCAAAGACGATCGATTTAGCGGATCTGCGTCCGACTCCCACAGAACCGGCGCGCGAAGCACGACCGGTACCGAGCAGGAGACAATTCGAGATGCCGCAGAAAGCGGCTCCGCGACAAACCGCAAAGGCGGCTACGCAGATTCTTCCCGAGGCGCCCAAAGTTGCGGTCAATCAGCCCGTTGGGCCGCTGCCTCCGGGAGTTGCGAGTGGCCTGCCGCGCG
The DNA here is from genome assembly GCA_963730865.1 of uncultured Acidobacteriaceae bacterium. Lineage (GTDB taxonomy): Bacteria > Acidobacteriota > Terriglobia > Bryobacterales > Bryobacteraceae > Bog-105. The sequence continues at coordinate 296,643 of CAVSTO010000004.1, read as the reverse complement.
CCGCCACGCCTCCGCCGCCGGAGCCTGGTCCTTTTCAGAATGTCGGCTCAGAGGCGCCGCTGAATCCGAATCCGACGCTGATTCCGAAAGCAAGCGTGCAAGCCGCCATTCAGGCGCTGGCACCGAACCCGAAAGGCTCGCAGATGGCGATCAGCGACGACAGTTCTTCGGAGGCGGCGCCGCGGATGCCCGGTTCGATCGGACAATCCGCTTCTCCGCACGCCGCCGTCGAATTGCAGAGCGACCCGCAAGGCGCAGACTTCAAACCGTACCTCACCCGCATCCTCGGGATTGTGCGCGCCAACTGGCGGCGCGTTGTGCCGGAGAGCGCGCGGATCGGCGCACTGCGCGGGCGCACTGTGATGGAGTTCATTATTAATCGCGACGGCAGTATTCCAAAGATCGTGACGGCGGATTCCTCGGGCTCCGATCCGCTGGACCGCGCTGCGCTGGCGGGCCTGAGCATGTCGAACCCGTTGCCGCCGCTGCCAGCGGACTACAAAGGATTTCAGGTACGGCTGGCGTTCACGTTCAGCTATAACCTGCCAACGCAATAGGCCTGATGATCGGCATCCGCACTGCTCTGATTCTCTATGCCTTGCTGGTGATTGCTTCTCTCGTGACGCTCAAAGGCGCTCCGCTGGCGCTAGCGCTGATTATCGTGATCGCCCTGGCAGTGAAATCGTACGTCCACTATTTACGCAGCCGTTTGGAATGAGTGGCTCAAAACCACCATCTGCGGTGGAATCCAACTACTATCCGGCGCACAAGTCTTTTGTTTATAGGCGTTTGAGTTGGCGAAACGCGTGCATTGTATGTCTCGTCGATTCTTACAGAGGCACTCATGAAGATTTTTAACAGTCATCCAGTTCAATCCGCGGTGTCCTACCTTTCTATCGGCCTGATGGCCGCAACCAGTTTTGCGTTTGCGCAAGACCCATCCGCTCCCCCGGCTCCGGTTCAGCAGCAGCAGGGCGCTTCTTCGAGCGGTGGATGGACGCGTGTTGGCGATTCCGGGCAAAGCGATCAGTCGCAAATTTCGCAACCATCGTATCCGGCCTATAACCCTCCCGCCGATCAGGCAGGCGATCCCAATGAAGCACCGCCTCCGCAGGCGCCTTACAATCAGCAACCGAACTACAATCAGCAACAGCCCAATTATGGGCAGCAACCGAATTACAGTTCCCAACCCAACTACGGGCAGCAACCGAATTACGGGCAACAACCGAACTACGGTCCACAGCAGCCCCGGTATCAACCGCCTCCCATACCGGCGCAGGTCAACGTTTCCGCTGGAACCTTTCTCACGGTTCGTGTGAACCAAATGTTGTCGTCCGACAAAAATCAACCCGGGGATGCCTTCTCAGCCACTTTGGTTGAGCCTGTTGTCGCCAACGGTATTGTCATTGCCGAGCCGGGACAGACCATCGGCGGTCGAGTAGCCGAGGCAAGGAAAGCCGGCCGGGTGGAAGGTGTGGCGCGCCTGGGCGTCGAGTTGACGTCGTTATCGCTGGTGGACGGGCAGCAGATTCCGATTCACTCGCAACTGGTCAGCCGTAGAGGCAATACATCTGTAGGAAGAGATGCCGGCGCGATCGTTGGGACAACCGCTCTGGGTGCTGCTGTCGGAGCCGCCGCCGGATGGGGAACGGGCGCTGCGATTGGAGCGGGTGCCGGGCTGGTAGCTGGAACGGTGGGAGTCCTGCTGACGCGCGGTCATCCAAGCATCATCTATCCTGAGCAGATCCTGACATTCCGGCTGGATGCACCGCTGGCGATTTCGACCACCAACTCACCGCAAGCGTTTCGCTACGTGGAGCCGGGTGAATATGACCGGCCGCAGCAATCGTACGGACCTGGGCCTGGCGCTTACGCAGCGAATGGTCCTGTCGCTGCTCCGTATTACGGATACGGTTATGGATACCCGTATTATGCATACGGCTATGGCTATCCCTACTATTGGGGACCGAGTGTGGGTTTCTACTTCGGCCACGGCTACTGGGGAGGCCGCGGTTTCGGCTACTATGGCCGGGGTTATTACGGACGCGGTTACGCAGGCGGTGGATTCGCACGTGCGGGCGGATTTGCACGTGGGGGCCGCCGTTGAGCCAGCACTCGATTCGGTCGCGGTTCGGTCACTTTTCTACTTAGTTCGCGCCGGCGTGAAAGCGCGTGCGTATTGTACGGGCACCGAGGGATTGGCGCCCAACTCCTGAGCGGCTTTGAGCGGCCAATAGGGTTCGCGCAGGAACTCGCGGGCGAGCAGCACGACATCCGCTTGCCCCGTTCTGACGATGGCGTCGGCTTGCTCGGGTTTTGTAATCAGGCCAACCGCTCCCGTGAGTAGGCGGGTCTCGTGGCGGATGCGCTCCGCAAACTGAACCTGATACCCAGGGCCCAGCGGAATGGCGGGATGCGGAACCGTGCCTGCGGAGGAGCAATCGATCAAATCGACACCCAAGGGCTGCACGGCGCGAGCGAGCCGGACTGAATCTTCGATGGTCCAGCCTCCTTCGGCCCAATCGGTGGCAGAGATACGCAGGAACAGCGGCAGACGCTCCGGCCACACGGCGCGAACCGCGTTTACCACTTCAAGCGTGAAGCGGATGCGATTTTCAAACGATCCGCCGTATTCGTCTGTCCGGTGGTTCGATAAGGGCGAAACGAATTCATGCATGAGATAGCCGTGGGCGCCATGCAGTTCCACGATTTCGAAACCGGCCTTGAGCGCGCGTTCCGCAGCGGCAGCGAAAGCTTTCACAATAGCCTGGATCTCCGGCACGCTTAGCTCTGCTGGAACGGGATGACCGTGATCGAACGGGATGGGGCTGGGAGCTACCGGTTGCCAACCGCCCTCTGCAGGAAACAGCGGACGTGTGCCGCGCCAAGGCGCGTCGGTACTCGCTTTACGGCCGGCATGAGCTAGCTGAATACCGGGAACTGACCCTTGCTTTTTCACGAAACGCGCGATACGCGCCAGCGGTTCAATGTGTTCGTCTTTCCAGATGCCCATATCGGCGGGAGAGATACGGCCGCGCTCTTCTACGGCGCTCGCTTCGACGATGACTAGGCCGGCGCCGCCGACGGCACGGCTGCCTAGATGAACCAAGTGCCAGTCGCTAGCGAAGCCGTCCTCGCACGAATACTGGCACATGGGAGAAACCACGATGCGATTCGGCAGCGTGACGGCGCGGATCGGCAGTGGGGAGAATAGATGCGCTGCGGCATTGGTTTGGTCGGCCGCAGACGAAATGGGCGCTTCGAGCGTGCTCATATGTTCTATTGATGCACGCAGCCGGACGCGGGAAGCGGGTAGGTGCTATTTCAAACCGGTCAACACGGCATGGAGCTGCGAAGCACAATTGCGCCAAAGCCAATCGAGACTACCGCCCAACTGCCACAGCACACACAGGGTTGCGACAGTAACAAAGGCCAACAGCAGTTCGCGTTCTAAAACTTCAGGATTGCGTGTGGTCTCTCTGGTTGCCATGCCAGAAGAGTATCGAGTTTCACGAACGGCCGGAAGAGGTTAGCCGCGCCCAGCGGTAAGGAATACAGGGGTACTCCATCGAAAGACACTGTAGCCAAGGGAACGCGGCGAGGCGAGACGGCTTTCATCACTGCCGGTGTCGCACGCGGCGTCATGGCTACGGTCAGGCGACTCGGGCAGTGCCTTTACGGGCTGTCTTTTTGCTGGTTTTGGACGGGCTCGCGGCCTTCCCCGCCCCGCTCCTCGAGAGGCTGGCTTGCAGTGCCTGCATGAGGTCCACCACGGGTGAGGCCTTCGGCTGCCGAATGGGGGTAACTTTTCGGCCCTTGCGCTTCTTTTCGATCAGCTCTTCCACGTTGTGCTTGTATTCATCGCGGTACTCGTCGGGCTTGAATGGACTGGCCAACGTTTCGATCAGCTTCTTGGCGAGTTCTACTTCTTTCTTGTCGAACTTTGCCGGCGCCGGTACTGTTACTTCGTTGGCTTTGTGCAACTCGTCGGTGAAGTACATGGTGTGCAGAACGATGCCATCTTGGGATGGCCGAAGAATGACAATGTGCTCGCGGCCATGCATGGAGACCTTGGCCACAGCGTCATACTGGGTCTCTTTCATTGCCTCGCGGAGTAAGCTGTACGGCCGGCTTACAGCTTCTTCGGGCGCCACGTAGTAGGAGGTTTCGAGGAAGATCGGGTCGATTTCCGTCATACGCACGAACTGAAGAATCTCCATAACGGTGGCAGTGGGAGGCGCCACTTTTTCGAGATCTTCCGGCTCGATCACCACGTACTGATCCTTTTCGTATTCGTAGCCTTTGACGATTTCGGAGCGGTCCAGCGGCTTGTCTTCGGCGGCGCAGAACATGACCTCCTTCACCCTGGAGAGATCCTTTTTATGGAGCAGGTGAAAGTGGACGGTTTCCGCTCGCGCCGCGGCGAATAACCGGATGGGAAACGAGACAAGACCGAAACTGAGATAACCTTTCCAAACAGTGGCTGGCATATAACGTTGTAGACTGCGGTCGAAGATGAAAAGTGTTGCAGAGGAGACGGCCGGGCTCTTGGCCGAACTCGGAATTCAGGGCGATCGCCTTGCCGGTGGGCAATTGGCGGTGAAAACACCTATTACGGGCGAAGTGATTGGCCAGGTGGCGATAACGGATACCGCGAAGGTTCAAGAGGCGATTGAGGCGGCGCATTCGGCGTTTCTGGAATGGCGCAAAGTGCCTGCTCCGCAGCGTGGCGAGTTGGTGAGGCTATTGGGTGAAGAACTGCGCGCGCCATAAAACCGCGTTAGGGCGGTTGGTGACGATTGAAGCGGGCAAGATCGTATCGGAAGGTTTAGGTGAAGTGCAGGAGATGATCGATATCTGCACGTTCGCCGCGGGCCTTTCGCGGCAACTTTGCGGGCTGACGATTGCGACCGAGCGCCCGGACCATCGCATGATGGAATCGTGGCATCCGCTGGGTGTAACCGGAATCATCTCGGCGTTCAACTTCCCGGTTGCGGTGTGGTCCTGGAATGCGGCGTTGGCGCTCGTGTGCGGAAACTCTGTTGTTTGGAAGCCGTCGGAGAAAACGCCACTTTGCGCGCTGGCGACGCAAGCATTGTTTGAACGTGCCTGCGGGCGCTTTGGTGAAGTACCCGAAGGGCTCTCTTCGGTTCTGATCGGTGGCCGGGAAATAGGAGAAGCGCTTGTCGATCACCGCTTAATTCCGCTGGTGTCGGCCACGGGTTCAACCGCTATGGGCCGCCAAGTGGGCCCGCGGCTGGCCGGGCGATTCGCGCGTTCCATCCTCGAGCTTGGCGGCAACAATGCGGCGATCGTGTGCCCGTCGGCCGATCTCGAACTCACGGTTCGTGGCATTGCCTTCGCTGCTATGGGAACCGCGGGACAGCGCTGCACGACGTTACGGCGGCTGATTGTACACGAGAGCGTCTACGAACGCCTGGTTTCGAATCTCAAGCGCGTATACAGTTCGGTACCTATAGGCGATCCGCGTGAGGAAGGAACGCTGGTGGGGCCGTTGATCGATCGTCAGGCATTCGAAGGCATGCAGAAGAGCTTGGGGGAAGTGAAAGCGGCCGGTGCACAAGTGACAGGCGGCGAGCGAGTGAAAATCGATTCTGCTGGGGAAGGTTATTACGCGTGTCCCGCGTTGGCTGAGATGCCGCAGCAGACCGATACGGTGCGCCGCGAGACCTTTGCGCCCATTCTCTACGTTCTGAAATATCGCGAATTCGAGGAAGCCGTCCGATTGCACAATGACGTGCCGCAGGGGTTGGCTTCGTCTATCTTTACGAAAGATCTGCGCGAGGCAGAACGTTTTCTCTCGGTGGACGGGTCAGACTGCGGCATCGCCAATGTGAATATCGGGCCATCGGGCGCGGAGATCGGCGGCGCGTTTGGCGGGGAAAAAGAGACTGGCGGCGGGCGCGAATCGGGCTCCGATGTTTGGAAGCTCTACATGCGGCGCGCGACCAATACCATCAATTACGGCACGCAGCTTCCGCTGGCGCAAGGCGTGCAGTTCGATATTTCGTGATGCTCCAGAAGAGATGAAAACGAATGCCGTGCGATTGCTCGACGAGTTGAAAATTGCTTACGAGCTACGCGAATACGAGGTGGATCCGAACGATCTTGCCGCCGAAAGCGTCGCGCGAAAGATCGGCGTACCCACCGAACAGGTTTTCAAAACATTGGTCGTGAAAGGCGATCGCAACGGCGTATGTTTAGCGCTTGTGCCCGGGGACGCGGAACTCGATTTGAAAGCGCTCGCGAAGCTGTCGGGCGACCGGAAAATGGAACTCGCGCCACTCAAAGAAGTACAACCGCTCACCGGCTACGTACGCGGCGGTGTGACCGCTTTGGCGGGCAAAAAGGATTACCCGGTTTATGTGGATGAAACGTTTATTCTTTTCGATGTGGTGTCGGTCTCAGCCGGTGTTCGAGGAACGCAGATCCTGCTGAGACCTGACGACTATTTGCAGGTTGTGAAGGCAATCACGGGCGAGATCGCGAGACCTAAAAGTTGAATTGCAAACGCGCATCGACAGAGCGCATGATCTCGAGGGCGGTACCGGAGAACAGGCCATTGAAATCAATCACGTTCAAAGAATTCATCAGGTTCGTGCCATCGATCTGAAAGCGCACGGGATACTTCTCGCTTTTCCGTAGAATGACGCCGGCGGAAGCGTTCAGGGACCACTGCGGATAGGGCCGCAGATCGGAGAAGTTCACGCGATTGAGGATGTCCTGCGAATAGCCTTGCGCGGCCGCCTGCGCTTCGGTTCCGCCAAAATCGATCGGCAGACCGCTGTCGTACGTGAATCCAGCGGCGAGCCAGAATCGCGATGTGACATCGTAACGGAGGCGCGCTCGCACCGCATTACGCTCTTCCTGGGAAACAGGGAAAACGCCGCTGGTCTGCTGTATCGCTTGCGCGGCATCGTCTCCGAGAAAAAGGCCGCCGGTGACCGGGAAATAGCCGTTCCCTCTCTCATTGGTCCAACTGATATAGCCTGAGACTTTGCCCCAGTGCGGAATTTCGATTTTCGCTTCTTCGCCGTAGATATTGGCTAAGGCGAAAGTAATTGGGAAACTAACACCCGTGTTGAGCAAGAGATCGTCATCCGGAAAGTTATGATAACGTCTCCAGAAAAAGTTTCCCTCGACGCGAACATGTCCAAACATGCCTCTCTCGAAACCGGCTTCATAGTAGTTAGCGCGCGCCGGTTGGACAGGCAAACGTAAGACCAACGGACTCAAACTGGCGACCGCGGGCGAACTTGACACGAGTATGTTCTCAAACGGCGGCGTCTGGAACACTCGGTCGTAGGAGGCATGAAGATTCGTCTTCAGGCGCGGCAAATAGTAAGCGAGGCCCACACGCGGGCTCCATCCCACCTGGTTGACTAAGAGGTCATAGTGATCGAAGCGAATGCCTCCGCTGAGCGTAAGATTTTTCCAGTGCAGCTCGTCCTGGCCGAATACTCCCTGCTCGCGATCGGGCGCATGCTCATAGAAGTTGAAGTTGAGCGGCGTGCCAGGATCGAACTGCGTTGGATCCGTGATGCGATAGCTCAGATTCTCTTGGATCTGAGCGAAGTCGGCTTCGACTCCCGTCTTGAATTCGTGGATGCCGGCGTGGACGGACAAGGTTCCCTTCACATACTCTTCGTGATAGCCACGGTCCTGCGCGGCGATCATCGGCGTGGAAAGATCGTTCGACCAGAAACCGGCAGTAATGTCGCGATCCATGGCGCGGAAATTGCCCAGCACATTGGGCGAGAAGATGTGTTGGTACGAAAACTGGGCTGAGCTTTCGAAGCTGTCCCGGTTCTGGCGCTGGCCGGCAAGCTCTTGCGGAATTTCGTTCGGCACCAGAAATTTCGATTGGTTACGGCTGAGAATGATACCGATGCGATTGTTGTCGTCGATATCGCGTTCGTAATGAGCCATGAAATCCGCCGTGCTTCCATGGTTCGTGTAGTTCTGCGTCGTTGGGGGATCGAGGAAATGGTCCGTTGTGGCTCCGGAAAGGCTCGTTGTCACTGTATTCGACCCGAAGCCATACTGTCCTTCGAAATAGCCGTTCAACGTGTCGTAGCTTCCTCCTCCAAGGACGGTTTTGAAATGGAAGCCGGGCCGTTTGTCGCGAGTGGTCTGCACTTCAATAACGCCACCCATCTTTCGTCCATATTCGGCGGGAAACCCAGCGGTCATCTCCGACATCTCCTGCACATCGTCGGGATCGAAGTCCGCCACGTAAGCGGCAGACCGATTTTCCGTGAGCGGCATGCCATCGATGACATATTGCACTTCGTATTCTTCGGCTCGGGGGTGTAGAATTCCATTCGCTTCGAAGACCCAGCCCGGCTCCTGATTGACGAGTTCAGCCAAACCCCTTCCCGGCTGAGAAGAGATACGATCTTTAATTGTGTCGCTCCCGATCTTCTGCGCGCTGCTGGTTGCTTCCGGGTCGATCAAGGTCTCGTTACTGCTTACGTTCAGTGTCGACTGAACTGCGCCCAGGGCGAGTTTCAACGTCAGCTCTTTCGGCATAGCGGAGCGGATTTCGACAACTTCCGAGAAAGGAGCAAACCCGGAATGGTTGACCTTCAATGTGTAGGCGCCGAACGGCAACCTCTTGGCGGTGATTCTTCCGTTCGGATCGGCCGTAAAGTTCTGGCTGTATTCATTCACTTCACTGCTCAACTGAACTGAAGCTTCGACAGGAGACCCGCTGGGATCTGTTATCAAGAGCCGCAGTTCCCCAGTGTTTGCCTGACCGAAAGCAGCCGGGGCCAGGGTAAGACATAAAAAGAGCCTGAACATCGTCATGTGTATATTCCGGGCGATGGCGGTTTGTTCAAAGTTTTGGTAGAACGAAGGTACTGGCATGTCGATCCCTGCATCCGATTCAGATTTCGAGCTGCCCTTCCAGCACGAGGCTGACGATGAGCTATGCGATTGTCCATCGCGTCTCGAAGAACATGTCACGGGTCTGTTTCGACAGCTCAGGAGTCCGCTGCTTCGTTATCTGCTGGCGTTCGGGCTTCCGGAACATGATGGAGAAGAGGTCGTACAGGAGGTTTTTCTAGCTCTCTTTCGACATCTGCAGCGTGGCAAGCCGCGCCACAATTTGCGCGGATGGGTGTTCCGGGTGGCGCATAATCTGGGGTTGAAGCGGCGCACCGCGCTGCAGCAGGAGCGGCACGAAGCGACGGCTCGTCAGTCGTCAGATCCGGCCTTAAATCCGGAAGAACAACTTGCAAGCGCGCAGAAACAACAACAGTTACGAGCAGTCTTTAACGCATTGCCGGAACCGGATCAATGCTGTCTCATGTTGCGGGCCGAGGGACTGCGCTACCGGGAAATCGCAGAGGTATTGAATATCTCTTTGGGCGGAGTCTCCATCTCACTCACTCGCTCCCTTGCGCGGTTGGAGCGGGCCAGTAGCCGTTGAGCATGCGAGCGAACGATTCTCACATCTCCGACCAAGATTTGCTCGAGTGGGCGGACGGTGAACTCCGGTGGCGGCAGCGCTCGAAAGTGAGCGCGCATCTGGCTTCATGCCATCTTTGTCGTAGCCGTACACGCGAGCTTCAAGCGACGATGGCCGATTTCATCCGAGTGCATCGCCTGCGGCGATTGCCCCATCCGGACGGACCCGCGGCTTTACTCAAAGCCACTATTTCTGCAACTGAGCACGTACGCAGCGCCCCAGGAATGCCAGCCGCCTGCGCGGCACTGCTCGCGCTTTTCCTAGCCGCGATTTTCTTTGCCGGCAAACAGTGGACCGTGGTGGAAGCGTCTTCGGTTCCGAGAACCGATTTAACTCCCGGAGCCACTCGAGGAATCACGAGGGGCGAAGCGTGCCAGGTAGAGAGTCCGGACGCGAATCGCGCGGTACCGGTTGCCCTGCAACGGGCTGTTTTCAAGGAGTATGGAATCGCTCATCCACGCTCCAGCGCTTACGAGGTGGATTACCTGATTACGCCTGAACTAGGAGGAGCAAACGACATCCGGAATCTCTGGCCCGAACCGTACTTTACGCAGGTCTGGAATGCTCGCGTGAAGGACGCTCTAGAAAATCGGCTGCATGAGATGGTGTGCGATGGGCAGCTTGATTTGGCAACGGCTCAGCACGATATTTCGGCGGATTGGATTGCGGCGTATAAGAAGTACTTTCACACTAACCGGCCGTTGCCGCTTATTCCACGTTAGTTGTGTCATCCGAGCCGTTTGACTATCGGGGCTTCCGCCGCATGAGCGTTAGCTAGCTAATCGGGCGCCATACGCGCGAGAATTAGACAAGCTTTTGGCGGTCGATGAGGCGATTCTAATTCCACGAGAGCGGGCCCAGGAGATTGCCGTCTAAAACCCCCGAATTGGAGACATCCGGAAGGGGTTGGTCAGAAGCCAGAGAAGGATCCAGCTGCGTGCCGGTCAACGTAATAGGGCCGTAAACGCATACGTCGTTATAGACGTGCGTGCCCGAAGAGAATCCCACCGGCGAGCGAGACCGTAGCTTAGCCTTTAGTAAGAGTCGCGTCCGCCTGTGCGCTCGGCCCTGCCAAAAAGGCGAGCAGCGCCGGGATTGCTAAGCACTCCGCCAGCCTTCTCACCGTTCGTGCGCTGTCATTCGAGCGCACCTCTGCTTTCAGACCGATCAAATTTTCCTCTTATCTTCAGGGTTATGAGGCTCGGCCCTATTGTCCGAATATCGATTTCAATTGCTTGAGCATTTCGATAACAGCGATATAGATATTTAGTAGACCGAGACCGCTCAGCGCGCCGCGAAAGTAGCGGCTCATCCACAGATCGGAGAAACGCGGCGAGTGAACCGCCACCCAACTCAGATCCCAGTTGCCCAACCAGGGGAAGATCACCAGAAATAGGCCGAGTTCAAACGCGAAGATGGCGAGACAGAAACCCAGCACGCGGCGATGCCATTTGACGAAGCGCTGCGGCTTGACGGGTGCCGGTGAAGTGGATGCGCTGGGTGTACCGCTCAAGCGCTTGCCCCTTGCGTAAGCTCGGCGAGCGCAGCATCGCCATCTGATCCGTCGAACAGTTCCGCTTGCATCGGAGCGCTGGTCAGGTATCCGGTCCAATGTACGTGTTGGCTGTTGACGCGCACGGGCCAGAAGCTGAAGCGATGTAACAGCGTCGGCCCATGCTTGCGCAGAGCGCGTTTATGGTCCGGAGTGGAGTACCCTTTGTTCGAGAGCAGATTGTATTCCGGAAACACTTCGTGCCACTGCGCGAGGCAGGCGTCACGATGAACTTTGGCGACAATCGATGCCGCCGCGATAGCACGGCAGCGCGCATCGCCATCGATCAACGATAGTTGTTCAACCGGAAGATCGATCTTGATGGCGTCGATGAGCAGATAATCCGGCTGCAGCGAAAGCGCTTCGACGGCGCGGCGCATGGCGAGACGCGAGGCCTGATAGATGTTGATTTGATCGATTTCGAAGACATCGGCGCCGCCGACCGCCCACGCGACACAGCGAGATTTGATCTGGGCCGCGAGGGCTGAGCGATGCTCTGCGTCTAGAATTTTGCTGTCGTGCAGACCTTTTATTGGACGCAGCGGATCGAGAATGACTGCGGCCGCAAACACCGGGCCGAATAAGCAGCCACGCCCTACTTCGTCCACGCCCGCTATCCGTGAGAATCCGCGTTCTCGCGCTTCACGTTCGTAAGTGCTGACGCAGCGGATGGACCTCTGGCATGCACCTTCGGCTTTGTTCTTCCGGCGTTGGACCTTGCGATCTTGAGGCAAGGATTCCGTTCTTCCGCGAGCACTCTCTTCCACGCGGGGGAGTTAGACCAGCTAATCTCGCTCGCGGAGACGAGCCGCTTTGCCCTTGAGACCACGAAGGTAGTAAAGCTTCGCTCTCCGGACGCGGCCGGTCCGAACCATATCGATGTGGTCTATAACGGGGGCGTGGATCGGGAAAATACGCTCCACACCTTGCCCGAAACTGACTTTTCGAACCGTGATGGTCTCGCCCATGCCGGTGTTCTTGCGCGCGATCACGGTGCCTTCAAAGGCTTGAAGACGCTCCTTGTCACCCTCTCGAATTCTGACGTGCACACGAATGGTATCGCCGGGCCGGAACTCCGGATGAGGCGCGGTACGCGCGTTCTTGCTGATGAACTTACTGACAAGTGCGTTTTGCATAATATTCTGCCTTCGAAACTTATTTGGCCGGCTAGTCTTCAGATCTCTTCAATCAAAAGATCTGGTCGAAGCCGCTCTGTTTTCTCGCGCGACGCTGCCCGGCGCCAGCGCTTGATCTCTTCATGATTCCCACCCAACAGCACCTCGGGCACCTTCCAGCCGCGAAACTCCGCCGGCCTGGTGTACTGCGGGCAATCCAATAAACCGTCGCTCTCCGCGCTGAAACTTTCATTTCGCGCAGAGTCTTCGTTGCCAAGCACTCCGGGCAAAAGCCGGGCCACGCTATCTACGATTACCGCTGCGGCCAACTCCCCTCCACTCAGCACAAAATCGCCGATCGACACCTCTTCATCCGCAAGGTGTTCGGCCACTCTTTCATCTACACCTTCGTACCGGCCGCATAAGATCAACAGATCCTCCAGCCCGGCAAACTGCCTGGCCAGCGCCTGCGTGAAGGGCTTCCCCTGGGCAGACATAAGCACTACTTTCGTATCGGGCGTTCTCTCCGGCAGAACCGCTTCCACCGCTTCGAACATCGGTCGCGGTTTGAGCAACATGCCCTCACCACCGCCGAACGGCCGGTCGTCTACCGTTTTGTGACGGTCGTACGTCCAGTTTCTCAAATCATGGACATGGATTTCTAATCGTCCGCCCGCCTGCGCCCGCGCCACGACTCCGTGGCCGAACGGTCCGGCAAAGAACTCCGGAAAGATCGTGACGATGTGAAACCGCATCCCCGCTCACAAATCTAGTAAACCTGCCGGACAATCGATTCCAATCGTCCGTTTCGCGAGATCGACCTTACACTCCGCGCTGACAAACGGGATCAGCACCTCGCGGCCGTCGATCTGCAATTCCATGAGAGGCGGCCCACCGTACTGCTGCCAGCCTTCCACGGCGCCTAATCGCTTCCCGGTGGCGCTGTCCACAAGCGTACAGCCGACTAGGTCGGACTGAAAAAACTCACCTTCGGGCAACGTGCCCCGATCGGCCGGATCCAACCACAGATCGGAACCACCGAACTGCTCCGCAGCGTTGATCGAATCCACACCGGCGAACTTGAAGACCCAATCGCCCTTGTGCGTCCAGGCTTCCTCGATCTCAACCTCGATGTCGGAGCCGTCCCGCAGCCGAATTTGCGCCCGCCTCAGTTGCTCCAGCCTGCCGGGCACATCGGTTTGCGATCTGGCGATCACCTCGCCCCTATTTCCGCGCGGCCGCAAGATCTCAGCCACGACTACCCTATCCCGGTTCATACGCGCAGACGAAACCGCTATTCGAGGATCTCGAGCGAAAATCGCCGGTTCAGTTTGGTACCGACGGCGCCCAACAACGTTCGAATGGAACGCGCCGTGCGGCCCTGCTTCCCAATCACCTTACCCAGATCGCCATCGGCGACGCGCAGCTCAAACACTGTCGCATGCTCTCCGGCAATTTCGTTTACCACCACTCCCGTTGGCGTGTCCACCAACGCTTTGGCGATGTCCTCCACCAGCGTCTTTACGCCATTGCTGTCAGTCATTTTTGCCTTAACGTGGGCCGCCCGGTCGGGCCGGACAGGCCGAATCTCAGGAAAATCGAAGTACCGGAATGACTGCTATGCGACCGCCGGAGCTTGCGCCGGATTGGCTTTCATCAGGCGGGTCACTGTGTCGGAGGGCTGGGCGCCGTTCTTAATCCAGTAATCGATGCGCTCGTGCTTCAGTTCCACCTGAGCGGGCTTGGCGATCGGGTTGTAGTGGCCGACGACTTCCACGGAGCGGCTGTTCCGGGCGCGCTCTTTATCAATGACAACCACCCGGTAGGTGGGCTTTTTCTTGGCGCCGAACCGCGCTAAACGAATCGCTAGCATCTTGACTTGATCTTTTCCTTCTATATTGTTACAAACTTTTGAGTTCCCCGCATTGCGGGCATCAGACCGTTAGAAACCGGGCAAGCCCGGCAGCTTCATTTTCATCAGCTTTTTGCCAATCAGTCCGCCGGGGCCGGTAAAGCTCTTCATCATTTTACGCGCTTGCGCGTATTGTTTCAGGAGATTATTGACGTCCTGGACACTGGTACCGCTGCCCTTGGCAATCCGGCGGCGGCGCGATCCGTTGATGAGCATGTGATTGCGGCGCTCTTTCGGAGTCATGGAATCGATAATCGCTACCACCCGGCCGACCTCTTTTTCGTCGATCTTAGCGTCCTTCAATTCCTTGAGCGGGCCGATCTTGGGCATCATGTCCAGAAGACCGGTAAGCGAACCGAGTTTTCGGATCTGCTTGATCTGCTCGCGGAAGTCTTCGAGCGTGAAGTCGTCCCCGAGCAGCTTTTCCTGCATCTTCTCGGCGGTTTCCTGATCGATGCTCTCCTGGACTTTGTCTATGAGCGACAATACGTCGCCCATACCCAAAATGCGTGAGGCCACACGATCGGGATGGAACGCTTCAAGCGCGTCGGTCTTCTCGCCCACGCCGACGAACTTCAAGGGCTGCCCGGTAATCGTGCGGATGGATAAGGCCGCGCCACCGCGCGCATCGCCATCCATCTTGGTGAGAATCACGCCGGTGATTCCCAGGCGTTTGTGAAACTCGTCGGCCGATTTGACGGCATCCTGGCCCGTCATGGCGTCCGCGACGAACAGAATCTCGCTCGGATTCAGGGCTTCTTTCAGCTCACGCAATTCCTGCATCAACTGGTCGTCTATATGTTGGCGTCCAGCCGTATCCACCAGCAGCACGTCGCGCCCGGTCTGCATGGCTTCGCGCCGCGCCGACTTCGCCAGTTCCAGCGGTTTGCTCTCTTCCGGCGCACCTTCGTAGATGGGTGCGTTGACGTTCTTCGCCAAAATGCTGAGCTGGTGACGCGCGGCGGGCCGGTAGACGTCTACCGAAACGAGCTGCGGTTTGCTTCCCTCTTTGGTCAGAAATCGCGCCAATTTGGCCGTGCTGGTCGTCTTTCCGGAGCCCTGCAGCCCTACGATGAGAACTACGCTCGGCGGTTCGTTTGCGAAACGAAGCCTCGATTGATGGCCGCCCAGCATCTTGGTCAGCTCGTCGCGAACAATTTTGACGACTTGCTGGCCGGGCGAGAGCGCCGTGAGCACTTCTTCACCTGTGGCCTTTTCCTTCACCTGCTCGATAAATTGCTTGACTACTTTGAAATGGACGTCGGCCTCGAGCAGCGCCACGCGGATTTCGCGTAGAGCTTCCTCCATGTTGGCGGCAGTGAGCTTGCCTTCGCCGCGCAGGTTTTTGAAAACCCGCTGCAGCTTGTCGGACAGATTATCGAACATACACTGTAGGGGAAAGAAGCTGGAGTAGAAAATTCCAGCTCGGACGCAAAACTTCTTTTAGTATAGCGAACTTACGGCGATTGCTCCGCTTCAGGCTTTCGATTTGCCCGACAGAACCTGCTGCCAGGGAACGAGCTTAAAGCTAGTTACTTTTTCGCTGCGGTCGATCAGGTAGACGCCTTGCTTGCTGATTCTCAACTGACCGGCGGAAGAGTCGCGTGTCTGCAGCTTTTTCGAGAGAGCCGTCAGTAACAACAACGCACACTCGGGCGATGAGCCGTCCATGGCGTTTAGTTTAGCCTGAGCAGCCAGCTCGTAAGTAGCACCCTGCCCCGTACGGAATGTTTGAGAATATCCCGCAGTTTAGTGCGTCTGAGGCGTTGGCGGCGGTGGTGTCGCGGCTGGAGCCTGGGCGCCGTTCACAATGTCGAGCAGTTCCACTTCGAAGGTCAGCGTTGCGCCGGGCGGGATGCCGGGCCGTCCTTGGGCGCCGTAGGCGAGACTCGCTGGACAAACCAGCTTGGCCTTACCGCCCACCTTCATTTTCTGAAGGCCTTCCGTCCAACAGGGAATAACGCCATTCAGTGCGAAACTGCGCGGGTTCATTTCGTTTGTAGGAACTGTCGAACTCATTGCCGTCGGGAAGCGTTCCGCGGTAGTTCACCTTTACCGTGTCAGTTGCTGAGGGTGATGCGCCGCTACCGGGGGTGAGTTCCCGATAGATCAGTCCGGATGCGGTTTTTTCGGCCCCAGGTTCCGCGGCGGCTTTCTCGATCACCTGGTCGGATGCGGCTTTCTGACGTTCCTGAGCAAACGCCTGGATCTTTGGCCCCCAGGTCTGAAGGTCTTCGGCCGGCTTTCCGGATTCGGCGTCGTTGATCGCCCGCTTTACGATCTGTACTTCAGCGGGTGAAAGATTAAACTGGCCGAGCGAACGGTAGATCGAAAGACCGAGCGCATAAATGATCTTTTGGTCGTCTGTCATAAGAGCTGGCGGCGCCGCTGATTTGCTCGCGGTGGAATGGTGAACGGCTGCGGGGTTGGCTGGGCGATTGGGAGGGGTGGAAGTCTGCGCTATCAGAGCAGTTCCAAGTAAAGCAGCGGGCAACACCCGCCAGAAAAAGGCCGATCCGAAATGCATTCGCTTCAGGCTAGCATCGCTTCCGGGCGCGAGGGGTCGCGGCGGCGGCTGGCGCGCCGGTACAAAACCGATCCGAGCAGATTCGCCGCAAGCAGCGCCGATGCGACCTTCGTCCCGAATACCCAAGGGTGTGGGACATCGATGATCGGCACCACCTGGAGCATGATGGCAACGAGCGTAACCGCGAAACCACTGATCGCGCTGAGACGCACCATGAGCCCTGGAGCAGGCGCGAGCTTGCTACGCCTGGCGAGCGGAACGGCGAACAGAATCAAATAATAGAGCCCGTAACACGCCTGCGCCGCCGTTGTCACCAGTTGAAACGCCTCTTGCTGCGCGACTCCGACGAGACTGAGTGTTGCCAGGCCGAGACAGCACAGCACTACAAACCATAAAGCACGTGTGGGAGTGCGGAAGCGAGGGTGAAGGCGCGTGAACCAAACCGGCAACAATCCGTCCCAGCCCGCCACCAAGGGAAGCCGGGAGGTCTCGGCCACGATGACGGTGTATTGGGCGATCGACAGCGCAACGATTGCAAACACCCCAGCAGCGGCGATCGATGCCGTGGCGCCCGATGGGCCGAACGCGGCGGCGAGCGTTTGGGAAACCGGCGCCGCTAAATCAATGTTTTGCGCCGGTACGTACGACAGCAGCGAACCGGTGCTGAGGATGTAGAGAACGGCAATCAGCGGCGCGGCAATCCAGATCGAGCGGCCTATGCTCGAGGCCGGGTTTCGCATCTCTCCCGCGAAGACTGCGATCTGTTCGCCGCCATTTAGCCCAATGAAACTCATCTTCGCGAGCAAGTTGACGCTAAGCAGCGTAAGGGGCGGAACCGCCAACGCAAACGGCGGCTGTGGCGGTGCCTGATGATGCGGGTGCGCAAAGAGAAGCGCGATGAGGGTAAACTGCACCGCCAGCATCGCCGCAGTGCCGAAATGGGAGACCCACTTGCTTGCTCTGAATCCGCGGATGTCGACCGCCAGGATGAACGCGAAGACGGCCAGGTTCACGACGGTGATCAGCCAGAAACTGTTGGCCATCCAAGCGGCGGCGTGGCCACCGGCATACGCGAGGCTCTCGGCGATGGAGATCCCGAGGGATGACGCGAGGAAAATCGAATAGATCCAGAAATTCCAGGCAGCGAGGAAGCCGGGAAAGGGGCCGAGTCCTACCTTGGCCCACTGATATACGCCACCTTCCCACGGCAACACTTGCCCCAGATAGCGCGTGACCACTGCCAGCGGAACGAAGAAGAAGGTAATACCGGCAATCCAAAAGAGGAGGTGCGTGGGGCCCTGCCGCGCGGCGATACCGATGCAGGTTTCAGTGGTCACCAGCAGGACCTGCATGAGCACGAGGTCACGCAGGCCTAGTTCTTTACGAAGGTGCGGTCTATTTTGGCCGGGAGGAGACAGGAAGGGGCGATCCGCCTAAACCCATTCTCCCGCCCGCATGAGCGGTTCTGAGTTGCCGGCCGCGTCGATGCCGTCCACGTCCACTTCGCCGGAGCCAATCATCCAATCAACGTGGATCAAGCTTTCGTTCGCGCCCTTCGCGGCGACTTGCTCGGAGCCCAGCTTGTCAGCATCGCGAATACAGGTACTGTAGGCTTGGCCGAGCGCGATATGGCTGGCCGCGTTTTCATCGAACAGAGTGTTCCAGAACAGCAGACCGCTGCTGGATATAGGCGAGGAATTCGGCACAAGCGCGACTTCACCCAAGCGTCCGGCGCCATCGTCGGTTGCGATCATCTGGCGCAAGACCGCCTCGCCTTCGCTGGCGGAAGCATCGACCACTCGGCCGTTCTCGAAGCGCACGGCGATGTCCTTGATGAGCGTGCCCTGATACGAGAGCGGCTTCGTGCTGCGGACGGTACCCTCGACGCGATCTTTGTGCGGCATCGAGAATACTTCTTCGGTGGGCATATTGGCGATGCCATAGATACCGTTTTTCGCGGTGTCTCCGCCGCCTAGCCACCTGTGGTCGTCCGCCAGACCCACGCGTAGATCCGTTCCCGGGCCGCGAAAATGAATCGCCGAATAGCGCTTCTCGTTTAAATACGCCACACGTTCTTGCAATTGCGCGCCATGGGCTCGCCAGGCCGCGATTGGATCCGGCGTATCCACTCTGGTGGCGTGAAAGATGGCCTCCCAAAGGCGGGAGATGGCCACCTCCTCGGGTTCGTTCGAGAAAACCAGGCGTGCCCAAGCAGGTGTCGCGCAGGCCACGATAGTCCAATTGATTTCGTGGCGCGTAATCAGTTCCAGCGCGGCGCGGCTGGCTTTCGAAGCGGCGAGATTCGCTCTCGAAACGTGACCTGGATCCTCCCGGGCCAGCAACGCGGGGTTGCCCCCGGTCACAGCAAGGCGAGCTGCGCCGTTACGATACGCTGCGGCGACTCCATCCTGAAGCCACTGTGCCGCGCGGTCAAAGCTCTCAGGCGGCGCGTGATGGAAACGCATCAGAGTGGCTTCTTCATCGGTATACAAAGTAGTCACGAGGGAAGCGCCTGCTCTGTAAGCGTGCTCGGTGATACGCCGAACCAGCGGTACCGCGTCGAGCGGTGCGGTCATCACCAGTTCCTGCCCGTGTGCGAGACCCAGTCCGACCCGCACCGCTACCTCCGCCAAGCGGTCGAGCTTTTCTTCATGGCCCCGGACGGCATCTGAAGAAGAGACGGCACTGCCCGCTCCCGTTCCGGCGGCTTCGCGAATGTCCATAAGTATTCCTATCTCCAGTATCCCGTGACGCGGTCCGGTGTGCGGCAGCGGGCATTTTTGGGTGACGTCAAAGCCCCCCGGTGGAGGATGTCCGTTTTTCCGTTGAAAAGGAGCGGCTCCAAACGTGAGACTCAGGCGGCCGAATGGCGGTCGCCAAAGTATCGTTCAAACCACAACGAAGCTGATAGGCGCGTTGAAGGTTATGGATCAGCAATGGCAGCTGGCGATAGCCATGCAGCCGGTCCAGCGGGTTTCGGCGTACAGCAAAGCTGAGGGGACCCAGCGCAGCCGATGGTCGCCGCCCTGCCAGCGTTTGACCCGGCGGCAGATCGTCTCGACCACCGAGAAGCTGGATTCGATTCCATTGGTGCTGCTGAGTAAGCGCCGCAGGCGGGCATGCACCTGGAGATCATGCAGCGTGAGCGTCTCTTCCAAGCCCTCCCTCAAGCTGGCGGCGGCACTCGGATTCAGCTCATGGAGCTCATCATGCAACCGGTACAGCGCCTGCCGGGCATCGCCGGCATCGGCTTGGGCGTAGGCCAGCCGCAGCTTGTACTTGAACCAATGTTGATGGGTGTCCGGCAGGTAGGCGAGAATGTTGCGGATCTTGTGCACCTGGCAGCGCTGAAAGAACGCAGCCTCGCCCGCAGGCTGCGCAACGGCAGCGCGTCAGGCGCGACTCCCGTCCAGCAAATACAGCCGCGGCTGGCTGAAATCGAGTCCGCGCTCGAGCCAATGGCCTAACAATCCGCTGACCACCCTGGCATTCTCGGTGGCGCCTTGCACCAAGCCCAGCACCACTTTCTTTCCCAAGGCATCGATGCCGAGGGCCGCCACCAGATGCTGGCCTTTGAAGATCGTGCCATCGATGAGCAGTGCGCAGATCTGCAGGTGTTGCAACGAACGGCTCATCAGCTCTTCCAGCTTCTTGCGGCTGGCCTCCACAAAACGTTCGCTGACGGTGCTTTTCTCCAGTCCGTAAGCATCCATGAACTGTGGCAGCACCAGCTTGTAATCGCGCATGCTGAGCCCGCGCATGATGTTGCTCCACACCGTTTCCTCCGCCGGCGTGACGCGCTGAAATAACTGATACCTGCCTAGCGGCAGTTCTTTGCCACCGCACTGCCGTACCCGTGGACGCGCAATGGGAACCCGTTGGCCATCGATCAGACAGGAGCCTTGCTCGACACCCCAGCGATAGGCCTGCCGCGTTTGCACGTTGCGAGCGCGCGCCAGCCAGTTGCTCCACCTCCGATTCGAGCACCGATTCGATGAACATCCGGCCCACCTTTCGCACCAGTTCCCCAAGCCCTTGCTCGAGCCTGCTGAGCACTTCCGCCATCGGCAGCGAAATCTGCACGGCTGGTTCCACTTCGGGCTGCCCCTGTTCGACTTCTTTGTTCTGATACGCTTTCCTCAAAACGACTCTCCTTTTTTCCTGTCAGAAAATTTCCCAGAGCCTATCACAGGCTCTGGGGTGAGTCGCTCCTTTTCTACGATCTTCCGGACATCCTCACAGCCGTTGCCAAGAGCCGCTTGCAAAATTAATGGAGCGGGAGAAGTAAGGGAGAGGTTATAGAACAGGAGGAATAAGAAATGTTTGAAAGAGGGCTATAGACCTTGTACTCTGTTGTTTCCAGACAGACAAAAAACAAGGAGCAAGCCCTCGTATGCAGAGTACTCCACGCGAACGATTAATGCAGTTTTCACACTTGTTGCAAGGCGTGTTATTCCCGGCTATGGAGCGGGAAGTGGGTGAACTGAGCGAGAAAGCGCGCTTATTGGTGGCGGTACTGAGTGCGCTGCCACTGTCACGCTGGATTGGGACGCAGCGGGGTTGGCGAGGACGTCCTGCGAAAGATCGGCAGGCATTGGCAAGCACGTTTTTGGCGAAAGCGGTGTACGGGTTGGGGACGACACGACAGGTGATCGAGCGCTTGCGCAGTGACCGACAGTTGCTCTGCTTGTGCGGTTGGAACACGGTCGAGCAACTCCCGGCGGAATCGACGTTCTCGCGCGCCTTCGAGGAATTTGCACAGACAGAGTTGCCGCAGCGGTTGCACGCAGCACTGATCGAAGGGACGCAGAAGGAGCGGATAATCGGCCACATCGCGCGCGACTCGACGGCGATTGAAGCGCGCGAGAAGTTTCCCGAAACCAAGCCTGTCAAAGAGAAGCGGAAACGCCGTCCCAAGCGCTGCCAAGCTAGTGAGCGCGGCACACGCCTAGAGCGTCAGCGGAAACAAAACCTGACGCAGCAGTTAGCCGCCTTAGCCCAGGACTGCGGCATTGGCGTGAAGAAGAGCAGTAAGGGCCATCTCAGTTACTGGCGCGGCTACAAGCTGCATCTGGATGTGGCCGACGGACACATTCCCATCAGCGCGCTGCTGACGGGAGCGAGCGTGCATGATTCGCAAGCCGCCATTCCGCTGATGACCATGAGTACTCAGCGTGTGACTTATCTCTACGATCTGATGGATTCGGCTTACGACGCAGTGGCGATCCGCCAGCACAGCCTGGCACTGGGACACCGGCCCATTACCGATCACCCCCGGCGCTATCGCAAAACCGGTGAGCGCAAGGTGGCGTTACGCAAAAGCTCGCGCTCTTGGACGCGGGTCATCGAAAAGGAATTGCGCGCGGAAGAAATGACCTGGGCTGAACAGGACCGCTTTGCCGAACGCACCATGGTCGAACGCGTCTTCAGTCGTCTCAAAGACGAGTTCGGAGCACGCGTCATTCGCGTACGTGGCGCCCGCAAGATCATGGCGCACCTGATGTTCGGAGTGCTGGCGCTCACAGTCGACCAACTGCTCAAACTTACGGGATAACTTCAGCCGTCTGCCTGAAAAACGACACGCGTCCATGCGGACGCAGTCGCGGCGTGCGCCCTTTTCCCCTTTCTTCACAAAAACCTCTTCCACGTCACGCCAACGGCCAAAAATCACAACCACTGTCGCCTTGTCAAGACCTCCCGCGGCGAGTTTTGCAAGTCGGTGCCAAGCCAACAACTTTTTTGTTCTGGCTTCTATTCAACAACTTGACTTCATTTCAGCGGGCTCCAATGCGGCAGGCCCAGTGAGAATCGGCACGGAATGACTAGAACGTTCAGCACTCTATGAGCACAGAACAGATTCTAAAGCTGCAGCCCGATCGGACGCTTTACCTCCGTGGCTTCGATGGCAACGGCGCGGCGGCGGCGTTGTGCGAAACCAGCGATACCGGTTTCAAGGTGTACGGCGTATTTCGGGACATGGCAGACTTCTGTGTTTTGGTTCTTTACGACGCGGACAACATCTTCGAGCACTACTCCATCAAATACCTTCCCGATTTTGATCTCTCCGGAATCGTGCTGAGCTTCGATCTGCACTACGACGGCCTGCAGCCCATTGACTCGCCGAAATACTCCTGGATCGACTGGGCGCAATTGGATGTAATCACCGCGACAGGCGAGGCCAGTAATAAGATCCGCTTGTGGGATAACGCCACGCTTACATCGGGTAGTTACTCGGTCGCGCAAGGCACATTTACGTTCACCGTCACTAATGGCGTTTCTTACCTATATGACCGCCTCACTCTATTTGTGAACAATGTCGAGTTTGACTTCATTGCACAAGGCACCGAAACCGCGGCGGATGTAGCGCAGTGGTTCGCCACGAATATAAATTGTTATCAATGGTCGCAGTTCACGCAGAGCAATGTAGCGGTCATCGCTTCAGCGGATGACAGCGGCACGCTCACGCTGAAGTATGCCCGCACCGGTCGTGCCAACGTCTCGGGAACCTCCCTTGAACTCCAAGAAGTAATGGCAGACGGCACAACACCCATTACCAGTAATAGGTTTCCGGGGATTGCCACGGGCGCGACAATCTACATCAATCCCACGAGCGTTAAGGGCGAGCCGCCGGTTCCTTACACAGTTGCCGCGGTGAATAATGCAACCACGCTAACACTGGCGACTTCCCTTGATGCCCAGCAGTACGTTCCTTATCTCGTGGAGTATGGCGGCTCCGATGGCAATAACCTAACCGTCTATATAACGCCCCGCCCCAATGTGAGTCTCCAAGTAGATAAAACGGTTCTCCCGCTGACCGGCGGTAGTTCGGATGTCACCTGGAACATCTCCCTTGACTTCTCCGCGCTCGGTATCGACCAGCTTCGCCAGGCCTGGATCACCTTCGCACCGCAGTTGAGCAACGGAACCGCCTACAGTGACACCGAATGGACGGCAACTTTCAGCAACTGGTCCGTTCAAGATCCGCGGAGTGTGAGGACGCTCCAGATTGCCGGACCGGGCAGCCTCCGCATCGGGAATGCCGATGGCGGAGCTTGTACTTACTCCGGCACCGGTTGGAACGTGCAGCCGGCTAATAATTATTGGCAGGGGTTCTCGCGCGTATCGCATGAGGCCGGCGATTCGCTGACAGTGACCTACACCACCACTCAGAATCACGATCTTTACCTGGGTACCTCGCTGTATATAGACCGCCGAACCGTGAACGTGACGCTCGACGGTGATTCGCCTACGACGCTCGATTGCTACCTGAATACCGGATCCGAAGTAGTGACTCGCCGGCTTTTGAGAACAGCAGTAGCTCCTGGCAATCACACTGTGACGTTCACCGTGGGTGACCCGAATTCCGAAGCTCAATCCACCAATGAGGTATTCGCTTTCATCTTCGATTACCTCGAAGCCGCCGTTCCAACCAGCAACGTAGCGGATGCTCTGGTCACGTATGGCAACGTCAGCCCGGCTCTGGATTTTGACACCGATGCCACTTACAAGATGAGTCCTCAGCGGCTACTCTGGCAATTGCTCAAGCTTGGCTTTGCAGGCCAGATCAACGAATATCTCGGAGTGTTTTGGTGGAATCAACGCACCAGAGTCAACGGCCTTTGGAACACCGCGACCATCGATTTCAGCCGGCAGCCCTGGGCCGATGGCGATACCGCGACGATCGCCATCGGCGACAGCGCCACAACCGGCATTGTGACCATGGAGAAGTTCGTCATCACATGGGAAACAACCACCCAGGAACCGAACCCGTACTTTACCGGCAACGGCGACGCCATTGCGAACCATTTCGTCTACTACATCAACTCCGGAAGCGTGTCGATGTGGGCTGAAAAGACCGGCCCGGGGCTGCTCACTATACATACGCGTACGCCGAACTGGGGCGATTCAATTTCCGCCTCTAGAACAGCCGCGAATTCTTCGGACGCGATCCCCATCCAACCTGCCGGAAGTGTAGAGCGAGGCGACGACGGTACCTGGCAGGTAGACCCCACTGCATCGAACCCCATCAACTTTCCGGTTGCCCAATGGCATAGCGATTTCTTTAACGCAGTCAACGCCGCGGGTTTGCTGATTACTACCTCGTTCTCGATGGAGCTTGTAAACCCGCCCGATGATGGAACCGCCGGAAACGAGTGGCAGGCTCGTTACTTTGACCACACGCCGGTAACAACCAACACCGGGTTCGCCCATTTGTATTCTTCGCAATGCGCGCCCATTGCCAACTTGACGCAGTTCCAGCAGGCTGCTTACACGCAGATGGCGGGACTGCAGAGCGCCGCCGGTCTCACTCCGTGGCTGCAGTTCGGCGAGTTCCTTTGGTGGTACTTCTCAGAGACAGCGCTGAGTATCTCTTCCATCTCCTCCCCGAACCCCACGAGTGTTCAAGTCGGTTTCAGTGCGCCTCACGGCATGACGACAGGCGATCGCGTCGTGATCTCCGGCGTGAAGGGCTGCACATCCGTCAATGGAACCTGGGTCATCACGGTTGTGGATGCTACGGACTTCACAGTTCCTGTCCCTCCCAATGGTGCTTGGGATGGTGCTTCGGGCCAGGTTCGTGGCGGGTCGATGGCTTACTACGATGCGGTGACCTCGGCTGCCGCCCAAACCGCGCTGGACCGCCCGCTGTATAAGTTCACCTGTCAGGATGACGATCCAACGGTCAACAACGGCGAAGATGCAGCTTTTCTGGCCGCGCGTCTCAAAGCGCACATCGATGCGATCAGAACCTCGGTTCTCGCGCAATATCCGAACGCTAAATTTGAGCTTCTCTATCCCAACGACGTCAACAATCCCGTGTGCCTGCTTGGCCCCGGCATCCCATACGCGCAAGGCGGCCGCCTGAATGCCGCGGTAAATTTGCCCCCGCAATACCTGACGCAACAAGGAAGCGGGCTCGACCGTTTCAAGGTAGAGGCGCTCAGTTGGAGTGCGACATATCTCAACATGGACTTGGTGCAACAAGCTATTGTGTTCGCCCTCACCAGTCCCATGTCATGGGACACGTCGAATGTGGCTTATCTAGTTCCCTGGTTTAATGGAACCTGCCCCTGGCCCCGCGAATTCGCTCTGGCAAGCTCTCGAGGACTGCAACTGGTGAACCTCTGGGCCTACGACCACCTCGCACTCATGTCCTGGCCCCTCCCGTTCCCCTCACCCCTTCAGCGCTCACTGATGGGAGCCTGATCGAGAGTCTATAGCCCTCGGGGGGTTCCGGGGTCCCTTTTAGCTGCGATGCGTCCTCTATCACACTCTATACCGCGCCGATAGACGCACACTGGCAATCGATCCTCTACGTCTCCATTCGCAAACATTCTGCATGGACCCGATCCACTACGCAATGAGGAAGATAGAAGAATGTCCCGACATTGTCTGGCAGATCTGTTATGCTGAGTACGGAAGAAAAGATTCAAGCTTATGGCTACGATGAAAACGCAGGTAGAAACTCGCAGTGAAAAGCTCGATCTTCGTCTGACCGCTTCGGCCAAACAGGTCTTGCAAACTGCCGCGTCACTGACCCGGCAATCCGTGAGTGAGTTCGTTCTAGAAAGCGCTCTCGCTCGAGCCGGGGAAACCCTGCCGGATCGGCAGCATTTCGGTTTGAACGCCGAGCAATGGGCCGCCTTCCAGGCAGCGCTCGATGCGCCCCCGCGTTCTCTCCCCCGCATGGCGAGCCTGTTGCGTCAACCGACCGTATTTGAACGCAGCCTTTGAGCAGCTCACTCGTCATTGAGAAGCTGCAACGCGCGCACAACGTCGAGTCATTCGACTGCGGACAAGAAGACCTCAATCGGTTTCTGATCCGTCACGCTCTGCAAAGTCAGCAGGCCAGCGCCGCGACAACCTACATTGCTTTGCTCGAAGCGGAAATCGCCGGATTCTATACGCTCGTCTTCGGCCAGGTCGAGTATGCCGATGCGCCCCAACGCTTAACAAAAGGCCTCGCTCGACACCCCGTCCCCATCATGTTGCTGGCCCGTCTGGCGATATCGACCAACTGGCAAGGTAAGAAGCTTGGAGCAGGATTGTTGAAGGATGCAATGCTCCGGACATTGCAGGCTGCCGATATTGCAGGTCTTCGGGCAATGGTAGCCCACGCCAAAGATAACAAAGCACGAGCGTTTTATCAGCATTTTGACTTTATTCCATCGCCTACCGATCCGCTCCACATGATGATCCTGCTCAAGGATGTACGGGCGGCGTTGGGAACGTGAAGGCGCGTACGCCTTTGGTATAGATGTACAAATGTAAACCAGGGTTTTGACGCTGATTAGGTCCTCATCAGGCCCTCGGCCAAGGCCAGTCATCAGAAGCGACAAAGGCCGGATCTGCCTCACCGAGCACGAATGGTATTCGGGCGCGCCGAATTGAGCGAACAGCCTCACGAAAGCATGAATAACCGAGCCCGGTTCGCTGCTGCGAACGTGAATAGCATGCAACCCATGATGTGTTTCGGTCACAGGTTCGCCGTGCCAGCCGCCCACCCATTGACCAATGCATAGATCAGCGCCGAGAATGATCTTTCTGATTGGTGTGTGCGTGAATGCAGCAATACCCAACGCGGATACAGCCGCGCAGAAACCAATTTTTGCCAACATCCTAGCGAAATCTTCCGCAGAGAAGTTTGGGTGAGCCCCAACAAATTCGGCACCGGGATAACGCCGACTGGCCGCCTTAAATGTCGGACCTGCAATATGCATGAGATCGAGGTTGGCAAACACCCCTCTGACAGGTTCACGTATCCAAAACACGGCAGGAGCGGGAAACAGCGGGGTAGCTAGATATGTCGGAAATTCTGAACGAGGAACTTGAATTACTTCATGAATTCCATCTCGTTGTACTATAAGCGGCAAAGTTGGTGCACGTTTGTCACGCCGACGACTTTGCATTGCAAGAGCATTGCGAACGTCTGGCCATAGAGAACGCATAACGTCGCGTTCGAATCGGTGGGTAATGTTTGCGCAGCCTTCACAGCTTGCTTTTAGAAGCGTCCATGGGCCGTTTAGCCCATACGGCACGGCGTGCTCTTTTCCAAGGGGCGCATTGCGAGTGCCGCAATAGATGCACTCGCCGATTTCGCGTGCATTTGTCGAAATAGGAAAGTTCACGACGGTTTCAGATCCCCACTCGCTCGACTTCGCTTACGCTGATGTCGTCATTGCGGCGATCATAGAGCCCGGTCGTTTTGGCATTGGAGTGGCCGGCCATGCGTTGCGCGATTTCGAGCTTGCCGCCGTTCGTGAGGTAATCCGTGATGCCGGTGGCGCGGAAGGTATGGCAGCCGATCGAGGTTTCGAGCTGGGCATCGGAAGCGCGGCGCTGAATCATGTACCAGATATCCGTTCGACCCATGGCGCGCTCCGATAGTTGGCCCGTGCGTCCGATCGCGGCGCGGAACAGCGGTCCCTTGCGATCCCCGCCGATGCCGGCCGCTTCGATGTACGCATCCAGGTACGCCTCGAGCTTTTGATGGCAGGGCATTTCATTGAGCTTGCCGTTTTTTTCGCGCAGGCGCAGCCACCAGCGTTTTTTCTGCGGGTAATAGTCCTCGACTTTCAACCCCACCACGGCGCTCACGCGCGCGAAGGTGAAGGCCATCACGGCGACGATCGCGCGATCGCGCACGCCGACCACGGTGTACGCATCCATGCTGTCGAGCAGCGCGCGGGCCTCGGCCGAGGAAATGACCGCCGTCGCCCCCTTGCTGACGGAGTAACGTGGTCCGCGCACGGCGTGGGCGGGATTCGACGGAATCACCTGGCCGGTGACGAGCCAGTCCAAGAGCATGCGCAGACAGGCCAGGTGTTGCTTGACCGTGGGCGCTGAACGTTCGCGGCCCAACTGCTCGATATAGGCGGCGACGTGAACCGGCTGCACTTGGTGCAGCTCGCTGAGGCCGCGATCCTCGCACCAGGCGAGGAAGGCGCCGGGAGGTCTGCGCCGGGGGATTGTTTGATAGCTAGGTGAGCGTTCGCCATCATTGGGCCTGCTCAAATTCGCTTTCGACACGCGAATCGAATGACTTGCATGTGTGCAGAATCGTCAAGCAGGCTTTTAACAAGTTGGCATTTCGCAGTGACTCGCCACTGATTGGGCCGCCCCCGCCATCGGGGTACTTGCCGCCATGGAAGAGATTATTTCGAACATCGCGCACAAGCCGTAAAACATACCGCGTAACGTGCTCGTCTGGCCGTGGTCCGTTTTTTTCGTCATCCCATTTCACGCCGTCAGGCGGAACGTACTTCTGCAGTTTCGGAGGCTCGTCCTGTAGCTGCTCTTTGGCTTTGATAAAGGCCGGATTGTCTGCCTTCTGAAAGTCCCCCTGAGTGTCGTCAGCAAATTTATTCCAATGCGGTGCCGCATCACCATAAGTCTTCGCTTGGCGTAGCCTCCGCGCTTCAAGGCACATTCGAAGCGCGAGAAGGTCTCGAAAAAATCAAGGACGAGGCGATCATCGTGGGCAATGGACTGGAGAGCGCCAGAAGTAGCCATGCTCAGACGCTATCACTTCCCTTGTCCAATTACTACAACATAACGTCCTTTATGTTGTACTAGTCTGACCGTACCAAACGGATCTCGCTTCCGGAAGCATCCCGCAATTCCAGCCGCGTAATCTCCACCCTGATTCGAAAAAACGAACCCAAATTGAGTTCGCTCGGTAATTTCATGTATGGGCGACGGACCTATTATGAAATCCACCACTGCTCCAACTGGGGATAGCTGCCTTAGCCGCGCCGCAACAGCATGTGCGCTCTCTCTTCTCCCGCCATTTTTCAATTCCCCAAAATAAATCATCCCCAACAGATTCCACCAGTTACACCCTCCCGCCCCCTCTCCGCGGCTCACCGCAGTGCGACAACTCGGGCAGAAACATCATGCTCGATCTCACGCACGACGATTCCGATTTCTTCCAAGAAATAGAAGCAGAACCGGAATCGCCCCACAGCGATCTCAACCCCACGCGCCGCGGCGGCGGTCCGCGCACCCCTCACGGTAAGGAGAACTCCAGCAAAAACGGCGTCACACACGGCTGCCGCTCCCACATCCTGATCCTGGCCGACGAAAAACAGGAAGACTTCGACGCCCTCTATCAACGCTGGGAAGACGCCTACCAGCCCGATTCCGAAGCCGCCCTCGAACTCCTCGAACAGTTCGTCATCAATAAGTGGTATCTCGAACGCAACGAGCGCCGCTTCAACCAGGTCGAATTCCAACTCTCCCACTTCCCGTACACCAAGTGGGATGAAGGCCAGCACAAAATCTACCAACTCACTCTGCGCTATAAAACCGCAGCCGACCGCGCCGCCTCAAAGGCCCAGCGCGATCTGGAGGACTTCTTGAAAAACCGCCGCGCCGAAGAGAAATACAGCCACAAACTCAGCGAAATCAACCGCGACATCCTGAAGGAAGGCGAAGAATGCATGATCAGCCGCGAAGACTCCATGCTCGAATCCATCGTCGACGCCGAGAAGAAAGGTCTCGACATGACCGCCCAACGCGCCGAACTCGCCGAAATCAAAAAACAGAATCGCGCCACGCTCGGCAAAATGCGCCAGGAAATGGCCGTCCTCGACGCCCACAAAACGCGCGCCGAACTTCTCTTCCAGGGTCAGAACAGCCCCAAGAAGCTGCGCAAGATTCCCTTCTTAGACCAGTGGGTCGAAATCAAAGTGAAGGACGGCGTCACCCTCACCGAACTTACGCCCTCCAACGAGAAGCTCATTCAACGCGGCCAAACCATGTTTCCGCCGCCCGAAATGGTCTATCGCCGTCTCAACTTCCCCCACGGTATCCCCGAAGAATACGACTGGACCACCGACGACCCGCTGATGAAACAGTACGGCGGCTTCGGCACTCAACGCATGACGGTCAATAGGTGGCTCGACGTCATCGACGCCGAAAAACTCCGCTCGGACGGCCACATCGGCCCCTGCGGCGACCCTCAACCCCGCCCCCAACAGCACGGCGGCTGCGATTGCCCCGCCTGCCAACTCAATTACGAACGCCTCGCCGCCCGCGCCAACCCTAAACCGCAAGTCTAGAGCCGCGGCAGAATGGAGCGGACGCTCAATGCGTGAGTGATCCTGGAATCATAGTCGTGCGTCGACAGAACGGCCCAGCGGTCGTAATTTCACATGACGAACACAAAATGGATGATCTAGCGTATCTGCTGGAACCGCCGCAGCTTGCGCGAATTGTTCAGCAAACGGCCGAACTCGGCTTCGACATGGCGTCTGAACCGCGCACTGGAATGCTGCTGCGAACCTTGGCCGCGAGCAAGCCGGGAGCGCGCTTTCTGGAGTTAGGAACTGGAACCGGCATGGCAACGGCCTGGTTGCTGGCGGGTATGAGCGCCAACTCGGAATTGATCAGCGTCGATAACGATACTCGCGTACAGGACGTCGCGCGACAGGCGCTCGGCTCTGACCCGCGATTGCAGCTTCTCACCGAAGATGGGCTCACGTTTCTGGCCGGACAAGAAGCAGCAACCTTTGACTTCGTCTTTGCGGATGCCATGCCCGGTAAGTACGAAGCACTCGAACAAGCGCTTCGACTGGTTAAACGTGGCGGCTTTTACGTGATCGACGATATGCTTCCTCAGGCGAACTGGCCTGAGGGACATGCAGCGAAAGTTCCGATATTACTCGAACAATTGACGCGGAGAAACGACTTTTCGATCGCTACGCTTGCTTGGGCGAGTGGCCTGGTGATCGCGGTCAAGCGTTAGGATGCGCTCTACTCGGGTTTGAAATCTGACCAATAGCCTGGGCGAGTTCTGATGTTGAGTTGCGGCCGGCCTTTGATTTTCACTTCAATGGAGTGAAAGCTCGGATTCTGCTGCTGATCGGGTGTAAACGAGACAAGATACCGGCTGTGGATCTCACTTCCCAGGTGGATGAGATTGTTCTCTAGTTTCGATTGCGTCTCAAAGCGGAAGCTTTGGCCGCCCGTTGCAGCGGTCAAAGCAGCCGCCGTGTTTTTCTTTCCGAGCCGGGCCGTTTCGGTGATGGCCTTTATCAAACCGCCGCTATCCGGTGGCGAGTATTCACTGCCTTTGGTCGTGAAGGCAGTGAGATAGACGGAATAGACAAGTGTGTCGATGGTGACGGGCGAATGCTCGATCTTTGATATCAGGTCGCTCAGTTTGGTCTTGCTTCCGCGATCCTTGTTTTCGCCGATGATGAGGATGCTCGATACGGCCGGCGGGTTCGAAGTCGAATGACTTGAAAGCATATCCAGAGCCTTGGCTACGGCATCGATCATTTTTCCCCCATCGCTTTCCGCGGTTTTCAAGTTGTGGAACGCGGTCGAGATCTCATCGGCGTTGCTGGTGAAATCCTGAAGAACAGTGACGATATCCGAGAAGCTGATGATGGCCGCTTCGCCGTTTGCGCCGAGAACGGCTTGCTGGACCATCGCCCCGGTCTTTCGGATTTTGAGGAGAGCTGAATCGGAGATGTCGCTGGTCTGGATCAGGATGACTAGACGGGGCGGCGCCAGACCGGAGTCTGGATCATCGACGTGAACCGGTCTCGGCTTTCCGTCATCTGAGACCAGGAAATCAGTGGGCGGAATGCCGTAAACAAAGTGACCATTCCGGTCTGTAACCGTCACCGGGAGCACGACGATCGGGACAGTGGTTCGAAGAGTATTTTCCTGCGCGAACAGGCAGGAGACTGCAAAGGCGATGGGAGCGCAGCAACACAGCCGCATAGGTGAGGGATGCGCCGGCTTCAGAATTGGTTCCCCACCTCTGAACCAGGGCACTAGAAGCCGGACCAGTGCCGGGAGATAATGAACAATTGGTGACTGCGCAAACACAGCCATTGCCATTTCCAGTGGCCCCCGCGAATGTGGAGAGCAATATCGATCGCGAGACGCTGATGCGGGCTTTTCGGTTGATGTATCTGTCGCGCTGCCTGGATGATCGGGAGATTTTGCTGAAGCGGCAGAGCAAGATTTTTTTCCAGGTCAGCGGGGCGGGCCATGAAGCGATGCAGACGGCGGCAGGTTTGGTGTTGCGGGCCGGACAGGATTGGGTGTTTCCGTATTATCGCGATCGGGCGCTGGCGCTAGACGCTCGGCATGACCGCGGAGGATATGCTGCTGCAGGCCGTGGGAGCAGCGCGCGATCCAAGTTCCGGTGGACGGCAAATGCCATCGCATTGGTCCTCCCCGGCGCTGCGGATTGTGACGGGATCGTCGCCAACTGGCACACAATTCGTACAGGCCGTGGGGTGCGCGCAGGGAAAAACGTACGCGGGCGGGAGCGCCGACGAAATCACGCTGGTTTGCACAGGCGAAGGCGCGACCAGCGAGGG
This sequence comes from uncultured Acidobacteriaceae bacterium, assembly GCA_963730865.1. Classification (GTDB taxonomy): domain Bacteria; phylum Acidobacteriota; class Terriglobia; order Bryobacterales; family Bryobacteraceae; genus Bog-105. The sequence continues at coordinate 263,698 of CAVSTO010000004.1, read as the reverse complement.
CGAATTTTGGGAGGCGATGAATGCCGCATGCCTGGATCGTCTGCCCGCTGCTGGTATTAGTCGAAGACAACGGCTACGCGATCTCGGTTCCGGTGGAGCGGCAAACCGCGGGCGGGAATATCGCACGGCTGCTGGAGGGATTTCCGGGCTTGCTGCGGCTGGAAGTGGACGGAACGAACTTCGTGGATTCGTATCGCGCGATTGAGGCATGCGGCGGAATATTGCCGTGGAGGGCATGGACCGGCGCTGGTGCATGCTTCGGTGATCCGTCCGTATTCGCATTCGTTGTCCGATGATGAACGGGCGTATAAGCCGCGAGTGGAGCGCGAGCGTGAAGCGGCGCGAGATCCGCTGGTCACGTTTCCCGGAATTTCTGATTAACGAAGGCTATGCGGACCGACGCGAGCTCGAAGAGATGATGCGCGAGATCGATGGCGAAGTCGCTGAGATCACGCAAAGAGTTCTGCGTGAAGTACCGCCGCCCCGCGACTCTGTATTTGACTCATCTGTATTCGCCAGATATCGACCCGCGCGCGGATGTTTTCGAAGCGCAGCCGCAATTTCGCGGAGAGCCGCGGACGATGATTGACGCCATCAATCAGACGCTGGCTGAAGAGATGCGCCGCGATGAACGGGTGCTGGTGTTTGGCGAAGATGTGGCTGATGTCAGCCGCGAAGAATACTTGTCCGAAGTGAAGGGCAAGGGCGGAGTCTTCAAAGCCACAGCCGGGTTGCAGCGCGAGTTTGGCGCCAAGCGCTGCTTCAATACGCCCGATAGCGGAAGCGGCTATCATTGGGCGCGCGCTGGGGCTGGCGATGCGGGGATCTGAAGCCGGTGCCGGAAATTCAATTCTTCGATTACATCTGGCCGGCGATGATGCAGTTGCGCGATGAGGTTGCGAATTTCCGCTGGAGATCCAATAACGGCTTTTCCTGCCCTATGGTGGTGCGGGTTCCCGATTGGCGGATATCTGAATGGCGGCTCCATTTATCACAGCCAGTCGGGCGAAGTGACGTTTACGCATATCCCGGGCTTGCGGGTCGTGTTTCCTTCGAACGCGCTCGATGCATGCGGACTATTGCGCACGGCGATCCGCTGCGACGACCCGGTGTTGTTTCTGGAACACAAGAAGCTCTATCGCGAGCCGTACAATCGCGCGCCGCACCCCGGGGCGGATTACACGATTCCGTTTGGCAAGGCCAAGCTGGTGAAGCTGGGGCAGCACCTGACCATTGTTACTTATGGCGCGCTGGTGCAGAAGTCGTTGCAGGCGGCATTGCAAATTGAGCAGCGCAGGCGCGGAGTGTCGGTGGAGGTCATCGATCTGCGAACGCTATCGCCCTACGATTGGGAAGCCATTCGCGCTTCGGTGGAGAAGACAAGCCGGGTGATGATCGCGCATGAAGACACGCTGTCGTGGGGTTATGGCGCGGAGCTTGCGGCACGCATAGCCAATGAGTTGTTCACGAAGCTGGACGCGCCGGTGGGCCGCGTCGGCGCGCTGGATACCTGGGTAGCGTATAACCCGCAATTCGAAGAAGAGATCCTGCCGCAAGTGGAAGATCTGGTGCGCGAGGGTGAGCGGCTGCTGGCGTTTTTAGGCGGCAGTGATCTAAAATGCAAGAGAGCAGGACAGTCGGGGCGTAGCGCAGCCTGGTAGCGCACCTGCCTTGGGCGCAGGGGGTCGTGTGTTCAAATCACACCGCCCCGACCAATGTTTTAAACATACCCGGCCTCCTGGCGCAGGCGAAGCTCAGTATCGTGCCATGCCCTAAGTAACGGTAAAATCCGAATCGTGGCGTTTCCGTCCGATATCAGAGTTCTAGAGTTCGAAGAAGCGCGGCGCATCGTCATCGAGGCTGTGCGCGCGTTCGGGTCAAGGCAAGATTCAGAAGTCGTATCGATCGATCAGGCACATGGGCGGGTGCTTGCCGCGCCGCTTCTGGCGGACCGCGATTATCCGGCTCTAAGACGTTCTCTGCGCGATGGATTCGCCGTGCACTCGAACGATTTACCCGGCACGCTGACCGTTCGCGGCGAGGTACGCGCCGGGGAAGAACAGCAGGCGCCGTTGAGAGCAGGCGAGGCGCTCGAAATCATGACGGGTGCGCCTGTTCCGGAAGAGGCGGACGCCGTGGTGATGGTGGAACACGTGACACGCCTGGGCAATTCTCAAGTGAAGATCGACCGATCTGCCGATGCTGGTCAGTTCATCAATCCGCAAGGCGCAGAAGCGCGGCGTGACGGCGTCCTGATTGGAGAAGGGACGCTGCTCGATGCGAGCCATATCGCAACTCTTGCCATGACAGGCCATGTGACGCTGGCGGTGGTTCGCCGCCCTTCCGTCGCCATTCTGGCTACCGGTGATGAAATTGTGCATCTCGATGAGAAACCGGCCGCTCATCAGATTCGTAATTCCAACTCTTACATGCTGGCGGCGCTGGTACGGTCTGCCGGCGGAAATCCAACGATTATGCCTATCGCTCGCGATACGAAAGAGAAGTTACTGCCGCTTTTGCGGCAGGGCTTGCAGCACGACATGCTGCTGGTGACGGGCGGTGTTTCCGCGGGCAAGTACGATCTGGTGAAACCTGCGTTGCGCGAACTCGGAACGACTTTTCATTTCGAGCGGGTACGGATTCAACCTGGGCAGCCGGCGGCGTTTGGCACGTTCAGTAACAAGCCTGTGTTTGGGCTACCGGGTAATCCGGGTTCTACGCTGGTCACCTATCAACTGTTTGCGCGAGCCGCTTTGGAGTTGCTGGCCGGCCAGTCCGAACCGGTTCTTCCGCTGCTGCAGGCGCGATTCGAAGCGCCATTCCGGCACAAGTTGGGGCTTACGCGCATTCTGCCCGCGCGCCTGAGCAGTGACGGCCAGCACCTAAGGCACATCCCGTGGCAGGGGTCGAGCGATATTCCCGCGCTGGCGCGCGCGAATGCATTTCTTGTCGCGGAACACGACCGCGAGAGTTGGGATACCGGGGACACGATTCGGGTGATGTTGAAACCATGAAGAACGAACTTTCCCATTACGACTCGGCGGGCCAAGTCTCCATGGTGGACGTTGGCGGGAAGCAGATCACTGAGCGGACTGCGCGCGCACACGCCTTTGTTGCCATGGCGCAGGAGGTCATCCAGGCGCTGCCGCACAATGCAAAGGGCGATCCTCTGGAAGTAGCGCGCATTGCCGGAATCATGGCGGCGAAGAAAACCTCGGAGTTGATTCCTTTGTGCCATCAGCTGCCGTTGACACATGTCAGCGTGGAGTTTCAGGTTCGGAAGAACGGCGTGGAGATCATCGCTTCGGCGCGCACTGCCGCGCAAACGGGAGTCGAGATGGAGGCAATGACGGCTGCGTCCGTAGCGGCGCTGACCATTTATGACATGACCAAGGCCCTCGACAAAGGAATAGAGATCCGTGAGGTGCACCTGCTCGAGAAGACCGGTGGCAAATCGGGAATTTACCGGCGTGGGATGGCCCCCAAGTGATCGGCGTCGCGATTCTCACCATTAGCGATTCGGCCGCGGATGGAAAGCGGAAAGACCTGTCGGGACCCGCACTGGTCGCGCGCTGCCGGGAACTGAATTGGCCGGTGGTTGCAACCCAAACAGTTGCCGATGACGAAACGGCGATCGCGCGGGAAATCCAGACGTGGGCGGACGAATCCCGCGCCACTTTGATCCTGACTACGGGCGGGACAGGTGTTTCGATGCGCGATGTGACGCCTGAGGCGACCCGCCCTATTCTTCACAAAGAGATTCCGGGCATCGCGGAACTGATGCGGTCGGCTGGCTTAGAGCAAACGAAGTTGGCGGTGCTTTCGCGCGGGCTGGCGGGAACGCGGAAGACGTCATTGATTATCAACCTTCCCGGTTCTCCTCGAGGCGCGCTGCATTCGTTCAACGCGGTTCACCATCTAGTGCCACATGTCATCGATCTGCTGCAAGGGCGAACTGAACACGGGTCTGCTTGAGAGTGCGAAACTGAAAACGGTAATGGAAACTCAGCAGAGCGCAGGTACATCTCAAAGATGATGAGGTATTTACCGTTAGCCGCCTTGATTCTGGCAACCGGAACAGTGGGGCTCGCTCAGCTAGTGCCAAGCCGGCTTCCGCCGGGTCCGCCACCACAACCGGGAGAGTTAGGACCAGCGCCGGCGAAGGTACCGCCCGGTGGTTTGGCTCCTACACCTGACGTGAGCGTTCCGGCGCCACAACCCACTGAAGGCGATGACAACGATGCTACTTTTCGCTCGACCATCCGGTATGTTCTGGTCCCGACGTCTGTGCTTGACCCGGATGGCCATGGCTACGTGAATGGATTGACGGCCGGTGATTTTGAAGTGTTCGACAACGACAAGCCTCAGAAGGTGATTGCCGAATATACTCAGCTTCCCTTATCGATGGTACTGGTGGTGCAAGCGAACTCGGAAATCGAGCCCATGCTTCCCAAGCTCAGGCGGTCCGCCCTGCTTCTGCACGGATTGGTTACCGGAGATAACGGAGACATAGCAGTTCTTGCATTCGACCATCGGCTGCAAAAGCTGCAAGACTTCACAAAAGATCCGGACAAGCTGGACGACGCAATGCAGAAGCTGAATGCGGGATCGAGTAGCGCGCGTCTGATCGACGCCGTGTGGGAAGCGGATCACATGCTGGTGCGGCATGACCCGCGAAACACGCGACGGCGCGTGATTCTCTTGCTCAGCCGCAATGTCGATAAGGGCAGTGAAGGTCATCTTCAGGAGGCGGTCCGGAAGATGGAATTCGATAACGTGGTCGTGTATTCCGTGGATATTTCGCGATTCCTCAGCGCGTTGTTGAAGCAACCCGGCTATCCGCCGCCGCAAAATGGTGGCATACCTCCGTCGGCGTTGCCTAACATCGCCGGAGGTCAAGGTCCGCTTTCGGAGACCAGCGTCATTCAACAGGAAAATGGAAACATCCTCAACGGTGTGCCGCCCATCTACCGCTCGATCAAAGATCTGTTCACAAGGAGCCCGGCGCAAGCCTTCGCGTATTTCACCGGTGGCCGTGAGTATAGTTTTGCGAAAGAACGTGCGCTGGAAGCGGCGATCTCAGATATTGGGGCGGACCTGAATAGCCAGTATCTGCTGAGCTACTCGCCCACGGAGACAACCAGGACGGAACCAGGCTTCCACACGATCAGAGTTACCGTTGATCGCCCCGGCCTGAAGATTCGCACACGGCCCGGATATTGGTGGGGCGGCGGCGTTCAATATTAACTGGCCTTGTCAAAACGCATGGCTCCGAACGACACGACGCTATGCGGATCGATCTGCCATTGGTGGTAGTCCAGTAGCTCTCCGCGCAGGCCCGGCATCACCCGCATGAAGGTGTAGAGCGGCGATGACCCGCACCATTTCAGGTCGTCGTGCCGGTCCTGGACCAGCGACCAGTATTGGCGTATATCTCCGGCCGCAATCTGTTCGATGCGTTGTCGATCGCGCTGCTCCACGGTAAGCATCTCGCCTGTGTTTGCTGTGACGCGAACCGGATCGCCGTATCGGCCTCCAATGTGAGCCATGTCCACACCCAGAACCCAGAACAGCTTCTTCCCTTCCCGAGCGCCTATGTTGCCGAGCGAATCCAAGAAACGCGCGATACGCTCATTCTCTTCCGGCAAGCCACCCTCATAGATGCTCTTGACAAAGGGGCCGCAGAGGATCGGGAGGATACGAACTTGCGGTCCGTAGATATGCTGCAAGAATACGATTTGAAACTCAATGGAGTGTTCAACGCAGTGGCAGTAGTCTTCCATTCGAACAGCATCCGGGGCGGCGCACTCGAGTTCGTTCACTAATGACGTATTTGTTTGCGCTTCGCCGAAAGGCGTGACGAACTTCTTGCGCGTGAGCCCGAAGCGATCGGGGGCTCCGTAATGCGAAGTTCCCAGGATCACGAAGGTGCGATCCTGGGCGTCTTCCGGAGAAGGCAATGCCTGATAGGCGGCGCGGTAAGTATTCCAAGCGCCATCAGGACTGGCGTGCGGGGCGGCGATGGCCACGGTGCGGGAATTGCCCTGTGCGCTGCCTACCCGGGCCGTCAGCAAATCGCCCAGCTTGATTCGGTCCTTGGGATAAGCTCCACCGGCAAAAATGGGCTCGCGAATGAGTTCTTCAGCAAATTCGGCTTCGCGCTTCGCTTTCAACTGGCGGTATGTATCGTTCTCGAGAAAGCCGGCTTCGTTCAGAGCGTCGAAAAGATGCTCTTCGATTTCGCCAACCTGGATTTCGCCGGTAATGCGAACCAGCTCCGAGCGCAGATCGAGCGTGGATTGCCGGCCGTCGAAGCACTCGAGCGCCTGCACTAGCGGCGGCGGAACGAGGAGGGTGGCGTCTGAGTAGTGATAGGGATCGCGAATGAACAGGCCGGGCCGTTCAGGATCAGCCGACGGAACAAAATCAAGATTGAACCGCAGCCGCGGAAGAACGTCGGACACGAGCTTCATTGTACGAACCGGCGCATGCGTTCCAGAAACTCACGCGGTACGCGAACATTCGCGTCCCTGCCGGTGCCGAGTTGTATATCCGGCTTTACAGCGCCGTGAAAGTCGGAGCCTCCGGTGGGAAGCAGGCCGAGTTCTTCCGCCAACTGGCGGTAATGAGCTTGCAACTCTGGGGGATGTTCGGAGTGGTAGATTTCCAGTCCCATCAGCCCGGCATCCTTCAATTGCCGGATCGCCGCGGTCTCCGCTTCGCGATTGAGCGACAGCCGCACCGGATGTGCCAGAACCGGCACGCCGCCGCCGGCGCGCACCATGCGAATCGCTTCCTCGGTAGGTTGGCTGTCGCGTTCCACGTAAGTGGGGGCATTCTCTCCCAGATAGCGTTCGAAAGCGTCTTCGATGTTGCCGGCGTAGCCCTTCTCAACCAGCAAGCGGGCAAAATGGACCCGGCCCGCGAGGCTGCGGCCCATCCGCTCCACTTCTTCGAGCGTAATGTTAACGCCTTGCGCCTGAAGCGATTGCGCCAGCCGCTGGTTGCGATCCTGGCGCTCCTGCCGCTCACGCAGCAGCCAGTCCGTAAACTCGGGGGACGGCTGACTAGAGGGCCAATAGCCGAGCAAGTGAGCCGACCGGCGTTCACGTCCGCGACCGACATCGAGTTTGCTGTTGAGTTCGATGCCGCGAATAAGATCGAGGGCAACTTCCCGCGCCAGTGGAACCGCGGTTTCGAATCCTTCGAAGGTGTCGTGATCGGTAATGGCGAGCGCCGCGAGGCCCGTTCGTGTCGCCAGGGCGATTAACTCGCCGGGTGTTAAGGAGCCGTCGGACGCGTTGGTGTGCGCATGCAGGTCTATGAAGTCTGTCTCAGAATGTGCGGCGGGATCGGACACTAGCGAAGCTTCAACTCAGGGTATACAAAGAATTCGAAAGTCTCGCCACAGGTATGCGCGATCAAGCGCCCGGCCCCCAGTGTCTTATCTTTCGAGCGATTTGCGAAGAAGACGGCGCCGTCGGTGCTATCGCCAGGCTTTAAACGGGTGGGGACGAGAATGATCGCTGAGGCAGCAGCGGCGGCTTTGAACCCCCGGTTCACAAATTCGGTCATGGCCGCCTCGCGCCGTTGCTCATAGCCGTTTGTGGATCGAAAATTTGTAAGTGCGTAAATACTATCTTCATAGAGCAATTGCAGCTTGATGACGTCGCTGCGGCTGGCTCTTTCCATGAGCGACTCGACCACCTCGTCCGCCATCGCGGGCTGGAGTAGAGTGCCGTCCTGGCGAGTGAACGAGAAATCCGTGGGCCTCACCATCCAGGAGACAGCCGCACCGTTCGTGACGGTTACCTGGACGATGTTGTAATCCTTGATGTGCGGAGGCAAGGGAGCGAACATGACTGTGATGCCGTCCTTTGTAAGAGCCTCGTAATCGAGATTGTGAGATTGGAATTCGATAGGGCCGGAAGCGGCGCTGGAGGGCGGCGGAAAACTGCGAGGCGCGGGAACCGCGGGCGCGGTCGAGTGGTCTGCCGATTGAGAGGGCGCGGGCTGCCCGGGAGGCGGTGGGGCGGTAACAGGCGGATTTGGTAGCGTCTGCCGGGTCGAGGGTGACGCCGGCTCGCTGGCGGACGATTGAGACGCGACAACGTAAGCCGATAACATCAGCGTAGCGGTCACAATAGTGCACGCGGGTACAAAGCGGCCCCGCGCACTGAAACAGTTCATCAAGAAAGACCCAACTACATGATAGACGCCCGCCGGCGAACTGCCCGGCTGCTTACAATCCACATTTTACTGTTCTTAGTACTATTCGCTCGCCAGCCGGGAAGCGTTGATGAAGGCGCAGTTTTGCACCGTAAGTCTACTGCCGTACTGGAGAACGCTTCAACGGTAACGGATAAAACACACGTACCCGACACTTAAAGCCAGCGAACGCGAACTGTTACTCACTCTTAGAAGCTAACTTCGCAGTCAAATACCAGCGGAGAGTGCCCTTCGGCTCCGCAAGAAAACGTTCTACATCCACACGCATGATGGCGCCTTTGTTGAAGTGGATTTGGGCTGTCTTATCGCCGATGAGGTAAGCGGCTAAAGCGCTGAAAAGCGGATTGTGTCCAACCAATAGGATGGATTCCTCGTCGCGATGAACCCGGATCTCATCCCAGACTTGTTCGGGGGTGGAAACGGGAGTGAGCGCCTTGGTGTGCAGTACCTGCTGTTTATAGCCCAGCATGTGCGCCGCAATCTCAGCCGTCTGCAAAGCCCGCTTGAAGGGACTCGTAAGGACCAAACCGGGCTCAACGCCGGACTCGGAAGCAGCCTGCAGGACTTGCCGCAGCTTCTTCCGTCCTTCGGCGGTCAGCTCGCGGTCCGCATCGCTGCTTCCGGCTGAACCCTCTTCTGCGATTCCGTGCCGCAGCAGATAGACCTGCATAGCTGGTTTTGCCCTTCATTCTGTCATACTGGCGTCGCGGGCCATTGACGGATCAGACTAGAAACCAAATCTTATTGGCCGTTGCCATTGCGGCGGCCGCGCTCATTCACGTTTCCATCGCCGGCAGTCAGATTCTGCTCGGAGCCGGCATCGCACTGCTGCTGGTTTTTCGACGAAGACTCGAGTTTCCACGCATTTGGGTGCCGCTGCTGGCTCTGTTCGTGTGGACCATGCTCGCCGACGCACTCTCGCCGGATCCCTGGGGCGGCCGCGCTCAAATCCGTAAATTCTTCGTGTTCCTCTTCATTCCGCTACTGTACGGCGTCTTCGTTCGCCAGTTCGCCAAAATCTTCTATTTGATCGCGGCGTGGGCCGCCGCCGCAACCGCCTCCGGGTTGTGGAGTTTCGTGCAGTACGTTGTGAAATACCGGCACGCGCGCCAGACTGGCGAGAACTTCTACATCACCTACATCGGTCATCGAACTACCGGATTCGAGAGTCACTGGATGACGTTCGGCGCACTCCAGTTGAGTGTCCTCTCGCTGCTGCTTGCCCAGTGGTTCTTCTCGAGCCGCAGAATGCCCGTGTGGACTTACGCAAGCGTCGCGGTCCTCGGCTTCGCCATCTTTCTTGGACAGACGCGCAGCATCTGGCTCGCGACTGTTCCTTCGGTTCTCTATCTGGTATGGTTCTGGCGCCCGAAGATGACACTCATCGTCCCGGTCCTGATCGTTCTCGCGTTTCTAATTGGGCCCGCGAATACGCGACATCGATTGAATTCTCTGATCCATCCGCAAGAGGACGTAGATTCGAACGAGCACAGAATCGTCACTTTCCGGACCGGTCTCCGGATGATTGAAGCTCATCCCTGGTTCGGCTTGGGGCCGGAAGAAATCGGGCCAAATTTCAAGTCCTATCTTCCCAGCGACGTGAAGCGACTACCGGTTGGCTATTACGGACATTTGCATAACATCTACCTGCAATATGCTGCCGAACGCGGTATTCCGGGGCTACTCTGCGTCTTGTGGATGATCGGCCTGGCGATGTGGGATTGCTTCCGCGCCATCTTACGCGCAGGCCCTGCGCGCTCACAACAGAAATTCATGCTGCACGGAACGGTTGCGGTCACGATCGGCATCCTGGTGGGAGGCTTCGCCGAATACAACCTGGGAGACAGCGAGGTGCTGATGATGTTCGTCAGCGTGCTGGCGCTCGGCTATGCAGCGGTCCGTAACGTAAACGTGGAACCGGCGCCCGTCGGTCCCGCTATCATAAGTAGAAATGGGTACAGCAACACTCAACAGAACTGCAAGTGAGTATAAGGTCGCGGATTTAGGCTTGGCGGATTGGGGCCGTAAGGAGATCTCCATCGCCGAGCACGAAATGCCTGGGTTGATGGCGATTCGCGAAAAATACGCCAAAGAAAAGCCGCTGGCCGGCGTGCGCGTGACCGGGTCGCTGCACATGACGATCCAGACTGCGGTTTTGATTGAGACGCTGGTCGATATAGGGGCCGACGTTCGCTGGGCAAGCTGCAACATCTTCTCGACACAGGATCATGCGGCGGCGGCCATTGCGGCGGCCGGTGTGCCGGTTTTTGCCTGGAAGGGCGAATCGCTCGAGGAATACTGGTGGTGCACCTACCAGGCGCTCAGCCATCCGGACGGGAAAGGTCCGCAGCTTGTCGTGGATGACGGCGGTGACGTGACTCTGCTCATCCACAAAGGAGTTGAACTCGAAGATGGCAGCGACTGGGTCAACACGCCTTCCGGCAGCCAGGAAGAGAAAGTCATCAAGGATCTGCTGAAGAAGGTTCACAAAGAAGATCCGCAGCGCTGGCACAAGATGGCGAAGGAATGGCGCGGCGTTTCCGAAGAGACCACCACGGGCGTCCACCGTCTTTACAAAATGCAGGAAGCCGGCAAACTGCTGGTACCCGCCATCAATGTGAACGATTCGGTGACCAAGTCGAAGTTCGACAATCTGTACGGCTGCCGTGAGTCGCTGGCCGACGGCATCAAGCGAGCGACCGACGTGATGGTCGCGGGCAAAGTCGCGGTGATCTGCGGTTACGGAGATGTGGGCAAGGGTTCCGCTCATTCCTTGCGCGGCATGGGTGCTCGCGTGATTGTGACCGAGATCGATCCCATTAACGCGCTACAGGCCGCAATGGAAGGCTTCGAGGTGACTACTATCGAGGACACGCTGGGACGCGGCGACATCTACGTCACCTGCACAGGAAACCTGGATATCATCACGCTCGAGCACATGCAGTACATGAAGGACCAGGCGATCGTCTGCAATATCGGACATTTCGATAACGAGATTCAGGTAGATCGCCTCAACGAGCGCAGCGATGTTAAGCGCACGAACATCAAGCCGCAAGTGGATATGTACACGTTCCCGGACGGCCACAGCATCTTCATGCTGGCGGAAGGCAGGCTGGTAAACCTGGGCTGCGCTACCGGTCACCCGAGCTTCGTAATGAGCAATAGCTTCTCCAACCAGACGCTGGCGCAGATCGATCTTTGGAAAAACCGCGACACCTACCGCGTTGGGGTTTACACGCTTCCGAAGAAGCTGGACGAGGAGGTAGCACGGCTGCACCTCGAAAAAATCGGCGTCAAGCTCACCACGTTGAGCGCGAAACAGGCGGACTACTTGGGCGTGCCGGTTGAAGGCCCGTATAAAGCGGACCATTATCGCTACTGATCTCGGGTACTGATCTCGCGGCCCGAGTTTGAGACTTCTCTCATCTGGGAAACACTCGTTTCGTGAGGTTTCTCAGATGAGACGTTCACTTTCTGCATTCGCAGCTTTGTTGTTAGCCGTCTTGCTTCCCGCAGCGGCTTTCGCAGTTTCTCACAAACCGTACCATCCCAAGCCGAACAAGGTGAAACGGCACAAAGCCCCAAAGCATTAAGCGGCAGGCGCGGTTCAGCATCGTCTGACTTTTATCCCTCATCCTGGATGTGAAGCTAGCGGACCGCGTCCACGTTTACGCTCCGGGTGTGCCCGTAATGCTACGCCCCGGGAAGCCGTACCCCCAACGGACGGTGCATTATCGCCCGCCTGATTGCGAACGCGCCCCCACGGACCTTGAAGCGAAAACTGCCATAGCCGCGCCCTGCTCTTCGACGACATACCGAATCGCATTCTGTACATCTCGGTCCTTCCACAACCAGCGCGTACTTCCATGCCGGGCCCAGCGCTTGCGACCCGCTCCCGATTCCAGTCTGTTCAACTCACGGCCGGCATACGCTTTGAAAGCGTGCATCACTTTCTCGGGTCGAGACTCTGTCTCCACCGCGACGTGTACATGGTCGTCCGAACATGCGCTGCCCACAGGTTCCAGCCCTTGTGCAGGCAGACTTCCTGTATCGACCCGAGCACCGCCATCCCGCTATTACGGTCAAGCAGATACGCCGGCTGATTCATACTCCGAAGTTCCGCGCCTGCCAACCGGGCATTTCGTTTCAAGCAGCGGACGCGCCAGTGCATCGTGTCGAGGATCTACCGAACCCGAATCTTCCCCGCGCAAGTGCTGCCCATAGCAGGCAAATGTAATCAAGTACCGCATGCTGTTCAGCAATAACGTCGAAATGCAACGGCACTCGTCTCAGGCGCTGTCAAGAGATAGACACGCTCCTTTACAGTCGGCCGGTGGTTGTCAACAAAAACTTGTAGTACCCGGGGGGATGGCGCAAGGGGGCTGGCCCTCTTGCGGGGGGAGCCGCGGTTGGGGGCGGCGTGGGGGGCACCCGCCCGCCCCGGCGTCCCTTGGGGGGAACGGGAAAGGGGGATTCACGTTCCGGTTCCTCGTCTTGATTTCGTCGACTCTGTGCTGGTCTGCAATCGCCGGCTCGCCCTGCTTCCATTCGCACTCTTGAAGGAGCGATTCGCTCCGGTGCCTGCTGGTGTCCTTGATATTGATTGGGTGCTGCTATCTCGGTGCCGAACTGAGATCCTCTGACAAGAGTCTCGTTCCGACGCGACGTCGCAGTCACCCGAACTCGGCGAGTTGCAGAAGAAGTCAAAGCCGAACATCCTTTAAGCTGCTGTGTGCGCGCGGGCCGGTGGGTTGTGGCGCAGCGGTTCGTAGACTTCGCCGGTGACCCACAGGCGGTGCAGCAGGACCGCCAGCTTGCGTGCGACCGCGACGATGGCTCGCTTCTTGGCATTCTTGCCGCCGCGCTCACATAGCTTTGCTCCCCAGCGCTTCAGATCGGTATCGGGCGCACGACGCGAGAGAATGCAGTGCGCTCCTTGCACCAGCAAGCGGCGCAGATAACGGTCGCCTTCTTTGCTGATGCCGAGTTGTGGTTGCCGTTCGCCCGACTCGCTGCGCTTGGGACGTAAGCCGAGATAGCAGCCCACGTCGCGGCTCTTTTGAAAGCGCGCCGGCTCGCCCACCGTCAGCACAAATGTGAGAGCAATCAAAGGGCCGACTCCGCTGATTTGCCGCAGCAGGGCGGTTTCCGGATACTTCGTCCGGGCGATCTGCTCGATTCGTTTGTCACAAGTGTGGATTCGTTCCGTTACGCTTTCGATCTCTTCTAACAACGGCCGCAACGTTTGCTGCACCGGCAGCGGCAGCGCGGCCATAGACGCTCTGGTCGAGCGAATCCGCGTCGCAGCACGGGAGCCGCTCGCCCAATGCTTTGACCAGCCCGCGTGCGCTATTGATCAGACCCGTGCGCACGTCCACCAGCGTGGCGCGCACCCGAATCTCCAGCAGGTCTTGTTGCGCTGCCTCGCCGCGGTGCCGGATGGGACGTAGCAGTTGCGGATCCATCCGCGCCAGGCGCGCCAAAGTGTGTGCATCCAGCCGGTCGTCTTTCCGGCTGCTCTGGCTGATGAGCTGCACTTGCCGTGCGTTGGCCACGATCACTTCGTGCCCTAAGCTCGCCAGCAAACGGCTGATCCAGGGCGAGTGCGTTCCCACTTCGATCGCCATGCGACATGCTCGCCGCACGCCGAAGGCTTCCTGCAACCCTTTCTTCGTCGTAGCCACCTTCCCTTCCTCCAGCACTTCGCCGGCGCTGTTAAGTACACAATAGCGGCTCGTTTTGTCGCCCAGATCCATCCCTATTGTCAGCGCTTCCCCGCTCGCCTTCCTGCTCTGTCCTGCGGTGTTATTCTTCTTCATACGGCCGGTCTCCTATTGCACTTCGAGTGCGTTCTATCGGGAAGCTTACCGCTTTCCCGCTGGCGACCGGCCTTCTCATTCCATCTCGGTTAGGCGGATTGGTTCTCGGCGGATCGGTTCTAGGCGGCTTGCGCGTGCTGCTTGAGGCTGGTAGCTTCGAGATACGTTTCGATATCGTCGAAAAGGATCTCCCCGGATCTCCATCCATTCACACCGTCGACCTTCTTGCCGCGCCGTAACGCCATTTTCATCCCTCCCGGCGTCGAAAAGTCATCGCAACTGTCCCGGATCTCTCCCATATCACCCACGCCGGAGACGTGCGGCTTGCGTTTCCATCAGCCGCTGAAGACGCCCAAAGTGTTCCGTTTCCACGATCAGATCCAATGCGCCGTCAAGATCTTAAGAACATGGAGGTGTCATGCGTTTCTGGATACTGTTGCTTGCAGTCCTACCGGCTTGGCCGCAAGGTTGCGATCCCAATGCATCCACGCGAAAAGTCGTGCAGCAACTCCAGATTCCCGACGATCTGCGGCTGCCGGCGGCGGAACGGCAGAACCAGAAACTTGCGGTATTGCGGCGAGCCCTCACTACATCGCCGAGGGACGTCTTTCTGCACGAAACGTACCAGAGCGTCCGAATCGCCGGGTTGGAAATCAATCGCGAATCCGTTATCGCGGAATACGAAAAGCTGCTGGCAAAAAATCCGCAGGATCCGGTGTTTCTTTATCTCGCGGCGAACGCGGAGGTCGGCCACAAGACGAAGGAGGCGATCGCGAACTTGGAACGCGCCATCGACGTGGCGCCATCGTTCGGGCTGCCGCACCTGTTACTCGCAGAAATCTACTCGGCCAAAGCGTACCGCGATGACGCCCAAGTGACGCGGCATGCGGACGGGTTTGCTGCGGTTTGTCCCGCGAGCGTCCGGTCATTTACGATGTTGCGCTGGAGCAAGGACCACGACCTGATCGCGCGTACGGCGGCGCGGATCCGCAAGAATGTGGCGGGCCGGACGGATTCGGAAGCGGTCAGTGCCTACGCCACGCTGTGGCAATTGGAGGAGGCGGCGCTCCAGCCGTCGGATCCGCAGGCGGAAAACGTGAAACGCATGCGTGCGGATATGGATCGCCTGTTCGCTCCGGAGTTCACGCGCAACCAGGCGTGGCTATCGACGCTCCGCGCGGCTTCGTTCATCCAGGACGGCGTGCGGGAAGCCGGCGCTAGGGCGCAGCATGAAGTGGCGGCGGCTTATCCGCATTCGAGTGCTGCTATGCGGGACGCTTTCGCCAAAGCACAAGGAGACAATCCTTTCCCGAAAGACGCAGATCCGGAGCAGGCCAGCGCCTTCTGGCATCGCTATTGGCAAGCCGCTCTGCCGGTGGCTCGCGAGTTCCCGGGCAGCCAGGAGATGGCCGGAGATGCAGCGCGGGGCGTGATTCAGGACACTTCGTCGACGCCGGAACAGGTCGGGGAGGTGTTGGCACTTTATCGCAAAGCGCTCGTCAACGATCCCGATGGCTTCGACACGCTTCCGCCGTGGCCGATTGAGCTTGCGGGCGACCTCGCAAGGCGTGAGATTCGCTTCGAAGACATTCCCGACCTGGTTTTCGCCGGATTCGCCGCCACCGAACGCAGATCGTCCCCAGCAGCGTATACCGACCTCCGGGGCACGCCCGAGGGGCTCGAGCAAAGACGCAATATGCATTACCTGTTTGGCTATATGCCGCTGGCGGAGGCTTACGCACGCCTTGGCCGTCTGAGCAGCGCTAAGGACATTCTGCTCCAGATCGAAGAAAAGCTGGCCACGATGAGACCCAAAGACGATGCGCCTGGCGAGGCGAAGTCACGCTATGCGGAGGAGGAGGCGCAATTCTGGTTTCTAAGTGGGTTGTATGCAGAAAAAGCTGGGCGCAAGATGGACGCGTTGGTGGATTACCGCAACTCGATTTCGCAATATCCGCCGCGGCGACCCAGTCCGGACCGCCGGGACGAAGTGATGGCCTCGGCGCAGCGATTGTGGAAGGAACTCGGCGGGACCGCGCAGGGGTGGAACGACTGGGCCGCACACAGCTCGCTGGCAACTTTCGACGCGGGGCTCGGGGCTTCGAACGCGTGGACGAAGCTGGCGGCGGCCTCGCCGGCGATGGTGCTGACCGATTCGCTCGGCCATAGTTGGACGCCGCAAGAATTGGCAAAGAAGACCACGTTTGTCACGTTGTGGGCCAGTTGGTGCGGTCCGTGCCGGGCCGAGTTACCGTACGTTGAGAAGCTCTATCATCACTTTCAGGGTCGCGACGACGTGGCGATTCTGGCGCTCAACGTGGACGACAACCCCGCTTTGATGGGAAGAACGCTTGCCGAACTAAAGGTGTCAGTCCCCTCAGTGCCGGCGCGCGACTTCGCTTATGGCATGCTGCCGACCATGGCCATCCCGGCCAACTGGCTGATCACGCCAGGCAAGACACAGATGCTGACCGGCGACGATCGTACGCTTGACGAGTGGCTGGCAGTGATCACGGACGCGATCGAGAAGGCGGCGAAGCGGTAGTACAGAAGGAGCACCACTCACGTTATCCGGCCGAATACCAATCAACTCGCGGGCCACTTTTCGACTGGCCAACCCATACCTGCTTACAGGTGCTGGTCACTTCTGGCGAGCAACGTAGGGTCATTTCTCGCGAGTGTCGAAGCAACCCGGTATCGTCCGGACGGTTATGAATCAACTACTTAATGCCAATTCTCAACCTACAAAGAACGTTTTCGTCCTCCCGGATGCGATCTTTCAGCAGGGTCGTCCTTTCGCAAAGTCCAAAACGTCGCCGGCAGACCAGACGAAGCGGCACTCACTCTAAGCCGCATAACGCTCCTGATACGCTGTTCCACATGCTCAAAGTACTTTCTGTTTTGCTGGTTGCGCTCAGTGCTGGGCGCGCGGTGGATCTTCCTACTAAGAAAACGCTCAATCTTGCCGCTATCAAAACTATGGTCGCGGCGGCTGAAGCCGAGGCGGCTAAGCGAGACGTAAACGTGAGCATCTGCATCGTTGATGAAAGCGGCAACTTGCTGTTCTTTGAAAAAGCGGATCGCGCTCCCTTGAACACCATCCAATTCGCGCAACGCAAAGCCCGTCACGCTGCGTTTTATATGCAGCCGTCCCGCGCAGGCGCCGAGGCATTGAAGAAAGGCAATACGGATGTGCTGGCGTTTCCGGATTTCTTTCCGAATCAGGGCGGCTTGCCGATCCTGCTGGATGGACAAATCTTAGGAGCGATTGCAGCGAGCGGCGCTAAGTCCGAAATTGATGAAGCCGTCGCGCAAGCAGGACTGGATGCGCTTTTGAAGTAGCTTACTCGCCGCGGATCGAAATCGGCGCTTCGGGGTAATGCTCTTCGTAGCGGCCTCGGCCACGCCGGTCGCGGCTTGCGCCGGGCCATTCGAGCCGCAGATCCTGGCACACTTCATCAAGCATCTCGATGGTGGCGACGCGCTGTTCCATGGCAAAGGTGGTGACCAGCAAGTTATCGCAGATCAGGTTAATCACACGCGGAATGCCACGGGCACGCTTATAAATTTCCTCCAACAGTTCGGGAGGAAAGACCGTCTGGTTCGGCCGACCGGCGCGCGCGAGTCTCAGCTCGATGTATGCTGCCGATTCTTCGGGCGTCAACGGATTCAGCGTGCAGCGCTGCACTACCCGCTGTTTCAATTGCCGCAGGTTTGGTGCGTCCAGCTTGCGATCCAGTTCCGGCTGTCCGGACAAAATGATCTGGAGCAGCTTGCCCTGCCGGTTCTCCAGGTTGCCCAGTAAGCGGATCTCTTCGAGAACTTCCCAGTCGAGGTTGTGCGCTTCGTCGACAATCAGAACGCAGGTACGGCCCTTTTCCGCCTGTTGGATCAGCAGTGCGTTCAACGCGAACAAGACTTCCGTTTTCGACTTGCGATCGCATTGCAGGTCGAAATCGAACGCCATCATCTCGAAGAACTGATCCGGAGTTAACCGGGAATTGAAGATGAAGGCGAACTCAACCCGCTGGGAATCCAGGTAATCCCGCAAACACTCCAGCATGGTGGTCTTGCCGGTACCCACCTCACCGGAGAGAACAATAAACCCCTTACGGCTCCGGACGCCGTAGATCAGGTTGGCTAGCGCCTCCTCATGCTGAGGACTACGGTAGAGAAACTCCGGATCCGGGCTGATATTGAACGGATTCTCTGTAAAGCCGAAGTACGCGTTATAAATCGCGCTATGCATGGAGGAGATGGGACTTAGAAGAGAACACCAGCGATTGATTTCCTTGACAGGACAGTGCGCCGGACACTTCTAGCATACAGAAATCATCGGCATTTCGCCCGCCAGGATTAGCCGGACCCCAAGAAAGCCTGGAATCGCGAGTACCGTTACTCCACAAACTGAAGCTTGATCCACCCCGGGAGCGAGGAAGGTTGCCCCCCCGCAAACACCACTCGCCGCGTTTTCGGAAACGGTACGCCGTCGCGCAGCCCCTTGCCGATCGCCGGGACCGAACGTAGTATCTTCCGGTAAGACTCCAATCCGGTGTCCAGAAACGCTGCCTTGGAGAGGAAGCCGCCTCCCCACCCCAGCGACAACAGGCAAGTCAGGGGTGAACTCCGAATTCCCTTTAGTTCAGCCTTCAGATGCTCGATTGTCTGCCGCAGCCCGTTCAGACCTGTGATTTCCGCGTAACGGGCATGCAATTCCAACTGGGCAGCCGCATACTCGTTCGCCGCGTCCATCAGGGTTTCGGGTTTCGCTGCTGGACGCTTATCAGACCCTTGATGCTCCTGCCACTCGCCACCGAAAGTGGTTCCCGGGACTGCCATTTCGGTAAACACCGGCGTTGCATCCGTTATCCGCTGCGGCGGCACGCTTCCCCGCCCCACCACCTTCCAAACCAGTTGGGGCTTGGCCGGCTGCCTGGTATCGAGCGAGGCCACACGAGTGACGTAAATGCGGAACGCGGACGCCGGAACGATCTGGCTGTCCGCGACCGAAAGACTTCTCACCTGGGAAGCCGATGCGCCTGCTTCCGCCGCTTCGCTCGTACGCCGCGGGAACCGGTCTCCTTCCATGCCAGCCGCCAGCTTGTCGATGGTTGTGGCGGACCAGCGTGAAAAAATCAGCCCGGTACGCAGTGCACCCTTTACTGCCGATGCGGGTAGGTAAGCGCCGCGATAATCGGAGGCAAAGGTCGGGATGAACAGCGATTCGGGAGGCGCAGCATTCCAAACACCCGTTGAATCGGCATTCTCAAAGGGAATGCGCCGGCGCGAGAAGCGCTCCTGCTGGGCATAGCCGCCCCAGCGCGCGAAGTCTAATTTGCGTGCGGTGCGTAGCTCGCTCAGATATGTATCGAAGAGGCGGCTGTTCCTCAGCGACTTGAAAATGGCCGGTTGGTCGAGTACGTTTACCTGGTCCTTCCATACCATGTAGTCGATAGGTGAAAGCGCTCGTCCGTCACCGACCAGAAGCGGTGTCAGAGCAGTGACGTTATAGTTCATCCGGCGTCCCCTCCTCCGTGTCTACAGATGCCCCTTGATCGGCAGGCTCATCGCTCTCACCCTCCACGTTGCGGACATCCTCAATCGGCGGGGTGTCCAGAGGCTCGTCGCACGGCCTTGGTTCCAAAGCCTCTTCATCTGTCGGAATCTCTACGGGAGCAAGGTCGGAAGCAGCCTTCGCCACCGGAAGCTTAAGCGCTAAGGCGAAGCCCGAGCGGTACACGGGATGAGCAGAGCCTTCCGGCGCGACGTCTACGGCTGTGCCTCCCGGTTCTTCTCGCGCGGCCAAAACTGATCCTTCGGCGATCATGCGGGCATTCTTCTTGAGCGAGCCCGTCGCCGCTACGCGGCCGCCCCGCACCGTCAAACGATAGTCGCCCCCCGTCCAATCGATTACGTCCGAAGACGACGGCGAATACAGCGACAGCAGCCAATAGAGCGAAGCTTCCGACCCGCCGTTGCCGTTGCCCAAATTGCGGCCTAACTTCGGCAGGATCACATTGGGCCATGTGCCGCGCCTGAACTCAGGCGACTCCGCCTTTCCCCACCCTTGCGTACGGCGTCCGCCGAAGCCGCTATCGGCAAGCAGTCGAAAACAGGCCTGCACCCGTTCCTGCCAAGCGGAGGCCGCCGCAGCATCGCGATAGCGTGCCACGGTCCAAAGCCCCGAGTCCGGTTCAAACTCCACACAGGCTGTCGAACTCACCTGAACGGCGCTCCGCGTGACCCGGTCTACCGCCGCCGCCGCCCTGGCAGCGACGCGAAACGGCGCCGAGCCCGGCCGGTCACGCCGCAACAGACAACCTGTCGCAGCATCCGCCGTCCATTGATCTGCCGGAACGCTGCGCCCGGACAACAGCGCTTCGATGACACCCAGCGGCACCAGTTGTACTGCATTCCAACGGATCTTGGCGAGGAACGCCGGATTGGGAGCAGTTAATTGCGCTGTCGGCGGCGGCCAGACGGAAGCGGGAGGGATCGCAAACAGCGTATCGCCTTGATAGGGATACAGGGAGCTGAACGCCACCGCGGAAACACGGGCTCGTGCTGTTGTATCCAGCCACTCGTCGAGGAAACCCAGTTGCTGCATCGCAACGGTCACGGCCGAAAACACGCGGTCGCTGCGATAGACCGTATCGACGCGGTCCTGCGCGCCGTCACCGGGTCCGTAGCGCCAGGCCCCGGTGGGCCGTAGACGAATCAGAACTGCAGGCTGTATCACTCCTGGCGCCGTCGCTCCTGGAACCGTTACTCCTGGAACCATCTATGCCAGCTTGTCTCCGAAATCATCCCCACTCGCCAGTTGTTGGAGTGCCGCCAGATCGCCCGCCGAAAGCAGGCTCGTGTCCTTGGCTCCTTTGGCATAGTAATCCTTGCTGCGCCAGGTAAGAGTCAGTCCGCTAAATGCCACGCGGCCATTGCCTCTGCTTCCGCCTCCGCCGAGTGCGTCGTCTTCGAGCAAGCGCAGCGCTTCCGCAACTCGCCCGAGCAACGGCTTGTCTTCCGGACAAAGCACATCCAGCACCATGCGTAAGCGGAACCGCGCCCCCGCCGGAACGCGCTCGAGCGTACGAGGATTTGCTTGCGAGGTGATGCGATCGACCGCGTTCTCGCTCTTCAGTTCGGTCAATTCGTCGTCCAGGTTCTCGCGCATTTGCGGCGTAATGCTATCGACCACGAGCGGCGCATCGTAAACGGTCAGGCGCGCCGGCGTAGCGGTTGCGGCTTCAATCGTTTCGCCGCTCACCTTCTCCACACGTCCCGGATTGCGCCCGAAAATGACACAGACATCATCGTCGGGCCGGTCACTGTGGTGAATGCGAACCTCCTGTCCCTTGCGCTTCGAGAGATAAACGAGTTCGCTCGGAACCGCCATGCCGAGTGTCTGCTCAAGTAATGAGCGAAGCCGGCCGCGCAATGAACTGCCCGGAATGTAGGGAATGCCAAAAGCGTCTTTGACTACGGGATTATCAGCGCCGCCTATCTCGAGAGATCCTTTGCCCGCACCAATGTGCAGGCCAGTTTGACACTGGATCTCCCCTTCGAGAAGCAGTTTGCCAAGGAACGTCAGTTCAGTGGATGCAGTATGCGAACTCATGCGTAATGTCCTGTCTGGTTATTCGTTATAAGCAATGATGGCTTCAAACAGATCCCGGAAGCGTTCATAGCCTCGAGCATCGTTCTTGCGGGTGACTTGCAGCAGCAGCCGTTCGAGCGCATCCAGGCTGCGCAACGAATGCCGCGCAATGGTGTAAGCCAGCCGCGCCCGCACCATCACAAACTCATGCTGACGTTCACCTTCGGGAGCGCGCGTCGCTCGGCGCACGGCATTGTACAAACGGCGCAACTGGCTCTTGGTGCCCGAATCCATGTCGCGCATGCGGCTCACCACCACGTGGGCCTGATTGTCCAAATACAAGCTATCGGCGATCAACTTCTCGATGTCGATCTCTTGCGGGCCTTCGCCGCGCCTGTCGCCGCCAGGGCCTCGCGGACCACCCCGATCCCCACGGTCACCGCCGCCACGCTGTTCGCGATTGCGATCTCCACCACGGTCTCCGCCGGAGCGTTCACCGCCGCCGGGACCACGCTCACCGCGCGGACCGCCGCCACCACCGCCCGGCCGATTCTCGCGTGGGCCGCGGTTCTCGCCGCCGCCACGGCGTTCTTCTGTCTTCTTCTCTTCTGCTGTCTTTTTCTCTTCTGCCTCAGGCATTTCGATTCCTTGATTAACTGTTGCCGGCAGCCAGCCGCGCCCATTCGAGACCGACACGCGCTGAGGGACGAAGCTTCAACGCCGCCGTTCTCTTTCCAATGAGATTTGTGATCACAGCGTTCCGCAGATTGTTCACTTCTTTGCCGCGCGTCTGCGGGATGACGCGCGAGAGCCGCATGTAAGTACGCCACGGCTTATCGATGCGCGCTGCCTTACGGCGAGACACTCGGGCCGAAAACGCTTCTCGATAAACCGAGGCCAGATCGTTAATGTAACCCGGCGAAAATCCGAAGTCGCGCACCAATCGAAGTAAGCTCTGCTTCAACTCTTCCGCTTCGTTCAATCGCTTCCATTCGAGCGTCCGGCCGAACACATTGAACGATCCCGCTTCACTGGTCTTTGCGTGCCGTAATTCCATAGCGGCATCCTGCAGCACTGCGGCAACTGGCGCACCCGCATCGGGCGCAATCGCGAGGGCCATGCTGATCGTCCGGGCCTCAAAATGCGGCACTGACTGCAGGTTCTCTTCCGTAAACTTCTCGAAGAGCCGCTGCAGCTCGCGAGAAAGCAGCAGCAAGGCGTCCCACGTGCCGATGACCGTGAAGTCATCGCCGCCGCGATACAAGATGCTGACCTTGCGCCAGAAGTTCGGCAGTGTGCAGAGAAGCGCGAGTTCACCGGCGAAGAACTCTTTGAACAGCACGGAGAGATGGATATGCTCTTCGATGCTCCCGAGGCGCTTCAACTGCGAGCCGAACTGATCCACGTCGCCGCGCAATACACCCCAGCGCGGCGTTCCCTCCGCCAGCTGCGCCAGTTCCGCAGGCGGCGTCAGATTGCCGGCTTCATCGACCGCAAAGCGCCGCGGGAACACGATTGCTTCCTCGTCCAGCCCCGCTTGCTCCCTTAACGGCCACTGGTATTGCCCTTCATCCCAAGTCAGATGAGCCGGGCGTTCATTCGACCAACCGACGGTGGACGCATTCGGCAGCTTCGCGGCAAAGGACGGGAAGTACTCGTCAGCGGGCGTGTCAGCCGCTGCTTGGTCTGCAAACGGCACGAACGCTGTTGTGGACTCCGCGCTCCCGGCAAGAGGCGCGGACGTGGCGGCTAGCAGAGCATCGTCCAGCCGCTTGCGAGCGATCGGCCAGGCACCGAGGTTTTCGGTTGTAGCCCAAATCAGCCGCAGAGTGTTTTGCGAAAGCTGGCTGATCGCTTCCGCCGCGCGTCCGAGTAACTCATTCGCGCGCGGAACATCTTCTTCCGCCAAAACCAGCAGAAACTGTTCCGCGCTGCTCGAACCAAGCAGCATCCGGGAAAGCCGCAGTTCCGCCAGCAGCGCTCTGGGCAACACTTCACAAAGTAGATTGAGCCAAGCGGACCGGCCCACGATCTGCGCCATGCTTCCTGGCTGCTCGGGTGGTTGTGTGGCGAGAAACTCGTCCGCGCCTAACAATTGAGCTTGCAGGAAAACTTGCAGTGACATGGCGAAAAGGTCGTAGCGGCCGGCTAAAAAGCGGGCAAAGCGTTTGAAAGCCGAGAACGCTTTTCAGACTAACACAGCCTGTACGCTTCAACGGCTGTTTCTGCCCAGATTCGTTGCTGGTCACTCTGCGACAACGAACTGGTCGCATTGGCAACCAGATCAACCCACTGTTTGTAACCGGCAGCCAGCAGACAGACGGGCCAATCGGAGCCAAACATAATTCGCGCCGGGCCGAATGCGGCAAGAACCGTGTCGATGTAGGGCTTGAGCTGACCGGCTGTCCAGTCCCGATAATCGGCTTCGGTCGCCAAACCGGACAACTTGCAGTACACATTCGGACGCTTCGCAAGCTCATGCAGATTTTCTCGCCAGGGCGAGAGTTCGCTAGCTTTGACTCGCGGCTTGGCTAAATGGTCGACGATGAACACTTGTCCTTCGTGTCTGTCGACAAACTCAATCGTCTGGGGCAGATGCCGTTCGAAAATGAGAATGTCATAGGGCAGCCCGAACGGTTTGAGCTTGTCTATGCCCCGATTGAAATCGTCCCGCAGCATGTAGAAGTCATCCGGCTCGTCATGCAGCACATGGCGAATTCCGACTAACTTGCGACGCGACTTCAGCTCGGCCAAACCTTCGTCGACATTCGCGTCGATCAACGGCACCCAGCCGACCACGCCCTTGATGAAGTCGTTCTCAGCAGAGAGTTGCAGCAGCCAGCGCGTCTCTTCGAGAGTCTGACTGGCTTGCACGGACACCGCTGCGTCTATACCGGCCGACAGCATCTCTGCCCGAAGGTCATTCGGCAGAAAGTCACGCCGGATGACAGTCATCTGGTCATTGATCCAGCCATACTCGCGGGGAGTATAGCGCCAGAAGTGCTGGTGAGAGTCGATCTTAAGCATGCTGCTGTTGAACGCCGGAAGGCCAGCTCTTGTCCTTCACGGGGGCAACGATCTGCGCGATTTCTGCCAGCAGATCTGCATCTATCTTGAAATCGAGAGCCCGGAGGTTGCGTTCGAGTTGTTCGCGAGTGCTCATGCCGACGAGAGTGGACGCGGCATAAGGATAGTCCAAACAAAACCGCAGTGCCAAAGTTGTGACGTCCACTCCGCGCGATTCGCAGAGTTGTACGACGCGCGCCGCTGCTTCCTTCACTTCCGGCGGCGCCGGATGCCACGGAGGCGGACCGGATGGCGTAAGCATGCCCATATGCAGCGGAGAAGCGTTGATGAGTCCTACCTGATTTCCCAGAACCGGCCGCAGCACCCGGTCGAGATCTTGGATCATCAAGTTGTAATGGCAGTACGAGAGAACAAAGTCCACGTGTCCCCGGCGCACTGCCTCGGCGAGGACATTCAGCGGTAACCCAGAGACTCCGATGAATCTCGCCTTGCCGGCTTCCTGTATCTTCCGCATGGCGGGAATCGTTTCAGAGATCACCTGTTCCAGATCGCCAAACTCAATGTCATGCGCAATCAAGAGATCGACATGGTCCGTCTGTAGCCGGCTGAGCGATTCGTCGATACTGCGTGCGATGCGAGCCGCGGAGAAGTCGAAGGAATTCAAGCCATAGCGTCCGCACTTCGTGCAAAGAATGACCTTGTCTCGTAACCCCTTCAGCGCTTCGCCCAGCCGCGTTTCCGACAGAGTTTCGCCGTAATAAGGCGACGTATCGAAGAAATTAATTCCACGGTCGATCGCCGCGCGGATGGCGCTGGTCACCTCCGGAAGGTTGATCGCTTCGTACGCACCGCCCAAAGGCGCCGCTCCGAATCCGATCACAGATAATCGCAGTCCTGTGCTGCCTAGTGTTCTGTATTCCACTTATTTACCTACTTCCACCAGAATTTTTGTGAACAATTGCGGCGCTTCGCTCCATTCGCGCAGCGCGTCGCCTGCCTGACTGAGGTCGACTGTTTTCGAAATCGCCGCCTCGACGGGAAACTGCTTCTTTTGCAAAAGTTCGATCACGGCCGGGAACTCGCGTAAATAATTGCGCGAGCCCAGGATGTCCAATTCCTTATGTACAAAAAGCTTCGTGTCAAAGCTTACGGGCTCTTTCCCCCAGCCGATATAAACCACGCGTCCCGTGTGCGCTACTTCGTCAACGGCCATCACGTAAGTCGACGCCGTTCCCACCGCTTCAATGATCACGTCCGGCCCCATCCCATCCGTCAATTCGAGCAGACGATCGTGCAGCGACTCTGAACGTGAGTTGACGGAGTGCTGCGCGCCCGTGCGCCGGGCTAGCTCCAGCTTTCCGTCATCCAGATCGATTGCGATAGCCGCTGCGCCGCGGGTCACAGCGGATGCCAGCGCTCCCAGCCCCACTGTGCCGCAGCCAATCACCGCGACTATGTCCTGTGGCGCCACTCTGCCGCGCTCGGCAGCGTGAAAGCCAACTGCCAGCGGCTCTACGAGGCTAAGTTCACGTAATGAGAGACCTTTCGCCGCATAGGCCTTCTCCCAAGGAAGTGTGAAGTATTCTCGCATGGCACCGTCGCGCTGGACTCCCAAGGTCTGGTTGAATTTACAGGCATTCGTGCGCCCTCGCTTACACGACGCGCATTTGCCGCAACTGGTATTCGGGTAGACGGTCACGTTCATGCCGGGCACCCAATCTGAAGGAACATCGGCGCCGGTTTCGACGATGGTCGCAGCGATTTCATGACCCGGGATACGAGGATAGCTGACCAGGGGATTCTTGCCGCGGAAAGTGCTTAAATCCGTGCCGCACAAACCGATCAGTCGCGTGCGCAGCAAGATCTCATTCGGCGAAGGTTTGGGCGGATTCAAATCGCCGAGTGCCGTTTTGCCGGGTTCATTGATGTAAAAGGCTTTCATAGTGCAATCACAACAGTATTGAAGTTGTACCCCTCAGATTGTATGCGCTGCCGCAACATTTAATTCTTCGGGTCAGAGGGCCGTGAGCGATGTATAATATACATCGTGAGGCGCACCCAACTGTATCTTGACGACCAACTTTGGGATGCCCTTCACGTGCGAGCGCGGCTTACGGGCACAAGTATTTCAGAACTCGTGCGAAGCGCCGTACGTGAGCGCTATGTCGGGAATCTCGAGGAACGTCGGAACGCCATGCAAGGGCTTGTGGGACTGCGGAAGAACCGGCCTGAGTTCGAGGATCCAGAAGCTTACGTCCGTGGTTTGCGCCGCAGCTCTCGTCTTGAACGTCTTCAGAAGACATGACGGTCTTGGTCGATTCCGACATACTGATCGAAGTAAGCCGCGAGAGAGATCTTGACGTGTTGCGGAGATGGTCGGAACTGAGCAACTCCCAGGATGCAGTGCTCTGTTCGCCGATATCGGTCGCCGAACTCTGGCAAGGAGCTCTGCCGCGCGAGCACGAAGCTTTGACGAGACTATTTGGCGCTCTGACCTGCGTGGCAATCGACGCAGAAACAGGCCGGACTGCTGGTGAACTTCTTCGCAGCTTTCGCAGGAGTCATGGTTTGGACTTCGCCGATGCGCTTATAGCGGCATCAGCCATCCTGAACCGTGCCGTCCTTTGGACCCGAAACCGCAAGCATTACCCGATGAAAGCCATCTCTTTCTTCTGATCCACGCTCATACAGGCGTCGACAGGCCGCACAGCGCGGCACGGCTATTCTGAGAGCATGATCGTTTTCATTACCGGAGCGACGGCCGGATTCGGACTCGCAACAGCTCGCAGATTCGCTAAGGACGGAGCCAAAATTGTCGGCACCGGGCGGCGCAAAGAACGACTGGATGAGCTGAAGAGCGAACTTGGAGACCAGTTTCTAGCTCTGACGTTCGACGTAGGCAAGCGGCCGGAAGTGGAGCGGGCGATCGCGGATCTTCCGTCAGGATTCGCCGCTGTGGACATCCTGGTCAACAACGCCGGAGGAGCAATCGGACTCGATCCCGCGCAAAGCGCTCATCTGGACGACTGGGACAAGATGATCGACTCGAACATCAAAGGCGTCGTCTATTGCACCCGGCTCTTGCTGCCCGGCATGGTGGAGCGTAACCGCGGCCACATCATCAACATCGGTTCCACTGCCGCGGAATGGCCCTATCCAGGCGGCAACGTCTATGGCGCGGCCAAAGCTTTCGTGTACCAATTCAGCAACAATCTGCGGGCGGATCTACTCGGCAAAGCCGTGCGGGTCACCGATATTGAGCCCGGCCTGGCAGGCGGAACCGAATTCTCAGAGGTTCGCTTCAAAGGCGATAAAGAGAAGGCCGCCGCAGTTTACGAGGGCACGCAGGCGCTTACGCCTGAAGATATTGCAGACGCAATTCATTGGGCCGCTACACGCCCCGCGCACGTCAATATCAACGTGATGCAGATCATGCCCACCATGCAGGCTTTTGGCAACCTGGCCGTTCACCGGAATAAGTAGTTCAGATGCCGCGCTGCGGCCGATAGCCGGGACGCGCTCGAATCTTATCTTTCTTGTAAGCTTCGGAAGTAAGCTCGATACGGATTCTCCGGAATCCGTCGTTCGGGTTCGGGCGCGGATAGTAAGTCAATGTGTAACTGTTGCCTAAGTCTTCGCGTATGGACTCGAAGGCTTCCACTTGCTTTTGCCAGGTCTTGGCAAAGTAACTCTTGCCGCCGGTATTAGTGGAAATTCGCTTGAAGATACTGCTGGACATGGGATCTTTATTGATCTCGTTTGTCGAGATCACATAGATGGGAATACCTTCGTCTTCGGCAACGGCGCGGACATCGTCGGGCGCAACCATGCTGGCGTTATCGGGGCCATTTGAGAATACGATTACTACTTTGCGTCCTGGAATCTTCGCTGCATCGCGCAAGGTCAGCAGCAGAGAGTTGTAAAGCGCCGAATCGTCTCCAGCGACCGCACTGCGGAGACCGGCGATAGCCGTCGTCCGGTCACGATTCAGCGGCACGGCTCGATTCAGGTTGCGGCTATAGGTATAGACGGCGACTGAATCAGCGCGATCCAGCCCGCGAATGAAATCGGCGATTGCATCGGAGGCGTACACGAAACCGCGATACATATAGTTGCTGGTGTCAAAGAGCACGAAAACGTTTGTGCCCGGCGAATCGGAACGCAGGTCGATGACATTCGGGTCCGGGATGCCATCGGGCCCGGTAGCGGCGGAAGCGAGGTGAAGCGGCCTTGTTTCGCCGTTATCGAGAACCTGCAAGGGAGGATGATTGCCCTCCGCAAACGTCGCCATCTTCTGCGGAATATCGTCTTCGTAGATCCTGAAGTCCTTGGGCTTAAGCCCGTTCACGTATTTGCCCTTTTGATCGGTAACCGTAAAGCTCATCACAACCATGTCGACTTTGACATGGAAGGTCGACTGGTCCGGATCCTGCGCCCGTACCCACAAACCAGCGCTTGCCACAGCTACAACAGCGGCGATCCCTAAGGTGGTTAAAATCTTCGTCACAAATCTTCCTATTCCTCTGAAGAATTCGAAGCTCGAAGCTGGCTTCCGTGATCCCTCACGTTGTTGCCAACGGTGTGGAGCGAGCGAAGAAGCGCGGGCCAATCCTCTAAGTGCGTTGCGAAAATATTTTCAATCGTTGCGCGGTTCCACTCGGGCACGTACTCGTCGAGTTGATCGACAGGAACCCCAGCTTGGTATGCAAGGGCGGCGTAATAGAGATTATTCGATTCCCAAGTTTCTGCCAGAATGCGGCTGGAATAACCCATCAGCGCGGGGAAGGTGCGCAGGTTGAGGAGTCCCGGCTGGAAGGAATGCGTCAAAGTTGGTTTCGGAGTGCCAAAATTGCGCGCTATCGCTTCGGGCGCCAGATCCGGGTCATTCTGGATCGCCATAGCCTCGATTTCAGTAGAGGGCACGTCCGGAGAGACAGTTCGCAGTTCAGGATCGTCAGCAATTGCGTACAGAACCGCCGTTGGGACTTCCGCAGCCGCCATTGTGAAGTGCGCGGCGTTCAATTGGTCCTGCAACCACTCGACTTTAGCGGGTGTCGCGAAACGGCTGTAGGAAGTCAGGACGAGCGGCTCTACTTTCGGATCCAAAGCGGCCGCAGCCAACAGCGTCTCACCGCGTTGGATGTGCAGCGCCACCCAACGTAATTGGGCGGGTTTGACATTGCGCCATCTGTTTACGGTGACGTCAACGATCATCTGCGGAACCAAGTCGGACCAGATAAGCGCTTGCTCGCGCTTGGGGCTGAGAAAGTTTTGTTCTGCTTCCGCAAGGGCGTATGGAAGCGCGATGAGCGAACCCATCAAGCGGCCACCGGCGCTGGCGGGCCAGCCGGTTCCCGCCACGTCGGTGACGCGCCACTCGGCGGGCGAACTCTCCGGGCCTACGAAATCGTGGCTACGAACGAATAACGGGTTTGTCAGCAGCAATTGCGCGCCGGGAGGAGCATAGTAGCTATACAGAAGGCCAATCAGAGAATCACGTACAAACGGAGCGAGCGCGGTCCGGGCGTCTTTCTTCTCGGGATTTTTTATTAACGCGTCTATGTTCAGCTTTTCTTCCTGGTCTATATGGCGCTCACTCCAATAACCCGTGGAGAACGTGCTCTTTTCTTCGGCGGAAAGCGAGCGATGCAGCGTTCGCGTCTCATCCAGGCGTTCGGTCTGCTGATTGATGGCTTTGAGCGTCTTTGGATCGATCGCTCCTTTAGCCGTTTCATCCGCCGCCGTAAACAGACTGTCGAGTGGAATCAACAATTGCGAATCGAACACTCGCAAGAAGTTCTCGGCGGGAGATGAACTACGAGCACCCTGGCCGCTACGCAGCTTGCCGACCAGCAGCTCGACCATCTGCTCTTGCCGCGAACCACTTACCGGCGGTCGATTGGCAGCGGTCAGCAGGACGTCGAATCCCTGGCGTGCCGCATCGAATACCTCGCTCTCTTGCCGAACCTTGCCGAAGGGTGCGATCAGCTTGGCAAACGATTCGTTTTGCACGCCCGGTGCGATGTCGTTCTGCAAAGAGAGGATGCGCCAGAGCCCAACCAGCCCTTGCACCGTTCCTACGGCGTCGCTCTTCAGAAGATTGTCATGGATTCCGGCAGTAGCGGCGCAAATATCCAGATAGCGTCCAATGGAGGCTTCGCTCAGGCGGGGAGACTCCGCAAATAGCGTGTACTGATCGGCATACTGCCGGTATGCGCCGATTAAACGCGCTGCGAGGGCCGCGGATATAGGCTTCGCTCGTCCGCGATCGATGTCGTTCAAGGCCAGGAAAATCTTCAGCGGCTCGTTCTCAACTGTTTTCCGGCTCAATCCGAACAGCGCTTCCAGCAGATCGTCGTTGGTACGCCAGGAAGCCGCCGAACGCGTCAGCTTACCGTCGTATTTCCCGTGAGGATGATGAATGAAGAGGTTTCGCCAGTCGTCCACATCGCCCGGCACATGCACCTGGCCATTGGGATCGATACGCAGGGAAGTGGTCAATAACATCAGTTCCGTGCTCGAGCGGAACACGGGGCGCGCCGGCCCTGGACTGGTCACTTTGCCTCGGAGCGCATCATAAAAGCGCTTTATTCTGCCGGGCTCGGTCAGGTAGGCGGCGGTGGGGCCTTCTAAGCGAGACAGCGCATCGTAATAGCTCGCCAGCCATCCATCATCGGTGGCCAGCAGCTTCAGATAAAACGCTCCCGGGTTAGAGGGAGAGACACCCGCCAGCGCGGTCCAGGCTTTGGCAGATCCGGGAACGACGGCCGCGCCATTCCGGATCTGAAACATGCTGCCGTAGAAATCCAGGACGTGAGCATACACCTTCAACTTGGCCGGAGGCGCTTGCCTGCGGAGCGCATCTGAAGTAGCACGGTCCAGGTGCGATAAACCGAGATAGAGGCGGCACAACGAGGGATCGGAAAGAAAGCCGTCCAGGAAGTCAGACTGCCCGCTGCGGCCCAGAGCAGCCAGCCAGTATTGAGGGTTGTACAGAACTGGGACCGGGGTGGGAGCATACGAGACTTCGAAAGGATGATTTGCGCGGAGGTCCTGCTCCAGGCGCGTAAGAGGAAAAGCGGAATCCACGGTTAGAAAGGCGCGAGTGGCATTCACGGTCTCAAGAACGATGTCAGCGCCGCACGAACCCCGCATGCGGTAACCCAGAATCTTGAGCAGGTTGCCCGTCTGCTCGCTATCGCAATTCGGAATGACGATCTTCCGAGCGCCGCCTGCCAGGGCCTGCAATTCTCGCGCTTGCCCGATGTAGCGGATCAGCAGGCGCAAATATTCCGTCTGGTCGAGGGCCTCGTTGCCGGTCGCTTCATACCCGTTTGTAACGATGTTGCGAGCCAAGGCGGGCAGCAGTTCTTCGGCGGAAAGATCCGGAGTAAGCGCGGCCATTCGAGCGAAGGAGGCGAGCGGCCCAGGAATCATCGCGACGGAATATTGGGCAGCTTTCTTGCTGACTGCGCCGGCGGACAAATCGGTTCCGCCCGCCGACCGGTATTGCGATAGATCTCTTGACAGATCAGCCTCGCGGCCGTTCATGAAATCCAGCAAGACCGCCTGGCGAAGCGCCAGCTTCCGGCGCGTGGGGTCTTTTTCTTCGGCGGCCCACTTCAGATAGGCATCGCGGCATCCGGGATCGGCATGACGATCCAGAAAGAGAGCCAAAGCCTGCGCAGCGTCCGAATCGGCGGGCACTGTGCGGGTTTTTTCCTCCAGCAGAGAGCGCGCGCCGGTCAGGTCGCCTGCCGTCTCGCGCTGTACTAC
Source organism: uncultured Acidobacteriaceae bacterium (assembly GCA_963730865.1). Classification (GTDB taxonomy): domain Bacteria; phylum Acidobacteriota; class Terriglobia; order Bryobacterales; family Bryobacteraceae; genus Bog-105. The sequence goes on along the minus strand of CAVSTO010000004.1, from coordinate 231,253 downwards.
CTGATCGTTGAAAGTCGGGCCTGAACTTCCTGTAACCGGCTGGGCGACGAGGCACGTCGCACAACCGAGCAGAAGAGGGAACAGCGTCCTTCGGGTCCAGCCCGCACACCGGGAAGTCACGAGCGCCACATGGGCGAAGCCGCGCCTCCGCCGGCCTTGCCAGGCCGCAGCGTAGTGCGTCACCGGGCCAATACTTAGGAGAGCCACGTTTTTATACCTCTAATTGACTAGGTTTCTTACTCTAGCATTTACTTTTCGAGCCTGGGAAGAACCTCGAAAAAGCCACAAAACTTTTACAACGCAAACCTTGGGCGCGTAATGCAACTCGCCCCGCACCTGAGATTCACCCGCGTTCGAAGCCACTTTTCTCCTGGTGGCCTCTCTACCGGTACCCCGCTCTTCTTCTGTTTTTGCACCGGCGCGGCTGCGCGCGTTTAACAACCTTCTTCCGTATGCGTTCGTGACGCTCGGGTCCATTCTGTATCTGCTGCCATTCCTGCGCGTGCTGGCGTGGTCTCCCGATGAAGGCGTTTCTGAATATGGCGCGCAGGCCGTCTTGCAGGGCGCGATACCAGGGCGTGAATTCATCGAATTGTACGCTCCGGGCGCATATTACTGGCTAGCGCTCTTTTTCAAGCTGTTCGGCATAAGCATCTCAGTGGCTCGGGGCTTTCTGCTGGGTGAAGGTGTCATCACCATCCTGCTGGTGTTTCACCTTGCGCGACGGCTCGGCGGGGTGGGACTGTTCGCAGCCTCATTCGTATTGGTCTCTTCCATTCCATTCGCGGTGCTGAACACCCCCCACTACGACGCCAACATGTTCGCCCTGCTGTCCTTTGCCATTTTTCTGGCTGCGGTGCACGAAGGGAGCGAAGCCCTGAACCTGAGGAAAGCCCGCCTTCTACTATTCGTTTGCGGGGTCGTTGCTGGATGTACGAGTTGCATCATGCAGCAGAAAGGCGTGTTCTTTTTAGCGGCCTTCGCCATTTCGATAGTCCTGTTGCGGCCCCGGCGGCTCGCCGGCCTGCTGCCGGCGCTTTTCGCCGGATTCGTTTTGCCGATAGCAGCGGGAATGGCATTTTACGCCGCGCATGGCGCTCTTGGCGATCTGATTTTCGCGAATTTCGTCTTTCCGGCTTCGCTCTACCTCAGAATCAACGCGGTTCCCTATGGTTTTCCGGTTTGGGCCATGATTGCGCCCGGCTGGTTTGCGAGCGTGCGTGCGGCGGCGCCTTTACCAATTGCCGTGCTGTTGATATGCCTGCTGATGGTCCCGTTTCTGCTGATCATGGCGCTTCCCGTACTCGTTCCCATCCTGGGGTACTTTTACCGCCGGGTGGCTTTTGGGCGCGAGTGGTGGCCTTACTGGCTCACGGCATATGCTCTTTGGGCCTCCGAGTTGCACCGTTTGGATTTAGGCCATCTCCGGAACGGAACTCTATTGCTGGCTGTGTTGTTTTTCACTGTTTGCGAGAGGCGCGGCAAGGCGGCGATGCAGCGAATCGCGTTAATTGTTACCGCTTGCACAATTCTGATGGCGGTAGTCAACGCCATGGGCGCACTCGCTCGTCACACTGTGATTCACACTCGCCGCGGCGATCTTCTCAGCTCCAAACCCGATGAGGCGCTGGAATTTCTGATGAACCATACGCGGCCCGGCGACGATGTCTTCGTCTATCCGTATCGTCCTCTCTACTACTTTCTTGCGGCCGTCCACAATCCAACCAGGCTGGCAGTTTACCTGTACGACCCGGCGGCAGACGGCCTGTTCCGAGAGGCCGTTCACGACATCGATCGAAAGAAAGTTCGCTACGTGCTGTGGGATACCGGCTTATCAGGCAAAAATCTGCAAAAAATATTCCCGGCCTATCGCGAACCGCCGCCGGACAGGCTCATCATTGAGCCTTATCTCAGAGCGCAGTATCACCAGATTGCGTTTGAAAATGGGTTCCACATTTTGGAACGCAACGGAAAAGAAAACGGCTGGTGAGGTCCTCAAACCTGATTTTGCGACGGAGAGTAGCGCGGGACCGGTCGCGTCCGATTAAGCGCACTGGCCGAACAGGCGACGACGAAACCCAAGAACCGTCAGCCCAGCGAGAGCAGCGAGACTAAACGATGCCGGCTCGGGCGCCGAAGAAGACGCGGGCGTCACTGTCAGAGTGCCAGGACCGGTCGCGATTTCAATCGGTTCGTAATAGCCCTTGTTGTAGCTGTCGTAATAGATATTCACGTCACCTAGGAAATCGTCCCCTCCGTAGGCGCCTCCTGCGAGAGTAAAGGTAAGTCCAGAGACATCTAGATGCGGGCCGCCATTCAGATACAGCAGGTCGTCGGCACTGTAGGACGTGTCCGGAATAAGCAGCCCCGCGATTTGCCGCGACACATTCACGGTACCCGCTATGTAGAAGTCGTAGCTCCCTGTAATCCCGGTAATCGTGTAGGCGCCGCCGACGGGTGTATCGGTCGTGGTGAGCACAGCCGATGTGACCGTCGCGACATTCGTCACGTCGCCAAAAACAAACGAAAAATCGAAGGTGCCGGCATTGGCCGCAACCGGAAAAAGAGTACAAAACGAAAGAGCAAAAGGCAAAATTGTCTTTAATTTCACGCTAAAGGGTTTCTCCGTAAACTGCGCAACACAGAGACGATAACAGGGATATACTGGCGGAGCAACTTTTCGAGTACTGGACTGGTCTTCTCCGATCTGAACAGGGGACTAGCACTCATGAGACTTTTCGCGACCCGCTCACCCTTCCTTCAGTGAAGTACAGATCCGCCCTCAACCGCTGCTGGGCGGCGATTTCTCTAGGTTGGATCGCGTGGTGCCTCTACTGGCCCTTTGACGCACGGCGCCACGACAGGCACGCGATTGAGGCGGACGCGGCGGTGACATACAAGATCTGTTTGCACACCAACGGTATGACTCCCGCAGCGTGCGCTACGGACCGCCAAGCTAATGCGGAACTGCAGGAACACGTGGCTTGGCCGCGGGAGCAAAGCGTATATCGATCCTTTGCAGGCAAAAGCGCGTCCGATGCCCTTTCGTTCCTCACCTTCCTCTGCCTATTCCCGGTGGTTTTCGGATATGTTCTACTACGCGCCGCGATAGAAGCCATTTTCTGGTTCGCACGGGCTAGACCACAGGATATGGCGACCTTCCACTGAGGCAGGCTAGCCGCCCCATTTTGTGGCGGTTTTCGAGCACGACAATTGTTCCGGTCTGAGTTTTCCTTATAGTCAGATCAAGCTGTACCCGCGCTCACTATTTTATGAAGGTTCGCAAATTCGAAGCGTAAGAAATAGGGTCCTGCCGGGCGCAGCGATATCTCGGCGATTACGAGGTCCGTACTCATGTACAGCAGCGAATCCAAGTCATGATGCGGCTGGTCCATTGAATACGCCAGCCGCGGCAGTAGGAAGAGGCCGATCGTAAGCAGGAAGCTAGTAAACGACCGCCATCGAATCACTTTGGAATTGTATCGGCTTTTGCCACGCCTACCAGCGGGCCCGCACGTCTCGCCGGGTGAACAAGCCTCCGCGATTCGAAGTGTCAGGAGGCGATATGTCGCTGGGCCGGGAGGCGCGCCGGCGGTCCCGAATGATGCGATTCAACCTTGTCAAAACATCTTGATAGGAGGCCCGGAACGGGTATTCGGCCCAAAGCAGAGCCGCGGCAATTCGTGCCAACACATCACAATCCTGGCATGAATGCTTTGGAATGTAAAGTGCTTTTCTTCCTTCCGGGCTCTACCCGATAATCCGGATCTGCCCGATTCCCCCATCGACCTTCAGGCGGACATTCACTTTTGCGCTGTCGTACAGGTTGTTCTCATAATGATCGCCGCGTTTCTCAAGACCCGTCACATCGATGCTTCCAATCCCTCCATGCGCTTCCGCCCGAATGCCGACGTCCTGCGGAAGGTGCACCGTTGCCTGGCCGATCCCGCCTGAAATATTCACGTCGTAATCGCGTGTGGGATGGCCCTGCAAATCCAGATCCACCTCGCCCACTCCGATATGAACCGTGACGCTCCGCAGGTCCAGATCGCCCAGACGCAGCCGCGCCTGTCCGGCTCCGCAGTTCACCGCGAAATCATACAAAACTCTGTCGTTGAACGACAGATCCCAGTTGTATTTTTGATTGCCGCCCAGCCGCACGTGTTCGGGTTCTTTGATCGTGATGGTCGCGTGCGATCCGTTGTTGGAGGTGTGAACTCTAGGCTCCCACTCCGGAACGTTGTACGCAAACGTGCCCTCCATCAGTTTCTGCGCTCCGCCGTTCACATTCAGTTCTCCGGCCCCTAAATCGAGTTCCACATCGGCGCGCTGCGCGCCATTCAGGTCCACCGAAACGGGTTGCTCGCGCAGCGGACCTGTTTGCACATGATTTATTTCAATGCAGCCGGTCAGCAAAACCGCCGAGGCAGTGAGTGGAAGCAGAAGCCGAGCATAGTTTGGCATAGTCTGCATATCATACGAAACGCTCCACCGATTTGTTCAGCTGCCCGAAACAGGAAAGCGGCCGCGCTATTCAACCGCGAATTCGGCCAGCCGGTCGCGAATCGATTGCGGCGCGTCCGCCACCACTTCGCAGAACTGATCTTCATAGTGCTTGGAAACAATGGCGGCGCGATCATGCAGCAGGTGCAGCGCCCGCCCTTCTCCCAGCGGCAGACGGAAACGTTGCCGCGCCACCGGATCCTGAACAAGTTGCCGATCGATGAGGTCCAGCAGTTCCGGCATCCCGGCCCCCGTTTCTCCGGAAATCAGCGCCGCCCCGGTCGAGTTCTGGCGGGCGGTTTCTCCCAGCAGCCGATGCGTCAGGGTGGGCAGATCCTGCTTCCGCTCCTCTTCGCTCAGCCGATCGCTCTTATTCAGAACCAGGATCTGCGGCGTATTCTCCGCGCCGATTTCCCCCAGCACCTTCAACACATGCGCCGTCTGCTCGGCGGCCGAGGGTGCGGTGATGTCCACCACGTGCAGCAGCAACGCCGCCGCGGTGACTTCTTCCAGAGTGGCGCGAAAGGCATCCACCAGCGTCGTGGGCAGGTTACGAATGAAACCTACCGTGTCGCTTAACAACACCCGTCTCTGCGAGGGAAGCCGGATCTGCCTCACTGTTGGGTCAAGCGTGGCGAACATCTTCGAATCGGCCAGCACACCCGCGCCCGTGAGCCGGTTGAACAGTGTCGATTTCCCGGCGTTGGTATAGCCCACCAGACTGATCGTCGACAGCGGCACCGCTTGCCGCTGCGAACGCTGGACTCCACGCGTGGCGCGTACCCGCTCAATCTCGCTTTTCAGCTTGGAGATCCGCCTCCCGATGCGCCGCCGGTCCGTTTCCAACTGTGTTTCGCCTGGTCCGCGCGTCCCAATCCCACCGCCCAAACGCGACATCTGCGTTCCCCGCCCGGAAAGCCTCGGCAGTAGATAATTCAGCTGCGCCAGTTCCACTTGCAACTGCCCCTCGCTCGTTCGTGCGCGCCGGGCAAAAATGTCCAGAATCAACTGCGTGCGGTCGATGACCTTTACCTCCAACCGCCGCTCCAAATTGCGCAATTGCGTGGGAGTCAGCTCGTGGTCGAAGATCACGGTGTCGATCTCGTCTCCTTCGATCCGCTGTTTGATCTCTGCCACTTTTCCGGAACCCACCAGGGTGGCGGCGTCGATAGCAGGCCGGGCCTGAATGATACGGCCTGTAACAATCGCTCCGGCGCTGTCGGCTAGTGTCGCGAGTTCTTCCAGGGACTCTTCAGCGTCGGAATCGACGTCTGGATTACCTGAAGCCGGTTTAGGGGGCCGGGTTACTTCCAGCCCGACTACCAGCGTGCGTTCCTGGCCTGCTGCCGCTGAGCGCTGCGCTTCAGGCAAAATGCGATGGTGTTCTGCTGCCACTAACTAATTGTTATCCGTCGGCTCGGGCATCGGCAAAGGCGCGCCAGGCGTACTTCCCGCGGTATTATGTCCGGCTGTGGCGTGGAACGGTTTTGAAACCACCACGGTCGAAATCGCATGTTTGAAAATCAACTGCTCCTGATTATTCGCTTCCAGCACCACGGAGTATTTATCGAAACTCTTGATACGCCCGGACAATTTCACGCCGCTCATTAAGTAAATCGTTAGGAACGTTTTGTCTTTTCGCGCGTTGTTGAGGAACGCTTCCTGAATATTCTGCGCAAGCTTTTCCATCTGTTTTTATCCTTATTTGGTCGCGGCGCTCCCAGACCTCGCTCCCCACACAACCAGCGCCCAAGGGTGCAAAACGCACTTAAATCCTTTCGTCTGATAGCTACTTACCGTCTCAGAGAGGCGAAGTACCGGTCCCCGGAACTCTCCCGCGCTTCTCTGGTACGTGGATTTTCATACTGAAGGCGTTGTTTCAAAGCCATTTAGGGAGGGGAGCGGAATACATTAGAGAGGGTACTGGTTCGTCGGTACTAGGGAAAACCCTGAGTTCCTGAATGCAAAAAGCCCGGCGGATGCTTCTGCACCGGCCGGGCTCTCGTTAAGTTCTACTTACCGTATTTTCAGTGGGTCAGCGAGCTTATGCCTTCGTGGCTTTCGCCTTGCCAAAGAAGCGGAACGCGCCCAGCGCCGTGAAGCCGACCGCGATCAACAGGAGCGCGCCCGGTTCCGGAGCTGCCGAGGCGCTGGACATCTTCACCACCATGTCGTTGTAATCGAAGTCGCTGTTGCATGACGGGAGATCCTCAATGCCAACATAATAGTTGCCGGCGTTCTGCTGGAAAACAGCGAAGTGTTGACGGCCTGTGTCGCTGGGACTCCAACTGGATTGCGACGTGTAAATATCGCCCGTACCAGCCGCGTTGACAAAAAATAACCCATATTCCGCGCTTGGTGTGAAAGTGTCCGTGCTGCCGACCGTACTCGTCGTCGAGAAGATGATTCCGTTTTGGTTCGGGTTGAGGACGTTATACCAGCCCAGAGTTTCGTACCCCTTGTCGGCGGCAATCTGCGCCTCTAACGTCGCCGTCACAGCCGTTTGGGATCCGTCGAAATAAAAGTTCGTGAATGCCTGTCCATTCGATTGGCCGAGATACGAGATCGCGCCGGGCACGTTATTCATACCGCAGTTCGAACTGGTCAGGCAGTTGCCGACGTTCATGTTCGGACCGTCCCAAGAGACATTGTTCCAATAATTCGATCCATTCCCATTCGCCTGGCTGGCGCTCCAGTTCTGCCACATGCCGGAGGTCGCACCCGTCCCGCTGACGGTGTCGGCGAACATTACGCTGCCGCTGAGGGCAAGGGCCGCAGCCACGAAAACTTTCTGAGTGAAATTGCTTTTCATTGGTTCCTTTTTCGCCTCACCTCGGGTGAGAACTGATCCCACGATAGGGTCGAAAAGAGGGCGAAACAAATTGACCGGAACGGAGTACGGCGGGCCAGAACCGGCCCTACCACTCGTGCGTTGCGTGGACCTAGGGTCCTGCTGAGCGGCCGTTGTTGCACGCGATATCCTCGAAGCGTATGGCTGCCGGTTTCATGCCGTTAGGAAAGAGCGACGAGGCGACAATTGGCCGCAAAATCGCCCTCATCAGCATGAGCGCGGGAGTGGTACTTTCCATCGCGAAAATCATCGTCGGCGCCCACGCCGGCTCGGCTTCGGTGGTCTCAGACGGACTGGAAGCGGCCGGCGATGTGCTGGCCTCCGCCATTGTGTATGCGGGTTTGTGGCTCGCGAGCAAACCGCCCGACGCGGAACATCCTTATGGTCATGGCCGCTATGAAACCTTAGCGGGACTGGGCGTCGGCGCCATGCTGCTCCTCGCGGGCGGCGGCATCTTCTGGCACAGCTTGACGCATCTCGAGCAACCGAGTCGCGGGCTTGAGAGCTATGCCCTCTATCCCCTGATCGCGGCCGTAATCATCAAGACCATCTTGGCCGTCGTGAAGTTTCGGGCGAGCAAATACACGGGAAGCACCGCGCTCGAGGCGGACGCGTGGCACGATATCACCGATCTGCTTTCGACGGCAGTTGCTTTTACCGCAGTCCTCGTGGCTTTGACCAATCCCCAGGTCTCCGGGGCCGCCGATCGCGCCGGCGGCTTAATCATCGGAGGCATCATCTTCTTTATGTCGGTGCAAGTCGTGAGCCGCAGCGTCGGCCAGCTTCTCGATACCATGCCCGACACGAGCAAGATGGACGAAATCCGCGAGGTGGCCTTACGTGTTCCCGGAACACTAGGGATCGAAAAATGTTTTGCCCGCCGCACCGGTCTGAAGTATCACGTGGACTTGCACCTGGAGGTGGATCCCGAAATGACGGTGCGCGAATCGCATCGCATCGCCACCCAAGTCCGAAATTCGTTGCGGGATCGCCTGACGTGGGTCGCGGACGTGCTCGTGCACGTGGAGCCTTCCTTCGCGCCTGGTGATGAGATCGAGCATCGTTTGGCGGCTAGGCGAGCGGATGGAGAATAAAGAGGTCGCCAATCTTTTAGCGGAGACCGCGGATCTGATGGAAGTGGCAGGCGAAGACGGGTTTCGCATCCGCAGCTACCGCAACGCAGCCTCTGTCATCGCAAGCTATCCCGAGCGCGTGACCGATATCGTCTGCGATCCCGCTCGCAAAGTCACTGAGATACCCGGCATCGGCAAGGGTCTAGCGTTCGTGCTGGCCGAAATCTGCCGGCGGGGATCGTTCGACCGGCGCGATGAAATGCTCGCGAAGTATCCGGCCTCCGCTCTTGAGCTGCTCAAAATTCAAGGTCTCGGGCCCAAAAGCATCGCTCTACTTTACGAACATCACAACGTACGAACGGTAGATGAGCTGGAGCGTATTTGCCGCGAGCAAAAACTGCGGGCGCTGCCGCGCATGGGAGCAAAGCTCGAAGAGAAAGTTTTGCGCTCCATTGAAGCTTACCGCCAAAGCGCAGGCCGTTTTCTCCTCACTTTCGGCCTCCGCACGGCCGAGGAGTTGAAAGCCGAGTTCAGGGCGCTCCCCGGCATCGAAAAAGTCGAATCCGCCGGAAGCTTGCGCCGCGGCCGCGAGACCATCGGCGATCTCGACATCTTGGTCACCGGACCCGCCGCCGGCGAAGCGCTCAGCCGCATCGTGACACATCCAAGAACCCAAGAGGTGCTGGGACAGGGTGCAAACAAAGCTAGCGTCAGCTTTGGGCTCGAGCGCTTACAAGTAGATGTGCGAGCCCTGCCGCACGAAAGCTTCGGAGCCGCTCTGCAATACTTCACCGGCAGCAAGGATCATAATGTCGTGCTGCGGACCAACGCCATCCGCCAGGGTCTCACGCTCAACGAATACGGACTGTTCACCATCGAGGGCAACCAGCGCGAAGCGGGCGAAAGCGAAGAAGAAGTTTACGAGCGCTTAGGCTATTCCTGGATTCCGCCGGAAATTCGTGAAAACTGCGGCGAGCTCGAAGCCGCGGAAGCCAAGACCTTACCAAAGCTCATTGAGTTGAGCGACGTGCGAGGCGACCTGCACATGCACACGACGGCGACCGATGGAAAAGCCACCTTACGCGAGATGGCCGAAGCCGCGGCAGCCCTGGGCTATGAATACATCGCGATTACCGACCATTCAAAAGCGCTCGCCATGGCGAACGGGCTTGACGAAGAGCGCGTCGTCGCCTTCGCTCAACACGTCCGCGAGCTGAACCGCGACGGCTTGCCGTTACGCGTATTCTCCGGCCTCGAATGCGACATCCTGCGCGACGGCTCCATGGATATCTCCGAAGACGCGCTGGCCGCACTCGATCTGGTCATCGGCAGCGTGCACAGCTATTTCAACCTCGAAGCGAACGAAATGACCGATCGCTTCCTGAGGGCGCTCGAGTCCCCATCGTTGCGCATCATAGGCCACGCGACAGGCCGAATCTTATTGCAGCGCGAAGGCTACGGCTTCAACTTTGAGCAGATAGCAGCAAAAGCAGCGGAAAAAGGCGTGTGCTTCGAAGTCAACGCCAGCCCCGAAAGGCTTGATTTACCGAGTCACCTCATCCGAGCCGCCAAACACAAAGGCTGCCAATTCACCATCTCAACCGACGCCCACCGCCCCGCCCATTTTCAAAACATGCGCTTCGGCGTCACCACAGCCCGGCGAGGCTGGCTCGAAGCGGAGGACGTACTGAACACCAAGCCTGTATCTGAATTCGAAGCGGCCCTACGCCACAAGCGTCGCGCCTAGCCCGGATATCTCACGAGTTCGCGGGGAAGGGAAGCTGGGCTCAGAGAGCGAGTTAGATTCCTGTGTGCTTGTGGAGAGAGCTTTGCCGGCAAGTATGGGGATTTCAGGCAGGCTCCGCCACAGCTTTTAGGTTTTCAGTTGTGAAGTTGTCAAAGAACCCACCCCTTCAACAGCATCTTTTGGAGCGTCGGGTAAGGGCAGGCCTTCTTCGACCGCTAGGATTTCACGCGAAAGGATGTGAATGCGTTGTGCAATCGCATGTCCATGCAACGCTTCGGATTGAAGCACGCGTAAAAGCAGCATGGTCAAAGCTCCGGGAGGCATTCCGGTCTTAGGCTAATTGTCATTCGCATCTGAAGCCAAAGCTGCATGAAACTTCTCAGGACTGCTTGCCCATAACGCAAAATGCCTGTATGGACCGAAAAATCGCCAAGCGTTGGCTCGTCGGTGGAACCGTGCAAGGCGTCGGCTTCCGTATGTTCGTGCAACATAAGGCCGCCGCTCTCGGCCTCTCAGGTTGGGCGCGCAACACCGATGACGGCCAAGTCGAAGTGTATGCCGTAGGAAGCAGCGACCGATTGAACGATCTCGCCGCGGCGCTTCACACCGGACCTCGGATGGCCGCAGTGCGAAGCGTGGAAGAACACGAAGACGAGATCGAATCTGTAACCGGCTTTGCCGTGCGCTGATTTATGTTTTACTGGTGCGGCGGCCGCAATCGCGGCGCTCGGCTGCTGCTCAGCTTCTTGTGCTTGCGGCGCGTTGTTGAAGCTGTAGCCGAATCCGCGCACGGAGCGAATCAACAGTGGATTCGTCGGATCGGCTTCGATCTTCTGGCGCAAACGCAAAATATAAACATCAACGGTGCGATCAGTGACGGCCCGATCGTGACCCCACACGGCATCGAGCAACTGCTCACGGCTGAACACCACCTCAGGACGGCTCATCAGAAACTCCAGCAACCGGAATTCCGTCGCGGTGAGAGTAAGAAGATTACCGTCGAGACGAGCTTCGCACCGGCTGCGGTCGAGTTCAAGAGCCGCGGACTTCAACACCTTTGTCGCCGTGGTCTGACCACGGAATTGAATTTTGATCCGCGCGATCAGTTCCCTCACGAAGAACGGCTTCACGATGTAATCGTTCGCGCCGAGTTCGAGACCGACGATGCGATCCGTCTCGGAAGCGCGGGCCGTTAGAAAAATCACCGGAACGTGCGCCAGTTCAGGATGCCGGCGAATGCCTTTGCAAATCTCCAGGCCGTCGGAGTCGGGCAACATAATGTCGAGCAGCACCAGGTCCGGCCGTTCGCGGCGGCACAATTCGATGACTCCGCGCCCGGTTTGCGCTCCAACAACAGCAAAGCCTTCCTTTTCCAGGTTGTACTTAACGAGCGCATACAGATCCGCATCGTCTTCGATAAGAGCAATCTTTCTCATAGTCGGAGATCACCTATCCAGCAACAGAGTAACCGGAGCACTGCGTTACAACCAGGTTACAGAATGGTTAAAGTTTAAGTGAATAGCCCCGAAAATCCCGGCAGAATTAGCCCCGACCGGCTGATGCGCTTTATCCTGAAGGCTTCGATGCGGAAACTCCTTTGGGCGGCTTTGGGACTCTTAGCTGTTCTCGCTAGAGCAACTTACCGCCCAGAATCCCGCCGGTCAACAAGAAACTGCCGCTACCCGCCCCGCAGCAGCAAACCATCGTTGTCACAGGCTCCTGGGATCCAGTACCGCTCGAGGAAGTCGATCGATCGGTGAACGCCTATTCGCTGCGTGATTCGTTGCTGCTGTTTGGAAGCCTGACTGATGCGTTCTGCTCTCGATTCTGTCTGTTCAGGTGCAGGGCCGGGCGCCGAATGGCGTGCAAGGTGACCTGTCTATCCGGGGAGGCAATTTCGAACAGACCCTGGTTCTGCTCGATGGCATCCGCTTGAGCGATGCGCAATCCGCCCACCACGACCTCGACATTCCTGTGCCACTCGATGCCGTGGATCGCATCGAGATTCTACGCGGCTCAGGATCCACGCTTTATGGCTCAGAAGCGGTTGCAGGAGTGGTGAACGTTGTCACGCGGCCTCTCACTGAATCACAGGCGCTGGAGATGCGCCTGCGCGCCGGGTATGGCAGCTTCGGCACCAACGAAGAGAGCGGATTCCTCGCCTTCAGCCGAGCGTGGCTATTCGCAGCGACTCTCCTTTGAACGCGAACTCTCGGACGGTTTTCGTGACGATCGCGAATACCGCAACCTGGCGCTCGCGGCCGAGCCCTGGGTAAAAACCAAGCTCGGTCTTACACGAGTTTTTCTGTCGCTGATGGACCGCCCGTTCGGAGCGGATCAGTTCTACGGCAACTTCAATTCCTGGGAACGCACCAAGACCTGGCTGGCCACCTATCTCACAGGACCTCGGCAAAAACACGATCTTTTCGCTCGGCTATCGCCGCCACACCGATTTGTATGAACTCTTGCGGGATGACCCGACCTACTATACGAACCGGCATCATCGACGATACCTGGGACATCGCTTTGCGGCGCCATGACCCAATCAGGTCACAAAATCGGTATCTACTACGGAGCCGAAGCCTTGGCAGACCATGTGACAGCAATAATCTGGGCATTCACTCGCGCAAACAAGGCGATCTGTCATGGCGATCTGGACATCCGTTCCTGGCAGCGCCTTTCGTTAAGCGCAGGTGTGCGCGAAGAGTTTTACGGCCAAGCACAAGCTATTGCCGTGCCTGCGCTTTCAGCGCGCGGATACTGGCTGTCGGCGAAATTCAAGCTGCGGGCTTCCGCCAGCCGGGCTTTTCGTCTGCCCAACTACACGGATCTGTACTATCACGATCCCGGCACCATTGGGAACCCGAACCTGAAGCCGGAGAAGGCTATGAACTACGAGGCCGGTCTCGATTGGCATCCTGCGTCTCACCTGCGCGGCTCGTTTACGGCTTTCACTCGCCGCGAAACGGACGACATCGACTACATTCGCGCCAACTCCTCGGAGATCTGGCAAGCGACAAACTTCGCCCGGCTCACGATGACCGGCTGGGAAGCTTCACTTGATTTGGTCGCTGCCCAAATCGCAAACCGCCGAGCTGGAATACACCGGACTGCACGGCGCGCAGGGAGCTTTAACGGGTATCAATCGGAATACGTGTTCAACTTCCCCACTCAGCAGGCGGTGATTGCCTGGCAACGAACGTCTGGCGCGGGCTGGATTGCGCGCGTGCGCACAGGCATGACGAATCAGTACCAGCGAAACGCCTATGTTCTGGTGGATGCATATGCCGCCTGGACCCGTTCGCGGCTGCATCCTTACGTTAGACTGACGAACCTGACCAACGCCGATTATCAGCCGGTCTATGGAGTGGTAATGCCCGGGCGAGCGGCCCTGGTTGGCGTAGAATGGCGCGTCTTTTGACGATTGCTTTGCTTCCAAAGCGAGCCATGAATCGGAACCGCACCCTGTTTAGATCCCTGCCGCCCCGCGTTTTCGACCTTTCAATCCCAGTACCCGCAGTTCTGCCCGCGCCGCTTGTCCATCGCCGCTTACTTGCTAAACTGGAACACTGAACCCCTCGGGCGCTGTCGCCTCGCTTTGTGAGCTGAGGCCCGCCCGGCCCACGTTCCAATACCTCACGCTCGAAACCGGCCGTGAGAACGGCACGGGCGCGACGGGTTTCGGCGCCGGCGCCGAAAAGAAGGAGTCTTCCAGTTCCGATGAAATATATCTTCACGTCCGAATCCGTGACCGAAGGTCACCCGGACAAAATCGCCGATCAGGTCTCTGACGCCATCCTCGATGCCGTCCTCACGGACGATCCCACCGGCCGCGTCGCGTGTGAAACGCTCGTCACCACCGGCATCTGCATCGTCGCCGGCGAAATCACCACCACCACCTACGTCGACGTCCCCAAGCTCGTGCGCGGCGTCATCAACCACATCGGCTACACCGATGCCGCCATGGGCTTCGACTCCAAGACCTGCGCCGTCGTCAACATGATTCAGGCGCAGTCTCCCGACATCGCCATGGGCGTCGATACCGGCGGAGCCGGCGATCAGGGCCTCATGTTCGGCTACGCCTGCAACGAAACCGAAGAGCTCATGCCGCTGCCCATCATGATGGCCCACAAGCTGGTGCGCCGTCTGAGCGAAGCGCGCCGCGAAGGCGATCTCCCTTATCTGCGTCCCGATGGCAAGAGTCAGGTCAGCGTCGAATATGTCGACGGCAAGCCCAAGCGCATCGACGCGGTTGTCGTCTCCACCCAGCACGATGACGACGTCACCACCGAACAACTCCGCCAAGACATCAAGAAGTCCATCATCGGCCCGGTCATCCCTTCCGCGATGTGCGATTCCCAAACCAAGTTCCACATCAATCCCACCGGCCGCTTCGTCATCGGCGGACCGCACGGCGATACCGGTCTCACCGGCCGCAAAATCATCGTCGACACCTACGGCGGCATGGGCCGTCACGGTGGCGGCGCATTCTCCGGCAAGGATCCGACGAAGGTCGATCGTTCCGCCTGCTACATGGCTCGCTACGTCGCCAAAAATCTCGTTGCCGCGGGTCTCGCCGCCAAAGTCGAAGTGCAGCTCGCCTACGCCATCGGTGTTGCCGAACCCGTCTCCGTCATGGTCGACACCTTCGGCACCGGCAAAGTCGAAGATCAGCGGCTTGCAGAACTCGTGCGCGAGAACTTCTCCCTCACCCCGGCCGGCATGATCAAGCATCTGAATCTGCGCCGCCCCATCTACCGCAAAACCGCGGCTTTCGGCCACTTCGGCCGTCACGAAGACACCTTCTCCTGGGAAGCCACCGACAAAGCCGGCGCCCTCCGCGAAGCTGCCCAACTCACTGCCGCCGCGGTTTAGCGGGATCTTCAGATGTCTACGAGTTCCGCGCCAGCGGCTCCGTCCGGCATCCCCTCCGGCAGTAACGATCGGGTCGGCTGCGCGCGGCAAGCGCCGCATCGAATCGGCTTTCCAATCGATGCCCGTGCTTCAGTCCGTCCGCAAGCATTTCATCAAGACGCAGCCGTTCGCGCGGATGCGAGTGGCTGCCTGTCTCAACATCACCCCTGAAACCGCCAACCTGCTCATCACTCTGCGCGATGGCGGCGCCAAGCTCGCCTTGTGCGCCACCCAGCCTCTCTCCCTCGAAGACGAGATCGTTGCCAGTCTCGCCAAAGACTATGGGCTCTCGGTCCGGCCCGGCGCTCGCGAAGTTCTGGCCGAACCGCCTCATCTCGTTCTCGACCACGCCTCCGAGCTTTCGAAAGCCCTGCACACCGGAGATCCGGTCCCGGCTCTTCTCGGCGGAACTGAACAAACCACAGCCGGAGCCAACTATCTCCGGCGCATGGCGCGCAGCGGCTCCTTGCGCTTACCCGGTGATCGCGCTCCACGATTCCCAAACCAAACAGCTCTTTGAAAACCGCTACGGCACCGGGCAAAGCACCGTCGAAGCTATCGTTCGCTCCACCAACGTTCTGCTCGCCGGTCTCAACGTTGTGGTGCTCGGCTACGGCAGCTGCGGCAGCGGCATCGCTCTCCGTGCCAAAGGACTCGGCGCCAACATCATTGTCAGCGAAGTCGATCCCATTCGCGCCTTAAACGCCGCCATGGAGGGCCATCGCGTCCTCTCGATGAGCGAGGCGGCCTCGCTCGGCGACGTCTTCGTCGCCGCAACCGGTGGCAAGAACGTCATCGGCCGCGAACACTTCGAAAAATTCAAAAATGGCGCGATCCTCTGCAATGCCGGCCATTCCCCGGTCGAGTTCGATCTCGAAACGCTCACCCACATCTCTTCCTCCCACCGCCCCAGCCGCGACTTTGTCGAAGAGTTCATCCTCCGCGACGGCCGCCGCATCTATGTGTTAGCCGCCGGCCACGTCATCAATACCGTCTCCGCCGGCGCGCCTCCCGCCTCCGTTCTCGATATCTCTTACGGCAATCAAGCTCTGAGTGCGGAATACTTGGTAAAGAGCGTTCCGGCGTTCGACAAGACCAAGGGCGTTTCTTCGCTCGACAAAACAGTTTACCCGGTGCCTGCCGCCATTGACCGGCAAGTAGCGAAAATAAAATTAGAATCGATGGGCATCCAAATCGACCGCCTCACCATGGAGCAAGAGCAGTATCTTGCAACCTGGTCGGACGGCGCTTAAATTCCCACTCGGCATCACAAGGAAACCTCAGTGGAAACAGCCGCGGATTGCAAACGCTCGCTCGAAATCGAAATCCCGCTCGATGAAGTGGAACAAGCCCGGGAGCGTGTCACGAACTCTATCAAGCAGCGCGTTCGCCTGCCAGGCTTTCGCCCCGGCAAAGCCCCCGTCAGCATGATCCAGTCTCGCTTTGAAGGCGAGATTCGCCATGAAGTTCTGGAACTCCTTCTGCCCCAGGCCTTCCGCGATCGCGTTCAGAAAGACGAAATCAAAGTTGTCGGGACGCCCGACATCTCCGACCTCAAATTCGAACCCGGGCAGCCCATTCGCTTCAAAGCCGATTTCGAAGTCGCGCCCGAAGTTGCAATCGACAACTATCGCGGCATTCCCGTCAAGTACGAAGAGCCTACCGTCACAGACGAAGAAATCGACAAGCGCCTCGAAGGCATGCGCGAGAACAAAGCCGACTACCCGAATCTCGACCCTCGGCCCATTGAAAGCGGCGATTACGTTCTTGTCCACCTCCGCTCTCTAGCGGGTCTCGCGGAAGACATCGATCAGGACATCCAAATCCAAGTCGGCGCGGAAGACACTCTCCCCGGCTTCAACGAAGCTCTCATCGGTGCTTCGCCGGATGAAGTCAAGGAAGTCGAAATCACCTATCCCGAAGAGTACGGCCAGGAACGCCTCGCCGGCAAAACCGTGCGCTTCGAGATCACCCCCAAATTCATTCGTAAACGCGAACTGCCGGCCCTCGACGACGACTTCGCCCGCGACCTCGGCGATTACCAGAATCTGGAAGAGCTCAAGGAAGCCCTGCGTAAGGCGATCTTCCAGGAAAAGCAGTACGCCGCGCAGCAGACCGCGAAAGAGGAACTGCTCGACAAACTCGTCGCCGGCAACACTTTCCCCATTCCGCAGGCCTACATCGACCGGCAAATCGAAAATCAGGTCCGCATGCAGCTTCGCGACCTCGCCGGCCGCGGCATCGATCCCAATTCCATCAAGCTCGATTGGGACAAGGTGAAGGAAGCCCAACACGACAAGGCGGTTCGCAATGTGAAGGCCTCGCTGCTGCTCGAAAAAATCTCGGAACGCGAAGGCATTCACGCCACCAAAGATGAAGTAGACCGCGAACTGCAGCGCATCGCTCGCCAGGAGCGTGAAGCCATCGCCGTTACCCGCGCCCGCCTCGAAAAGGAAGGCGCGTTAGGCCGCATAGCCGGCCACATCCAAACCGAAAAGACCTTGCACTTCCTCTTCGAACAAGCCGACAAGCAGGCCTGAAAACAAAGCACCATCGCGTCACGACTCAAATTAGGTCAATTGGCCTCCCTCGACAATCATCCGGCAACGTACGAGTAAACCAAGCCGACGGTCAGCACGATCATGACGATGGCGGTGGACCAGGCAACGAAGTTCTGGAATTTGTTGTTCTTGAAAGTCCCCATGAGGCGAGGCCGGTTAACCAACAGCAACATAAAAACCAGAACGAATGGAAGCAGAATGCCGTTTGCGACCTGCGAAAACAGAATGAACTTCAAGAGGGGGAGGCGCGGGATGAGGACGAAGGCCGCCCCTCCCCCGATCAGCAGCGTGTACAGCCAGTAGAAGACTGGTGCTTCCGAAAAGCGCTTGTCGACGCCTGATTCGAAGCCGAGGCCTTCGCAAATGTTGTACGAAGTCGCTAGCGGGAGGATAGCGGCCGAGAGCATGGATGCATTGATCAGACCGACCGCAAAGAGCATGCCGGCGAACCTGCCGGCAAATGGCTCCAGCGCAACTGCCGCTTGCGCGACATCGGTGATTTCAGGGTGCTTGGAATGGAAAATTGTGGCGCCGCAGGCGACGACAATGAAGAACGCGATGACGTCTGTGACAATGCAGCCGGTGATGACATCCAGACGGCATAGTCCGTAATGACGGGCATCGATGCCCTTCTCCACAACCGCAGCTTGCAAGTAGAACTGCATCCAAGGCGTGATGGTTGTGCCAATCAAGCCGATCACTACGACCAGGTACGTTGGACTGTAAGTGATGGTAGGTGCGAACGTCTGCGCAATTGCCTGATGCCAATCCGGTTTGGCCAAGAAGGCAGAGACGGGATAAGCGAAATAGATGAGCGAGGCGACTATGAGGATTCGTTCCACCGGTTTATAGCTGCCTCGAACGATCAGCGTCCATACGATGGCTGCGCCGATGGGAACGACGATATATTTGCTGACTCCAAAGATTCCCATGCCGGAAGCCAAGCCGGCAAACTCAGCGATGATATTGCCGAAATCCGCTATTCCCAGCACCAGCATGGTGAAAAACGTAGCCCTTAATCCGAACTCTTCGCGAATGAGATCCGAGAGTCCTTTGCCGGTGATCGCGCCCATGCGCGCGGCCATCTCCTGTACCACAATGAGCGCGATGGTGGTTGGTATCAGGGTCCAAAGAAGCTGATAGCCGAACTGCGCGCCTGCTTGCGAGTACTGGAGGATGCCGCCCGGATCGTTGTCGACGTTAGCAGTAACGAAGCCGGGTCCCAAGACCGCCAGAAAGGCAACCAGGCGAGAGCTAAGGACGGTAAAGTACGATCTCCGGCGTACGGCAGTCTGAATCATGAGCGTCGGCGAGTTTAAGATCTATTCTTAACTACCCGCGTTTCATAACGGTGAGGAGATGCTAATGAATGGCTGCAGGCGTGAGCGCCGGAGCGGCAGGCTTGCTGTAAGTATTCAGCCAATCGAGAACCGTGTTGTACCAGAAGTTGCTGTTCTGCGGCTTCAGCACCCAATGGCCTTCATCGGGGAACTGCACCAGCTTTGACGGCACTTTCATTTCCTGAAGGGCGGTAAAGAGTTGTTCGCCTTGCCCAACGGGTACGCGATAATCCATCTCGCCCTGGATGACAAGTGTCGGCGTCTTGAAATTCTTGACGTACAGCTTGGCGACCATTTCTCATAGGCCTCCGGATTCTCCCACGGAAAGCCTTGAAACTCCCATTTGGGGAACCAAAGTTCTTCGGTAGTTCCGGCTTCGCTACGCAGGTCGAAGACTCCGTCGTGGGTGACAAGCGCCTTGAAGCGGTCTGTATGGCCGAGAATCCAATCGATCATGTAGCCGCCGTAGGAAGCGCCCGCGGCAACGAGCCGGCCTTTATCCGCGTACGGTAGGTTGCTTACATAATCGACGCTGGCCATAATGTCGTCGTACGCGCGGCCACCCCAATCGCCGTTGACCGCGTCAGTGAAGCTCTGGCCATATCCAATAGAGCCGTGCGGGTTCGGCATTACGACTACGTAGCCGACGCCCGCCAGCACTTGCGCGTTCCACCGGTAGCTCCAACTTTCGCCCCAGTCGCCTTCCGGGCCGCCATGGATAGCAAAGAGCACCGGGTATTTGAGTGCCGGATTGAACCCGGGCGGCTTGACGATGTAGCTTTCGATCTTTGAGCCGTCGGCGGCGTCCACGGAGATTTTTTCGAGAGGCGTTACCTGATATTGGCTCAACACTCCGTCGTTCAAATGGGTAAGTGCGATGCCGCTGCCACCCCTGGACGTCGCCTTGTAGATTTCGAGAGGTTTGGAGCCGCTCTGCTCGGTATAGATCATGGTGTGATCGTCGGAGGTGAACTGCACGGAACTAATAGAGGTAGGTCCTTGAGCGATGGTTCGAATAGCGCTGCCGGTTGCGCCGATCATCAGTAGCGGCGTGGTTCCGCGGTCGTCAACCGTGAAGAAGATGCGCTTCGAGTCTGGAGACCACGTGTACTCCTCAACCCAGCGATCAAGTGAATTAGTCAGCGTCGTGATAGCGCCGGTCTGCAGATCCATGACAGCGAGACGCCACTGATCGCTTTCGTAGCCGGCACGGGTTTGCGTGCGGTAGGCCAGATATTTACCATCCGGCGAGTAGCTTGGTCCCTCGTCGGCGCCTGGATTCGTCGTGATACGCTTCGCCTCGCCCCCCGATGCAGCCACCGTGAAGAGATCGCTGTTGGTGCTGGTTGCGAGGTCCGGATCGGTGTTCGCTACGTACGTGATTTGCGTGCTGTCAGGGGAGAAGTTGTATGCCTCTGGGCCATTCAGTGAAAACGGAGGTACATTGAGATCCCCAGGAGTCAGGTCACGTACCCTGGTGCTGCCATCGATCATTTGGATCAGAAGATGCTGACGGCGCTTGCCTTCGTAATGAGTCCAATGCCTGTAGAGAAGTGAGGTGTAGACGCGGGCGTGCATTTTGCTGGCATTGTCTTGCATGAGAGCCGTGCTGTTGCACGTTGGATCGTAGTCGGAGCCCGGAACGGCATTGGGAGCGGCACAAGCAGGATAGACGTCGCTGGTAAAGAGGATCAGCTTGCCATCGGGCGAGACAGTCACGCCACCCGCGCCCGTTGGCATGTTAGTGAGAAGACGGGCGTCGGTGCCGTCGGTTTTCATCGACCATATCTGTGACCCGTTGCTGCGGTCGGATACAAAGACGATACGCTGGGAATCGGGCATCCAGCGTGGCCGCGTATTCGACATGCCTTCGTTGGTGAGGCGTAGCGGCGTTCCGCCATCGACCGGAACAACGTAAATCTGAGTCGGCTTCGTATTGCTCGCCATGTCTATGGTCTGCACTGTGAAGGCGATCGATTTGCCGTCCGGCGAGAGCTGTGGCTCATCGATGCGCGCCAAGCGCATGAGCCCGTCGACGTTAAAAGGAGCTTGCGCGCGGAGCGCGGGGAGGGCGCCGAGCGCGATAGCTGTCAACGCGCACAGGGCGCCGCTTCGCATGACTTTCATTCTAGCGGCGGGTGCTAGGATACCTCACAAAAGCGCTTGCCAACCCGAA
Organism: uncultured Acidobacteriaceae bacterium; assembly: GCA_963730865.1. Classification (GTDB taxonomy): domain Bacteria; phylum Acidobacteriota; class Terriglobia; order Bryobacterales; family Bryobacteraceae; genus Bog-105. Next base: position 210,088 of record CAVSTO010000004.1, on the reverse strand, counting down.
AGATTGAGCAGCTATTGGAGTATTTGAGCGCCCTTCAGGCAACGGGCTTGACGGAGGACTCTGTCATTGCGCTACGGAAAGCATTGAAGGATCCAGTGAATTTGGTCGTTGCGAAGGCAGCCTCAACCGCGGCGCTGTTGCGGGCGCGTGTTCTGATTCCCGATCTGCTGGAGGCGTTCGGCCGTCTGTTGCAAAAGGTTGCTGAAACGGATCCGCAGTGCTGGGGCAAGAACGCGCTGGCGAAGGCTCTTAAAGAATTGGAACATGATGAGTCGGCAACGTTCGTGCGCGGGTTACAGCATAAGCAGATGGAGCCCGTGTGGGGGTCTTTCGTGGATACGGCGGGAACACTGCGGAGCATCTGCGTGCTCGCTCTTCTGCAATGTACCGATCTCACCAGGGACGACAAGCTGTGGCATCAGATGCGAGCGCTGACGGATACCGAGCCCGCCGTTCGGTTAGAGGCTGCGCGCGCACTGGGAGAAATGGACGGCAGAGAGGCGGCGCTGCTGCTGCGCCTTAAGGCGCGGATGGGCGACAAAGAGCCAAGCGTGACCGGTCAAGTGTTGGCTTCGTTACTCACCATCGAACGGGATGCAGCGGTTCATTTCGTGGCGGAGTTTCTGGAGATGCGGGAGGACCGATTACAGCAAGAGACGAGAGAAGAAGCTGCGCTGGCCTTAGGTGCCTCCCGCGAGCCCGCGGCGCTTGAAGCGCTGATTGAACATTGGCGAAAGTCAAAGGGTGTACAGGGAGAGGAAATATTGAGGAGTATAAGCGTCTCGCGGCAGGAAGCCGCGCTTGAATTCTTGACGAAGTTGGTTCGCGACGCGCGCGAGGCAGAGGCGCTGGCGGCGCTTGAGGCTCTTGCCCTCTATCGAGACTCTCCTAACATCCGAGCAAGGGTCGCGGAGACGGTTAGCGGTAGGAAAGAAAGCTCCCTGGCAGAACGCTTCCGACAGCAATTCCCCACTTGCTAGGATGACTAGCAAGAAGGTCCTTTGCAGCTCAGTTTTTCTGCTGAAGCTGGTGATCCGTCTCTTATTCCTCATGATTCGACCCTATCGCGGAGTGACGCCGCGTATCGCGCCCTCAGCTTACATCGATCCCAGCGCTCAGGTCATTGGCGACGTTGTCATCGGGGAGCGTTCGAGCGTGTGGCCCAATGTCGCCATTCGTGGAGATGTAAATCACATTCGAATCGGCGATGAGACGAGCATTCAAGACAACAGCGTCTTGCATGTGGATCATATGGTGTATCCGTGTATCGTTGGCGATCGCGTGACGGTGGGGCACAGTGTTGTTCTTCACGGATGTGAAGTGGAGAACGATGCGCTGATCGGGATTGGCGCGATTGTACTGAATGGAGCGAAGATCGGGCAGGGTGCGGTCGTTGCGGCTGGTGCACTGGTTCCCGAAGGTATGTCAGTCCCCGCGAACATGGTGGTGATGGGCGCGCCCGCAAAGGTACGACGCGAGGTGACTCAGGAAGAACAGCAGCGCTTTCGAAAGAACTGCGATAACTACGTCAAGATCACGGCGATTTACAAGGAAGAGCAGACTTGATTCAAAGCATTAGGGGGATGCGCGACATTCTTCCTCCCTCAAGCGCAGTGTGGAACGAGGTAGAGGCGGTGACGCGGCGTATCTTTGCGCGCTTCAACTACCGCGAGATCCGCACGCCCGTTCTGGAAGAGACGGCCCTATTTTCACGTGGCGTGGGTGAAGAGACGGACATTGTGAGCAAGGAGATGTACACGTTTGAGGACCGCGACGGGAGTTCACTCACATTGCGTCCGGAAAACACGGCTTCGGTTTTGCGCGCCTACATCGAACATCGGTTGGATCAACAACCTGGCCTCCAAAAGCTCTACTACATTGGCCCGATGTTCCGCCGTGAACGGCCGCAGAAGGGGCGGTACCGGCAGTTTTATCAAATAGGGGCGGAAGCAATTGGTTCCGATTCGCCCGCCGTAGATGCGGAAGTGATCGAGATGGTGGTCACGGTTCTCCAAGAGCTAGGAATCAGTGGTTTCGAGCTACTGATCAATTCGGTCGGATCAAAGGAATCGCGCGCCAGATTTAACGAAGCTTTGCGCGCGGCACTGAAGGATGTGGCGGCAACCATGTGCGAGGATTGCCGGCGGCGAGCGGAGACAAACCCGTTACGTGTGCTGGATTGCAAGGTGCCTCACGACCAGCCAATCATCGATCGGCTGCCATCGATACTCGATTACTTAGACGAGGCGGACGCGGAGCATTTCCGGCGCGTCCGCGAGTACCTGGACGACCGGCACATCCGCTACATGGTACGGCCACGACTGGTCCGCGGTCTGGACTATTACGCGCGCACGACCTTTGAGATTACGCATGGCGCTCTGGGCGCTCAGAACGCTATTTTAGGCGGCGGCCGTTACGATGGTTTGGCCGAGATTCTGGGCTCGAAGGTGGCCGCACCCGGCATCGGCTTTTCCATTGGGGAAGACCGATTGGTGATGACCGTAGAAGAGGGAAAAACGATTCAGCCGGCGTCGCTCGACGTTTATATTGCGCCAATGGATGACAAGGCGCTGCGTCACTGCGCCAATTTGGCCGGCGATCTGAGGAGGCTGGATCTTTCGGTAGAGGTGGGGACCGACCGCAAGTTGAAACGGATGATGGAATTGGCAAACAAGCTGGCGGCGCGTTATGTACTCATCGTGGGGGAGAACGAGATTTCGACGCAATCGTACACATTGAAAGACATGGCATCCGGCCAACAGCGGACGCTCGCACGCGCTGAACTGCTCGCCTCCTTCGACGAGGCGCTCACCACAGTGGAAGCAAAATAGGACCAAATGGCTGAAGTGAAATTAGATTTTTTGGGCGACTTGCGGCGTACTCACAGCTGCGGCGCCTTGCGTAACACTGATGTGGGGCAGACCGCGCTCTTGATGGGTTGGGTGCACCGGCGGCGGGATCTGGGCGGCGTCATCTTTATTCATTTGCGAGATCGTGACGGTATTACGCAACTGGTTTTCGACGAGAGTAAAAATCCCGAGGCGCACAAACGCGCGCAAGAACTGAGTTCGGAGTTTGTCATTGCGGTCGAAGGCACCGTGGCGCTGCGCACTCCGGAGACAGTGAATACCAACATCGTGACGGGTGAAGTGGAACTGGCGATTTCGAAGATCTGGATTCTGAATGAATCCCGGACACCTCCGTTTCCGATCGAAGACAACGTGGATGTGAAGGAAGACCTCCGCCTGAAGTACCGCTACGTGGATCTTCGGCGCCCGCGGATGCAACGCAACATCATCATGCGCTCAAAGATCACGCTGGCAATTCGGCAGGCGTTGTACGCTCAGGGTTTTCTCGAGATTGAGACACCGTTCATGACGCGTTCGACTCCGGAGGGCGCGCGCGACTACCTGATTCCGAGTCGCGTTCAGCCGGGCAACTTTTACGCTCTGCCGCAATCGCCGCAGATTTTCAAACAGCTATTAATGGTGAGCGGCTACGAACGCTATTTTCAGATTGTCCGTTGTTTCCGCGACGAAGATTTACGTGCGGATCGGCAGCCGGAATTCACGCAACTTGACCTGGAGATGTCGTTCCCGCAAGAAGAACAGATCTACCAAGTGATTGAGCCGTTGATTTGGAGGGTATGCGAGGCGGCCGGCAAGACGGTTGAAAGGCATATTCCGCGCATTACTCACGAACAGGCGATGCGATCTTACGGCAGCGATAAACCGGATCTGCGCATTCCGCCATTTCACTGTGTGGAAGATCTATTCCCGGGTGCAGGGCTAACTCCAGAAGGCTTGCCGCTGGTGGCGATCCACATTCCAAACGTGGGACAACTGAGCCGTCGCGAGCGGGACGAGATCAAAGTGGCGGGCCAAGAACGCGGCTTACGTATCTATGAAGATATAAAGCGTCTGGAGCGGGACTTCGCTGAACCGCTAGCTTCGGTTCGTGAACGCGTAAAACCAGCAGACAACGACCTCTTACTACTTGCCGGCTGGGCCGGTGAGAAGAAAGGCGCATTGCCCGATCATACGGTTCTGCAGGCATGCGGACAACTGCGGCTGCATCTCGCCCAGAAATATAACGACAGGCACAAGCTGCTCGATCCGGAAAGCTTTAAATTCCTGTGGGTAGTTGAGTTCCCTATGTTCGAGTGGAACGACGAAGATCAGAGATGGAATGCGGCCCATCATCCCTTCACTTCGGTGCATGACGACGATCTGGAGAAGCTCACAACCGATCCAGCGCATTGCCGGGCGAAATCGTACGATTTGGTGTTGAACGGAGTTGAGCTTGGTTCCGGTTCGATTCGTATTCACCGGCGCGATGTCCAATCGAAGGTTTTCTCCGCGCTGGGCTTCACGGAAGAAGAAGCAAAGCGACGCTTCGGATTTTTGTTGGAAGCCCTGGAATATGGCGCACCTCCGCACGGCGGCGTTGCCCTGGGCCTGGATCGTTTGGTGATGCTCCTGGCGGGCGAACAATCGATTCGTGAAGTGATCCCGTTCCCCAAGACGGCGAAAGGAACGGACCTGATGTGTGAAGCCCCGGCGCCCGTTCCTGAGCGTCAGATGAGGGATTTAGGCATTCGCCTCAACGTGCCTCAATAATGGCCACTCAATCGTCAGACCCGGAACTCCCAGTCGGCAAGATTTCAGTCGAAGAATACCTGAAGTCTATGTACCATCCCGATTGCGACTATGTCGACGGGGAGTTCTCGAACGAAACTTCGCTGATAAAGATCACAGCTCGGCGCAAGGCAGGCTGCTGTATTTAGATACTGTGCTAGGGCTCCGCAACCGGCGCCGAGATCCAGCACGCTCCCATTGCAATGTTTCCTGACAAGCTTCTGCACGTCAGGTGCTGAGCGTTTCGGCAGCAGGGCCGGAGCCGTAGATATCCGTGCGCTTCAGTATGCGGCCTTCACTATTGGCGGCCAGAATTTTCTCTTCGTAAGGACGCATCGGACCGATTCTACTAGCCGCCGCGTGCGTTCCTCACACGCAGGAACAATGTATAACCGAAGACTTCAAGTAGCACGGTGCCGGCCATAGAAAGCAACGTACAGAGCAGCAGCACGCCCACATATTGCAGCGCCCTGCCGGGCAGAGTGGCACGCGTTTTGAGAAGACGCTGCACGTAGCGCGCGCAAATCAACTGAACCACGAAGAAGAGCACAAGCGCAATGTTGGATAACCAGGAAAGCCACTGGATTTGACTACTCGAGACGCGGCTTTCACTAGCCACATATCCGAAGACCAGCCGCGAGTACAAGATGCCCGCCGGCGCACCGACCGCAAGCAGGAGAAAAAGAAGATTCCTTCCGCGATAATTTTTCGGACTGTGTTGCGACGGCGATTGCACAGCTTCAGGATGACTGGAGGACATACTGGAAGAGCATGGAATTCAGACAGTTAGGCTATTCGGGCCTCAAGGTGCCCACACTAACATTTGGCGCGGCCACTTTCGGAGGAGGCAACGATTTCTTCCGCGCCTGGGGATCGACGGATGTAGCAGAAGCCACCAAGCTAATAGACATTTGTCTCGAAGCGGGCGTGAACATGTTTGACACCGCCAATGCCTATTCGAACGGACGTTCCGAGGAGATTTTAGGCAAGGCCGTCGCAGGGCGGCGCGATCAGGTGTTAATCGCCACCAAAGCCTTCTTTCCCCAGAGCCCGGCGCCGAACGACATTGGCAGTTCACGGTTTCACCTGATCAAGGCGTGCGAGGACAGCCTCAAGCGGCTGGGCACGGACTACATTGACCTGTACCAAATGCATGGCTTCGACGCCATTTCACCCGTTGAGGAAACGCTGAATGCGCTGGACCAGTTGCAGCGTAGCGGCAAGGTGAGATACGTCGGCTGTTCCAATTTCTCCGGCTGGCATTTGATGAAATCAATTGCAGTTTCCGAAAAGTACAATTTGCCGCGCTACATAGCGCACCAGGTTTATTACTCCTTAATCGGGCGCGATTTCGAATGGGAACTGATGCCGCTCGGGATCGATCAACGCGTTGGCACGCTGGTGTGGAGTCCTTTGGGATGGGCGCGTCTGACGGGAAAGATCCGGCGCGGACAGCCAAGACCGGAGACCAGCCGCTTACCAAAGACAGCCGACTCCGGACCGCCGGTCGAGGATGAGCACGTGTACCGCGTCGTCGATGCCATCGATGAGATTGCCAAAGAGACCGGCAAGACTGTCCCGCAGATCGCTTTGAATTGGCTATTACAGCGGCCTACCATCTGCTCGGTGATTATGGGCGCGCGCAACGAGGAGCAACTGCGGCAGAATCTGGGCGCCGTAGGTTGGAATTTGACTCGCGAGCAGGTCGCCAAATTGGACGCGGCGAGCGAAACGACTCTTCCTTATCCCTATTGGCATCAGCGACAAACCGCGCACGAGAGAAACCCGCCGCCGGTGCCCAAAGCATAGACGGCGGGTCCGGTTGGAGACGTCCAGGCGCTTATTGATGCGCCAACTCGGGTTGACCAGCAATAGCCATGAGCCGGTCGGAGAGCAGCTTTTCCAGCGAAACCAGCGCGTCGCTGAACCCCTTGATGCCTTCGGTCAATTTATCGGAAGCCATCTTGTCCGCGGCGTGCATCTTCTCGAAGGTCCCCTCGTCCACCGTGATCTTTTCGATGTTCATGGTCTTGGCCTTCTCGGGATCGAGCTTGCGCGGCAGATCGCCCTGGGTCGCGTCGAGTTCCTTCAACAGGTTCGGCGAAATCGTCAGGAGGTCGCAACCGGCCAGTTCTTTAATTTCTCCAATGTTGCGGAAGCTAGCTCCCATCACGACGGTCTTATAACCGTGCTTCTTGAAATAGTTGTAAATTTTCGTGACAGACTCCACGCCCGGGTCTTCGGCGCCTTGGTAATCCTTGCCCGTGTCCTTCTTGTACCAATCGAGAATTCGCCCGACGAACGGCGAAATCAGGGTGACGCCCGCATCCGCGCAGGCGATGGCCTGATGCATACCGAAGAGCAGCGTTAGGTTGCAGTGAATACCGTCTTTTTCCAGCTTCTCCGCCGCCTTAATGCCTTTCCATGTCGACGCGATTTTGATCAACACGCGCTCACGCGAGATGCCGTCCTTTTCGTACTGATCGATGATCGAGCGCGCCACCTTCATCGTCTTTTCCGTGTCATAGGAAATGCGCGCATCCACTTCCGTGGAGACGCGGCCCTTGATGACCTTCAAAATCTTTTCGCCGAACGCAACCGCCAGCCGCTCAAAGGCGAGCGATGCGATGGCTTGATCCTTGGCGTTGTCGCCGAGTTCTTTTTTCGCCTTCAACAGAACATCGTCGACGATTTGCTGATATTGCGGCATCTGCGCCGCGGCCGTGATGAGGGACGGGTTCGTCGTCGCGTCTTGCGGTTTGTATTTTTCGATGGCCTGGATATCTCCCGTATCGGAGACCACCACGGTCATTTTCCTCAATTGCTCTAGTAATGTTGCCACTGGTTCTAATTCCCTTCTGGGCGGACGCTACCTACCGTCACAAGTAAGACTGCGGACCGGACCAATGCGTTTCGGATCGCCGGAGCCGTGCATTCGCAGCAACTTGCACCTGCAAACCACACCTGAATTCGAGCTGCGGAGCGATTTGCCGTCCTTACTATACATACCAGAGCGAGAGCGCCCTTCGGGAACACTAGGAGTGAGCGTCGCGGGGTCCTAATGTCGTCAAAGAACCCCCTCTGAGCGCCGCCGGTTCCCGCGGAGCTTTCGAAGGATCGTTACGGCGATACAGAATCACTCCGGGCGTACGCGCGGCGACAGTTAGCCACGCTGGCGGCTGGCCATCTCTCAACGCGCGCAGAAAAGGACTGGCCTCCTGCTCCGGAGCTCGCACGTTTCCCGCCCCCGGGAAGACCAGGAAATAACGCGCCCCAAAACTCTGCATCACTGCTTTAAGGTCGGATTCGCTCCAGGTATGAAGACTGTACTGCGGCTCAATGATGGACACGACGGGCCGCTTCAGCAGGTAATATACGGCTTGTCCCTCGGTGGCGACCAGAACCGAAGCCGGAGGCACGGTGTTCTTGATGTAGCTCCTAATAGTCACTCCCGGTTGTACTTGCTGCTGCAGCAAATCGGCCGGCAGACTGCTCTGGTCTGCCACACGGGCAGCCAATACGCTCCGGGCGTCGATCATCGCCACGGAGAGCACACAAATGACCGCGGCGATTCGGCCGATTCTGCCGTCCGCAAGTTGGAACAGCACCGCGCACCCGACCAGCACGAGCGGGAACACGGGAAAGTTGTAACGAACTTCACTCGCCGCGTATGTGCTAAGTTCCGCTGCCAGGATGCCCGCCGTGAAAGTGACTGCGTACACGAACAACCACCCCAGTATTGTGCCGCTGTTCTCTGTCATACCGTTAGACGCGAAGCCCCGGCGCCGGTTCGCATAGGCCCGCCAAAGGATCACGAACGCCGAAAGCAGGAATATCGCTGTCCAAATGTTCAACCGCGCAACGGCGCTGTCGCCGAAAAGGATGTGATACGGAGCCTTCAGCGTATCTGACAACACGGCCTTCCACGGAGTATGCCGTCCATTGGCGAATCCTGAGTTCCAGGAATCGGTAAGCACGATGTTACGGATGGTCACCGGAACCATCAGGAGACCCGCGATGGCAAACGCGCCCCAGGCGTATGGCCGCGAGCGTGGATGGAGCGCGCCGCGCCACACGAGGTACAGACACAATGGCAGGAGCAGAAATAATCCTGGCTGCCGCAACCAATATTCGATCCCGGTGAGCGCCCCTACTGCGAGCAACACCATGGGCCGGGAACGGTCGAATTTCCGGATATCGTAGGCTACAAGAGCGCAAATACCCGCCAGTAAAGCGGTGAAAAGGCAGTCCGTCGCTACCGAAACGCCAAAGTCGAGGGCGTTCGAGTTCACGGACCAAACCAGGCAAACGAGCGCGATAGCCCAGGGCTGGACGGCGAGGTAGTAACCGATCAGCCAGATCAAACAGATGACAGCCAGGAACGCCGTTACTGAGAGAAAATAGCCGGCGGTTTCCACCTGAACGCCCAACATCTTGAGCCCGGCAATGGCGATCGGGTAGCCTGGTCCGAAGTGAACGAATGGAATGGGCATGCGCGCCCACTTGAGCTGTTCATCGAAATGCGCCACCTCGGTGCAAAGGCAACCGCCCGATGCGAGGTGCGATGCGGCGTCTAAATATTGATAGGAATCGTTCGCAAGTTCGGGCGCGGCGACCCGCCGGGAATACAAAAAGATGCTGAGAACGCCGACAAGCAGCGATACCGAAAGCCAGCCGGCGAAACTCGCCTTCATGCCTTGCGAATACGCGGTGGCGAAATCGTCATCACCGCCATTTTACCGGACGAGCAGCAGAACCGATCAGTGTTTGCTCGAAGGTGGTACTAGACCTTTCATACGCAGATAGGTCACCATGTTGCCGTAATGTTCGTCGGAGTGGGCGGTGTTGAAGTCGAGAAGGGACAGCTTAGTCGCGTTCATCTTCCCGAATTTCACTATATCGGCTGCGTGGGCGTCCGTCATGCCTTGATAGGCGCTGTCGCAATAGGCGAATGCCTCTTTGAGCGCCTGGATGATATCGGCCTTGCTGGTCTTGTTCTTTTCGACGTCGGGTCCTTGCTTGCCGTCGCCGACGACCGCCGAGCAGAACTCATACTGCCCATCCGCAACATGCGCGACCAATTGCCCGAAGGAACGAACCGTATCGACAGGTTTGAACGAATAGTCTGCTTCCGGCATCTCTTCGGCGCCTTTCAGGACGTCGTTCTTAACTATGCCGAAAACCGTTTTGGAACTGGCGATCAGCGGATTAGCGCCCGATTGCGCGAAACACTGCGCGGCGGCAATGCCGAATACGATGAGTAGCTTTTTCATATAAATTCTCCCGGTTCGATTCGAGTCACCGTAGAATGCTTTCATGACCTTGGAATCAGGCCGATTGTACCGCGCTAAGACCGTCTTAGGCACACAGATCACTTTCACGGTGATTGAAGCGGGCGAACAGACTTGGGCTCAAGTCCAGTTGGACGAAGCGGGCCTCGTGGAACCTAGTGTTTGGCTAAACACTGGGCTATTGTTATGGATCAGCTCTGAGCCAAGGTGTACGGACGCAATTTCGAAGGCGACTGCCGAGGTCATCGACGCGCTCGAGGATTCCGTCGCGGTGCCCCTAAGATCCACCCTGGTCTTAACCGAACCGCGCGGCTGAACGAGCGCCTTTTTCTAATACCGCGTGAACTTATCGAACACCGTCATAACGGGAAGCGCATTATTCTCGTTATCAAAAAACCCCCGGCTGCGTAGCGGGCCGGTAACTGCCGGCTCCCACCAGAAGACGCCCCCGCCCAAACCGCCGGGTGTTTCCTGAACTACCCGGTTTAGTTCTTCAAGGAACTGCGCTTGCCCGGCCGGACTTTCTTCGAACGGACCGGGCTTGTTTTTGTACTCCGCGGGCTGCCAGTTGTAAGCCGTTTCAACCACGATTATTTCCTTCTTGTACTCCTTCGCCATGAAGATCATGTTTTCGCGCAAGTTATTCAAGCTCCCCTGCCACCATGGATAATACGACTGCCCAATTACGTCGTAATTCACGTGATACGAGTTCAGCTTGTCGAAGAAATACTTGGTTCGCACTTTATCGCCGCCGCGATCGATGTGAATCATGATTCGCGGACGAAGCGCGTTGCCCTTTCCCGACTCCACACCGGCAATCCCGGCGTTGATCAGGTCGGCGAAGTGATCCCAATTCTGCGGCAGCCGGCCGTCCGGCCACATCATCCCATTGGTAATCTCGTTGCCGATCTGGACCATATCGGGCAACACGCCGGCGGCCGCAAACGCCGCAATGGTTTGCCGTGTGTAGTCGAAAATAGCGGAGACGAGTTGCTGGTGTGACATGCCTTGCCAGGCTTTGGGCATGAACTGCTTACCAGGATCGGCCCAAGTATCCGAATAGTGAAAATCGAGCAAGAAACGATAACCAATGGCTTGGGCGGACTTGGCCAGCGCCAGCGTATATTCCAGGTTGTTAGGCAGTTCACTGGGAGTATGAAATATTCTGAGCCGAATCCAGTTATAACCATGGTCTTTAAATATCCGCAGAGCGGGTTTCGCTTCACCGTTGTCTCTGAAAGCCGTTCCACGGTCTTCCGCCTGTTTCAAAAATGATAGGTCGGCGCCCACGGCATACTCAGCAGGTGGAATATGCGCAGCGGGCGTATCGGCCGCGTGTAGAGAACAACTGAAACACACAACCGCGAGTAAGCCCGGCTTCAGAAGCATGCCCATCGAGTGTATAAGATAATGTCCGGCTTACGTTCTATGAAAAAGCTGATCAATCAGCCTGCCCATGTCGTGGAAGACATGCTCGATGGCTTGCTGCGCATGCACGCGGGCTGGGCCAAGTTATCGGGACAGAATGTCTTGTTGCGGTCGGATAGCGACGACGTACGAGAGCAACAGGTGGCTCTTATCTCGGGTGGCGGCAGCGGTCATGAGCCGGCGCACGCGGGCTATGTCGGCGCCGGAATGTTGAGCGCGGCGGTAGCGGGCGAGGTCTTCACATCACCCGCTACGAATTCAGTGTTTGCCGCCATCCAGGCGGTGGCCGGCCAACCCGGCGTCTTGCTGATTGTGAAAAATTACACGGGCGACCGCTTGAATTTTGGAATGGCGGCGGAGATGGCGCGAGCACAGGGTTTCAACGTCGAGATGGCTGTCGTTGCGGACGATGTGGCGCTCGCCGAATCTGAGGAAAACGCCGGCCGCCGTGGTCTGGCGGGAACGGTTTTCGTTCACAAAATCGCCGGCGCCGCGGCGCGGGAAGGCAAGAGTCTCAGCCAAGTGGCGGCCGTTGCGAGAGCTGCTGCTCATGACGTCGCCACCATGGGCGTATCCCTCTCGGCCGGCACAGCGCCGGGAGCCGTGAAGCCCAGCTTCACTTTGGGCGATTTGGAAATGGAGTTGGGACTGGGCATTCACGGCGAACCGGGTGTTCGCCGTATTTCGCTCGAGAATGCCGATGAACTCGCGAACCGCCTTGTGTCCCAGATTGCGCCCGCTCACCAATTGAAGCTGGGAGAACGCATCGCCGTTCTAATAAACAATCTGGGCGCGACCACTCCCATGGAGCTTGCCATCTTCGGGGGCGCGGCATTGCGCATACTCGAATCGCGTGGGCTTCTCATTGAGCGCGTGTATGCCGGCACGTTTCTTTCCTCGCTCGATACAGCCGGCGTATCGCTTTCGGTTTTGCGCGTCGACGACGAGCGCCTTCGCTTGCTCGATGCTCCTACTTCGGCTCCAGCATGGCCAAACACCTTGACAAGCGCGCCCGGCTCAAGCGAAGCAAGAATCGTTGCCTCGGCCGCGGCGAATCCTGCACGCCCACCCCAGCCGGCGCGGACTGACCGCGGCAGAAACATGCAAGTCGCTATCGAGGCGGTCTGCGATACGCTAAAGAACGCCGAAGACCGCTTGACGGAACTCGACCGCGTCGTGGGCGATGGTGATTTAGGCACTGGCCTCGCCCGCGGAGCGAAGGCCGTCGAAGCAGCGGTGCCCAGCTATCCAATTGACGACGTTCCCGAGACCTTGAAGGCGCTTGCACTTACTTTTCAAGAAGCAGTCGCCGGCTCTTCGGGTCCCCTATATGGCGTATTCCTGCTCAGAGCGGCTCATTCTCTCGAAAGCGGCAATGTAGGCGATCCGAACTCCTGGGCGAAGGCATTGCTGGCAGGGTGCGCCGGTATAAGCGAGCTGGGCGGCGCAACCGCCGGCGATCGGACCATGCTCGATGCTCTGCTGCCATTCGCGCAATCTTTTAGCGAGAGCCTTGAGAATGGAAAACCCTTAAATGAGGCCCTCGCGGCAGCCGCAAGCCGTGCAGAAGATGCGGCACAACAAACCGCTCACATGCTTCCGCGGCGCGGACGATCGAGTTACCTTGGAGCTCGAGCTCTCGGCTCGCCGGATCCCGGAGCAATAGCAGCAACCATCTGGCTGCGAGCACTCGCTTCCTGGTGGGTCACCACTACCTAACATCCTGGCTTCACTTTTCTGGAGTAACGAGCTGGACGGAGCCAAGTTTCTCCACTGCGGGCCGGATCTTCTGGGCATCGCCCACAACGACCAGCGTTGCGTCTTCAGGCGACCAATACCGGCCAGTGGCGCGCAACTGCTGAGGCTCCACGGAACGCACATGGGTCATGAATGTATCCAGATAATCCGGCGGTAGGTGCATCACTTCAACGCGAGTCAACTGCGTTGCGAGCGTATCTTGCCGCTGCAGGTCAATTATGAAGCGCCCCGCGTACGAACTCTTCGCATCACTCAAATCGGAGGGTGGAACGTCACCGTTTCCGATGGAATTCAAGTCCACATTGAGAGCCTGCAGCGCTGGCCCTACCACCTCATTTCGAACCTCCGTTACCGCGCTAACCGTGCCGGCTTCCTGATGAAAGCTGCCTTCCGTGTGCGCGTCGTAAGCATAACCTCGCTTCTCCCGGATGTCACTGAATAACAGCGAATGAGCCCCTCCGCCCAGCACTCTGTTTGCAACTAGCAAAGGGAAATAAGCCTGCGAATCATAGCTGGGCGTGAGATGAGCCGAGTACACGTTCGCCTGCACCGATCCGGGGCGGTCAACGAGGATGATTCTCTTCTGATTCGGCGGCATGGGGGCCGGCTCATACGCGGGCGCTGCTTTCCGAGGCCAGCTTCCAAAGTGCTCCGTTACTGATCTCTTCAGCTCATCCCCCGGCGGCAGTTGACCCACCACCACCAGGTAGGCATTGTTGGGCGTGAGATATTGATCTCGGAAACGTACAACCGCTTGGCGGTCCATGGCGGGTAACGAGTGCAGTGTAGGTCCGAGATGCGAATACGGATGCGGGCCGAAAATAGCCGCCTGCAGCGCTTCCCGCCCTATGTAGTCGGCATCGGAGCGTTGGGACTTAAGTGTCTGAAGCCGGTTCTGCTTCTGAAGCGCAAACTCGTCCTCGGGGAAAGAAGCGTTCTGCGCAATGTCCGCCAGCAAATCGAGAAAACGGGGCGTGAATGTTGCCAGACAACTACCACGCACCACAAGCGTATCCAGGTCGGAGGAAACTTCAAGCTGGCTGCCCATGTTCCCTGCTTCGTCCGCGATTTGCGCGGCACTGCGGGTGCGAGTGCCTTCCTTCAGTAACAAAGCGGCCATGTCCGATAGCCCGGGAAGATCTTTCGGATCGAACTTCGACCCGGCTACAAACGTCAGCCGGAACGTCGTGATGGGAAATCGCTTATCCGGCTCTGCGATCACTTTCAATCCGTTGGGAAGTTCAAACCGTTCCGCTGGCGGTATCTTCACGTCGGGCACCGGGGGTGTTGGCGGAGCCTTGGTTCGGTCTAGCTCGGCGGGACTCATGATCCCAGCCGACATCAGTCCCAGCAGGAGTAGGAAACGACAACGACAGATGCTCATGTTAGAGGCCTCCGCCAGGAGTACCACTTGCCGGCGAATGAGTGCCAGGCTGGATCATTAACACCGCCCGTTCTTGTGGCATCAAATATTTCTGCGCAACGCCTCGGATTTCCTGAGGAGTTACCGCCGCATAGTGGTCGAACATATGATTGATCTCTCCGGGCTTTGTATCGAATAACTCGAACGTGCCCAGAAGCTGAGCACGGCCCAGCGCCGTTTCCAGCCTCTTCAGAGTGGTTGTGTAAAGCAGCGTTCTTGCGCGATCCAGTTCGGCGGGAGTAACACCTTCCTTCTGAATGCGCTCGATTTCAGCTTGGTACTGCGCAACCAGATCAGGGCCGGAGAAACTCGGCTTGTAGAGGAGAAAGGTGGCGTATTCGGCAGGATCGCGGTAATCCGCGGCATCCGCAAACGGCCAGCCCAGATCGGCCTCGTACTGAACCACTGACTTCTTACCCTTTACGAGATCATTCTGAAGGCGGGAACTATCGCCGCCGGTCAGGATCGTATCCAGCAGAACCATCGCATAGTAATCGGGTGAATTGCGCACCGGACCGCGATACCCGATTACCACGCCGGGTACCTTCGCCAGTGCATCCTTATATATCTCCGGCGTTGTATTTACCGGCCCCGTCTCCGATAAGTTCGGACGAACAGGCGCCGTTTGCGAAGGAATGTCGCCAAAGTATTTCTGAACAAGTTCTCTTACACCGGCTGCCTGCGCATCGCCGACAATCACCAGCACCGCGTTGTTCGGCGCGTAATACGTCTTGAAAAACTCAGAGACGTCCTTAACCGTCGCTGCGTTCAGATCTTCAAATGATCCGATCAGTGAATGCGAACTCTGCCAATTCCCAAATGCCAGTTGAGGCCACTTATCCACAATCGCCGTCGCGTAAGGCCTATTGTCGAAGCTCAGCCGCCGCTCCTGTTTCACTGCTTCCTTTTGATTCGTCAGGTTCTCGGGAGTGATCGCCAGGCTCTTCATGCGGTCCGACTCCAGCCACAAGGCGAGCGCCAGCTTATTCGATGGAAGCTGCTCGAAATAATTTGTGTAATCGGGATGCGTGGACCCGTTCATCGAGCCGCCATTAGCCTCCACATACTGATCGAGCTCACCCTTTTTTACGTTCGCCGATCCTTCGAACATCATGTGTTCGAACAGATGCGCGAAACCCGTCCGCCCCCTCGCTTCTGAGCGCGCCCCTACATCGTAGACGACGTAGACCGCTACCACGGGAAGCGTATGGTCTTCCGAAAACACAACGCGGAGACCATTCTCGAGTTGAAATCTTTGCACCCGAATATCGAGTTGTGCGACGGGAGTCCCGGCCTCGGCTAAGCAGACGGCGATCGCAAGCAGCGTCAACCTCTTTATCCACATAAGCTGCACCTTTCAGCCGTAACGAGCGCGGCGTTCTAAGCAGTATAGACGGCTCGTGATGTAAGGAGCAAACCGAGCACAGGCGTTGTACGGAATCGGTTTCTACCGAACGGTCGCGTCAAAAATGCCAGTCTCAACCTTGTCGCCATGCTTCATCTGCACGAAGATGCGGTAGCGCCCTGCACTTGGAAAGCCGTATGGAAAAGCGACTTCATTCACCGCCGCACGGCCCCGGTTTGCCATCGTCCCGGACATATCCGTGTTCGCCATATCCCTGTTCGACATATCCATCTCATTCGCTTTATCGCGTAACTGGCTCTGCGCCATCATCAGCGATGCCATTGAGACACTCCCGGAAGGATGAATGTGCGCGAACGCGGAACCATCCGTGTTTACGAATGCCGCATGACCGGTCATTCCCATGTAAAGACGCATGTCGTCGGGCGACTGACGCCTCGGGTCGAGCAGTGTGAAGCGAAACTCCTGCAGTACCTTCGCATGCAATATGCCGGGAGGGCGGTTCCATCGCATGGTGTAACCATCAGGTAACCGGAAGCTGCTCGCATTTGCATCTGATTCTTGCCACGGCGCGGCAGATCCCCGCGCGTCATCGCCTGACAGCGCTCGTCCGGGCAGTCCCGGCGGCACATCGATTTCGGCCACCAGAGTTTCCGGAAAGCCGTTCGCGTGAACAATATCCGCGTAAAGACGATATCGCCCTGGATCGGTTTTGGGCATTCGCAAATCGAAGTCTCCGGCACCGGTTCTTTGCGGATGCAGATGATAGACGACATCAAGACCCGGCTCGCGGATCGCATACAGGTGCATCAGATGATCGTGATCCAGTACCAGGTCGTCCGTGGTGCGGCGAAAGAACGCAGGCTCAAAGCGAACCCCTCGGGATGCCGCCGAAGCGGAGCCGTCGCCAAGAGAATGGTCACTAAGAGATAAATGCAGAAGCCCAGCGCAATTCAGATCGGCGAGCATCCGCAGAGGCGTGAAAACGTTGCGCCGGTATCGCGCTTCCGAAGCGCTCCACCACCACCACCCGAGGGCGAGCACGCCGGCAACCACCGCAAAGGTCACGGCCATCACCCGGCGCGCGCGCTTCTCCTGCGCTTCACTAGGCGTCGCGCCCGCGTCCAATTGTGCTTCGCGAACCGATGCCCCCGCCATCACAACGAGACCGCCCACCAGCAGCAACATCAATACCGTCAATCCTGCGCCGAGTCCCCACTTCATCTTTTTGGTGGTCCGGGCGACTGACGGAACCGGTACTGCCAGGGTTGCACGTCCGTTTGCGCCATCCGCCGTGATTCGAACCTGCCAGGAACCGGCCGCCATAATCCATAGCGAACCGGTAAAGAATTGCGGATCCTCGCTCGAAACCTTCAATGAGTCCGGCAGCGGTGCGAACTTCGCCTCTTCGGCATCGAGCGGAACCGGAACGGCTTCCAGCGATTTCACCTCGGAACTAGTAGTACGCACTTCTATCTCAACCACGCCCGGGATCACCAAAGGCGGCCGGACGGTGACCAAAAGCCGGTATGGTCCGGCCGTGCCGTCGAAGTAGATATCTGGATTGCCCACATGGCCCCACGCCGATACGGACAGCAGACACAGCAATGCCGCCGGCAAAAGGCGCTTCAGGTGACCGTTCTTCATTAGCGTTTGACAGCCGCGATCCAGTTGCCGCGCGTGATACCGAAGTGGAACGTGATAGTTCCAACGGCAATCGCAATCAGCAGGCCCGTCACAAATTGCACAGGAGTGTCTGTGAGATTGAACTGGCCACGCACTAAAGAAGAGTAAGTCGGCACGAAGTAGCCGAGATAAGCAGTCCCGAAAAAAGCATTGCGCGAAGCCGGCGAGAGAAGAAACGAGGCAAAAGGCCACTCGACAGCATCGCTCTTTTTCCGGCCCCCCTCGTCAATACTCACTCGGCCCGCAGGCAGCATTGCTATCTTCAGATCCGCCCTACTGGGCGATACCTTGCAATTTCTTCTCCGCGGTACAAGCTCTCCGGCACTCGCTGATAAAGGGATAACTGGATCTCAGTCTCTCGCGCGCGAAAGCACAATGTCTAGTCTGCATTAAACAAACAGATAAATACGATTGTTTTATTCCATACACAGCCAGACTTTTGATCCAACTTTTATTACGTATTTAACATTTATCATCTCCACCAACGCCAAATAGGCTACCAGTAAACCATTTTCTACGTTCGGAACTCCAATTGCTATCTCCCGCACAAGTCTTGACGGGAACTCATGTGTTGAGCCAGTCGACTGTTATTGGCGGCTCAAGACACGCTTTTCCGGCGACTTCAACGCCCGTGCCCCGCTTCAATGAGCGAAGCCGCGCGAACCAGGTACTTGCAACGGAATAAGGAGATAAATATGGCAACAACTATCAAAAGGCTGTGTGGATTAATGATGCCTTTAATCGGGACATTCACATTAGCGATACAGCCCGCATTTACCCAGACAGCGGCAACCGCAGGTGTGGCGAGAAACACCCCACCGGCTGTGGCTACCGGCCGGGCCACGTTGGCCTCGCATTTCGATTCCACTCAAATGCTTCGTCTGACCATCGGCTTGAAGCCGCCCCACATGGACGAAGAAGAGCAATTTCTTCAGAACCTGCAGGACCGCAACTCGCCGGAATTCCGTCATTTCTTGACAGCCGATGAGTGGAACGCGCGTTTTGCTCCCTCGCCCGAAGATGAGCAAGCCGTCGTGGACTGGCTCCAAGCTCAAGGTCTCTCCGTCACGCAACGCTGGCCCAACCGTTTGACTGTCGATGTCGAAGGCAGAGCCGCCGTGGTCGAAAAGGCATTCAGCGTCACCATCAACAATTACCAGGTGAACGGTGCGTCCCAGTTTTCCAATGATCGGGATCCCGTTATACCTGCAGCCTTATCGCAGATTGTCCTCTCGGTAGGCGGCATGGACAATATGCAGGTTTTACACCCTGCCAGCAAGAGTCTCAACCACAACATTCAGAACCCCATATACATAGTGGGCCCAGTGAATGCGAAAGGCGGTTCAGCCGCCCGTTCGGGCAACACAAAAGCGCTGGAAGCCGCCCAAGCCCGTGCCTCCGGGAAAGATGCCACACCCAATCTAACTAGTGGCCTCATCGGTCCACCCGACTTATTCACATCTGGCGCATACGATTTTTACGCCCTGTACAACCAGGGCCATTGCTGTAATCCATTGGGTAACCCCGGCGGTTCGCCAGTACAGACCTCGATCGCAATCGCCACTGCGTATCAATTCGACCTGAACGACATTAATAACTTCGTTAATCAGTACGGTTTGGCCTACCACCTGTTCTGGAACTTCATTGATGGCACGCCCACTTGCTGCAACGACGAAACTACTCTTGATACGGAGTATTCGACGGCTATGTCCAACAGCTTTGGAGGTTACGGCAATACGTCGTCAGTTACGGTCTTTGAAGGAGCGAATGCCTATCAGTCAACCTTCCAGGACGTTTACCAGACCATACTCAATGACAACAACACGCGTGTGTTCAGTACGAGTTGGGGCTCCTGCGAGAACGATACCGCCGGTTCCCAAATCAGCGCCGATCACAACATCTTCAACCAGATGGTAGGCGAGGGCTGGTCTCTTACTGCGGCTGCGGGCGATTCAGGCGCATACTGTGACGGAACCAACCTGAGTCCTGGCTATCCGGCGTCAGACCCCGATATGGTCGCCGCCGGTGGAACTGTTCTCTCCCTCAGCAGTACTGATGGTTATGAGGGCGAAACAGGCTGGTCGGGAAGTACCGGCGGCTGCAGCGACTATTTTGCAGCGCCTAGCTTCCAGGCCAGCCCTTATCCTGCTTCCGTCTGCGGATCCGGCCATCGTAGTGTCCCGGATATTTCCCTAAATGCGGGTGCAAGTCAAGCTCTTTACTTTGATGGAACTCTATACGAAGTCACGGGCACAAGCATCGTAGCGCCAGAATTGGCAGGATTCTTTGCCCAGGAAAACGCTTATCTCCTTTATATGTCCACAATCATTGGAAGCTCGGGTTGCTGGGAGGGCGGTAGTTGCTACCCGCTGGGTAATCCGAATTACTCCATCTATTGGTCGGCGAGCAACGCCCCCCACCTCCCCTTCTACGACATAACCACCGGCGGGAATGGATATGGTGCCACCGTTGGATACGACCTCGTCACTGGCTGGGGATCGTTCAACGCGCTACAAATGGCTCGTGCCATGAACTGGTTTATCGCCGCGGATTACGGCGCCCCGGCCATAACGTTCTCAGGTCCGGCCACTGGCCGCTGGTACAACACGAACCAAACGGTCAGTTACAGCATCGCGGATACAACCGGAGATAGCCATGCCGCCAACGGCGTGTCCGGTAACTCGGCCGCTTGGGACAGCCTCTACTCCGATCTCTACAGCGAGGCGACACCTGGCTATGGCAATTCATTCTATCTGGGTCCCTATTACCCCAATTCAACTTCCGGTTCTTTCAGCCTCTCTAGTGCCGGTCAAGGCTGTCACACCCTCTACGTCCAGGCGTGGGATAACTCAGGTGAAGCCAGTAGCGTCAGAACCTACGGATCCGTTTGTTACGATACGGTTCCACCAGTTACCGGCGCTAGCCTCAACGGGACGTTCGCGGGAAGTGAGTACGACGGCCCAGTCCAAGTAACCTTGAGCAGAGCTGACGCAGGCAGCGGCGTCGCTGCAACCTACTACGAAGTGGATGGAGGCGGATTCTCCCTCTACTCTTCTCCTTTCACCGTTTCCACAGTTGGCGCTCACACGGTCTATTTCTACAGCGTTGATGTCGCCGGCAACGTGGAATCGACCAAGTCAATTAGCTTCACGATTCGGACAGTGGGCGCGGGAGCTCTGTATTTCGTTCCGGTCACTCCGTGCCGCGTAGCTGACACGCGTAATGCCGCTGGCCCCTTCGGTGGCCCCGAATTAGGCGCGGGAACCACTCGCAATTTCGTCATCCCGAGCAGCGCTTGTGGCATTCCGTCCAACGCGGCCTCATATTCGCTTAACTTCACCGTCGTGCCCAACGCGCACCTCGGTTATCTGACTGCCTGGCCCGCGGGACAGACGCAACCAGGCGTTTCCACCCTGAACTCCGACGGCCGCGTCAAAGCGAACGCCGCCATCGTTCCGGCCGGAACCAGCGGAGCCATCAGCGTTTACGCCAGTGATCCAACTCAGGTGATCATCGATATCGATGGCTACTTCGTTGAAGCCGGAAGTTCCACATCCGGGCTCGCGTTCTACACAGTAACGCCGTGCCGCCTGGTCGATACTCGCCAGGCGCCTAGTTCCCTCGGTGGACCCTTCCTAACCGGGAAATCCAGCCGCCAATTCCCGCTGCTGTCCGGTTCCTGTGGTATTCCCAATTCAGCGGTTGCTTATTCGCTGAACTATACCGCTTTACCGCATCAGGGTCTCAGTTACCTCACCACGTGGCCTTCAGGTCAGACACAACCCGGCGTCTCTACTTTGAATGCGCCCACGGGAACCGTTACGGCGAACGCCGCCATCGTTCCGGCCGGTACGGGTGGAAATGTGTCCGTTTACGTTTCCAATGACTCGGACCTCCTGATAGATGTCAACGGATATTTCGCTGCGCCGAGCAGCGCCGGACTCTCGCTATATCCGTTAACCCCATGCCGCGCACTCGACACGAGGAACTCCAGCGGTCAATTCACTGGTGACCTCGCCGTCAACATCGCAGGCAGCGCCTGTAATGTGCCTTCGCGGGCGCAAGCCTACGTTCTCAACGCTACCGTTGTTCCGCCGGCTGCGCTCACGTATCTGACGCTCTGGCCCAATGGACAATCGCAACCTGTCGTATCTACGCTGAATGCATTTGATGGCGCCATTACATCGAATATGGCGCTCGTACCGACAACAAACGGCATCATCAACGCCTACGCGTCGAATGCCACTCAACTGATACTCGATATCTCGAGTTATTTCGCTAAGTAGTCGCCGCGCGCTTCGGCCCTACCGTCCTGCGACGGTAGGGCCTTTTTTCCTTTGCCCTAATGGGCCGTGAACACAGGTGATAGCATGCTGTACGGATCTTACGCATGAAACGCCTGGCTCTTGTTTTCACCTTATCCGCCTGTGTGTCCCTTAACGCCGCCGGACCCGTTCAGACAGCATCCGGTTCGGTGGAAGGCGTCACCAACTCCGATGGAACCGTCCACGTCTACAAAGGCATTCCATATGCTGCACCGCCAATTGGCGATCTGCGCTGGAAAGCGCCGCAGCCCGTCAAGCCATGGCAGGGCGTCCTCAAAGCAACCGAGTTTGGCGCCCGCTGCATGCAAGCTCCCATTTTTAGCGACATGGTGTTTCGCGATCCAGGGCCAAGCGAAAACTGCTTATATCTGAACGTCTGGACGCCCGCCACCGCACCGAACGCCTCTCTGCCCGTCATGGTCTGGATCTACGGTGGAGGTTTCCAAGCCGGCGCCTCTTCCGAACCACGACAGGACGGCGAGAACTTAGCCAAAAAAGGCGTAGTGGTCGTCAGCATGAACTATCGGCTCGGGCTCTTCGGCTTCTTCGCCCATCCCGAACTCGCTACTGAATCCGGCCGAAACGCCTCCGGCAACTACGGCCTGCTCGATCAGACTGCGGCTCTCGAATGGGTACACGCCAACATTGCGGGATTCGGCGGAGATCCAGCCAACGTAACCATTTTTGGCGAATCGGCAGGATCGATGTCCGTAAACTCGCAAGTCGCCACCCCGCTCACGAAAAATCTTTTCAAACAGGCCATCGGCGAAAGCGGCGGCGATTTCGGATTCTCCGAACCCCTCCACACGCTCTCGCAGGCTGAACAGGATGGAGCGAAATTCGCACAGGAAATCGGCAGCCCAACACTGACGGCCCTGCGCGCTAAACCCGCTCAGGAGTTGCTCGACCAAGCCATGAAGAACCACGGCGCCTTTCGCTTCTGGCCGGATGTCGATGGTTACTTCTTCCCCGAATCGCCGCTCGCGATTTATGAGGCCGGCAAGGAGAACCATGTCGCCGTCCTCGCCGGCTGGAACACCGATGAACAGAATGCGGCGGCCTTCTTCGGCAAGAACGCTCACACGAAAGAAAACTACGAGGCGAAACTTCGCGAAGTATTCGGAGACAAGGCTAATCAGGCGTTAAAGCTCTTTCCGGCAAATACTCCTGAACAGATGGAAACTTCTGCCGGTCAATTAGCCGGCGCGCAATTTATTGCTTACTCCACGTGGAAGTGGTTGCAGTTACAAACACAAACCGGCGGCGCGAACGTGTACCGCTATCATTTCGAAGAAGCTCCCCCGGTTGAGGGTGGCGGACCCACTCACGGCGCTTACCATTCAGCCGATATCGAATACGTCTTCGAAACGCTCGACTGGAAGAAGCTGCCCTGGACAGCAGCCGACCGCAAAGTATCCGAACAGGTGTCCTCCTATTGGACTAACTTCGCGAAGACCGGCGACCCGAATGGAGCCGGTTTACCGCAGTGGCCACGCTACGCTCCCGAACAATGGGAAGTGATGCATCTTGGACCCGATACCCACGCGAGCCCCGCTGCTGATACCGCGCAATATATGTTCCTCGATCGCTTCGTCAGCGATCGCGCGAAAGAACCGGAGAAGCAGCAGCGCAACTAATGATGCCCAAACACGTCGAGTCCGAACCTAGGCTCCGACTCAGTGCCGCTGATGCTCACGGGAATCTCCGCCCCTCCTCCACTCTTTTTGTGGAAGAACGGCGAGATCACTTTCAGCAGAAGGGACCCGACGGGCGAAGCCACCATCTGCGAGAGCGACGCCTCTGTCAGCACCTTACCGTGAAAGTCGAAGTGTTGCCCGTCCAGAGAGTAAACGCCTTCCAGATTCACTCGCGCCCCAGGCAGGGTGTACGCCAGATCTTCGAAGTGAATCACGCCGTTCGCCATCTGAAAGTTTCCCCTCATTTGCGAATGCACATCCTCCGCGCCCGGTTTGGCTTCCTTCGGCTTGCCCCGCGCACGTAGACTCAACATGTCCACCTTGTCCTCCACCTTCGGATTGGTGAAGTGAATTCTTTGCAGATGGAAGTGCCCAGCGAAACTCAACTTTTGGGTGACGCTTTCTTTGCCGGCCCTAATCTGCATCTTGAATTTTGTGTTCAGAGCCGCCGTCATTACGGCCGGTTCCGTTTTTACAGCAAGCTCCAGGAAATCCTGTAGGTCCGCGTTCGGCACATCAACGTCCAAACTAATCCGATGCCCCTGACCTTTCACGTTGATGACAGCGCCGCTCGTCGTGAAGCTCGAATTTCTCAGCCTCGCTTTAACGAACTGCAGGTAAGTATCACCGCTAATCCCGTCCACAGTCGCGCGGAATTGTGTATGCAGGGGAACCGAGTGATTCGCCGTGTCCAGCGAAAACTCCGGAGTCTCCGTGGCGCCGTCCACTACGATCTTGTCAAGTTGCCCCTTGAAATCGCCCACCGAAGACAACATGCCGCCTAGGCCCTTGATGGTATTCAAGTCCGCATGCTCAAAGGTGTAATGACCGGCCACGGAGGAATCCCCAGGGCTTTCGGTTTGCCACGGACCGAACGTACCGCTGGAACGGATTTCACCCCGAGGCACAGCGTTCGTCAGCACCGCATCGTACCGCCAAGGAGCGTTTGGCCCTACATCGTGCAGCACAATATGCTCCATCTCAAAATCTTTTGGGTCCTTATTCGGATTCGACGTCCCGATCATCAGCCGCGAGTTGTCGCAGACAATCTGATCCACTACGATCTTGATCTTGCCCTTATGTTTACCGCTCCTTTGCGAATGCTGCCGCATACCTGGCGGAGGGACGTTGATTTGTAGACCCGTGACTTGCACCTCTCGCACATGCGTCGGCTTCAGGAATAAGCCCAATATCCCGGAATGAAAGTGGAAGTGCTGGATCGCAATCAGCGGCTGGGTTGCTCCCGCAGCCACCACGTCATCCGGCGGATAGATACGCAGCCGCCCTCCCGATACTTCCAGTCCGCGCCCGATCGACACATTTAGGCTTTCTAGTTCCACGTGGCTATTGAAGCGCGTGCTCAAAGTTTCCTCCACGCGCCCCTTCAAAATCGGGCCGGCATGGTGAAGGACTACGTCGCCAACGATCAAGATGCCGGCGACCACCGCAACGCCGATCCACACCCACTTGCGGTTGCGAACGATCCACTTCTTTGAAACGGCTGCATTTTGGCTGTTCCCCTGCGTTGGCTGCATGGCCATGTGGCTAAAAGCTTACCGTGTCAGGCTGGTACTTGCCGAAACAACGGAGCCTTCTCGCTCTCGATTGGATCAACTTCTTCTTGGCGGACGTCGAGACCGGCGTAGGCCCCTTCATGGCCACCTATTTCGTCTCCGCCCGGCACTGGAATCCCGCGCAGGTCGGCGTCATCCTTGCCGCACAAAAGATCGCCTCAGTGCTCGCCCAGACTCCGGCCGGCTGGCTCATCGACCGCGCCAATTTCAAGAAATGGCTCATGGCTGCGGCAGCGCTCGTCATCGGAGTGGGCGCAATTCTCATCGCCGCCATGAATACGGTTCGCGCCCAGATCGCCAATGAAATCGTGGTAGGCATAGCGACCGCCGTTGCCACTCCGTTGATCGCCGCCATTTCGCTCGGCATCGTCGGCAGACAGTCCCTCGGACGCCGCATCGGCCGTAATGAGAGCTTCAATCACAGCGGTAATGTACTCACAGCTTTGCTGGCCGGTTATCTGGGATACCTGGCCGGCCTTCAATCGATCTTTTACGTCTGCGGAGGTCTAGGGCATGGCCTGCGCAGTGACGGCGCTTCTGATTCGCAGTGAGGATATAGATAATAATGTCGCCCGCGAGGCTGCCGCTGAGAGATCCCCGCTCGCAGCCGGTAAACTGCTGACCAGGCCTCTCGTTCTGATATTTGCCGCCGTCGTAGTTCTCTTCCACATTGCCAACGCCGCCATGCTGCCTCTGATCGGAGAAGAGTTGCCGCACGAAAATGGACATTCTTCCTCCGCATACATGTCGGCCTGCATCGTCGCCGCACAGGTGGTCATGATTCCCGTCTCCTTCGCGAGCGGCCGCTTAGCGGATCGTCTGGGACGCAAACCGCTCCTGGTAATCGGCTTCGCGGCACTCATCCTGCGCGGAGTCCTCTTTTCGCTCGCCAAAGATCCGAACTATCTGGTGGCCGTGGAAGCCCTCGATGGCATCGGAACCGGAGTCGCCGGCGTCCTGACCATATTGATCATCTCCGATTTAGCCAAAGGCACCAGTCGCTTCAATTTCCTGCAAGGCGCCATGCAAGCTTGCCTCGGCATCGGCGCTTTTCTCGGAAATTTGCTGGCGGGCTTCTCCGCCAAATCCTTCGGCTTTCCCGCTACCTTCCGCGGACTGGCCTGCGTCGCCCTCGCCGGCCTCATCCTCTTCGCCGCCAAAATGCCCGAAACCCTTCGTCTTACAGAACTGCGCAGCCGAACATAGCAGAGGCGCAACCGTGAGGGAGCGCTCATCAAATCCAAAAGGAGACTCACCAACATGAAATCCCCACTACTTACTCTCTTGATCCTGGCCGCATCCGCGGCCGTAGCCGATCCAACCACCGTCCGTGCGCCCTTACAAGCGCCGCAACACCGCCAACCCGCGCCCACATTCACCCTGACGGACGCCTCCGGCAAAACAGCCAGTTTGTCCGATTACGGCGGCAAAGTAGTGCTGCTCGACTTCTGGGCTACATGGTGTGGTGGCTGCAAGCAGGAGATCCCCTCGTTCGTCCAATTCTCCAAAACCTACGGCCCAAAAGGCCTGGACGTGGTCGGCGTTTCGCTGGACGAAGAAGGCTGGAAAGTCCTGAAGCCCTTCTTAGCCGAGCACCCCATCCCCTACCGCATCGTACTTGGCAACGAAGCCACCGCTAAGAAATACGCCATCGAAGCGATGCCCGATACATTCTTGATTGACCAGCAAGGCCGCATCGCAGCAGCTTACCGGGGAGGCATCGTGAATATGAAAGACATGGAATCGAATATCCAATCGTTGCTGGCCGCGCATTAACATCCTACGCATTAATGCGCGGCTCAGCCCACGCCCTATTGGCTGGCGGCCGGTTCGAATTCGTAGATCCCAGTGGACCATACGCCAGCCGGCTTGTTCTGCACAAACACCAGGACAGCGGCAGGCAATCCCAATCCACCCGGCTGGTAGACGCTGTTGAAGCCATTGTTGTACGCCAACTCGATGCAAGGCGGTGAGTTTCCAAGAATGCAAGAGGCGTAGGTACTATCTGGAACCTGCTTCATCTCGTTGTATGCGGTCTTCGCAGTCTTGAACAGATCCACGAATCCCTCCATCTGTTCATCGAGATCGTTCAGGTCCTTCGGCTTGTGGAGACCTTGTAAATAGCTCACCGCATCCGTCACCGCATTGATCTGGTCGGGCCCGACAAAGTAAACCTTGTTGTTTGTCGGAATCGCGTTTAGGTTATCGCCTTCTATGACGCTGCCTGCGGCATAGAAAATCTGGATTTCGAGATCTCCACCGGAAATAAGTCCATCCAGATCGAGACTTCCAGTCCACGCCTGGAAGGCATCCTTGGCCACAATTGTGGCCGCCGCTTTTGCGATGTAACTGAAGTACGGTCCGTAGATCTGGTTGATCAGATCCATTTGAATGTCGCTGACAAGTTCGACTTCGATCAGGCCTCCGAACTGGAAGGCGAGGCCTAAGCCGCGCCCGTGTCTTCGGCTGTGCAGCCCCGTCTTAACGAACTGAACGTCTCCCCATTGCGAGGGCGCGGGGCCGGCCTGTGCCAACACCTCCGGCCGGTGACGCGGCAGGATCGAGGCGGTAAACCCATTCGCCGTCAAGTACTGAATAGTAGCCTGAGTAAGTGCTTGGTAATACTGGGGCAGAACGTCGGAGAAGAGTTGATCCTCCTGATCGGCGTTCGCCACAATTCCGTAAGCGCTCGGGTTGAGCGATGGTAACTGAGCTACTAATGTCGCGAGCGTACTTTCTAACTGCTTGTAAGTTGTAAATTGGCTGGATGTCAGCGTAGCTAACGGATTGGTCTGTAAGAACGACGTCAGATTCTGCAGCGCGCTGATCAAATTGGTCAGGTATGTCCCCACGTTTGCGTCCGCTGCCGTCTGATTGATGCCGAAACTCGGCAATTTGTCCGGCGAGGCCGGGAACCCGCCTTCTGGGGCGAATGCCACGGCCCGGTCGAGAGCGTCCAAGTCCAACGCGTTCAAGTTGGATTGCAACTGAGCCAATGCGGTATTCACGTCGGCCTGGTTACCACTGCCGAGCGCGGTGTTGATCTGGTGCAGCAGTGAAGAAGAACTGCTGGTAGTGCCCGAGAACGCCGCGAAGGTTGCCTGCTGCGTCGTCGTGACCGTTGTTGAAGTGGGCAGCAGGACCGTGAAACTCACGCTCGCCGTTAAGGACGGACTGGTCAGGCTGCACGTTAGGGTGTACACGCCCCGCGTCGTATTGTCCGTTCCGATCGTTCCGCTCGAAATAGTGGGAGCGGTTCCGCTAGCCGATACCGGGTCCGCAGTGATGCCGCAGTTCGGCGTTACTGCCACCGGATTCCCGCTCTGGTCTACAGGAACGTCCGTGAATGTCGTGGACGCGCCTGCGGTAACGATAAATTGGCTTAGATTCACATTAATTGAGACAGGCGTAGCAGTAGCCGGTCCGCTCGAAATCACCAGGTTCACCGCTGAACCGGCATTCACGCTGGTCCCCGCCGTCGGGTTTTCGCTGATCACATCACCCGATGCCACCGTGCTGCTGGATTGCGTCGTCACCGTCCCCACTGTTAATCCCGCGGTCGTGAGTGCGCTCGCCGCAGCAGCCTGCGTGTCGCCCGCGACGTTCGGCACCTTTACCTGGGCCGGTCCGCTCGAGATCACCAGGTTCACCGCTGAACCGGCATTCACACTCGTCCCCGCCGTCGGGTTTTCGCTGATCACATCACCCGACGCCACCGTGCTGCTGGATTGCGTCGTCACCGTTCCCACTGTTAATCCCGCGGTCGTGAGTGCGCTGCTCGCAGCAGCTTGCGTGTCGCCCGCGACGTTCGGCACCTTTACCTGGGCCGGTCCGCTCGAGATCACCAGGTTCACCGCTGAACCGGCATTCACGCTGGTCCCCGCCGTCGGGTTTTCGCTGATCACATCACCTGACGCCACCGTGCTGCTGGATTGCGTCGTCACGGTTCCCACTGTTAATCCTGCTGTCGTGAGTGCGCTGCTCGCGGCAGCTTGCGTGTCGCCCGCCACGTTCGGTACGCTCACTTTCGCCGGTCCGCTCGAGATCACCAGGTTCACTGCCGAACCTGCGTTCACGCTCATCCCCGCCGTCGGGTTTTCGCTGATCACATCACCTGACGCCACCGTGCTGCTGGATTGCGTGGTCACCGTTCCAACCGTTAATCCTGCGGTCGTGAGTGCGCTGCTCGCAGCAGCCTGCGTGTCGCCCGCCACGTTCGGCACCTTCACTTGCGCCGGTCCGCTCGAAATCACCAGGTTCACCGCTGAACCGGCATTCACGCTCGTCCCCGCCGTCGGGTTTTCGCTGATCACATCACCCGACGCCACCGTGCTGCTGGATTGCGTCGTCACCGTTCCCACTGTTAATCCTGCGGTCGTGAGTGCGCTCGTCGCAGCAGCCTGCGTGTCGCCCGCCACGTTCGGCACCTTCACTTGCGCCGGTCCGCTCGAAATCACCAGGTTCACCGCTGAACCGGCATTCACGCTCGTCCCCGCCGTCGGGTTTTCGCTGATCACATCACCCGACGCCACCGTGCTGCTGGATTGCGTCGTCACCGTCCCCACTATTAATCCCGCGGTCGTGAGTGCGCTCGTCGCAGCAGCCTGCGTGTCGCCCACCACGTTCGGCACCTTCACTTGCGCCGGTCCGCTCGAAATCACCAGGTTCACCGCTGAACCGGCATTCACGCTGGTCCCCGCCGTCGGGTTTTCGCTGATCACATCACCCGACGCCACCGTGCTGCTGGATTGCGTCGTCACCGTCCCCACTGTTAATCCCGCGGTCGTGAGTGCGCTGCTCGCAGCAGCCTGCGTGTCGCCCACCACGTTCGGCACCTTCACTTGCGCCGGTCCGCTCGAAATCACCAGGTTCACCGCTGAACCGGCATTCACACTCGTCCCCGCCGTCGGGTTTTCGCTGATCACATCGCCCGACGCCACCGTGCTGCTGGATTGCGTCGTCACCGTTCCCACTGTTAATCCTGCGGTCGTGAGTGCGCTGGTCGCAGCAGCTTGCGTGTCGCCCGCCACGTTCGGCACCTTTACCTGCGCCGGTCCACTAGAAATCACCAGGTTCACCGCTGAACCGGCATTCACACTCGTCCCCGCCGTCGGGTTTTCGCTGATCACATCGCCCGACGCCACCGTGCTGCTGGATTGCGTCGTCACCGTTCCCACTGTTAATCCTGCGGTCGTGAGTGCGCTGGTCGCAGCAGCTTGCGTGTCGCCCGCCACGTTCGGCACCTTTACCTGCGCCGGTCCACTAGAAATCACCAGGTTCACCGCTGAACCGGCATTCACGCTCGTCGCCGCCGCCGGGTTTTCGCTGATTACATGACCTGACGCCACCGTGCTGCTGGATTGCGTCGTCACCGTTCCCACTGTTAATCCTGCGGTCGTGAGTGCGCTGGTCGCAGCAGCTTGCGTGTCGCCCGCCACGTTCGGTACGGTCGTCTTTGCGGCCGTCACCATAAATCCGTTTGCCAGCGATGCAACTTCACCGCCGGTCGTCACTGTGACCGCCTGTCCGCCCGTTGGAGTCGAACTCGGAATGGTCAACTTAGCCGAGATGGCCGTAGGACCGGACACGCTAACCGAACTGACGGTAATTCCGCCGCCCACAGCAACTTGCGTGGAACCCACCAGAAAATTGGAATACAAACCGGTGATGGTCACCGTCACGGACTGCCCCTGTACGCCCGAACCCGGCTTCAGCGCACTAATCGAAGCAGCCGGATTGACCAGCAGTGGCACGGAGTTATTGCTTGAAAATCCATCCGTAGCATCCGCAATAGACACTTGATACGAACTCGGCGCCGCGACCGTCATCGCAGGCATCAAAAATCCGACACGTTTTGTGCTGGCAACTACAGTTTGAATCTGATTGGCCATCACCACGACGGGCGACCCGCCGCCACTGGGTGTCAGCATCACCTGAACGTTGGCAGCATTCGTCGAGCCGGCCGGAAATCCCGAGCCCGTCAGCCGAACGGTAGTAAGTCCGGGCTCCGCCGTGTTTGGTCCAGCCGAAGATAGCGTCACTTGGCCGCTCGCGGACGACGCGAACAGGCCTTGCGCGCCCGCCAAAAGACAAGCGCTAGCGATCAGCGCAGACGCGCTGCGACGAAATGTAATTCTCACGTGTCAGTCCTCTGAAGAAAAGTTTTGAATTGAAGTTAGTCCAGCGCGTTGACGCGACGGTTTTTTGAGCGCACCCACGCCCAGACCGTGCCACACGCAAGCAAGAAACACATCACAGGCGCATAAGCCGGCTCCGGCACATTCGTCATCTGAGCCAACGAAGCTGCGATATCGGCATATGTGCCATCCACCGGCAAACCGCTCAGCGAGATGCCGGCGTCCACTGTGTAAGTATTTCCAAGATCATCACTAAGTGAAGTCGTCGAGAGCGTAACGGCTAGCGCCAGGCTCATGATGGAGCCGTCGACAAACGTGCCGTTACTGAACGTATAAGTTTCCGTCATGCCGGGCGCGATGTCGCCCAGGTTCAACGTGTCGGTCCCATTCACGGTAAGAGTGACGTTGTCGAATGTTACGGCCGTGCAAATTGGAGTACCCAACGCCGTAGAGCATCCTTGTGACGGACCGGTCATATTGAAGATGACGACGTCTTCCTGACCCGCAATCGGCACTCCCGACTCCGTTCCGACGGATCCTAAGAACTCACTTGCCCACAAAGGCGTGCCAACAAGAAGTGCAACAACGATGAACCACGACCGCAAATAGAAATTTCTTCGCATAAGTACACATTCACCCGGCACACGTCGAGTGTTAGCCCTCTAATTACAGACAAACTAATCCGGTGACACTACGATAAGGCGGCTAACGTTCCGAGTCAATCAAAAATGCGGAAGTACGGATGTACCGTTAGTACTAAGTGTTCTTAACGCCGTCAGAATGCTGATTTATTGAGGATTAAGTGAGGCAAAGGCGGCGTAAATAACGCAACTCTTTCAGGCGCCCGGCTCTGTTGGGTTCGCCGCAGGGTACGTGCGGTGATGAACGTGCTAAGAATCCGGCTTGCGACGGTTCACCTAGACTTGCGGTTTAGGGTTGGCGCGGGCGGCGAGGCGTTCGTAATTGAGTTGGCAGGCGGGGCAATCGCAGCCGCCGTGCTGTTGGGGGCGGGGTTGAGGGTCGCCGCAGGGGCCGATGTGGCCGTCCGAGCGGAGTTTTTCGGCGTCGATGACGTCGAGCCACCTATTGACCGTCATGCGTTGAGTGCCGAAGCCGCCGTACTGTTTCATCAGCGGGTCGTCGGTGGTCCAGTCGTATTCTTCGGGGATACCGTGGGGGAAGTTGAGACGGCGATAGACCATTTCGGGCGGCGGAAACATGGTTTGGCCGCGTTGAATGAGCTTCTCGTTGGAGGGCGTAAGTTCGGTGAGGGTGACGCCGTCCTTCACTTTGATTTCGACCCACTGGTCTAAGAAGGGAATCTTGCGCAGCTTCTTGGGGCTGTTCTGACCCTGGAAGAGAAGTTCGGCGCGCGTTTTGTGGGCGTCGAGGACGGCCATTTCCTGGCGCATTTTGCCGAGCGTGGCGCGATTCTGTTTTTTGATTTCGGCGAGTTCGGCGCGTTGAGCGGTCATGTCGAGACCTTTCTTCTCGGCGTCGACGATGGATTCGAGCATGGAGTCTTCGCGGCTGATCATGCATTCTTCGCCTTCCTTCAGGATGTCGCGGTTGATTTCGCTGAGTTTGTGGCTGTATTTCTCTTCGGCGCGGCGGTTTTTCAAGAAGTCCTCCAGATCGCGCTGGGCCTTTGAGGCTGCGCGGTCGGCTGCGGTTTTATAGCGCAGAGTGAGTTGATAGATTTTGTGCTGGCCTTCATCCCACTTGGTGTACGGGAAGTGGGAGAGTTGGAATTCGACTTGGTTGAAGCGGCGCTCGTTGCGTTCGAGATACCACTTATTGATGACGAACTGTTCGAGGAGTTCGAGGGCGGCTTCGGAATCGGGCTGGTAGGCGTCTTCCCAACGTTGATAGAGGGCGTCGAAGTCTTCCTGTTTTTCGTCGGCCAGGATGAGGATGTGGGAGCGGCAGCCGTGTGTGACGCCGTTTTTGCTGGAGTTCTCCTTACCGTGAGGGGTGCGCGGACCGCCGCCGCGGCGGGTGGGGTTGAGATCGCTGTGGGGCGATTCCGGTTCTGCTTCTATTTCTTGGAAGAAATCGGAATCGTCGTGCGTGAGATCGAGCATGATGTTTCTGCCCGAGTTGTCGCACTGCGGTGAGCCGCGGAGAGGGGGCGGGAGGGTGTAACTGGTGGAATCTGTTGGGGATGATTTATTTTGGGGAATTGCGATGGGGCTGCGCGCTCCGTTACCGTCGCGCCTCGGTTGGCCTGCTACGTGAAATTACCGAGCGAACTCAATTTGGGTTCGTTTTTTCAAGTTGCTAGTGGAGGTCGGCTGTGAAGACCTGGTATGGCTGAGCGTCAGCGCGCTTGAGCTCCAGCCCAAAACCGGGCCGGGAAGAATCCGGTTTCAAGTTACCGTTCGCGGGCCGGATGGCTCCGTCGAAGATCATCTGCTCAATGCGTGAATGATCGTGGAAATATTCCACGTTCATAGCCGGAACCAGCGCGCAGCAGAGCGTGGCATGCACCGAAGGCGACGTGTGCGCGGAGAACGGCAGATGATAGGTCTCGCAGACGTTGCCGATCTTCACAAAATTCGTGACGCCTCCGCAGCGTGTCACATCCGATTGCAGAACGTCCACAGCTTGCGCTTCAATGAGCAGCCGGGCGTCATCGAGTACGTAGCAATATTCGCCCGCGGCAATGTTCATAATGGGCGGCGCATGCTCCACCATCAGGTGTAAACCGATGCGATCGTCCGAAGTGACAGGCTCCTCAAACCAGGTGACGCCAAGATCGCCGAACCGATCGCTTTGATAGAGCGCCTGTTTACGGGTATAGGCTCCGTTTGCATCGACGTACAATTCCGCCCGACCTTGGAGGGCTTTTTGAACAGCGGTAACGCGCTGGATATCGGCCTGCATATCGCGACCGATTTTCATCTTGACGGCGCGCAGCCCTTCCGCGGCCCAGCCCGTGAGCTGATCGATAAGTTTCTTTTCCGTGTAGGACGTAAAGCCGCCGCTGCCGTAAGCGGCAACTTCATTTCTCATTCGTCCCAGAATCTGGATCAGAGGCTGTTGGAGCAGCCGCGCCTTCAAATCCCACAGGCAGATGTCAATCGCGGAGATAGCGGAACACACCAAACCGGGGCGGCCCCAATTGCGCGAGAGGCGATCCATTGCCGAGTGAATGGAAGGTATGTCGAACGGGTCGTGGTGCAGGACCACCTTCTCCGCGAGAGTCTTAGCCACATGCGCCGCAGCTTCGGCAGCATAGGCGAATCCTAACCCTGTGACTCCGCCAGCGGTCAGTTCAACCAGGACGACAACGGTAGAGTCCCAATCAGCGGTTCCGTCTTGCTCCGGCTGGTCGGTGGGAATCCGGAAGGCTGAGATAACGCCTGACTCGATCTCGATACTCGACGAACCTTTTGACATTTCCTTACGCCTTCTCTCACTTGCTCCAAAAGTTAAGACCGCGCAAAGCCCTAAACGTAACGCGGTAAAAAATGTTTCTCTACGCGATACGCAGCCGCAACACTTCGGGTCGCGCTACGTCTACGCTATGGCAGCAGTCGGAATGGCATCTCAGCAAATCGAAACAACATCTCAATCCAAGCAAGCATTAATCCCTGGGTTAGTGAAATGGATTGAGTGCGCCGGCGCGACGGTTGATGAACACATCAAGGATGGGCGTTTTCAACGCTCGATGGCGTTGGTCGCAGCCGGCTCAAGTTTTGTCAGTGGCCTTGAGGTCGGGTACGAACACTATAAGGGCAGCTACAGCAACCTGATTATGTACACTCCCGTGCTGCTCAGCGGAGTTGTGACAATTACCAGCTTCGGAGGCTTTCTCAGCAGGCGAGCCGCGGAACACGCGCTGCGTTGGAGCGCCGCGACAACGCTTCTCGACGGCATCATCGGCTTCGGATTTCATATTCGCGGGATCTATCGCAAACCCGGCGGTTGGCGGCTCCCGCTGACGAACATGATCATGGGACCGCCGATTTTCGCGCCGCTGTTATTCGGCACCGCCGCCTATGTCGGCTTCATGGCTTCCTATCTCCGGCGTGAGGAAGACCCCAAGGTGGTCGATTTGAGTAAGTCGCAATATACCGGCTGGCGCCTCGAACTACATGAAGGTCGCTTTCAGAAACACCTTGCCGGAGTCGCCGCGGTTTGGACCTTCTTTTCGGGTTTCGAAGCCTGGTATTCCCACTACAAGAGCCGGTTCCGCATCTGGGCGCAGTGGACGCCCGTGATTTTAGCGCCGATTCAATTGAGCGCCTGCATTGGAGCCATCTTCAGCCAACGTCTGGCGCAGCGTTTTTTACCCGTGACCTCGGCGCTCGCCATCGTGGATGGAACTGTCGGCTTCGGCTATCACTCGCGCGGAATCCTGCGCCGTCCGGGCGGCCGAAAAACCTGGCTCTACAACATCCTCTACGGGCCGCCCATATTTGCGCCTCTGTTGTTTGCCGCTTGCGGCGCGCTCGGCTTTCTAGCGAGCCGCCTACGGAGAGAAGGCCGTGACTAATACCGATTTGAAATCAGATCTTCTGCCGCTGGATGCGACGACAGGCCAGCCGCGGCCGCCGATGAAGCAGCCCGGTTATTACCCCGGCTTTCATACGCTGAGCCAAAGAAATTTTTGGGATGCCGCGACTCGCGAGGAAGTGGAGAAGCGCGTTCATAAGATTCCCGAAATCCGCTTCTTCACAGCCGAACAACTAGCGCTCATGAGCGCCGTCTGCGAGCGCATCCTGCCGCAAGACGACCGCCTGCCCGAATCTCAAATCCCCATCGTCAACTACATCGATGAGCGCCTGTTCAAAAAAGAAATTAGCGGTTATCGCTTTGAAGATATGCCGCCCGACGAGGAAGCGTACCGGCTCGGATTGCAAGCCATTGATGAAACCGCCCAGTCGATACACGGGAAGCCGTTTGTGGATCTTGATCCCCTCAAGCAGGATTTCATTCTGAAATCGATTCACGACGGCAAGAAGCTGGCTGCGCACGAAATCTGGGAGCGCATGTCCATTGACCGTTTTTGGCAATTGCTGGTGCAGGATTGCGTGGCGGCCTACTATTCGCATCCTTACGCGTGGGATGAGGTTGGCTTCGGCGGCCCCGCCTACCCACGCGCGTACACACGTCTGGAAAATGGCTTACCGGAGCCTTGGGAGGTCGACGAGCAACGTTACGAATGGGAGGCGCCGGCTACCTCAATTTCAGATCGGTATGAAGAGACGGGCGCCGGTTCGCAAACCTCCCACCAGGGACAGGGAGGAACGCATTGAAGTTCCCGCTGTTGGGTGCGTTCAAACCGCCTCACGAAGACAAGAAGATACTGGGACCGCTGCAGCGTATTTCGCGCGACATGCAGCATTTCTCCGACGACGAGCCGGTCGATTTCTGCGTGGTCGGTGTCGGCTCCGCGGGGGGTGTTCTGCTGCAGCGCCTGTCGAAAGCCGGATTCAAAGTGGTCGGCTTGGAAGCTGGACCGTTCTGGGATACCGAACGCGATTGGGTGAGCGATGAGAAGGGCTCGCACAAGCTCTACTGGAACGATTTGCGTATTACGGGCGGGAAGGATCCGCTGGCATTAGGCGAAAACAACAGCGGCAAAGGCGTGGGTGGCGGATCCGTACACTGGGCGGCCTTCGCGCCGCGCTTTCATCCTTCGGATTTCCGCGTCCACACGCAAGATGGAGTCGGCGCCGATTGGCCCATCTCGTACGATGATTTAAAGCCTTACTACGAACTGCTGGAGCGCGAACTTCCAGTGGCCGGCCCCGCCTATTACCCATGGGGCGATCCGCATGGCTACCCCTATGGTCCGCATCCTCTCGGCGGAGTCGGCGATGTTTTGGTCAGAGGCTGTACGAAGCTCGGCATCGGCGTTTGCGCCGGCGGCCCCGTCGCGATCCTCTCCGGTTCTCATGGTAACCGGCCTCACTGCATCTATCGCGGATTCTGTATACAAGGGTGCAAAGTCGGGGCGAAGGCCAGCACGCTGATAACTCATGTTCCAGAAGCGCTGGAGTACGGCGCGGAAGTTCGCGACTTGTCCATGGTCTCGCGCATCTCCCTGCGCGATAAGGAGCATGTCGACGGAGTTTTTTATTACGACCGCGAAGGCCGCGAGCATTTTCAACGCGCGAAAGCTGTGATCGTCTCCGGCTATGCGATCGAAACACCGCGCTTGCTCCTGAATTCGGCTTGCGCGGGACACGAAAACGGCCTGGCAAATTCTAGCGGCACTCTCGGCCGCTATCTCATGGCCCAGGCGGGCAACGTGGTACTCGGCCGCTTCGCCGATCTCGTCCGCATGTACAAGGCGCCTCCCGCGCACGCCTTGACCGAAGAGTTTTACGAAACAGATCCCAAGCGTGACTTCGCGCGCGGCTTCGCTATCCAAACGGTAGGTCCTCTCCCCGTGGCCTTCGGGAAACAGATGATGGTGGCGAAAGGCGCGTGGGGATGGGGCATGCGCCGCGTCATGATGGATTACAACCACTGGGCGGCGCTGGGCGTGCTGGGGGAAATCCTTCCCTGGCCGGACAACCGCGTCGAACTCGCGAAGGAAAAAGATCAGTTCGGAATTCCGGTCGCGAAGGTCACCTTCAATCTTCACGACAACGATAAAAAGCTGATCGAGTTCGGCAAGAAGACAACCATGGATGTAATGTCCGCCGCCGGCGCCGAAGAGGTGGTGCAGGAATCGCGCTACGCTCATCTGGTTGGCGCGTCACGGATGGGCAGCGACCCTGGTTCTTCCGTGGTGGACAAGTACGGCCGTACCCACGACGTTGTCAATCTGTTCGTTTGCGACGGCAGCGTGATGCCCACGCAAGGATCCGCAAACCCCGGTCTGACCATCCAATCGCTGGCCGCGCGAACCGCCGATTACCTCATCTCGCAAGGCGGCAAAACATTCACTTCCGATGAACGTGATATGACGCCGCCGCCCATCCGCCGCAATCTCGCCGTGAAAGACGCTTTCACGAAAGGCGTACCGCGGTTCTTCGACTAGTCTCCTGATTGCGTTTCCGGGGGATCGCTTAACATCGGACAACAGTGCAGCCAAAGGCTCGCAGCGACTCCATCTCCCTTTCCACTACAGAACCGCTCAACAGCCCGGCGCGCACTTCCGGCTATGTGGCCTGCGCTCTGGCGAGCGCCTTCTGGGGAATGGGTTTCTTCTTCGGGAAAATTGCGTTCTCCCAATTCAGCGTCGGGCATTTCGTGCTCTACCGCTTCCTGTTTGCTTGTGCCGGTATTCTCCCCGCGCTCCAGTTTCCGCGTTTTTCCCGGCGCGAGTGGCAATTGCTTTTGGCGGCCTCTTTCTGTGGAATTCCCCTGCAATTCATAGTTCAGTTTGACGGGTTGAAGCTTACAACCGTCAGCCATGCCGCGCTGATGGTGGGAACGATGCCCGTAATCCTCGCTACCGGCGCTACCCTCTTCACGCATGAGCGGCTGGACGTGAAAGGCTGGCTCGCGCTGTTCGGCTCTACAGCGGGCGTCGCGCTCATCGTTCTGAGCGGCGGTTCAAGAGTGATCAATGGCGAAAAGAATGGCGGAAATCTCTGGGGCGATCTCCTGGTCGTCCTGTCCCTGATCATTGCGCTCGCTTGGGTGCTTCTCAATCAAAACTTGATGGCGCGTGGTCACTCCCCGCTTGCGGTCACCGCGTGGGGCCTTCTTACCGGAACGGCGATGCTGGCGGCGTGGGTTCTTCTAACCAGTGGGCCCCCACCACTTCGCGGAATCCGCGTACACGTGTGGTTAGCAGTGGCTGCCAGCGGCCTGCTCTGCACCGCGGCCAGTACTCTGCTTTGGAATTGGGGCATTCATCGCGTACCAGCTTCGCGCGCGGGCGTCTTTTTGAACATCGAGCCTGCGCTCGGCTCCATTCTTGGAGTCACCTTGCTTGGCGAGCACCTGGGCTGGGGCGCATGGGTTGGCGGCGCCCTCATCATTGCGGCTGCCGTCGTTCTAACGACAACAGGCGCCGCGGCCGAGCAAGCACAGGTTCCCGAGCAACATTGAATGGTTCGCGGTGCTATAGAATTCTTCTTCCACTTGTGTAGCCTGTGAAACCAAAGAATATTCGCACCCGAACTCTCCCGCTAACGCGTGTCCGTCGCGTCTTGGTTTGCGCGCTTGCTCTCGTGACGGTTCATGCCGACGCGCGGCACAAAGCGCCTCAAATCTCGAAAGATCTCCGCATCGTCATGCCGGATGTGGAAGGCGGCGCAGCGGTGCTTTTCGTCACGCCGGAAGGCAAGTCGCTGTTGATCGACACCGGCTGGCCTCCGGGTATCGGAGGGCCGCGCGTGCCGGCCGGCGCCCCGCCCGCTCCGTCGAGCGCCGACCGCATTGCCGCCGCCGCACGATCGCTCGGCATCCAGAAAATTGATTATCTTCTCATGACCCACTATCATGTGGATCACGTCGGCGGCATTGATGCGCTGCTTGCGAAACTGCCGGTCGGCACGTTCATCGATCACGGGCCGAATCGCGAGGCGCCGCCGCCGAACGCCGCGCCGCGCCAGCTCGCCTTTGCCACCGCAACGCTCTATCCCAAATGGGTCGCCGCGTATAAAGGTCACGAGCATATTACGGCCAAAGCCGGCCGAACGCTCGACATCGGCTCGCTCCATCTTCAATTCGTCACCAGTGACGGACATGTGCTCGATGGGCCGCTGCGCGGCGCGGGCCAGCCGAATCCGCTCTGCGCCGGTGCGCCCCCGATGGAGCGCAATGGCGGCGAGGAGAATGCACGCTCGGTCGGCACACTCATCACATTCGGCAATACGCGCATCCTCGATCTGGGCGATCTTACCTGGAATAAGGAGCTCGAATTGCTTTGCCCGATGAACAAGATCGGCAAAGTCGATGTCATGTTCATCACCGGTCACGGCATGGATCTTTCGACGAGTCCGCCGACAGGCGCGTTGGATCCGCTGGTTGCGCTGATGCAGAATGGCCCGACCAAGGGCGGCGACCAGACAGTGATCAAGACGGTGAATACTTATCCCGATCTGAAAGGCTTCTGGCGCGCTCATTACTCGGTGCGCTATCCCGATCTGAACGGCGATCCCAATTACATAGCCAATCTCGACTCGACTTCCGACCAAGGTTATTCGATCCGCCTCGACATCACCCCGGCCGGCGGCATCACCGTCACGAACAGCCGCAACAATTTCAGCCAGACTTATAAAGCTCGCGGCCCAGCCGGTTCGCCGAAATGAACAAACGATTTGTGCGTCTCTTCGGTGTCTTAGTATTTGGGCTCGCCCAAGCGTTTGGGCGGTGGACTGGACAGGAGGCACATGCAGAAGAAGCAAGGGCGTTGATAGCGAGGCGACTCTAGCCTAAAGTTCAGAGCTATGGAAGTGCATTTCACCCCTGAGCAGGAAGCGCAGCTTTCCCAGATCGCCTCTCACAACGGCAAAGCCGCGGAGCAGCTTGTCAAGGATGCAGCATTGCGCCTGCTCGAAAATAACGCCCGTTTCCGCGCCGGTGTGCAAAAAGGCATCGATGCCGCCGACCGGGGCGACTTCATCGAAGAGGATGAAATGGACGCCCGGATTGAGCGGCTACTTCAGTCCTGATGCGTATCCGCTGGACGACACCGCAGCCGACGATCTAGAAACATCTTTCATTACCTTCGTGAAAACCGGCCGCAATGCCCCGGCCTGCTAATCGGTCCGGCAAATGGTTTTTCCAGACTGCGCTTCCGGCATACTGGAAGAGACACCTTGAGGCCGTTCCATCGAGGCTAACCCATCGATCGGCCGAAGTATTGAATGAAAATCATTGTTTCCGTGAAGCAGGTTCCCGCGCGTGATTCGGGGTTGCGAGTGAACCCCGGGGCCACGTGGCTCGATGAATCGGATCTCAGCTATGAAATGAATGAGCCCGACGCCTATGCGCTCGAAGAGGCGCTGCAGATCAAGGAAAAGCTGGGCGGCGAAGTGGTTGTTTTGTGCGCCGGTCCGGCGCGTGCCACGCAAACGATTCGAGAAGCGTTGGCCAAAGGCGCGGACCGAGCCATTCATGTCGAGCTGCAGGAAGGCGGCGCGCTCGACCCGCTGCAAACTGGACGGCTGCTCGCCGAGGCGGTTCAGCCGGAAGCGCCGGACCTGATCCTGACCGGGCTTCAGTCGGACGATTTGGGCTATGGGCAAACCGGCGTGGTCCTTGCGGAACTGCTCGGGTTCGCTCACGCGACCATCGTGATGGAAGTGGAGCCGCAAGGGTCTACATTGCGCGTGAAGCGGGAACTCGAAGACGGCTGGTTCCAGTATGTGAACTTGCCCTTGCCCGTCGTGCTGACCGTGCAATCGGGAATTAAGAAGCTGCGCTATGCAACCTTGATGGGCATTAAGAAGGCTAAGACGAAGGAAGTGAAAACGATTCCGGCCTCGCAGCTCGGCGGTGGCCAGTCTCCCGCGCTCCACCTACAGCAGGTCTATTTGCCGCAGCGCAGCAAAGAAACACAGATTCTGTCCGGCAACGCTCGTGAGGTAGCTCAGCAACTGGTTGAAAAATTGCGATTCGAGGCGCGTGTCCTATGAGCGTTCTTGTCGTCCTGGAGCAGCGCGGCGAAAACTGGAACCGTATCTCGTTCGAGGCTCTCGCTGCCGGTCAAAAGATAGCGCAAGCTCTGGGAACGCCGCTGCACGCCGCCGTGCTGGGCTCCGGCATCGATTCGCCGGCGAAAGAAGCCGCCGCGTATCCTGTCGAAAAAGTTTTCGCGCTCGACGCCGCGCCATTGGCGGATTACACATCCGACGGCTACACGGCGGCGCTCGAGCAGTTCATAAAATCGGCGCAACCAACGGTGATTGTGTTTCCTCACACCTATCAGGTCCGCGACTACGCGCCGAAGCTGGCGACACGTTTTGGCAATGCGCTGGTCAGCGATGTT
The DNA here is from genome assembly GCA_963730865.1 of uncultured Acidobacteriaceae bacterium. Classification (GTDB taxonomy): domain Bacteria; phylum Acidobacteriota; class Terriglobia; order Bryobacterales; family Bryobacteraceae; genus Bog-105. The sequence continues at coordinate 167,863 of CAVSTO010000004.1, read as the reverse complement.
GTGGACGTGAAAACCGAGGGAAGCGCCATCTCGTTCGTGCGCCAGCTTTTTCAAGGCAAGCTGCAGGCCGATGTGCGCGCCTCCGGCGATGTTCAGTTTGTCTCCGTGCAAGCCGGTGCGTTCCGTGCAGCCGAGCGCTCCGGCGGCGGCGCTGCGGTTGAAAGCTTCCCCGTTGAAATCGACGCCTCGCAAATTCGAAGCAAGCCGGAAGCGCCTTTTCGCGATGCGCAGCGCTCGGTTGATCTCACAGCCGCCGACGTGATCGTCTCGGTCGGCCGCGGCATCAAGGAAAAGGACAACTTGCCGGTCGTGGAAGCGCTCGCCAATGCCTTGGGCGCGGAGATCGCGGCCTCGCGGCCTATTTGCGATAACGGCTGGTTGCCGATGGAGCGGCAGGTGGGAAGCTCCGGCCAGACCGTATCGCCGAAACTCTACTTGGCCGTCGGCATTTCGGGCGCCATTCAGCACCTGGTAGGCATGAAAGGCTCCAAAACCGTCGTTGCGATCAACAAGGATGAGAACGCACCCATTTTCGAAACAGCGGACTACGGCGTCGTTGGCGATCTCTTTGAAATCGTGCCCGCGCTGGTGGAAGAAATCAAGAAGGCAAAAGCCTAACCCCGAATGTCAAGACGTGTGAGCGGCCCAAGCCGCGTGAGACGGCGCCTCATCTTCCCGGTTATCGTCTGCGCATTTCTGGCCGGCTGCAATAAGCCCGTTTCAAAAGATGTGGCAGCTACTGTAAACGGCCGTCCTATCACTTACACAGAGCTGGATCACACGATCGCGGCCCAGTTCCCGAATGCGACGCTCAAGTCCAACCCCGATCAGCTAACAGGCCTACGTCTTGAAACATTGCGCACGTTGATTGACAATGAGCTTCTTGTGCAGCGAGCCGAAAAAGAAGGTCTGCTCGCATCCGACGCCGACGTAGATGCACGTTTCAATGAGCTGAAGGTCACTTACACGCAGGAGCAGTTCCAAAAGCTGCTGGACCAACGAAAGATGACCGTCGCCGATTTAAAGGCACAGATCCGCCGCGAGTTGAGCGTGCAAAAACTGCGCAATAAAGAGATTGGCTCACATATCTCCATTTCAGACGCCGATGTAGCCGCTTTCTACAACGCCAACAAGGCCACCTTCAACCTGCCGGAAGCCAGAATTCATCTTGCTCAGATTTTGGTGACTCCCAACCCGAGTCCCAACATCAGCAATCTGAAGAATGATAAAGCCCAAAATGACCAGCAGGCGAAGAACAAGATTCAGATGATCGATTTGCGTGTAAAGCAGGGGGAAGATTTCGCCATGCTCGCCCAGAATTACTCGGAAGACTCTTCCGCCGCGAATGGCGGCGACTTCGGCTTTGTTCCCGAATCTACTTTAGACAAAGCAAATCCGGAGCTACGTAAGATGATCCTCGAAATGACGCCCGGCCAGGTTTCACCGGTGATTCACACGCAGGAAGGCTATCGGATCATCAAGCTGATCTCGAAAGAACCGGCTGGACAAAGAGAACTCAGCGATCCGCGAGTGCAAGAAGAAATCCGCCAGGGATTGTTTCAGCAGAAAGAGCAAGTCCTGACAGCCGCATTTTATGAAGTCGCACGCAGTGAAGCGAAGGTTGTGAATTACTACGCTGAATCGGTGCTGCAGAGCCGGGACAAAAAGTAAGCAGGCGTTGAAATCTTGCGACAATCACGCTGTGTTTGAGACGTGAATCACATCGCCTTCTCTTACCATTTCCGCAGCTCGAAGCATTGCGTCAAAAAGAGGCCGGTAAGCGGCGAGTTCATTGCTCTGTACATGGACAACGACAATACCCAGCATCACCTTTTTCAAATTTTGTTGATGTTCGAGTTTACGGTCGATCGTGACGAAAACATCGAACGCGGTTTGCGCAAAGGTGAGGAGCGGTCCGTCCTTACTGCTCCGCAACCCGATCTCCGTTACCGTTTTGACTTCGTGACCGGGAAAAGCTCTTTTGACTCCGGCGTGCACGCACTCATCTAACAGGATACGCACGCGAGGAGGTTGTCTTTCGCCAGCTCAATGAACTGGACCGCCTGCCTGCGAGAAACGGACGGGAAGCCCTCGAGAAAATCTTCGAGGGTTGCATTCCCTTCGATATTGTCGATGAGCGCCTGGACCGGTACGCGAGTGCCCTTGAAGCAAGGTTCCCCACTTAAACGCTCAGGATCTTTCCAAACAATCTCATCGAGCCGAGCTTTCTGTTCGACGGTCATGCCTTCAAGTTACGGTAAAGGATCTGGAAATGCAAACCGACCGTACTTACTTCCCGCTACTCCCCTGCTTCCGCACCTGCTCCATGTACTCCCGCACATACTGCTGATACATCAGCGGAATCTCATCGCGGTTGATCTCGCCGCCCGAATCCGTGTGGTGACCCTGCCGCTGCGAATACGCGGTCTTCAACTGCTGCTTATTCGATGGCGTTTCCACACTCATTTCGCCGGTGAGATTGGCCGAACGCTTTCCGATAATCTCTTCCAGCTTCCCCATCGCCTGCAACTGCTCAGCCTCTTTCACGCCTTTACTGCCATCTTGCCGGCCCACGCCTGAACGCGAATCGGAACCGTTTTCAGTCGATTGATCGGAAGCTTGGCTTTGCGAAGCTTGCGCTTTTTCCTTGGTCTGGCCCTGCGCCTGTCCCTCTGAATTCTGTTCCTGGCTCGGCTGTTGGTTGCCCGCGTCCTGCTGTTGGCCCGCTTGATCTTTGCTCGTCGTATTCGGGTTACCGGTCTTCGCATCCGCATTCTGGCGTTTGTTGTCTTGCGGTGTGCCCTGCGAGTTCTGGCCCGGACGCATCTTTGCCATCAGGCTGGAAAGCGCGTCTTTCATCTTGTCCATCAGGCCTGGAGAGGCGTCCTGGCCGCGCCCGGATTGATCCTTTGTATCCGGATTCGTCTTCGAACCGGGCTGTTGTCCCGGCGATCCGTCTGCTTTGTCTCCGGATTTCGCATCGTTACTGGACCGGCCACCCTCGTGTGCTTGCTGCTCTTGCGAACTCCTCTTTGCTTCGGGATTGGTGTTCTCGGCAGGCGACGAGCCGCTGGCCGCGCTCTCGGCAGTATTTTCTTTGCCATCCTGGGGCTGGTTCGCATCGCCGTTCGGCGCATTCTCCCGAACTTCCGGTGGAATCAGCTTCGCGTTCGGGTCACTAGCTGATGAATCGAGCGCACGCTTCGCTGCCAGCGAGTGCGGATCTTCAGATCGTTCGAAGACGGAATCCAGGTGCAGCGGGATCAAAGATTGCCGAAGACTCAGGCTGCTTGTGACCATGTAACGCACCGCAAACAGACCGAAGGCGACTGCGGCGATCGCACCCGCTACAGCCCAGGTACGCTGGCCCCGAAATGGAAACGCTTCCGCAACCCTCACCGTCCGGGCCAACTCTTCCGCGCGTGCAATCTGAAACTGGGCAACCGAATCGTCACGCGGATTCGCCCCCGAATGAAGAAACCAGGCGGTAGAGAGGGAATCTTTCAGCTCGAACTTCTGATCCAGAACTTGGGCCACGCGATACGGCGCCATGCGGCTGCGCAACACACGATACAGGGCGATGCCTGCCCCAACCCCGCCCAGCAAAACCAGCCAATACCAATCGAGAATCTGCGTGCCCAGCAAAAGCATCAAAACACTACCGCCGAACACGAACGCTAGAGCCAACGCCGATTGATCCAGGGCGAGGGCGAACACTCTTCGCCGGCCGGCCGCATGCACCACCGATTCGATCCGGCGGCTGGAACCTGAATGTAAATGAGCGCTTTGGATGGGAGGCAAACTCTTCCGCCAGCCCGATTATCCCATGCAATCGGCCCTGTTTCGGCTTCATTCAGCAGTGGAGCAGTTGGCCTGTTTCGTTACCATAAAAACTTAATGTTGCGTTTCGAAACCGCCGGCGAGTCGCATGGAGAATGCCTTATCGCAACCTTAACGGGCCTCCCAGCGGGTATTCCCATCTGTCTCGATTACCTCAACCGTCAGCTCTGGCGACGCCAGCAGGGTTTCGGGCGCGGTGGACGGATGAAGATTGAAACCGATCAGGTCCGAGTCGTATCCGGCGTTCGCCATTCGCGGACCATCGGCTCGCCGATCGCCGTCATCATCGAGAACAAGGACTGGAAGAACTGGACTGGCACTCTGCCGGTGCAATCGAAAGACGCCGAAGCCGGCAAAGACAAACCCGTTCACCGCCCCCGGCCCGGTCACGCGGATCTTGCCGGTGCGATCAAATACAACTTCAGCGACGCACGCTACATTCTGGAGCGCGCGAGCGCCCGTGAAACGACCGCCCGTGTTGCCATCGGAGCGTTGGCGAAATCGTTTTTGAAAGAATTCGGCATAGAAGTGCTCAGCCACGTCGTTGCCGTCGGTCCCGTGGCCCTCGACCGACCGGCCGCTTGGAGTGAAATCGTTGCGCTCAGCGAACGCGACGAAGTGCTGCTCGGCTGCGTCGATGAAGAAACCGAAAAGCGCATGAAAGAGGCCGTCGATCATGCGTACCGCACCGGAGACACCGTGGGCGGCATCTTTGAAGTGGTGGCGCATGGAGTGCCTGCCGGGCTGGGTTCTCACATCGCCTGGGACACTCGCCTGGATGGCCGGTTAGCGCAGGCTATCGTCTCGATCCAGGCGGTAAAGGGCGCGCAAATCGGCTTTGCGGAAGACGGAGCCCGCTCCTATGGCTCGGCAGTTCAGGACACCATCCACTACGACAAGCCAGAACGCGCGTTCCATCGCGGTTCAAACCGCGCGGGCGGCTTGGAAGGTGGCATTTCGAACGGCGAAGACATCGTGGTTCGCGGCTTCTTGAAGCCGATCTCCACCTTGCGCCGGCCGCTCGAATCGGTCGACTTGCCCACCCGGGAACCCGCCCTCGCCGCCTATGAACGCAGCGACGTGGCGGTAGTCCCGGCCGCCGGCGTGATTGGAGAAGCCATGACAGCGCTGGTGCTGGCGCAGGCGTTTTTGGAGAAATTCGGAGGAGATTCGCTTGGAGAGACCAAGCGCAATTACGCGGGCTACCTGGCCCAAGTAAAAGAATATTGATGATTTACAAGATCATGAAATATGGCGAGCCGATTTTGGAAAAGGTCGCCGAGCCTGTTACCGAGTTCGATACGCCTGAACTCCATCAATTGATTGCCGACATGTGGGAGACCATGTACTCAGCCAAAGGCGTCGGTCTCGCCGCACCCCAGATCGGCGTGCCCCAGCGGATCTCGGTCATCGATGTGAGCGTGGGCGAAGATCAGACCAAGAAGATTGTCATCATCAATCCGGAAATCACTTTTCGCGAAGGCAAACAGACCGGTGAAGAAGGCTGCCTCAGCATCCCCGGATTTCGCGAACCCCTCACCCGCGCCAACAAAGTCACAGTGCGTGCTCAAAATGAGAAGGGCGAAACCGTCGAACTACCGGGCGAAGAGTTGCTGGCGCGAGCCTTTCAGCATGAGATAGATCATCTGAATGGTGTTCTCTTCATCAGCCACCTGAGCGCGCTGAAACGGGACATCATTCGCCGCAAAATCAAGAAACTTCAAAAAGCGGGCGAATGGGATTAACGGTAGTCTTTCTGGGTACCCCGGAATTTGCCGTCCCCTCACTCCAGGCCCTCGTCGCAAACGGCCACCGCGTCTCAGCCGTGTTCACACAGCCGGATCGTCCCAAAGGCCGTGGCAATCAACTTTCCGAATCGCCCGTTAAAGTAGCGGCGTCTGCTTTGCAGTTGGCTGTCTCCCAGCCTGAGCGCATTCGGAGGCCGGAATCCGTTGAGCAGCTCAAACGACTTGCGCCAGAGCTGATGGTTGTGGTCGGCTATGGACAGATCATTCCGCAAACTATCATTGACCTTCCCAAACACGGTATTCTCAACGTGCATGCGTCCCTGTTGCCCAAGTATCGCGGCGCGGCGCCAATCCAATGGGCCATTGCTAACGGCGAAACAGAAACCGGCGTCACGATCATGCAAATCGATGCAGGTCTCGACACGGGTGACATGCTACTGAAAGAGAACCTCTCGATTCAACCGGATGAAACAGCGCCCGAACTGAGCGCGCGTCTCGCACGGCTTGGTGCGGACACTTTGCTGAGAGCGATCCAGCAGATAGAGGCCGGTGTTAGTCATCGTGAAAAGCAGAATGACGCCGAAGCCACACTCGCGCCTATCCTGAGGAAAGAAGATGGCCGGATCGATTGGTCGCGATCGGCTTTCGAGATATACAACCGCCAGCGCGGCTTCACTCCTTGGCCCGGCGCTTACACCAGCTTTCGTGGCCAGATTCTGCTGATCACCAGTTCGAAACCTGCTGAGATCTCACGCATACCGCCCGGTGTGCTGCATCTCGAAAATCGCAAGCTTTTCGCCGGTTGCGGAGACAATACCGCTCTGGATCTCATTGAAGTGCAACCAGCCGGCAAGAAACGCATGCCTGTCGAAGCTTTCTTAAACGGCTACAAGGTATCCCAAAACGAAACGCTGGGAGACCATAATTGAAACTCCCGCTGGGCTATCGCTACGCCGCCGCATATGCCGGGATTCGCAAGGTACGGAAGGACGATGTCGGCCTGATTGTTTCGGACAATGCCGCCTCTGCCGCGGCAGTGTTCACAACCAACATGGTTCAGGCCGCCCCGGTCCGGCTGGCCCGCAAACATCTGAAATCCTCAAAGGGCAAAGTGGCGGCTGTTCTTGTGAACGCCGGCAACGCCAACTGCGCGACGCGAACGGGAGACAACGTTGCGTTGGCTTCCGCCAAGGCTGTCGCCAAATCGCTCGACACGAAGGTTCGATACGTCCTTCCGGCTTCGACCGGCGTCATAGGAGTCGAACTTGACGCAAAGTTGCTTACCGAGATCGTTCCCACGCTGGTCTCCAAGCTTTCATCCGATGCGTTCGAGTCGGTGGCGCAGGCGATCATGACCACCGACACTCGTCTGAAGACCGCATCGGAGCAGGTGCAGTTGCGCCGCGGGTCCGTGCGTGTCGCAGGCATGACAAAAGGCGCGGGTATGATCCATCCCAATATGGCGACCACCTTGGGTTTTGTGATGACTGACGCCGTTTTGCCGCCGAGTGAATTGCGAACCATGCTGACTGAAGCTGTCGACAGCAGCTATAACTCGCTCACTGTCGACGGAGACATGTCAACCAACGACATGGTGTTGCTGCTCGCAAATGGCGCAGCCGGCGTCTCTCCGAAAGGCAGCGAAAAAGACGCTCTTCAAACAGCAGTCAACTCAGTGACGGAGAGTCTCGCAAAGCAGATTGCCGCCGACGGGGAAGGCGCGCGCAAGCTGATCATCGTGAACGCTCAGGGTTTCAAGACGTCGGACGATGCGCGAAAAGTAGCCCGCGCTATTTCTAATTCGCCGCTCGTCAAAACGGCCATCGCGGGAAGCGATCCGAATTGGGGACGCATTCTATCCGCGGCCGGCTATTCCGGCGTGTCGTTCGATCCTCGGGATGTCGACGTGTTTCTTCAGCAGACGGAAGTTTGCCGGCGCGGCCTCGCCGCCGATTTCGACGAATCGGAGCTGAGCGCCAAATTAGATGAACCAGAAGTACACATAAACATCGTTCTGAACGGCAGAGGAAAGGGGCAGGCGCGCTTCTTCACTTGCGATTTCACGGAAGGCTACATTCGCATCAATGGCAGCTATCGCACCTAGAACGCGTCTGTTTACCGCGGCGCTGCTGCTGATGCTCTCAGGGTCACCGGTGCTGGCCGATCGCGTCGGTGACGTTCGTTCGCAGATCAGCCAAATCGCAACCTCTCTGGCCTCTGGAAATGCGGAGGATGCACTGGAGCCGTTCGACAAATCGTATGCCAATTACGACAAGCTAAGCGGCTATTTCCAGGGACTCACGGTGTTTCAAATTGAGAACGAAGTGGATGTCACCGATGAGGACGACACAAGCAATACCGAAACTAAAGTAACTGTGAATTGGGCGATAACCCTCACGGATCGATCCAGCAACCGCACGGATCACCGGGCCGCCGACATCAACATCCGCTTTGTGCTAAAGGGTCGCAAATGGAAGATCGTCGACTTCTCCCCCATCGACATCTTCAATCCGCTCACGAAATGGGATTCAAAACGCTGACGCTCAGAGTAGTGACCGTAGTTGTTTATAATTGCCTTCCGTCACGAGCTGAAAATCGATACGCAAGCGCGTAAAGCTCTTCAGCTCCTCGAACAACGTGGAAGGTGGCACGCGAGTGCCCGCCACCAGCATCCGGCCGGCTTCTACACGAAAAGGGACGACGCCAAAACGTTTTTCGATGTGAGCCGGCAGGCTTCTTACCACGTGCCGCTTGACGCGGCGCACATCGATCTGTGTAGCTGGGACACCCGATTGCAGGCTGATCGCATGACACAAGTCTTCTTCCGAAATCAGGCGCCTCGATAGAAGATAGTCCACCATTTGCACGTCGTCAGCCGTTTGCGCCTTGATCGCCGCCATTCCCGTCTCGGAAATAAATCCGCAAGCAATAAGCACGTCAGACAGTTCCCGCCGATGCTCTTCGAGCAGGTCCCGTGTCGGATACGCGTGTTCGGTTTTAAGCCAGACCAATGGTCTGTGCAGCATGCGTGCTTTGCCGTAACGCCACAGCGCGCGCAAAGAAGCGCAGCAGTTAATCAGATTGGCGTGGAAGACGCGCAGCGGGACTCCGGCGGCAAAAACCCAGCCGAAAATCCTTCCGACGCAGACAGCCCGCACGGCCAGGCGAAAACATTGCAGCACCAGCGTCAGGAAGCAGAGCGTCACAATCAGGGGATTTGAAACCGCGAACGCCCAAGGCCGATGTTGAGCGGCGCTCCTCACCAGATCCACAACGCCCGCGACGAATAACACGTTCGTAAGCAGACCCAGCGGATTCGCAACCAAGCCTTTTCGGTCTCGCCAGAACCAGTAACGTGTTCGCCAGCTTCCGCGCCAACCGTAGCGTTCCCACGTTTGCAGCGCAATGCCGGTCACCCAACGAGTCCTCTGTCGAATCGCCGTCCCGAACTTGCGCGGAAAATACTCTCGAGTGGCTAAAAACTTCCTATCCTTGCAATGCAGGGGAGCAAACAACTGCGGGCATCCGGCGCTATGGATGTAAACGCCGATTTCGTAATCTTCGGTCAGGCTCGCTGGATCGAAAACCCGTCCTCCGCGTTCGTTGGCCAGCCGGTCCAGAATCTCTCGTGCGAATCCGGTGCCAACGCCGTTCGACGGAATAAACGAGCCGCTGAACTGGCGCGCGCGCATATCGATCGTTTGATACTCGGCGAACTCGTCGCAGTAGATCGCGTGCGTCATTTCATGGAATGGCGTAGGGATCGGCAAAACCGGCACCTGCACCATCGAATATGCGCAGCGCTCCTCGTTGATCAACTGCAGTGCATCGGGATGGACCAGATCCTCGGCGTCGTGCAGCACAATTGTGTCGAACCACACACGATTTTCCGTTTCCCAGCGGCACATCTCCAGGTACACGCAATTCAGGCAATCTGCTTTCGAGGTCGGACCGGGATCTACGCACAATGCGACATGGACGTTCCGGAATACCTTCGCAAGCCCTTCGGCAACTTCGATGGTTGCTTCGTCGTTGGGATAGACGCCGAGAAAAAAATCGAAATTCCGGTATCGTATGGCGGCCATATTGTGGCGCACCATGTTGGCGATCACTTCCGATTCCTTCCAGCAAGGAACAAATATTGCGATGCGCCGCTCCTTTCCTTCAATCAGCTTTTCGAGAGAGGGAGGGGCCGGTGTTTCACGCCGAACGGTGTTGTGCCACAAGCAGATCAGGAGCGGTATGAAGTCGTCCAACCCGCTGATGAGAAGGACAAAGGCCAGCAAGCCCAGAACATTCGCCCAAGAAAGTGATATTCCGAACTGCAAGAAAAATCCTGAGACGTAATGTTGGACGCTTACCACAATTCCTCATAGAAAGTGCGGCCGCTACAAGGCAAATCGCACAATTCCTTAGATTTTTCTGAGTGCTCACGCACCTGTTTACTTGAATGACATAAGAGCAGAACGGTCTGACCTGACGTTGCTCAGTCAGCTCGTTCAAGAGGTCATCGGCGGAACGCTCCGCCGCAACACCTTTACTCAGTGCGAGCTTCACTTGCTGCTGGACCTCCAGGCTTGCCGTATTCGGAAATCGACTAAACCCGACATCTTGCGGCGCTACCTGAAGGCTGTGCAGCAGAATCTGGCGGTGGATGCGTCCGCTCCCATGCGGTTTTCGCACTTCTTTGAGAAGGAGCAACACCGGGTAGCGGCTCAGTCCGCGCAGCGGGTAGAGAAAGCGCTTGCAGCCAGCTGCCATAGCTGATCTCCTTGACCTTGAGCGCCGGAAGCCACCTCCCCCTGGGCTATCCTCAAGGTAGAAATATCAAGGAGACTGTCATGGCTAGTACGACGGGGCCCACCCGGAAACCCGAGCGGATGGTTTACTGCGTCAAGCTACGGAAAGAATTACCTGGGCTGGACGAAGTTCCGTTCGATAACCATCCGTTAGGGCAGCGCATCTACGAACACGTTTCGAAGGACGCCTGGAAGATGTGGCTGGAGCAGATGAAGATGATCATGAACGAATATCGTCTGAATCTGGGTACATCCGAGGCGCAGGAGTTCCTGCTGAAGCAGATGGAAGAGTACTTCTTCGGCGAAGGGGCCGCTCACCCGCCCGGCTACGTGGCGCCGGGCCACTAAGCACCAATCCGAGCCGCGGGCCTGCACGCCATAAGTCTTAGAAACGTCGTACCTGTTTGAAGTTTTGTCTTATCCTTTGCGCGATTCTCGCAACGGCGGCGCTTTGTGAGGCGGCCAGCGATCCGGTAGCGGCGGAATTAGCCCGCAGCGCCCGTGAAGCGGAGAATTCGGGCCAAATCGTGCGCGCGTACCTGCTGTATGGCGAGGCAGCGAGTCGCGATCCGCAGAACACTTCCTACCTGGAGAATCGCAACGCGTTGGCGTCCGCGGCGAAGCTGCTCACCAAGGCAGAGGTTCAGACCGCCGACATCACCGAGGACGTCAAGGCCGCTGAGCGGAATCGATCTGACGGCGCAACCTCCGATTGAGCCGGCTAGCGTGCAGGCATGGGAAAGCGACCAGGACCTGCAGCCGCTGCCGCATATTGAGGCCAACGCTTCGATCCACAATTTCGACATCCGTGCCGATGAGAAAACGCTGTTTGAGCAAGTTCCCGCGGCTTACGGGGTCCGCGGGATTTGGGATCCGCAGCTCGACCCACAGCAGGATATCCGCTTTCACATCGACGGCGCCGATTTCCGCACCGCCCTGGAGGCGCTTACGGCGGTGACGCGTACCTTCGTGTTTCCGGTTTCGAAGCACGTCATGTTCTTCGTCCGGGATACGGAAATGAAACGCGCCGAACTAGAGCCGAACGTGCTGATTACGTTTCCGCTGCCGAACGCACTCGATCAAAGAGAACTGGTGGAAGCCGCGACGGCGGTTCGCGCCGTGCTCAACTTGCGTAGCGTCGGCTGGGACACCACCGCGCGGACGATACTGATCCGCGATCGTTACACGCGCGCCCGGGCCGCCCGCGCTCTTTTCGAAGCTCTGCTGCTTCCCAAGGGACAGCTATCGCTCGAAGTTGAATTTCTGTCCTTCAATTCGACCGAGAGCTACAACTACGGGCTATCGCTGCCCACTTCTTTTGCTTTGGCGGATTTTGGCAGGTTAGGCGGATTTAAAGCTCTGCTGCCCAGTTCACTGTCTAACGCCGCTTCCTTCATGACGTTCGGCGGCGGTTCGACATTGTTCGGCGTGGCTATCGCAAGCGCCAGCCTGTTTGCGACCTATTCGAAGTCCGACAGCCATAGTCTTTACGATGCGACCGTAGTTGTTGGCGACCAGCAAACCGCGAGTCTTCACATCGGCGACAAATATCCTATTCCGCAAAGTATCTACTCGGGCGTTAACACGGGTAGCAGCTCCATTTACAATCCAGTCGGAGAGGTGACGCTCGAGGACCTCGGCATCATCCTCAAAGTGACTCCGCGCATCAACGGCGAGGGGGAAATCGCCATGGACATCGAAGCAGATTCCAAGTCCCTGGGCGCCGAGACGCCGACCACCATCCCTGAGATCAACGAGCAGGAATTCAAGGCTAGCGTGACGATGCGGGAGGGCGAATGGGCGGTTCTCGAAGGCATGGACGTGAGCACAAGTACTGTCGGCAGAACGGGGTTGATTGGACTGTCACAGATCCCAGGTTTGAATCAGCTCTTAAGTCAACACACGCGCAGCACTGAGCTGAGCAACACTGTTTTGGTTCTAAAGCCGACCATCACACGCCTGCCCATGTCGTCCATCATCAGCCCGCAGTACCTGCTTGGTCCGCGGCGCGGCGAACGCGTCCTGCTCTAATTCGGGCGGCTTTCGTTGCTCTGCTATCTTCACTAGCATGTCAACGATGCGCGATGAAATTCGCCAGCAGCCGGATGCTATTGAACGCACCATCCAGGCCGAATGGACCAGCGCGGAGCGCTTGCGCGCCCACTTTGAGCGGCATCCCGTGCGGCTGATTGTGCTGGCCGCGCGCGGCACTTCCGACAACGCGGCGCAGTTCGCCCGGTACCTGCTCGAAATATGCACGGGCATTCCCGTCTCTCTGGCCGCTCCGTCCGTCTCCACGCTCTATGAGGCGAAGCTCGATTGGAAGGAGGCCGCAGTGGTCGCGATCTCGCAGTCGGGCGAGTCCACCGACACGAACATCGTTCTCGAGAAGGCCAAGTCGGCCGGCGCCTTTACGATCGGCATCACCAATGAGAGCGAGAGTACTCTGGCGCGCTTGGCCGAGCACACCCTGCTGGTTCGCGCCGGCAAAGAGAAGAGCGTCGCCGCCACCAAGACGTTCACGGGACAGATGACCTGCATGTACCTGCTGGCGCATGCCTTCGGCGCGGCCATTGCGCAAGAAGATGTGCAGCGGCTGCCGGACTGGAGCGCGGCGGCGCTGGAACTCGAGACGGAGATTCGCAGCCGGGCTGAACGCTACTGCTTCATGCGGCACGCCGTCTGCGTGGGGCGCGGTTTGAACTATGCCAACTCGTTTGAGTTCGCCTTGAAGTTGATGGAGACCTGCTACGTAGTGGCGGAGCGCTTTTCGTCGGCCGATCTGTTGCATGGCCCCATCGCGATGCTCGAAGCGGCGTTCCCCGCGTTTCTCTTGTGCCCGTCCGGAGTCACATGGAAGCCGATGTGCGAGCTGATGGAGAAGCTGAAGACCATCAAGGCAGACATGCTTTTGATCACGGACCGCAGCAATAAAGATGTGTCCTCGGCCCCGGGCTTAGACCTGCCGCCGCTGACCATTCCGGCGATGCTCGCTTCTCAAAGTCCGTTGCCCGAGGATCTGTATACACCTATCCCGTACATTATTCCCGCGCAGCTATTTGCGGCCAGTCTAGCGGAAGTTAAACGGCTGGATCCAGATCGTCCGCGCACCCTGAGTAAGGTGACGCAGAATTTGTAAGACGATGGAGGGCTACTTGCGAGCGCCGCGCGTGGTGCCTTTAAGCGCGGATTGGCGGCGCTTTGCGTCCTTACGCTTGGGCTTCACGATGTTGAAAGTGCCGCTGCCGAGGTATTGAGCCTCATAGACGTTGTCCTTCTGCTTCATGCTCGCGGACGCGGCGTGTCCGCTCTGATTCGTGGTGGTCTGCTTCTGTTCTGCCATTGAATTCCTTAAAACTCTATTCTAGCCAATTACTTAAATGCATTACGGGTGGGCAATCACCATCAGGGTTTCGGCGTGCCGCAGGGTACATTCCAAAGCGCCCTTCAAGTTTTCAGGATCGAGGGCCGCGAAGCTCTCGTCAAGAATGACCAGATCAGCCTTTTGAAGGAGCGCCCGCGCGACAAACACACGGCTGCGCTCACCGTGGGAGAGCTGCCAGCCACCTTCGCCAACCATTTGCACGATGCCCGCGGGCATGCGTTCCAGCAGATCGCCTAAACCCAGCTCGCGGCACATGGCTTCGGCTTGCGCGAGGTCCTGCGCGCTGGGAGGCCAGCCCCGACCCATCAGCACATTGAAGGCCAGCGTTTCCGTAAGAATGTGGTTCTCATGAAACTGCGGCGCGGCCACCACCTGCTTGCGCCAACGATCGTCGCCGAGAGTGTTTCTGTCGTATCCGTGCAAGAGCAGCAGTCCGGCATCCGGCGCGCGCAGGCCGGCGAGCAGCGAAGCGAAAGTGCTTTTGCCGCCGCCGGAGGAGCCTTCGAGCAGGAGGCGTTCGCCTCGGCGGATGATGAGGTTGGCAGCTTGTAAAGCGGGGTTGCCTTGCTTGCGGTAGCTATAGGCGAGCCCATCTGCTTCGATGATGTTCTGGTCCGGCGCGGCCGCCGGTTCGCGGCCGAGATTTTCCGGACGCGCAGCCGCGTGGAAGAGCGGAGCGACGCGCTGCCAGGCAACCCAGGCGGCTGCGACATCCGCAAACGACGCGGTCAGACGCCGGAAGGCGTTGAAAGCAAGCAAAACTCCGCCGAGGATAAGCGCGATGCGCGCTCCCGATGTGTCGGCACGCACGATTTCGGGCGCTAGACAGGCGAGTCCAATGAGCAGCCAGCCGCGCGGAATCAGCGCCATGAGGGCGGTCGCGTACCCGTCCGCGGTACGCGAAGCTTCGAAATAGGCTTGCAGGGCTTTGTCTTCCGCTTTGTGCCACTCTTCTCTGGGCAGTTGTGCGAGCCGTGTTCTGTGGCCCACCATCGATTCGATCAAATCGTACGTGACGCGCATGCGTTCGGTGGTCCAGCGCTGATACCCTCGCACGAAGCGCCAGCCGGCACCGACGGTGAGCGCGGTCCAAAGCGCCAGTGCAATCGCGAAAGGGCCCAGCACGAATCCGGAAACGATAATCTCAATGGCGGCGAGCAAGCCGGCTATGCCGCCGCTCAAGGCGAGCGTCTCGACGGCTTCCGCTTCGAGCGCCTGGCCAAGAAAACTTCCCACACCCTGATGACGAACTTCGCCCGGTTCCAGGCGCAGCGCGCCCCACAGCAGACGTCTTTTCAAGATCCGCCCGACTCCTACTGCCAGGAGACCTTGTAGCCACGTGGTGAGCACCCGGAACGGCACGACGGCGAGCAGCAAGAGCGCCCAGAGAAGCAGCGATGTATGGTCGAGGCGGCCTTCAAACGAGAGCCGGCCCAAAATAGCCCAGGACGCCAGCCACAGCAGGTATTGGATGGAATGCGCCGCGATAAGCCCGCTCGCTTTTCGCATCGTGCTTGCCTGACTTAGCCAACGGCGAGGGCGAGCACCAGGTGAGACGCGCAGGATCCAGCATTGATCGAACCGGCGCCCGCCGATCTGTTCCGCGAGCAGCAGATCGACCATCTTCGCCTGTTTTGCCTGTAAAAGCTGCGTTTCACGTATGAGACGCTCGTACTCGGGACGGTTTGGTTGGTCCACGGTGGCGCGGATGGAAGCGCAGACTGCTTCTAAGGCCACGCGCTTGGTGGCTAAATCTGGAGCGAGGACGCGTAATGTGCGGCGGTTGCCTCTCAGGATAGCCAGGAATCCGGCATCGCCGAGCTGCAACAGCGCGGGATGGGACACGCTCAAAGTGTTTTCGAGGTCCGCAAAGGTGGTTTCGATGACTTCGGCTTCGCAGCCGAGCCTCTTTGCATTCCATTCAATCGAACCTTCATTCGAAACGGAGGCCTGCTGGTTGCTGAGACCCGATTTGCGAGCAAGCGCCGTGATGCACTCGCCGCGTCTGGTAGCGGGCCAGCAAAGACGAATGACATCTTGGCCATTCACCAGGCGACCTCCGTTAGGCGGCCCGAGTGAAGGCGTATTCTGCGCCACAGCCCGCTCGACCACAGTTGGGATCGCGTTTCCTCCTCGGCACCCAACAATTGCGCGTAGCGCGAATCGGGCGAGGACGATAGATCTTGGGGCTTGCCATCCTCTATGACATGGCCGCCATCGACGACGAGCACGCGATCGAAGGTCTGCGTTTCGGCCAGATCGTGCGTGATGCACAGCATGGTGGAACCGCGCCAAAATTCGCGCGCCTTGGCGAGCAATTCACGCCTTTTTTCGCGATCCAGGCCGCGGAAGGGTTCGTCCAGGATGACTACGCGCGAGTTCTTACGCAACATGGCGCGAGCCAAGCGGACGCGCTGGCCCTCGCCTCCGGACACGAGGCCGCCGCCTTCCCCGAGGCTGGTTTCGAAGCCGTGCGGAAGAGATTCGAGAACGTTCTGAAGGGAGGCGGCGTCGATGACTTCAACGGCAGCTTGACGATCCGATTCCGAGCCATACAAGAGGTTCGCGAGTAAAGAGCGGTTCCAAAGCTGGACGGCGGGATCGACCCAGGCGATAGCGCGCCGCAGTTGATCGACATCGGGCGGAGCGCCATTGACCAGGACTTCGCCTTCAGAGGGCTTCAACCAACCGAGCAGGACGCCGACGAGACTCGATTTGCCGGCTCCGGATGGACCGACGATGGCGATGTGACTGCCGGGCTCGACAGCAACGTTCACGCCGGCGAGAATCACGTGGCCGGACGCTTCGACTTTGACCCCGCGGAACTCGATGCGCGGCGCTTGAGAGAACGCTTCAGCAGTTACTTCCGAGCGATGATGTTCTTCCTCGGGCGCGCCCAGTGGATCGAGCAGGCGAATAGTCAAGTTACGGGCGTAGGGGTACTGACGAGTGAGAGCGCCGATTTCCTGCCCCAAAGACGGCAGGTTCAAGGCCCAATAGACGACCAGCAGTATGCGGCCGATATCGATTCCCTGGAGTGGATGAGTGAGGACGAGAGAAACGATCAGACCGAAGGTGGCCGCCAGTTGCACCGCCTCCGAGACGAGCACGGCGCGCTGCAAGCGCAATGCCCCGTGAGTCCACTCGGCGAGCAATTTCTCGTGTTCCTTTCTGACGCTGCGCTCAGCGCGATGCGCGCGGATGGCGAGGAGCCCGAGCATCGCATCCAGATAGAAGCGCGTGAGGCCGGCGGCGTGATTCCTGACGCGGGCGTCGCGCTCGGCAAGCACGGGGTGAGCGAGAAAGGGAACGAGCAGGGCGGCCGCGATGGTCAGCAACACCCAGGGTGCGGCGGAAGGGAGCAACCAGATGATGGCTACGCCCGTAGCACAGAGTTCGAAAATGGCGCGAAGTAGCTGGCGCGCCAGATCCGGGAGACGGCGAAGGCGATGGGAGGAATGGCTCCGCTCGGCCATGTCGGAGGTGAGGCGACTCTGAAAATAGCGGTCTCCGAGCTTGGGAATTTTGGTCAGAAAAGCGACGCGGAGGCGAGTTTCGATTTGCCGTCCCAAGCGCAGAGCGCTCGACAAGATGGGGACCTCCAGCAACAGCAGGATGAAGCTGAAGAGCACGATTGCGGCCAGCAAGGTTATGCGTTGGCCGGCTAAAGGCAAGTGATTCGCGATACTGAACAGACCCCGGAAGAGCAGCGCTTCGACGATGACGGCGGCGGCAGCGGACGCGAGGCCAATCATCAGAATGACGGGAGCCGAAGCGCCGCTTACGCCTATGAGGCGGAGCAGTTCGCGGCCGGGATGAATGGGGCGCTCGGCGACAGCGGCGGCCAGTTCCGGTCCTAGAGCTTCCGCAGGTTGTTCGGAGCGTTTACCGCGCACACGAACCAGGACAGCGCCGCGCATGAGCACCTGTTCAGATTCGTCTTCCGTTTCACCGATTGGCTGAACGGACCAGTAACGCTTGGGGATTAAATCGGGCGTAGCGGCTAAGCGGCGGGTCAACTGCTCGCGCGTCCGAGCCGGCGTTTACGCCCCCCGCGGATACGAGTGATGAGATCAGGCGCACGGAAGCATCGAGAGCGGCCAAGCCATGCCAGCCTCCGCCGGCGAGCGCTGCCCTCGTGAGGCCGGCGGCCGGGGCGCCTGAGATGCCGATGCGGCGCAAACGGTCGAGGAGCGCCGCTTGAAATTCATCAGAGGCGGCGAAGTCGCGCCATCCGTCCGCGTCTACCGGCATGGCGTGCTGATAGATCTCAGTCTGAAACTGGTCTACACTCACCCAGCGGCGGCCCACGCCAGGGTCCATCAACTGAAGCATGCGACCGTGGCGGCTCCAGGCTACGACAAAGTGCGTCAGACCGTTTGGGAGTGCGACGACGACGATGGCGGGGAGCGCATTCGCTCCCGTGACCAGAAGATGATCCGACGGGGAGCATGATCTGCTCGGCTTCAAGACCGAGCTGATTCGCGACTGCTTCCATGGTGTCGATGGACGTGCCGTCCACTTCCGTTTGGCAGGCTTCCCGTAAGCGTCCGTAGCTGACAGGTACGCCGAAGCCTTCGAGCAGGCACTTGAGCGACGCAGGTCCGCAATCCATGTTGGAGGTCTGGACGACCTCAGGCGCGAAGAACCTTTTCAATGCCGCGCCCCCGATTGGGCGGCTTGATGGGGAGACGAGATATGAAGAAGAGGAAGATCCGTTTGCCAAGCCCAAACGGCCCAGCTTGCCAGGAACACGAAGGCAGCTAGTATGAGCAAGTTAGATGTAAGGGCATGATCGGCCCGCAGCGAGCGATTCACGCGAGGGAAGCGATTCGGCATGGGATTACAAGGCAATAATTTTTTACCTTCAAGGAATTTGGATTTTCTCCGATGAGACGAATATCCGTTGCACCAAATAGATCGAGGGATCGCAAACTGGTTACGGTAAGTCACCCAAGACGACAGTACCGGCTTTCACTTTGCTTTTCACTTTCGTTGCCGATCTCTCATCCTTAGATTGAGTTCTTGCTGGCAGGCGAGAACTCAAGTTTGGTGCGTATCCCGATCAACAAGGCGCAGGGCAGAGGCCGGAGTCAAGACGGCTTGTTGAAAGGACGGCGCGGGTCGTCGTATCATTCGCGCAGTGGATCAATCGGCGGCGATTGCAGACGAGCAGTCCGGAGAAGGTGAATCGGACAGGGGTCGCGTGGGCCGCAGGGCCTCACTGCTGTTCGGCAGCGTGATTCTGATCATTTCGGCCGGTCTTCTTGTCTACTCGCAAACGATGTCCTTCGTGTGGGATGAAGGATTCCATCTTCTTGCCGCGCAGTTGATCGATCGGGGAAAGATACCGTACCTCGACTTCTGTTTCCCGCAAACTCCGCTGAACGCCTACTGGAACGCGGGCTGGATGGCGATTTTTGGCCAATCGTGGCATGTCACTCACGTGACGGCCGCGCTAGAGGTCGCCGGGGCTGTCTTGCTCATCGCCGATTACATCTTTCGCCGGTTTCCCGTGGTTCGATGGCGCCTGGCGGCGGCGATCGTCGTCGCGTGTTTCGTGGGACTGGACAGCATTGTGGTCCAATTTGGCACCATCGCACAGGCATACGGAATCGATCTGTTTCTGACAGTGGCAGCCTTTCGCGTCGCGATTGCCGCTGTAAAGCGAACAGGTTGGGCGGCAGCACTGGCCGCCGGCGTGTTGATTGGGGCCGCGGCCGGTTGCTCGCTTCTGACCGCGCCGATGGCCCCTGTTCTATTAGCGTGGATGTTCATTTGCAACTCCGCCGGCGACCGGTGGAGGAAGCTAGCGGCTTCGCTGGCCGGCGTTGTTGTTCCGTTTGCTCCCGTTCTTTGGCTGTTCGCGAAGGCTCCGCGTCAGGTCTTTTTCAATATCGTTCAGTACCAGGCGATCTTCCGGCGCGTGAAATGGACCGGCGCCACGCCTCACGATGTGGACGTGCTGAGCGCGTGGCTCACGGACGCGCAAAGCCTTCTGATGGGATTGCTAGCGATAGCCGGTGTTCTGTTTATCGGTAAGGCCAGTCATTGGGAAAAAGCGCGCCGCCGGGAGTTGTATCTGTGCGCCTGGCTGGCCGGCACTTCCACGCTCTACATTGCGACCGCTCATCCCACCTTCCAGCGGTATTTCGTTTTCGTTATTCCATTCGCCAGCGTGCCGGCGGCGGCCGGACTGTACTGGGCGGGCTCGCGATTACACAGCCCGGATCGTCCGTTCTGGCCGGCGCTGATCGTGAGTTTGCTGGTCGCGCTCTCGTTAGGCAGAGCACTTTTCGACGATCGCGATTCCCAGACTTGGGCAGACTACGAAGCGATTTCTAATAAGGTCGACCAAGTCACGCCGCAAGGAGCGAATCTCTACGCAGACGAACTGGTTTACTTCCTGACGCGGCGGCCGCCTCCGCCCGGCATGGAGTTTTCCTATGACCACAAACTCGAGTTGCCGGCGGACGAGGAAGCGCTGTATCACGTCATCTCGCAAGCAAAGCTGGACGCGCAGGTGAAAGCCGGCAAGTATGCGACCGTTCAGAGTTGTAATGACGACTTAATCGACCAGATGAAACTGGAGGAGCTTTTCCCGAATAAGGCCGATGTAAAAGACTGCAGTATCTTTTGGGGAAAAGTGAAGAAGGTGAAGTAGGTGGAAGAGCAGTTGAGTTAGTGCGTCATCGCGTAGACGATGTAGTTGATGCCGATGCGCACGCCGAGCGCCGAATACTTTTCGGGATACTCCGGCGTGTCGGCCCACTCCCAGGAATCGCCGACATCGGAGTTGTAGGTGATGCCGATCATCACCCGGCCTTTGTCATCATAGATGCCGCGCCAGCGGGGGACATAGCCATCGAGTTTATGTCCCTCGCCAAGGTGACTGGCGCCGACAATTTGATAGCGCTCGTCAAGATCGTAGACAGTGTGAAAGATGGGATCGCTGTCGGGAATGTCCACGATGGGGCGGTCCGGGAAAACACGCTTCATGCTCTCCTGAAACACCTGCCATTCGACGGTGCCGTGAAAATCGTCCGCCATGAAGAAGCCGCCGCGCAGAAGGTAATCGCGCAGCTTGGCGGCTTCAGTGTCCGTGATGCCCCACTCGCCGACCTGCACCGCATACAGCCAGGGCCAGTTGTAGACCTGGTCGCCATCGTCAAGGCTCACGGTCTGTTCGACGGAGCGAACGTGGATGCGCGTCAGGCGCCGGACGGCTTCAGCGAAGTGTCTGTCAGCGCGCGGAAAATCCTGGCTCCAAAGCGAGTTGCCCTCCTGCCAATCGGGGTTGTCGCGTCCGGCATAACCGTTATTCCAACCCGGTGGATACATCAGGCGAGCGAAGGCCCACTCGGTACGCTCCTGAAAATCGGGTGGCAGCGGGATCGAGCCGAGGCGGTACTCGATGCCGGGAAGCTCGCGAAAAGGCTCCGGCAGAGAACGGTCCAGTGCATAGGCGGTACCCAGAAATACCGCTGCGCCGGCTAACACCCACTGCGCCTTCCGGATACTCATCCGCACTGCCTCGGTTCCGAGGATAGCATCGGAGGAGCGAGACTTGCGCCGCAAAAAAAGAGCGAGGCAGAGATCCCCTCTCATACCTCGCTTAGCGCTCCAACTCAGAAAACTTCTTGTATCAATTACCGGCGCCAGTAGCCGTTGTAGTAGCGGTGATCGTAATAGCGCGGCGCGATCCAACGCGCTCCTCCGTAAGGACGATGGGCCCAATAGCCGGCGCGCCAGTTCCAGCGCGGTCCTTCCGGATAGTAGTAGCCGCCGACCCAACTGTATGCGGGCCCTGGATAAGCAGGCGATGCGTAGCTGACGACGGGAGGAGGCGGAGGAGGCGCGGCGTAGTAGCCATGTCCGCCACCGAAACCAATGCCGAAGAACACGCGCGAACCAGCAAAAAGTGAGCCTCCCGCGAGCAGTAAAAGTGCAAGTAATTTTGTTTTCATTTCGAACTCCTCTCCCAAACTTGGCCGCTCTTTGGCAGCTCGCCCTATATAGAGCAACTGGCGTGCCACGTGTAAGTGATTGAATTTCCACGGACGGCGCTTTCGTGATGGCTTCTGTGCACCGCTTGTGGTGGTAATCGGCCAGACGCACTATGACAAGGCTTGACGAGCCGCGCGCGCCAGCAAGCCGAGATGCCCGTTGCGGCGCCGATAGCCCTGAAAATGGGGGCGGTTCGCGGTATGGTGAAACACGGCGTCGATTGTCGGTGATGGATAATCAGGCCAGAACTCTGTCTAGCGATACCTACAAAGAAGGGGCAGCCGCCATGCTCGACACCATGTCGAGCGCAAAGAGGTTCAATCGATGGATGGCGGACACGCTACTGCCCTATATCAGTGGTGATGTGCTGGAACTCGGCGCAGGCATCGGCAATCTCACAGCCCTGCTGATCTCGCGCGGCGATCGCTACGTCGCCACCGATCTCGACACCGAAGCTCTACAAACGCTTCGCGCCAGAGTGCAAAATCAGGGCAACCTCACAGCGGCCAAATGCGACATTACTGACGCTTCGGACTTCAAGAAGTATCGCGATAGCATGGACACGGTCGTCTGCCTGAACGTGCTGGAGCATGTCGAAGACGACGTCACCGCGCTGCGAAATATATTTTCGTGCCTGAAACCAGGCGGGCGGGCTTTGATTCTTGTGCCTCAGGGCATGCTGCTGTTTGGATCGCTCGACGATGTACTGGAGCACCAGCGCCGTTATTCAAAAACGGAACTGCGAAAGAAGATGATGGGAGCCGGGTTTCGGGTTGACCGAATGCTCGAATTCAATCGCATGACTTATCCGGGCTGGTTCGTGAATTCGCGCATTCTGCGGAGACGGACCTTGAGCCCAACGCAGCTTCGCTTGTTCGATTTACTTGTGCCGGTTTGGCGGCGCATCGATCGCTTCCTTCCCTGGCCGTCCACCTCTATCATTGGCGTCGGCGTTCGCCAGATTGAGCTGCGTGACTGATCGCCGTGCCGGAGAATCCCATTGGCTTTGGAGCCGCCGATTTCATTGCGTTTGCTCTAGCGCTACTGTTAACCGGAGCAGTGTTTGCCTGGCGTCCCTTCTTGCGGCGCCGTTTCGTTGAACTCTCGGAGAGAACGGACCGGTGCATGCTTCTGCTTGCATTGCTGCCGATCGCGTTACGGCTGTTGCTGCTGCCGACGCATCCTGTTCCCACCCCCGAAATCTATGACGAGTTCAGTCATTTGTTGGCGGCTGACACGCTGCTGCATTTCCGGCTCGCCAATCCCGCGCATCCGCTTCCTCAGTTTTTCGAAACGTTCTTCGTGCTTCAGCAGCCGACCTACAGTTCGATCTATCCTCCCGGCCAAGGCCTGATGCTCGCATTGGGCCGCGCGATTTCGGGCATTGCATGGACCGGCGTCGTTCTGGCAATCGCAGCATTGTGCTCGTTATCGTACTGGATGCTGCGCGCCTGGACAACGCCTCCTTGGGCGCTTGCCGGAGGTTTGCTCGCCGTCATCGAATTCGGTCCTCTCAACACTTGGATGAATTCTTATTGGGGCGGCGCGCTTCCCGCAGTCGCTGGGTGTCTTGTCTTCGGAGCGCTGCCGCGGTTGCAGGCAAGGTGGCGCGGACGCGATGCGCTGCTACTTGGGGCAGGGCTCGGTATACAGTCGATGACGCGGCCGTTCGAGTCGATCCTGTTGCTGCTCAGCGTCGTGCTGTTTTTCGTCCCGATACTTCGCAAGCGGGAGCAAATAGCAATAATCGGTAAGGCCGCGCCTTATGTGCTGCTTGCCATGGCTCCGTGTCTGGTTCTGGTGCTGCTGCAGAACAAGCAAGTGACAGGCAAATGGACCACCTTGCCCGAGCAACTGAGCCAATATCAATATGGCGTTCCCACAACGTTGACCATACAAAAACCAGCGATTCCCCATCGGGCGCTGACACTGCAACAGCAGCTGGATTACACCGCGCAGGCGCTAACTCACGGCGGCGGCAGGGATACGCTGCCGCGATTTTTGCTCCGGCTGGAGTACCGTATCCGGTACTACCGTTCTTTCTTTCTGCCGCCACTTTACATTGCGATCGTCGCGTTCTTTTTCGCGTTGAAACAGCCTGGCATGCTCTGGGTCATCGCAACTCTGGCGATCTTCGCTCTCGGTATCAACCTGTTCCCGTACCTGTTGCCCCACTACCTGGCAGCCGCTACGTCTTTATTTCTTCTGGTCAGTGTCATTGGTTTGAGACGTTTGCACGGCTTCACTCATCGAGGCAAGCCCGTGGGTAGAGAAGCGGCAAGCATCGTACTCTTTCTTTGCGGTGCGCACTTTGTTTTCTGGTACAGCCTGCATCTTCTCGAACGCCTTCACATATCGAGCCAGGCGATGCAGTATGAAACTTGGGACGCCATCAATCACTCAGGCCCACAGAGGCGCACCGAAGTCGCCGATCAACTTGCAAGCCACGCCGGAAAACAACTGGTGTTCGTGCGCTATTGGCCCGGGCATCGCTATCAGGACGAATGGGTCTGGAACGCCGCCGATATCGACGGCTCGCGAATCGTCATGGCGCGCGATCTCGGCGCAACAGAGAATGAAAAGCTTCTGCGTTACTATCCGCATCGGGCCGTCTGGCTTCTGGAACCGGATGCCGTCCCGCCGCGCCTGACGCATGTACTCGGATAGTGCAGCCCCGCCAAGCAGCGCCCGCTACCAAAATCGCCGTTCACGGATGTGAAGTAGCCGGCGTCGTTTTATACGCACTCAACCGTGGCGGCTCCGCATCGGGCTCCAGCAACCACGTCCGGCGATTTCGAAAATAGTCGATCAGTTTCTGGTTCTCCACGGGGCCCAGGTCATTGGCCCAGACCACGCGGCTGCTATCGATATCCGCAGCGTTATGGACCCACTCTTGAAACTTGTGTCGCGGCGAGTAGTGAACGAACACCAGTTGTTGTCCCGGCGATTTGGCGAGTTCATTGTTGATTGCAATTCGACCTTCCGGATCGCCGTAATTGATGAAATCCCAGGTCTCCTGTTGAAACGCGGGCCACACTTCCTCGGAGCCGAACAGGTGAAGACCGTACCAGAACAGAGAATTGTGTGGCGCACACAAAGAGAATCAACCGGCTCGCTTGGCGGCCTGCCGCAAAGCTCCCGATTCGCAGTCCGACCGATCCATTCGAGCCCTTTTACGCTCACCAGAACGCAAAGGCACGTGACCGCGGCAACGTAATGAGGATAGAAGTAGGGATAAAAATTAGTTCCCAGGCTGAAGACGGCAAGCGCGAGCAGTACCCACGCGAAGCGCCATTCGCGAATTCTGACGACGAACATCATCGCCGCAAGATACAGCGGGGCAAAGAAGAAAAAACGGTAATAGCGCAACCGGAAACTCCAGCGCTCAAAAACTTCGAGAACGTATCGGGGCCGTCGCCGTGAATCGCGCTTTGTGCCCGGTAGTCGAGTTCCTGTTGCGGCGTAAGTGAGCGATGTGGAACCGGATTGGGCTGGAACGTGAAGCTGGCGGGCACGCCGTATTGGTAACGGCTGAGCATGTACGGCAGCATCGTCCAGTTCCGCGTGACGGCTTTGTCCTGAACAAGCGTTAACGCGAGTGCGGGCGATATCGCCAGCAGAGCTATGACGGCGTACCTTAACGCGAGGCGGGCATCGATACGCTGCCACAGCATCGGAGAAAAGAACAGCAGTGCACAAACGACCAGAAGGACGGCTTCGAAGGGCCGCGTCAACACCTCCAGGCCCACGCCCAAGCCGAGTAACGCGGCATTCCGCACGCCGCCCTGAGCGCGCAATCTAGGCAGAGCCCCAAACACCAGGCAGCCCGCCACGGCGGAAAGCGCGCCGCCCCAATAGCTATTCATCCAGGCGCTGAGCGGACCGAATTCCATCACCGCCAGCAAGCCGCCGGCGAGCGCCCACAGCGGGGTGGTCCAGGCGCGCAGCATCCAATAACACAGGGCGCACAGCAGTCCAACGGATAGTACGACACCCGCCCAGGCATTTCCACTGAATAAACGTCCGAAGGCAAGCGCAATGCCCTGCCCCAAAGGGTAAATCGAACTATAAGTTGGCTGCTGAAGTACGAAAACCGTCTCGAAGAATTTGTGCAATGGATGCGTGAGGTTCGCCAGGCGCAGGTGGAAGAGCGTGTCGCCCAACAGCGCGTAACTAAAATCGTCGGAGCCGCTCAGGGTAGGCACAGGGCAGCGCGGAAGAAGCAATAATCGGAGCGCCACCGGCAATGCCGCCAGCAAAAGCATGCAAACGCCGGTTCTTCCGGCCCAGCGGCGCAGAAACGGCTCGCTCCAGAAGCGTGTCACTGCCAGCAGCACCAGCAGAGCAGTAACAGCAATTTCCAGAAAATCGCTCACCCCGAACCCGATCGGGTTACGAAGCGGTAAAAACGAGCGAAACAAATGAAAGAGATACATTCGCCGAAGTTCCAGCATCCTACGCCATGCGTTCAGTAGCTCAAGCTAGAGTGCGGCGTCACAGTAGCATTCTGCTATGACGTCCGGAAATCGTTCCGTACCCGTCGACACCGTCCTGCCCCACGTGGTCTATCAAAACCTGCCCGAGGCGATTGCCTGGCTGGACCGGGTATTTGGGTTTGAGGAGTACTATCGCTACGGCACTCCGCCGGCCGGTGGCCAGATCCGCGCCGGGAGAGCAGTGATCCAGGTGCGACAGGCACGGGGCCCGCAACAGTCGCCGGCGCAGCTGGGATATGGCACCCAGTCCCTGACAATTTTTTTGGACAATGTGGATGGCCACTACGCGACAGCAAAAGCGTCGGGCGCGAAGATCCTCGAGGAGCCGCACGAGACGGAGTATGGAGAGTATCAGTATGCAGCCGAGGATCTGGACGGGCACCATTGGCTTTTCTCACGACACGTCAGGGATCGAAGTCCAGAGGAATGGGGAGCGGTAATGAAGGGAAAGCCAGCAATTCGTCGCTGCAGTGATTGACCGCGAACAACGTCTCTTACGCACAGGAGCAGACTTAAGTACTGCACGTCCTATGCCAAAGATCGGCAGGAAACATAAAGCGGCAGTTCCTCATCCCTAAACAAATACATTTTTTCCCAGGAGGAGGGCTTCAATGAATCGATCAGCGTATTTGCTCGGGTTAGCGGTACTTGCCATGGGCGCCAGTCTGCTCCGCGCCGACGGGGTGGATCCGGTCTTTTCCATGGGCGACCCCACTGCAGGCACTCCGGTCACCAGCAGCAGCTTTGTTTTCGGAGCTGACGCACTGGGCGGCGGCGTTCTCGCATTTGTCAACGACAGTGGCATCTTTTTTCAGAATCTGGAGATCACGGTAACCGAACCGTCTAACTCGGCAATCACCCTTCCCCACGGATTGTTCTTCAACACGACGCAGCTTTCTTCCACGTCACTGGGCAATGGTCTTTCCAGTTTCACCATAGGTCTTTTTAACAGCGGCCCTAGCAGCGAGGGTGCGGATTCCGGATGGTCAGTACTTCACGCATCAACCTGAACGATTTCGTGAACAATCACACAACCACCGGATCCAAACGGCGCAGGTGGTTGGGGTCCGGGCGCTGATTTCATAGCCGCTGCAAACGTCGTACCGAACGCTCCGGGCACCGCTCCCGAACCTGCATCCATCCTGCTGATAGCGGGTGGGCTTGGCCTCGTTTGGTTCGGCGCTCGTCAGTTCCGCAGCCGATTCAGTTAACCGCCGACTTTTTTAGAAAGCTCTTTGAAGGCGGGAAGCGCCCGCACGGCCGCCAAATCGGGATCCTTGCGCGCATCGTCCAGCGAGTAACCGTTCTGCAGCGCGCGCCCGAGAGAGTGCACCGCATCTTGTTCGTGACCGCCTAGAGCATCCACCAGCGCCTCATCGTACATCAGCTGGCTGTTCGCGGAGTTGATGGCGCGAGCCCGAGCGATGATCTCCCGCGCCTTTGCCGCGCCGCCCTTTTTGGCATAGAAGAGAGCCAGATTACCCATCACGTCCGCGTCCTTCGGGTTCACTTCTAACTGTTTATAGGCGAGTTCGATGGCCCGATCGTAAGTCTGTTGCGCGTTTTCGTACTGTTTCAGCTGACGATAGGCATCGGCTAAATTGCCAACCACCACGACGTCCGCCGGATTGAGTTCCACCGCTTTCTGGAACAAAGGAACGGAATCCGCATAACGCCCGGCACGGAAGTACGCGGTCGCCCAATTTGTATAGGCGTTCGGCTGACGGCTTCAACTGAATCGATCGTTCGAATTCCGGTATGCATTTTTCCCATGGAGTGCGCCGCGCGTAAAGGATCCCTAAGGCATTGTGGGCCGCCGCGTTCGTGGGATCGAGTTCCACCACGCGCTTGAACTCCGGCAACGCATCGTCGTTGCGGCCCAGCGCATAGTATGCCTTCCCCAGTTGATAGTGGTTGTACCAATAGTAAGGATTCAGCTCGACCGCTTTTTTCAAAGCAGCTAACGCGGCGTCGCGTTTGGCCCGTCGCCAGGTATGCCCGTCCCAGCCGCACGTAGCCATCGTCCGAATTCGGCTCGAGTTCGAGGGCGCGCTGAATCTCGCTCACCGCTTGCGCGTTCTTGCCCGTTGCCGTGTAGATGCTCCCCAACGCGAGGTGCACTTCGGGCAGATTGTCGTTCCTGCTCTGCGCTTCCCTGGCGGCTGCAATGCGCCTTCTCCGACCAGAAACTATCGTGCTTCAGCTTGTAAATCTCGAGGCTCGCGTCCGCTACGCCAGTCCAGGCAAGCGCAAACGAAGGGTCTTTTGTGGACGCCTGTTCAAACAACGCCAAGCGCGCCTGGGCTCCGTCGGCGTCGCGCCGGCTTTTGAACGTGTCGCGCCCTTTCAGATATTCGTCGTAGGCAGTCAAGTCTTGCGTCGGCTGGACAGTCGTGCGCTCGCGCTCAGCGAGTGTAGGCGTCACGTTCAATGCCGCAATCACACCGTTGGAAATCTCTTCCTCCAAGGTAAGCAGGTCGGCCCGCATGCCGGAAAACGATCTACTCCATGATCGTTTTCCGGTTTCGACGTTGTCGAGGCTGGCGATGATAGTGATGGAATCACCCGCGCTCTGCAGCTGGCCTTCTACCACCAGGTTCGCGCCCACCTTGCGCGCGATGGCCTTCACGGGCTGCGCAAGATCCACCTGCTCCAAGGCAAATGAAGAAACGGGATGAACGCTGCTCAACGAGAACAGGCGCGCCGAAATGGACTCCGCCACACCCTGCGCTTCATACTTCAAATTCGGATCCGCGCCCACCGCTCGGAAAGGAAGCACCGCGATGTACTTGCCGCTCCGCGGGGATCTCCACGCGGTCGTGACGCTCGGACAAACCAGGCGATGCGGCGCCGGCAATCGCAAGCACCGCGGCCGCTGCCGCCGTATACATCCACTTCCGCATGCCGCTATCGCGCAACCGGCGGTTGCGGCGCCTCCAAATGCCGCAACTCCTCGCAGCAGCGCACGCGCGTCCTTATATCGCGACTGCGGATCGCGCTCCAGGCAACGCAGAATGATCGTCGCCAGCGCTTGCGAGATCGCCGGATTCAACAGCTTCGGGTTTTTCGGCGTCTCGGTGACGCGCTGCGCCATCGTCTGAAACAGCGGAATCGTCCTTGAACGGGATCGCTGCCCGTCGCCATCTCATACAGAATCAGGCCCAGCGAGTAGATGTCGGTCCGGTGATCGGTGCGCTTTCCCTCCACCTGCTCCGGCGACATGTAACGCGGCGTGCCGGGATCTCGCCCGCCACGGCCACCGGCGACGCCTGTTCCGCTTCCGTCGTCCGCGCCAGACCGAAATCCGCGATGCACGCATGCCCGGCGGAATCGAGCAGCACGTTGGTCGGTTTCAAATCCCGATGCACGATTCCCTGCTCGCACGCCGCCTCCAGGCCTTCGCACATCTCGCAGCCCAGCTCGATGATCCGCTTCTCGGGAATGGCGCGGAACGCCGGATCAGTTGCCCGAGATCCTCGCCATCGGCCCACGCCATGGAGACGAAGCGCATCCCGCCCACTTCGCCCAGATCGTGGATGCGCAGAACGTTCTTGTGAGAGATCCGGCTCGCGAGCGAAATCTCCTGCTTCAGCCGCTGCGACGGATTCGGCATCGGGGCCATGTCCGGGACGCACCACCTTCAGCGCCACCGTGCGGTTCAGATCCAGATCGGTGGCTCGGTACACCTTGCCCATGCCGCCTTCGCCCGCTTCCGCTTCGATGCGGTAGCGGGTGCCCAGCATCGCGCCGGGTGAAAGCGCCTCTGGTCAAGCATCCTGGGCTCAGCGCCTTCGATGCAGCGCGGTCCGCGTCGTGCGGGCTATCCTGCGTTCTGCAGATCTTCGAGTTTCAGATCCTGGAGTATCCGTTCGGCGCGTTGATACCGCTGCGCCGGATCGCGTTCGAGGCAACGCGTCACGACGCGCGCGAGATCCGCGGGAACCGACGGCTCAACGGACTCGATCGGCCGGGCACGTTCCCGGGTGCGCGCCAGAAACGATTCCACCATGCTTCGGCCGCTGAACGGCAGGGTCCCGGTCAGCACTTCGTAGAAGATGATGCCGAACGCGAAAATATCCGAGCGCGAATCGGCGGGTTGACCCAGCGCCTGCTCCGGCGACATGTAGTCGGGCGTCCCGATAATCACGCCGGTACGCGTGATGCCGGTTTCCTCGACCGGCCGCGCCAGGCCGAAATCCAAAATGCGGGCGCGCCCGTCGCTGCCGATCAGCACGTTCTGCGGCTTCAGGTCGCGGTGAATGACATCTTCGGCATGCGCCGCCGCCAGTCCCTCGCAGATCTGGCTCATGATGGCGACCGCGCCCTGCCGGCCGGAAGCTTCTTCTCGCCTCTCGATGAGTGTTCTGAGGCTCTCGCCTTCCACCAACTCCATGGTGATGAAGCGCACGCCGTCAGCCACGCCCAGATCGAACACCCGCACCACGTTGCGATGCGCAATCTGGCGCGCCAGCAGAGTTTCCTGTTTCAAGCGGCGAATAGCGACGGGGTTTGAGGCCACATCGGCGCGGATTGTCTTCAGCGCGATCTCGCGATCCAGTTCGCGGTCGATTGCTTTGTAGACCGCGCCCATGCCACCTTCGCCCAGGCGCGAGATAATTTCGTAGCGATCCGCCATCACGTCGCCCGGCGAAAAGTCCGTCCCTGCGTTTGCGCCGCTCGGGTGTCGCGCCCGCCGCGCTCGAAGACGCCACCGTGAGTTGCTCCCTGCCCGCGATGGTCAAGTCTTTGATATCAGATCTTTGAGGCTCGAGTTCGAACGCGCTGTTACAGTGCTCGCACGACGACAGAGTTGTCCGGGTTGGCAGTGGAGCAAACAGGACAGATCAGCATGGGGAGACGAGCCGCGCCGGACCTCCTAAGTTATAGCCCAGCAATGCACTGCGCGGGGCCTGGCGATTGCTGGCCAGTGTTGACCAGGCACCGCTTGGCTGCCGGGCTAGCTACGCACAGCCTAGCTGGATGTAGTTAGACGTCGTGCTCTGTACTTCTAAAGTACCGCCTCAGCCGCTACACGGCTAGCTGGAAGTTTATTGCCTGAATCTTTTGAACACCAGGCAGCCGTTGGTACCGCCAAACCCGAAGCTGTTCGAAACCGCATGCTCGATTTCGAGCGGGCGCGCCTGGTTCGGGACATAATCCAGATCGCAATCGGGATCGGGGAACTCGTAGTTGATGGTTGGCGGCGCGATCTGGTCGCGGATCGCCAGCACCGTAATGCCGGCCTCCATTCCGCCCGCCCCACCCAGCACATGGCCGGTCATCGATTTGGTGGAACTCACCGCCAGCTTCCTGGCATGCTCGCCAAACGCCCGCTTGATGGCAATCGTCTCCGCCTTGTCTCCCAACCCGGTCGAAGTTCCATGCGCGTTGACGTATTGCACTTCCACGGCATCCAGTTTGGCATCGCGCAACGCGTTGCGCATTACGCGGTAGCCGCCGTCGCCATCTTCGGGCGGTGAAGTGATGTGATAGCGCATCGGAACTCATGCCGTAACCGGCCACCTCGGCCAGAATGCGCGCGCCCCGGTTCTGGGCGTGCTCCAGTTCTTCGATCACCAGAATGCCCGAGCCTTCGCCGACAACAAACCCGTCGCGCTCCTTGTCCCAGGGACGCGAGGCTCTGTGCGGCTCGTCGTTGCGCGTCGAAAGAGCTCGCATGGCGGCGAACCCGCCTATGCCCATCGGCGTCACGCAGGCTTCGCTGCCACCGCAAATCATCACGTCGGCGTAGCCATGCTGTATCAGCCGGAACGAATCGCCAATCGAGTGAGCGCTGGTGGTGCAGGCGGTCGCGGTCGCCGAATTCGGCCCTTTGGCGCCATAGCGAATGGAAACGTAGCCGCTCGCCAGATTCACAATGCAGGAAGGAATGAAAAAGGGAGAGATGCGGCTGGGACCGCGCTCGAGCAGAATCTTGTGCTCGCGCTCGATCACCTCGAATCCGCCGATGCCGCTGCCGATATAAACGCCGACGTTCTCCGCTTCCTCCGGCTTCACCTTCAGGCCGGCGCTCTCGACCGCAAATTGGCTCGCCGCCATCGCGAACTGAATGAAACGCCCCATCTTCTTTACGTCTTTTTTATCGACGTATTCGAGGGGGTCGAAATTCTTCACTTCACCCGCAATGCGGCAGGCATAGCCGGAAGCGTCGAACTGCGTGATGGTCTCAACGCCGTTCTTGCCGTTGCGAATCGCGGACCAACATTCTTCCGTTCCAGTGCCGACCGAGCTGATGAGCCCTACCCCTGTGACAACTACTCTTCGCGGCACGTTTCTCTCTCCGTGGTTCCGGCCCCAGGGCCGAAAGCGAATGGCAGCCCCAAATTACTTCTTCTTCGCCTCGATGTAATCGATAGCGTCCTTCACGGTCTTGATCTTCTCCGCGTCTTCGTCCGGAATATCGAGATCGAATGCTTCCTCAAACGCCATCACCAGTTCGACGATGTCGAGCGAATCCGCGCCCAAATCGTCGACGAAGGACGCGCTTGGGTCCACCTGGTTCTCATCCACTCCGAGTTGCTCGACGATGATCTGCTTTACTCTCTCTGCTACCGACATTCTTTGTTCTCCTGTATTCGCAAACGCGTCTGCCAAATTCGGCAAAACCATCCGATCCAACACTCTAAGCTACATCATCAATGCAGGGGAAACGAATCGGCGGGCTCGCCCGGTGCTGTTTAGCTCAACAAATTCTAGCGATCCTTCTCATTTGTAGCAAGGCGATCCGCGCTTCCTTCCGGTTCGCCCGTCTCGCAACTAAGATGTAGATGTTGTCCGATCATTTGCGTGTCCTCTATCTACATGGTTTTGCCTCCAGCCCCGCCTCCCGCAAGGCCCGCTATTTCTCCCAGCATTTGCAAGAACTCGGCTTCCCGGTCGAGATACCGGACCTGGCGGAAGGCCGCTTCGAGGCGCTGACTATTTCGGGGCAACTGAGGGTGATCGAACGCGCCGCCGGCCACGAGCCGGTGATGTTAATTGGCTCCAGCTTAGGTGGTTACCTTGCCGCGCTCTACGCCGCCTTGCACCCGGAAGTACGAAAACTCGTCCTGCTTGCGCCCGCTTTCCAGTTCTATCAGCTCTGGACCGACGCCCTGGGACCCGAGCGACTGGACCTCTGGAGAAAAACCGGCACACTGCCGATACTTCATTACGGGGAGGGACGCGAGATGCCGATCGGTTATCAACTGCATGGAAGACTCCAGCTCTTACCCTGCCTTACCTGAGTTCTGCCAGCCGGCTCTCATCTTTCATGGAACCCAGGACCCGGTCGTGCCCGTTCAATACTCGTCGGCCTATGCGGACTCTCATCCGAACGTGAAACTGGTGACCTTCGCTTCCGGACACGAGTTGACGGACGTTCTGGATCCAATGTGGAAGGAAATGCGAGCGTTTTTGCTCGCTTAGCCTGTGGATTTTATGGTGCTAGACTGGGGGTACCCGTTTGAATAAGTCAGCAACATTCATTGCAACTGTGATTTTTCCAATCACGTCAAACGAGTGCCGATCCTGAGTCGCGCAAGGTGTCAATGGCGGTGTCTGTGTTAAGTAGTAACGGCGTTGAAGGCGATACGGTGAAGGAAGATATGGAGCATTCGCAAGCGGCTCAGTCTGATTCGCATCTCGACCGGCTCTTGATGAGTACGAACATCGAAGAGCCGTGGTTCAAGTCCATCTTCCGGGGAATTCGGGAGACTCTGAATCCTCCCAAGCTGCCACCTCTCGAACTGACTTCCCGGCCGGTCGAAAACCAAAACTTCGATCGCATGACGAGGGCGGAGGAGCCTTGGTTCAAGTCGCTCGTCAGCAACGTTAGAGACTTAATTCATCCGCCCAAGCTGCCCCCACTTGAAGTCACCTCCAAGCCGGTGGAAGTGGGCACCATCTGGGGCGCCTACGGCGGCGGAGAAAGCAAATCGGGCGCCGTTTCCCTTTTGATTCACGTCGGCGTGATCGCTCTGCTTCTGCTCGTGTTCCAAGCGCCGAAGGTTATAAAGAAGCTGAGGGATACCAGCGACATCGTCTATGTCGCACCCTACAAACTGCCTCCGGCGGCCCAGAAAGCGGGCGGCGGTGGTGGCGGCGGACAGAAAATGCCGACACCGGTCAGCCACGGGGCAGCTCCGAAATTTGCTCCCAAGCAGTTCATGCCACCCGCGCTGGCGATTCCGAAGCCGGTTCTTCCGGTGACTCCCACCATTACGGCGCCCACTCCGCAAATCGTGTCCGACCAATACGGCGATCCTCTGGCCCACAGCACTCTTCTGTCGGGTGGTCCGGGAGCAAATGGGCTCGGCACTGGCACCGGAGGCGGCATAGGATCCGGCAGCGGCGATGGCTACGGTCCCGGCTCAGGCGGCGGCACGGGCGGCGGCGCGTTCCGCATCGGCGGCGATGTTTCAGCTCCTACTCTGATCAACAAAGTGGAACCCGAGTACTCCGAAGAAGCGCGTAAGGCGAAGTATTCCGGAACCGTGCTCTTGTCTATTGTGGTCGACGCGACCGGAGTTCCTCGCGATATTCA
This sequence comes from uncultured Acidobacteriaceae bacterium, assembly GCA_963730865.1. GTDB lineage: Bacteria > Acidobacteriota > Terriglobia > Bryobacterales > Bryobacteraceae > Bog-105. The sequence continues at coordinate 133,043 of CAVSTO010000004.1, read as the reverse complement.
TATCATTCGACCGCTAGGCCTCGGCCTGGACGAAAAAGCGATTGAAGCGGTCTCCAAGTGGCGCTTCCGCGCCGGCATGAAGGGCGGACGCCCGGTAGCCACTCAGGCGCAGGTAGAAGTTAACTTCCGGTTGCTGTAGCTCCCTTGCACTGCACGCACGGACAAACCTTTCTCAGGTGATCGAACGAGTAAATGCCTGAGCTGTGTCCGTCGTTCCAATAGATCCGAATCGCATAACTTCCGACCGCTTCCACTGAATCCATCTTCAGCGCCGGTTTAAACATCTGAAATGGATTTGGGTTGGAATAGTTTGACGGTTGCGGCTCGGTTCCATGTGCCCCATACACGTCGCGCAGGGACAGTGGTCTCGCAAATGCGCCAGTGGGTAATCGCTCGCATGTCCGTCCCGCCAGTCGATTTTGATACCAGTCGATTTCGAAATGGCAATATGCTCCGGATCGGCTAAGAGCACGTCGCGCGCTTCTTCTTGCATGGTTACCTATTTGGATTCCGTTCAGGCCGTGAGGACGCGCTCAATATCGCGCACTCCCGGTATGCGGCGAAACGCCGTAATCACGCGTTCCAGTTGCTTCTTGTCCTTCACTTCCATCGTGATGTCCACAATTGCGCTCTCATCTGTGCGCGTTTGATCGCCGCGCGCTTCGAGCGTCCGTATATTGCTCGCTTCCCCGCTCAAGATGGAAGTGAGTTGATGCAAAATGCCCGGGCGGTCGTCGGTGTAAACCACGACTTTCACAGGTAGTGCATCGCTGCCGCCGCTGCGGGCCCATTCCACATCGATCTTGCGCTCCGCCTCGTACATCAGGTTCTGCACATTCGGGCATTGCACGGAGTGCACGGCGACTCCCTTGCCGCGGGTGATATATCCGACGATCTTCTCGCCCCGGATCGGGTTGCAGCACTTCGCGCGATAGACCAGCACGTCATCGGCGCCCTTCACATGGATGGTCAGATCGCCATCGCCGAATGGCGAAGTAGGCGGCGATTGAAAACTCCGCGGCGTCTCCGCTGGTTCCGGGGCGGCGTCGGTTTGCACTTCATCCGGCGCCATTTTTTGCAGGACCTGCCGGGCCGAGAACTTTCCAAACCCCAGCGCCGCGTACAAATCTTCCGTTTTGCTCACGCCGTAGTCGGACGCAACCGACTGGAGATCGTCCTGCGAAATCCGCCCCAGGCTCACTCCGAGGCGGCGCGCCTCTTTCTCGAGCGATTTCTGCCCGATCTCCACCGCTTTGGTGCGCTCCGCCGCGTTGATCACGTGCTTGATCCGGTTGCGCGCACGCGACGTTTTCACTACTGAAAGCCAATCGCGGCTCGGCTGATGCCCGGGCTGAGTCAAAATCTCCACGACATCGCCATTGCGCAGCGTCGATTTCAGCGGCTTGATGGCGCCGTTCACGCGCGCGCCGACGCAGGTCTGCCCGACATCGCTATGAATGGCGTAAGCGAAATCGATGGGCGTAGCCTCGCGAGGAAGAACAATCACGCGCCCTTTCGGCGTGAACGTGTAGACCTCTTCTGAGTACAAATCCACCTTCAGAGTGGAGAGGAAGTCCGTCGAGTCGCTCACCTCACGCTGCCATTCGACTAATTGGCGCAGCCAGGCGATCCTCTGATCGTCCCCACGCGGGCCTTTACTGCCTTCCTTGTACTTCCAATGCGCCGCGATGCCTTCCTCCGCGATCTTGTGCATCTCCTCTGTCCGGATCTGCACTTCGAAAGCGATACCGCCGGGTCCGATCACCGATGTGTGCAGCGATTGATACAAGTTCGGCCGCGGCATCGCGATGAAATCCTTGATGCGGCCCGGTACCGGGTGCCACTCGTTATGGATCACACCGAGCGCCGCGTAGCAGTTCTTCACCGAGTCGACGATGATCCTCACCGCCAGCACGTCGTACACCTGATCGAGCGTGATGCGTTGCCGTTTCAGCTTCTGGTAAACGGAATAGGCGCGCTTCACACGCCCGTCCACTCGCGCCTTGACGTCTTCGCGCGCCAGCTTATGTTCGATATGCGTTTGAACCTGCCGCAGCCAGTGTTCATGCTCCTGGCGCTTCGACTCGATCTCGCGAATCAACTCCGCCGCGGCTTCCGGCTGCAGCGTTTGGAAAGCCAAATCCTCCAATTCGCCGCGCACCTTGCCCATTCCTAAGCGGTGAGCGATGGGAGCGTAAATGTCGATCGTTTCCTGCGCAATCAATTCCTGCTTCTCCCGTGGCAGCGATCCGATCGTCCGCATGTTGTGCAACCGGTCGGCCAGTTTGACGATGATCACGCGAATATCGCCTGTCATCGCCAGCAGCATTTTGCGAATGCTCTCCGCCTGACGGTCTTCCCGGTTAGCCAGGCTGATTTTGCTCAGCTTGGTGACGCCATCCACGCAGCGCGCCACGTCCTCGCCGAACTTTTCCTTGATCTCCTCGATCTTTACGGCCGTATCCTCCACCACATCGTGCAGCAAGCCGGTTTGCAGGCAAACGAGGTCCATCTGCATGTCCGCCAGAACGTTGGCCACTGCCAGAGGATGCGTGATGTAGGGTTCGCCCGATTTGCGTTTCTGGCCTTTATGGTGGTCGGCGGCGAAAAGGTACGCTCGCTCCAGGCGCGCTAGATCTTCTTTGGGCCGCAGCGCCCTTACTTTCTCTTCCAGTGAGTGATACAGGGCATCAACCTGCGGCAGATCCGAAACGCTCGTGGACATCCAGTCTATCTCTAGGTTAGCCCGAACGAGGACTTCTGTCCGTTTGGGAAGGCGGGATCCCGAACGATTAAAATCGGGCGATGCTTACGTGGGCGGGAACATACTGCCCGCCCATTCGCGAGACCGGGCCGCAGCGACAGGCGTTACTGAAGCGTATTGAGCAACTCTTCCGTACCGGCCAAGTCCCCAGCACGCGTTTTTCCACGACCTGAAAGGAACCGGCTGTGAGCAAGCCTGTCAGATCGGCAGGACTTGGCTTCTGGCGCTCACGCGCGAGTTCCAGAATCAGCATCTTCGTTTGAATTTCCAGTTGATTGCGGGTCGATTCCGCGGTCACCTCATTCGGACACTGCGCGTCCAGTTGCACGTCAAAGGCGGCTTTGCTATTGTCCGGCGCTCGACCGATCGAAAAGATCACGGAATTAGCCGACTGCAAGGAGACCGCGAAAATCCGTAGCGCGAGCGGAAGACTCAGCGGGTTTTCGAGCATCGAGTGCGACATCTTGATCCAAATCGGCTGTGTGGACGGGATCGGTTCCGCTGGTTGCGGATGCGCAGGACGCAACTGATCCGCCGCCGAATCGTCCTGACTCAGCGCGACGGCCATCACGTCCGGTTGAATCGGAACAAAGGATATCCACCGTCCAGGGCTGCCGGCGGGCAGACTGCAAATTTCGCGGCGGCAATCGCCACGATGTGCTGCCGCATACTGCCGCAATTTACTCCAATCGAAGCGTCCACGCGCAACGAAGAAGAGCTGGTGGCCGTCGGCGGTGCCGGCGACCGCGTCCAGATCCTTGGTGTAATCGAACTGGGTCTCGCGCACAAACTGCTTGTACTCAGCGTCACCGGCCGGCTTCGATCCCGAAAGCAGTTGCAGCATGCCCGCATTGCGCAGTTCTCCTATATCGGCGAAAAAGGTCGTCACGTCTCCGGGGGGCAGCAATCCCAAAAGCTCGGGGTTGGTACGTATGAAGCGATAGCGGTAAGAGTGGACCGCAAAGAACAGCAACGCGGCGGCGGCTAGCAGCGCGGCCACATACAACACAGGTTTCGATTGAAGTCGCAAGAGATTTGCCAGGCGCCTATGCAGTCACCATGTCGGCAGCCCGCGCACGCTTCCAAAGCGCGATGTATGGATCGAGATCGCGCATCATGCCTCCAAACTGATCGAACGTCAACGATTGCGCGCCATCGCTCATGGCCTTTTCCGGATGCGGATGCACTTCGACGATGAGTCCATCGGCGCCAATCGCCACGCCCGCTCGCGAGAGCGCGGGGACCAAGCTGCGCTTGCCTGTCGCATGGCTCGGGTCCAGCACGACAGGCAGGTGAGATAACTCGTTCAACACAGCCACCGCGGTGATGTCGCACGTGTTCCGCGTGGCCGTCTCGAAGGTCCGGATGCCTCGCTCGCACAGAATCACGTTCGGATTCCCATGCGCGACGACATATTCCGCCGACATCAGCAGCTCTTTGATTGTGGAGCTTAAACCGCGCTTCAGCATCACGGGACGTTTCGCCGCTCCGAGGACCTTCAACAGGGCGAAGTTCTGCATGTTTCGGGCGCCGATCTGCAGGATATCCGCGTACTCGGCCACCATGTCGACATCGCGATCGCTCATCACTTCGGTGATGATTCCGAGGCCGGTCTCCTGCTTGGCTTTCGCAAGCAGCTTCAGGCCCTCCAATTCCATACCTTGGAAATCATAGGGCGAGGTGCGCGGTTTGAATGCTCCTCCGCGCAAAAACTTGCCCCCGTGTTCGCGGACATACCGCGCTGTTTCCAGAATCTGTGTTTCGCTCTCGACAGAGCACGGACCGGCCATGACGATGAATTCGTCGCCACCGATTTCGGTCCCGTTCGCCCGCACCTGCGTTTTCGTGGGCCGGAACTCACGGCTGACGAATTTATACGGAGCCGAAATACGGACGGCCTTCTCCACTTGCGGCATCGCTTCCAACGACTCCAGGCACGCCGTCACGTCGCCCATGCCGACGACACCGATGACGACGCGCTCCTCGCCCTCGATCGAATGCACCTTGTACCCGAACTCTTGTATGCGATCGAATACGGCCTGAATCTCCGCTCTGGTCGCGTGAAGTTTCATCGAAATGATCATCTGCCCCTCACGAATGTGCTCTGAAAACCAATAAAAAGGCCCACTCGCTTTCGAGTGGGCCCCCTTTTTAAATCCGTTCCGCTGCGTTTGGCTCTAAGCGGAAGCCCCTCGGCACGATACTGTCCTAAACCAATATCGGAACGAAAAGCTGCCTGCGTAAGCGGCCATGAACTTATGAGTATGCCATAAGTGCTCAAAGCGGGAAGGTCGGCGCGCTTTCGCGTCCAGATTAATCTGAGTAAATCAGTATCACCAGGGTCAACAAAGTGCTAAGATTTTGCTTAACCGCTATGGAGAGAGTTGTCGCCCTGACGCTCTTGGCAATTGCCCTAACGCCGCTCCACGCAGCCCCGCAACACCCTAAATCTGTAGCTAAAAAACCGGCAACCGCAGCCTCTTCCCGTAAGGTTGCCGTCGCAACGCGCTCTGCCGTACACACCAGTCCCACTGCTTTGCATCTAGCAGCCAACGCCCGTTCTGCTCGTGCATCTTCGGTCAGGACCCGCGGCCGCTCGATACGGGGACGGCGTCTGGCTCATGCTGCCCCCGTTCCCAGCTACCAGTTGCATCCTGATCCGGAACGTTATCAGACGATTCAAAAAGCCTTAGCCGACAGAGGCTACTTCAAGGGTGACCCGAATGGGACGTGGGGCGACGATTCGACCGACGCCATGCGGCGATTCCAGGCAGATCAGAAGATCGACAACGACGGCAAGATTGACGCCCTCAGCCTGATTTCTCTCAAGCTGGGTCCCAAACACGACGGCACGACCGCGGCCGAGCCGAAGCTTCCGTCAGCGTCGGACGGGGCTTCCTCTGCCCCGCTCATTCAGCCCTCCGGCCCCGATACTCTTGGCGGACAGCCCCGTTAAGTAGCGATGCTCCGGTCTGGTTGGCAGACTTGTCGCGCGACATAGACACGTCTCGCGTGATCGAACGTCCAGAGTTTGCAGTTTGACTGGTTTCTTGGGTCGATTAGGCGGCTTGTTTCGCTGGTTGGCTCCTTTCGGTGGCTTCGACCGGTTCAGTTTGCGAAACGAACCCAGCCTCGCGGGTAGTTACAGGGTCATTTTGCCGAACGAACTCGGCGTTTTCTGCGGGTGATGCAGGATCTTGCGAAACGAACCCACTGCCTTGGATGGCTTTGACGGCAGGTTGCGAAACGAAGCCACGCTCCGCTTTTCGTCTTTTCTTTTGCAGACTGTGTAAGTCGGCCAGCGCTTTGTGGAACGCACGGTTGTGGGTTGTGAAGTAGCGCAGAAAGAGCGAAAAGCCTTTTTCGTTTACGCCGTTTTGGGTGAACCAGCCATTTTGGAGACGGATGGCCCGTTGGGCGAGCCAATGGGACTGGGCCATCTCGTTCACCAGCAGCTCTTCGGTCTGGTCGGCGGGTTGAGATCCTGCAGCAGGTCGGAGAGGAGAGATTCGAAGGCTTCGGGGTCTTCGCCGGGAATGATGAGTTGGCCGGAGGCGGTCGAATTACGAGACGAAGCCAATTTACCTGTAATGCTGCGAGGACCGGTAGAGAGTTTCGCATTGGCGCGGTTGGTTTCGACGCGTTTCTGCGAAACGAAGCCCGTCTCCGATGCGGTCCGCCCTGCAGCTAGAGCGGGATGGATATCTCCCTCGCCTGTATTCGCTGCATTTCTTTTGGCGAGATAGTGCGCGCGCATCTCTTCGAGGGAGGAAAATGGACCAGAGGTTGGCCCGGGAGGCGGGATGGGGAGACCGGCTTGGCGTGCGATGCGATCGGCCATGGCGTTGTTGCGGATTCGCACTTCACGGGGGAATTCATCTTCGAGCTCCGGGTTCCAGCGCGGCTGGACTTCCGGAAACTCGTCCACGGCTGCGAGCGGATGCTTTTCAGTCTGCCGAGCTTTCTTGAGTTCGAGCTTTTTCGCTTTGCGCTCGGCTTCGCGCCGCTCTCTGCGGGCTTGACGAGGTGTCATAAGTGTTCGTGCCTCCAAGGGCAAGAAACGGTGAGAAGCCATTCTTGCCCGATTGGAAGCTAACATGACGCGGCAAAGGATGAGAATGGCGACGTTTGATTTGGGCTGTAAGTGATTGAGGAAGAGTGGCGAGGAGAACTTTTTGCCGGCGGTGATCAGGCAGCGGCGATAGTGCGGGAGGCCGAAGACGCGGGAACCAGGCGCCTCATCATAGCCGACTACGCGTCCGAGTGGATTCCTCAACACTAGGCCGTCACGCGGGATATAGCTGGAAGCGCGAGCCCACATCTACCGCCTGCCGTCACGCGTCCTATGGGACCAAAAGGAGGGCGCGTTTCACGCATGCTCCTTTATTCCGCTTTTGGGCTCTGCTATCGGAAGCGACATCTTTGGATGATGAGGTTCCAGCCCCAAGCAGCGCGCCAAAAGGTGCGTGCATGTCTTCGCTGCCAACGCGGGCTGTGGTGCGGCGTAATTACGACGGCTCTGACCTTGGATGGAGCGAAAAAGATCACAGCCGCCGTTTCGATTATCTGCAGACCGGTCTGGCCGGACAGATCGCCTGATCAGCGAACGTGGCCGTGCTTCGGATGTAGCGCTTCATCCAGCATGCGATGGAACTCGGAATTTTGGCACCTTGAGTTTCTCTGGATGCTCGTTCACCCACTTAGCGAAAGCCTGGAACTTAGCTTGGTTCCGGCCACCTTCAAACTCGGCGCAATTCCTGCCGTGCTGATTGAATTCGAAGTTGAACGCGTCCTTCAGATTGGTGAATTCGCCGAACTCAATAGTGCCCATCGCTAGTTGCGGGGGAATGAACAGAACGCCTTCGGTCTAAGCCAAGATTAGATCGCCTGGCAGCACCACTGCGCGCGATCGGATACTGAAGTTGATGCAAGTCAGTTCCATTTGCGCCAGGCCGATGGGTCGTAGCCTTTGCAAAAGCCGTTGAAGTTCGCGATTGCGCAATTTTCCTCGTCACGAATGCCGACAATTAACACGAATCAGGTGTGCTGCGGTCCGCGAGGATTCACGCATTCCGAACAACAGAGTGAGTCCATCTTCCATCGGTTGTTCTATGCTGCGTCGCGTCCTTGCACTTCACTTCTGACGTGATAGCCCTGTCAAGAAGTTCCGCGAGGACAAGTTGTGTCTAATGATTTCGGGACAAAACAAGCAAAGAGATTGGCTTAGTGCGTGCATGCAGGCAGATGATATTTTTCAAACTCCGCTTTAAGCTCGATATCCGGTATCACGCGCATACTGAACGTATCGTCAGAGTCCACGAATGAGAAGATTTCCTGATCAAGCGTGCCATAGAACACGTCAATGTGCTTTCCACCGATGGCGCTGCCGATATCGCCAGCAAAGAAATAGCCATCGTGATGAAACCCGTTAGGAAGAAGCTTACCCACAGCAGCGGGAATAAAGACCACTGAGCCGGTGGGAAGGATCTTGGGATCAGTGGCGATGGTACGAAATGGAATTAAGACCAGCGGTCGACTTTTACCCGGTAACGTAATTCCGTCTCCTACGGGCCCGCAAGCGCGAACATAGCGGGCGTCGGACATGCCTTTAGCTTTCACTCCCGAGCAAAAGCTCGCAGGTGATCCTTTGCTGAGGGCATGGTTGTAAGGCTCGCCGTCGACGACGATCGTCCCCTCGATCGAACCTAAACACCAATCGTGGCGAGACACCCTGGGACCTAATGGTTGACTATTCACATCGAGAAGCGGCTCTCCGTCTGGATCCTCTTTCGCCGGATACGCAAAGTAATGTGTGGCGTGGACGCCTAGAATCGTTTGCGCCGCCCCCGCCGAGGGCGCTGATAACCGAAACTGTTCGATTCTTTCTGTCTGCGTTAGCCCCTGATCCTGCCCAGCCGAATCTCTAATAGAGACTACGGCCAAAAGGGTCAACGCGGTTCGCGAAATCCTACTCGTCTGATACATTCTTTTCCGATCCACGGAGTTTCTCCTCGCGTAATATTAATCATGATGCGCTTCTGTAAATGCAGACCATCTGCCCTCTCAGGATCGGTCACCTTTCCGAATATGGGCGAGAGCCTTACTCCCGAAGATAGCGAGATTGCATATGATGACAGCCCGCACACTTAAACCGGCATTGCTGGCCTGTTTGCTTTCGGTTAGTTGCACGATGTACAAACCCAAGCCATATATTCCGCCAAGCGTGTTTAAGAATCAGTATTTGGCAGATGTGTCAACCCCGAATCTGTTGCAAAGCTATAATGCCATGCCGCAAGGTACTGACGCGGAGAAGCAGGCCAAAGTGGCACGGCGCAATCAGATACTGCAAGAGTTGATTGCCTTGATCGATAACAATTACGCGGTATTTGAATCTAGATACTACGGATCCGATGCTTCCGTAAATTTTGCGGGAGACGTTGCAAACCTGGGTTTGACCGGGATCAGTTCCGTTACGGGCACGGCCCATCTCAAGAGCGTCTTGTCAGCAATTGCAGCCGGTTCGACCGGAATAAAGACAAGTTACGAAAAGAATTTCTACGATCAACAAACCCGGTCTGCTGTCGTGGAGAAGATGCGCGCTACGCGAGCTACCCAGTTGGCCCTCATTCAAGATCAGAATCATATGAAGGCTCCAGTTATATGTCCGGCCGCCGGATGCCCAGCTCCGGCGGGGGGCGGAACCCCCGTAGCACCGTACAGTTTGGAAACGGGACTAAGTGACGTTCAGGCCTATTACCAAGCGGGCACCATAATAGGTGCCCTTCAAGACATTGCCAAGTCAGCCGGAAAGGAACAGGATACTGCAAGCCAGCAACAGCAGAAAAATGGAACGGCCCAGCAGTTGTACTAGAATTTTCCGCAACCCTTTTTCGGCAGCGAACCTCTGCCATTGCAGACCAAGCATTGATCAAGGTCCTTGTCATATGTTGCCAGCATCCAAGACGCTAGCGAAGCAAGCGACGCAGACTGATTCCTCGGCTCTTCTCTTCCTAGGCGACCACCGTGCGTATCTTACCTGGGTAAGTGTTGCACTCTTCGCCGGAACTGATTGGCGTTCTCATGCTAGAACGTTTGTTGCGGATTTATCGTCTTTTCAGATTTCTACCTTGTCACGATTGATACCGGGCGTTTTGCAATCGCCGGCGCAGAAGGAAGCGTAGCTTAAGAGGCTAGCGTCAGAGGACAGCGGCAGTCGAATCATAAGGGCACTTTGCCCAAAGTCGCAAATCGTAGAAGTGGCTTTGAGGATAAAACGCCTGTAGTCGCGAAGTGTAGATCTATCCTCGTCGTCTTCACGTTGACGTACAATGCGCTAATTGGAGATGTGACACATCGCGGTTCCCAAGTCTGTATAACGAGATGGTGGTGAGGAATTGCTCTCCCCAAGTCTGCCGTAAGTGGCTTTAAGCCGAATTGCATGACTCTCCACAGAGGAAGAGTGCATAGGTGGTCGCCGGATACCAGGGTGCTGATTGGCATGATCTTCACAGACTTGCGCCACCTGTGCATTCTTCCCTAAAAAGGAGGAATGAATGATTACTCTGGGTATGGATCCCCATCCCGGCAGCCACACGGTGGCGGCGCTTGATTGCAACGGCTTCTTGGTGGGCAGTATCAAGGTGCTGAATACGTCGGCAGGTCTCGAGCAGTTGCACCGGTTCGCGTCTCAGTTTGCCTCTCGTCGTTGGGCCATTGAAGGGGCTGGTAACCGCTTCGTGGCTCAGTTCGTGGAGGAACTGCTGGCGAAAGGGGAAACCATCTATCCCATAGCGCCGAGTCTGACCAGTCAATATCGTTGCCGGCGCGGAAGAAAGAAAAACGATCAAGTAGACGCAGCCAACGTAGCCCGAGCTTTACTTGCCAATCCACAGCTTCCGCCTTTCCAATATTCAGACAAGCAGCGAGACTTGCAAGAGCTCTCACGGGCTCAACGACGGCTATCGGAACAGCTTAGATCGAACCGCTCCGCGCTGTCCGAGCTGACAGAACATTCACCTGTACGCGCAGTTATCGAGGAAGTGATCCGAACGCTCGTTTGTCAGCTAAGCGAATTAGAGAAACAGCTTCGGAGCTTCGTTCGCACGCTGATGCCCTGTCTCTTGGAATTGCCTGGAGTCGGTGCGATTGTGGCTGGCACGTTGCTGGCGGAAGTGGGCGATCCGCAGCGATTCCCAACTGCAGATCACTTCGCCAGTTATTGCGGAGTGGCGCCCGTCGAAAGAGGAAGCGGCCAAAACTCCCGCATGCAGGTCAATCCCGGTGGCAATCGTCGTCTCATTGGGCGCTCCATATCATTGCAATGGTCCGATTACGTGTGGATAGTGGTCGCTCCAAGCAGTTCATGTCAAAGCAAACGCCCCAGGGGAAAACAAAACGGGCGGCCTTGCGCTCATTGAAGACCTACATCGCACGAGAAATCTTCAAAACCATGTGCCAATCGGTGCCTAACCACCCATCTTCCGCTTGACAACGATATACCAGGTTCGGCTTCAGGCATCTCAAGTGTTAAGAGTCGAACCGGCCCTAAGCCCGTTTCTGGTACGAACGCGAAGTTCGAAGATGGAACGTGTTGCGGTTTCAATGGGTCGCGATGCATACCGTCCAGCCTGTGGCATCGTTCGAGGAGACGATCGTCCGACCCAAAGTTTCTGGGAACGCACGCAGTATGGTCGTGCTTGGGGCCCGTTTGAGTCTAGGACGCACGATTCCACAAAGGAACGACATTGAGGACACCGGGTTCAACTGTTTGCAAGGCGAAGAGCAACCACGCCGTGTCTCGGGACGGTGGCCGTGTAGGTTTGTCCGGAGAAAGTGACATCCTTGTGCGCCCAGAGATCCCGTCCTGAAGCTGGGGCGCTGAGTCCCAGTTTGGACCAGTCGACAGTGATAGATGCGGCTTGATCCCCACGGTTGAATAGTGCGACAGCGGTGGATCCGTCGGCCAATTCGCGCGTCCAGATTTCCGTTTTACCTTCTTGAATCACACTGCGCTTCACAGGATGCGCCGCCGGGTCTTGGTCGATTGCGACGATGTCCTTGTTCGTAAGAATATCCAGTGTGTCTTTGGACATGTGCGCAAGATCGTTACCGGCAAGCAGAGGAGCCGCAAGTAGAGACCAAAGCGTCATGTGCGTGCGGTATTCATTGCTGGTCATTCCGCCGTTCCCTACTTCCAGCATGTCTGGATCGTTCCAGTGTCCGGGTTTCGTGTACGACGATATAGCAGCTTGGCTGAATCCGATCTCCTCCATAGACTTCCAAGTATCTGCGATGTCGCCCAGTCGTACGCCATAAATTGCCCCCAACTGAAGCACCCCATTTCCAGACGTCTCCGTTGCCGTACTCGCAAAGGCTGTAGACGATCGGACGGCCCGTGGCCTGCAGCGCATCGCCCATCTTCTGGTAAACAGGCCGCAAGTCTGAATTGGTATAGATTGCACCCGCGGAACACCAGTCGTATTTCAGATAGTCGATATTCCAGTTGGCATATGTCTTCGCGTCCTGATCTTCATGTCCATAACTACCTTCCCACCCACCACAGGTCTTCGGGCCGGGCGAGGAATAGATGCCAAGCTTGAGTCCCTTCGAATGTATGTAGTCGGCGAGCGCCTTCATATCAGGGAACTTCTTGTTCGTTGTGATATTTCCGCTCTCCGTCGCGTTCACCTTCCCAACTGTCGTCGATATTGATGTAGATGTATCCGGCGTCTTTCATACCGGAGGAGACCAAAGCGTCTGCCGCCGAACGGATTACTGCGTCGTCAACTTTGGTTGCGAAGTGATTCCAACTGTTCCAGCCCATAGGAGGCGTGCGGACGAGGCCGTTTTCCGGCACGTCATGCAACGGCGGCAGAGGAAGCGGAGCCGGCGGTTTCATCTCATTCGCGTTGCTGCGAGTTGCTGTCGCTTTGATTGAGCCTCCCTGAGGCGCATTCGGCGACCGCCTCGTCGCAATCGTCAGATCCAGTTGATCGCCTTCCAATTGGCCGTCATAGCTGTCGATTACCTCGCGCCACGGATTCACCTCCAGGTGCAAATGGCCAGCGCGAAATGTGGCGCGGACAATTTTCTCCGCATTATAGTTCCGGACGACGCTGCCTGTAACGGTGTCACCGGCTTGCTGGAGATCGAGAAATCTGTCCTGGAACGTGCCGTCATGCATATCGACGCGAATGCGCCAAACGCCAGATATCACGCCCTGCGACAGCAGCAATGGCGCCACACTCAAAATGCCAACAGTTATAAACGCAGTTCGAATCATGCCCAGTCTGTCAACCCCACGTGCATACTTCGCGACCGCACGTTTACCAGCGTTTAAGCGTAACGTCAATTTACGTTGTTCCTCTAAAACGTGATGCGACCGACTAGCTGGACGTTTCTTGGTTGCGTCACCGTACCGTTCCACACTCCGAAACTCGTACTGGAGGGATCGTTGTTAAACGGAATGCAGTCACCAAATGCCTGACCGTCGCAGGTGAAGTAATGATTGTTGAAGATGTTGAAGGTTTCGGCACGAACTTCGATGTTGAGCCGTTCCTTGATTACGAATGTTTTGGTTAGCGAAATGTTCGTATCACGGTATGGGGATCCGCGAATGCCGCTGACACGCGGCCCGGTACCCAGGTAATTACCGCTCGCGAAAAGCGATGCCGGTTGGAACGCAGCGGCGTTATACAGCGGTTTGTTTACGTCTATATTGCCGTAAGACTGCATCAGCACGGTGGAAGGCGATACAATTCCCGGAATGCAGGCGGCCTCGAACTGGTAGGGAGTACCGCAAACGTTTGAGTCACGGAAATAGAGCGGCATTCCAGAAGTCAGCTTCATACTGGAGGAAAGCCTCCAACCACCCACGACATAATTCAGCGCATCCGAATTGTTCAGCCACCTTCTGCCCTTACCCACGGGGAGATCGTATACCGCTAACAAAGCGAAGTTGTTAGGGACGTCGTCTGTCGAAAGAGCTTGATTCCTGTATCCCTGGTAGGGATTGATTACGGCGCCGATTCCGCCGTAGCCCGCGGTAGCCTGGGTGGTGGAAGATGCATCCGTCGTGAGGCGCGAGCGCGTGTAGTTGGCCCCCAGGTAAAGGCCGGCCGAAAACTGCTTCTCAAACTTAGCCTGGAACGAGTTGTAAAGGGATGTGCCTTCGTTTTCGTTCAGACCAAACAGGGCTCCACAGTACTGTGGGAATGCAACAAGCGCCTGGGCAACCGTTGGCTGGCACGAGCCCACGGAATTCAATGTTTGAACCCAGTTGCTGTACGGAACGCTGACGCCGTAAAGCGAACTTTGCCCGGGTTGGAAGACGGTGTTCAGCTCTGCACTTCCTAAACTCGTGAGCAGCGCAGGATTTAGATAATTCAAAGGTTGCAACTGAGACGGGAGATGGGTACCCTTACTCGCAACATACGCCACACTGGCAATCGCGCTACCGCCGATCTTGCGCTCCACGGTGAGGTTCCACTGCTGCATGTAGGACAGATGGTTGGCGTGAGCCGGCCGGTATGTCGGCCCTGATGTACCGTTATCCGCAGTCGCACTGATATCTTCAGCCTTGTTGTAGGCCGGGAAGCCATTGTCTAGATAGAAGGCCGGCTGGTAGCCGCCCAAAGAATCGCTGAAACTGACGCTCGGATTGAAGCCATCCAGCGACATGCCGCCACCCCAGTTCGGATAAAACGCTTGCGTGTAGAAAACGCCATAACCGCCGCGCAACACGGTCTTCTGGTCGAGTGCGTAGGCGAAACCCACTCGCGGAGAGAATGCATCTTTGAACAACTGCTCCGGATATTTGACGCCGGCACTCGCAGACCCCAACCGTTGCCGGCAAACGCCAGGCTACCGGGCAAATTCCCGGCTCCCGGGTTGGGCGCGAAGCTGAGAAAGGACAATCGGTTGTTCGTTTCCCAAGTAGGCGTGAATAGATCCCAGCGCAACCCATAGTCGAGCGTAAACTTGCTTGACATTTTCCAGGTATCGCCAATATGCAATGAGTAGGCACGCTGTTCAGCGCCGTACTTGCTGATGTTGTGAACAGTGAGATTGCCATTATCCACAGCGCCTATATAGAAGCTTGCGTATGGATCACCGCTAGGCACGCCAGGGAGGGCAGTAGACAGGGCCGAGAAATTCACGCTACCCGACTGGTTCAGGTTTTGCCGAAATACCTGCTGTATGTGCCTATACTCGCCGCCGAATCGGACCGTGTGAGCGCCATGGACCCACGTCATCAGCTCGTTACTCACGTATGTCGGCCGGGTGGTCTTGTTCAAAACTCCTAAGCCACTGGTATTGCCAAACGTGTAGAAATCGGTGATACCAGGCGCGGAGAACGATGCGGCGGGTGAGGCGTTGTAGGCGACCGCATTCGGGATGTGCGGCAGCTCGGCGGGATTCTGCCCAGGGACAGATCCGTACCCCTCATTGCGGTTCAGATAACCGAAAGCAAAATGACTAAGAAATGTAGGAGAAATGATATGGTCCCAATTCAGGCGGTTGACCCAGGCATCCTCTGGATTAGCGGGACTGCTGTTACATAGCATCACCGGAAGCGCGCACTGGTTGTTAGGCGGGTTATTCTGACGCCAGATGGTGACGTATATGTGGTCCTTCTCTCCCCAGTTGTGGTCGATCTTATAGAGAAAGAGATCCGTGCTGCCGAGAATCCCATTCGGCACCGGAGTTCCCAAATAGTTGTTGTATGGACCCGGTGCGGTGGTTGCCGGAAGATATTGCATCCATTGCTGCGCCAACGTACTTTGCTCGGTGGCCGGGATCATGTTGCCCGGATATGGCGCGCGGTTAATAACACCGTTCACGATTGTTTGTGTCGTGGGGTCGTAGATCGGTACACCCAGATCAGAGAAGTTCCCGGAGCGCTCCTGCTGGGTAGGAATTGAGTAGACTGGCCGCGTATTGCCGCCGGTGGCGCGCAAATATTCCGCGTCGAAAAAGAAGTAAGTTTTGTGAGTCGATCCCCAGACAAACGGCAGGAACTTGAGTTTGACTGGACCGCCGATATCGCCACCCCATTCATTCTCGTTGTCCTTGGGGCGGGCATCGCCGGCAGGCCGATTATTCGTGAATTGCAGCGCATTCAAGTCTTTGTTTCTCAGGTACTCGAAAGCGCCGCCGTGGAATGTGTCCGTGCCGCTCTTGGTCGTCACAATGATTTCACCGCCGGTAGTTGTTCCATATTCCGGCTGGTAGCTCGAAGTCAGCACGCGCACCTCGCTCACCATGTCGGGGGTAGTCGGAAAATCGTTGAAGGCCACCATACCGCTTTGTGACATGGTGCCCTCCTGCATGCTCACGCCGTCCATGATTGCTTCGTCGCCCATCTTCAAGCCGCCATTGATGCGCGCATTGAATGCCTGTTGGCTGGTGCCGGTGTTAACGCCGGGAAGAAACGTGATGAACTGCACCGCGTTGCGTGGCGTACCGCCGGAAACCAGCAGCGGCAATTGATTGATTACTTTGGGCGGCACTCCTTCCTGTTGCGTGCCATTGTCAACGTCCAATTGCGCAGCTTCGGCCCTCACTTCGACCCGGGTGGAGGCGTTGCCAATCGCTAGGGTGATTGGAAGAGTTACCGATTGGTTGACCAGCAACTGAAGTCCGCGTTGCTCATAGGTGTTGAACCCTTTGGCCTCCACGGTCAGATCATAATTGCCGGGCTCCAAATTGGGAAACGAGAAACGGCCGTCGTTGTCCGTTTGTACGGTTGTGCTCACTTTCCGCTCGACGGAAGTAACGGTCACATTGACGCCCGTTAAGGGCGCACTGCTTGGATCCGACACCTGACCGTTGAGAACGGCGTTTTGGCTCTGCCCGAACGCCCTTCCGGAAAACATCAGTAGAGAAGCTAGACAGAAATAAGCGAAGCGACGCGGCATTTAGAGCCTCCTGGCGATTACCCGTCCGGGAGGTACTAACCCATTGGGGCTATTACCTCGCGAGAGATACGTTACTCTAGGTTGTAAAAATAGTCAATGGGAATCGGTATCTAAGCAGCCGAGCGGTAGCTTCCGGGTTGCGCTAATTCTCTTATCTGAAGTATTAGGTGCAAAAAGGCTCGCAGATGGTGAGAGTGCTAGCAATATTACTGCTCTTACGGATCTGCTCGAACTGCCAGACGGCCGATCGGATGCGGGCGATTTTAAGCATTGAAGATGCAACACAAGCCGGCGACTTAGACACCGCTTCGCGGTTAATCGATGACGCGCTCAAGCAATACCCCGGCGACGGAGGAATATTCAACCTTCGTGGCGTAGTGCATGCGCGCCGCGAAGAATTGCGCGACGCTCGCGAGGACTTTTCGGCTGCGGTTCGATTGGCGCCGACGCTGACGCCAGCGTGGGAAAATCTCGCCCGCGCGTGTCAAATGCTGGCAGGCAAAGACACTTCCGCTGTCACGTGTGCGATCGATTCGTGGAAGCGCGTGGCGGTTCTGAAGCCGGGCGATGGAGAAGCGCATGGCTCGTTGGGACTTCTCTACGAGCAGCAGGGGCAGTTTTCCGACTCGCTCAACGAGCTAGCGAAGATACCGCCGAATATCGCATCGCAAACGCCGAATCTCCTACTGCGTTGTGCTGATCTCGCAGTGTTGGGCCGCAGCGCACCGGCGCAAGCGTTCGCGAGGCAATTGGGCTTACGCGACGACTTCTCGGAGCCAGACTACGAAGAAGCGCGGAATGCCTTCGACTTGCCCGCCGCCGCAAGCACGGCCGTTGTGCTTTTGGAAGCGCTCGATAAACGGCATGCAGCCGGTCCGGCAACTCTTCGACAGCTGGCGATCGCGTATGAGCAAATTGATCGCCCGGTCGATGCCCGGAAAACGTTGGAACGACTGGCGCTGCTCGATCCCAAGAACACAGCTCACCTTCTGGAACTTGCCCGCCTAGCCGATCAAAGCAAAGACTACGAAGGAGCGCTGGGATATCTTGCGCATGCGCGCGATCTGGACTCTCGTAACGCGCGCATACATTTCCTATTCGCGATGATCGCGATGAAACTGGAGTTGGCGGTCGAGGCCAGGCGATCCCTTGATTGTGCCTTGGCGCTTGACCCAGAGAACCCAGACTACAATTACTCGATGGGCGCGGTTATTTTGACCACGACCAGGGACGCCGCCACTGCATCCGGGTATTTCGAGAAGTTCGTGAAAGCGAGGCCCGCGAGTCCCTCAGGACATTTCGCACTGGGCGTAGCGTATTTCAGCTCAGGCGATTACGACAAAGCTGAGACGGAAATGCTGCAACTGGGAAATAGCCCCAAAGCCGCGGAAGCGGACTATTTTCTAGGACGCATAGCGCGGCGGAGAGGAAATTTAAACGAGGCATTTCGCCGCCTGCAAATGTCCATTGAGTCGATGCCCTCCTTTGCGGAGTCCCATACCGAACTGGCGCGCGTTTACATGCTGGAAGGCGACCTCCAGAAAGCGCATGCTGAGCTGGATCGCGCGGTCAAACTCGATCCTCAAAGTTTTCAGACCAATAGCCAATTGCTCGTGTTGTACAGGCGCACGCACGATCCAAGGGCTGCCGCACAACAACAGCTTCTTATTAAGCTGGACGAAGAACGCTCCCGGCGCGCCGAATTGATGCTGAGGACGGTTGAGTTCAGGCCATAGAACATGTCATTGTTCCGCATCGTGGTCTGGGTGCTCTTCGCGACGACAGCTTTGGCTCAGCCGGACGATATCTCTCATCGGCTCCGAAACGTACTAGCATCGGCAGAGTCCGGCGACTTAGCCTGTACTGCGCTGGCGAATCATGATTTTGCGCGAGTGAAGCAGATGCTAGCCAGACTGAGACCAACTACCTCGACCGAAACCTCGGAAATTCTCGCCCTCACAGGCGCGATCGAATTCCTGGATGGCAAGATGAATCCGGCGGCTGCCGACTTCCAAAAGGCGTCGCAACTTAGTCTCTTGAAAGATGCCGACGCTTTCACCTATGCAATGACGCTGGTAAATCTTGGAGACGATTCGCACGCCCGCGCTTTGCTCACCACTCTGGCTGAAAAGTATCCTAGCCGGGCTATCTACGTCTATTGGCTGGGCAGGCTCGACTATTCTCAACGGAGATATGTAGAAGCAGTTGAAAAGCTGAAAAGGGCCTCGGACCTGGATTCTCAGTCCGCCCGGATCTGGGACAGTCTGGGTTTGGCGTTCGATATGCAAGGCCGCATGAATGATGCAGCCGATGCTTTCAGGAAAGCTGCGAATTTGAATCGAGTGCTGGCTCATCCCTCGCCTTGGCCGCCGCACGATCTTGGTTTCTTACTGCTCAGAATGGATCAGCCAAAGGAAGCGGAGTCCCTTTTGCGGGAGGCGCTTCACTATGATCCAGATCTGTCGCAAGCGCATTACCATCTCGGGCGCGCGCTGGAACGGGAAGGCCGCGAGACCCAAGCGATCGAAGAGTACCGCACGGCTGCCTCAGACGACATGTCCTCCGCCGACGCTTGTTATTCGCTTGCTATGCTTTACCGCAAGCTGCATCGCGATACGGAGGCAAGCGCCATGTTCGCTGAATACAAAGCACGTAGGCAAGAGACCGCAGAGAAGACAATGTCCACATCGCAATGAACAGAAGGCAATTCCTGGCCGGAGGAGCGGCGCTCGGCCTGTTGGCACCATCGACCCTCTACTCCGCCGCCGAAGGGCCTCCTTTATTTGAGGAGATACCGCGCTCCCGTAGCGGCATCGAGTGGACTCACGAAAATGCGATGTCGGAAAGCCGCTATCTTCCCGAATCGCTGGGACCAGGGTGCGCATTTCTGGATTTCGATAACGACGGGTGGATGGACGTCTATCTCGTGAACAGCGGTCCGTGCGACTTCTGGACTCCGCCAAAGCCCGTTCGCAATGCTCTCTACAAGAACAATCGCGATGGAACGTTTACCGACGTAACTGAGCGGGCGGGCGTCAGCGGGGGCACGTTCGGAATGGGCGTTGCGGTCGGGGACTACGACAACGATGGCTGGCCCGACATGTTTGTGACTTTGTACGGGCACTGCATCCTTTACCAGAACAACCGTGATGGTACGTTCACAGACGTTACCCGGAAAGCCGGTCTAGCTACGCCCGGATGGACCACGAGTGCGTGCTGGTTCGATTATGACAATGACGGCAGGCTCGATCTGTTTGTTTGTAGCTTCGTCGACTACAGCACAGCACACAAACTGGAATGCGGCGACAACCGGCTTGGGAAGCACTACTACTGCATCCCTCGCGTGTTCAAGGGGACGCCGAGTTTTCTCTATCACAACAATGGGGACGGCACCTTTACGGAAGTAAGCGCGGGGACTGATATCGCCAAATCGCTGGGAAAGGGACTCGGCGTCGTCGCAACTGATATCAACAACGATCGGCGCATGGATCTTTTCGTCGCGAACGACACCGTACAGAATTTCCTGTACGTCAATCGCGGCCCCGACAAAAACGGCAAATGGAACTTTGAAGAGATTGCTCTTCAGGCGGAGGTCGCGTTCAGTGACAATGGGCAGCCGCGTTCCGGTATGGGTGTAGACGCGGCGGATCTGAATAATGATGGCCGGCAGGACTTATTTGTCGCCAACCTCGATCAGGAGATGTACTCGCTGTACGAGAACACGGGACAGGAGAGCTTTCGGGACGTCGCCTTCACACAGGGCATCGCGCAAGCAACGCGCCTGATGAGTGGCTGGGGCCTCAAGTTTTTCGATTATGACAACGATGGCCGAGTCGATCTGATCTTGGCGAACGGGCACCCGGACGACATGGTTGAGAGTTACTCGCCGCAGGTTCATTATAAGGAACCGCTTCTCCTCTTCCATCAGGGTCTCGATGGAAAGCTCAGCAACGTGAGCGCGCAAGCCGGTCCAGCATTTGAACAGCGTCTCTCAGCACGTGGGCTTGCAGTCGGTGACTACAACAATGACGGCGCGCTGGATGTGCTTGTTGGTAATAACGGCGGCGCGCCATTATTACTCCGGAACAACGCTGCAAAAACAAATAACTGGTTGGGTTTGAAGCTGGAGGGAGTGAACTGTAATCGCGACGCGATCGGCACAACAATCGTTTGGAAGGCAGGTGGGAAGACCTTCCGGCGTTTGAAGAGCGCCGGAGGGAGTTTTCTTTCGTCGCATGATCCCCGAGAGGTCCTGGGTCTCGGTTCGGCCGCCAAGCTGGATGAATTGGAAATTCATTGGGCAGCTCCTAGCAATACAGTCGACAGGCTCACGAATCTTCCTAGTAACCGCTACGTCCACATTGTCGAAGGTAAAGGAACAGCTGTTTCAATCGAGGGATAGTTCGCGGCGGGGCCACATCCGCAGGTGAATCTATAACCGTGACCCACCTGGGTTCCTGGAAAGTTGGCCATGGTTACGTTTGCCGTGGTTTACAACCGGAAGCGTTCGGCGAGCGCGCAGGCACTCACGATGGTTATCAGCGGCTGATCGAGCGCTCCTGCCGATGCGGGATCGCCGAACTCCGCGCGATCCAGCATGTCGATCACCGCGCTTTTTTCGAGCCAAGGAACTCTGCTCAGAGCGTTGCCGCGCAGCGAATCTTGCACCAGATGATACAGGGGCCCGTGGGAATGCCGCCACGCCGACGGCGCTCGAAAGGCTTGCTTGCGGCGAGCGCAGAGAGCGGGCGGGAGTACATCCCTCATCGCCTTCCGCAGAATGAATTTCTCGGCCGCGCCGCGCACTTTTTGGTTTGGCGGAAGTTCGCGCGTCCACTGAACCAGGTGATGGTCGAGGAAAGGGAGGCGGCCTTCGATAGAATGCGCCATTTCCATGCGGTCGCCTAACACCGTGAGGATGTACCCGCGCAGGGCGGTTTTGCTGTAGAGATAGAGGTTTTGGTTGACGATGTCGCGCCCGCTGAGTTGGGCGGAGACATCGAGACTGTCGAGTAGCCGCCGGTAAATTGGATCGCTTTCGAAGCTGTCGGGAAGCACTGGCCGCAAGTGATGGAGGAACCATTCACGACCTTCAATCCAGGCGGGAACGTAGCCAAGGCGCTCGACTAACGAGGTGGGTGGTGCTGCCGCGAAACGCGGTTTCAGCAGGCCGGCAAGTTCGTTCACCGTCATGCCGAGGCTCTTCCGAAGATGCTCCTGAGTGATCGGGTCGGCGAACCGGATTGCATCTTTCACGACGAAGGGATAGCCGCCTAGAATCTCATCCGCACCTTCGCCTGTCAGAACCACGGTGACACCGGCCTCGCGGGCGGCACGGCTCAAGGCAAACTTCGCTACGCCGTGCGCGTTCGTAAAGAGAGATTCAGTGTGCCAGACGGCAGGGCCGAAGTCGGCGGCCAGCGTCTTTTCGGTGACAAGAACGGAATGAAAGCAAGCGCCGATGCGCCTCGCCTCGTCTCGCGCAAGCGGAGATTCATCACAAGAAGCCTCGTCAAAGGCAACGGTAAACGCGGGCACAGGGTTGCGCGCGTGGCGGCTCATCAGCGCGAGAATGCTGCTGGAATCGATGCCTCCGCTTAGATAGCAGCCAACCCGAACCTCGGCCCGTAGACGGATGCGCACGGCCTCGTCGAGTAATTCGAGAAATTCATGTGCATATTCGTCGTCTGAGCGCGAAGGCTGGGTGCTATCGGCAAGAGGGTAATTGAAATCCCAGTAAGTGCGAATGGTTACGCCATTCGCATCCGCCAGCAGGTATTGGCCGGGCAAGAGTTCACTTACATCGCGGAAGAGAGTCCGCCCAGCTAGGGAAGCGTCGAGGGTGACGGCTTCAAAGAATCCCTGCTGGTCCCACGCGGCGGCGACTCCGAGGGCGTGCAGCGCTTTTACCTCAGAGGCAAACACTAGTAGCCCGTTGAGACGCGAATAGAACAGCGGCTTTATGCCGAATCGGTCGCGAGCCGCGAATAGGGTGTGTCGACGGACGTCCCACAAGACGAAAGCAAACTCTCCGCGCAATCGGCTGAGGCAATCCGTGCCGAGATCCTCGTAGAGATGCAGCAGGATCTCGCTATCGCTGTGCGATCGGAAGCAGTGCGAACGCGCTTCGAGTTCCGAACGAATCTTTGCGAACTGGTAGAACTCGCCATTTACGACGGCGTGCACGGCGCCATCTTCATTGCGCAACGGCTGGTGACCGCCGGTGAGGTCGGTGATGCTGAGGCGAGTATGGCCCAGCGCCATTCGGCCGTCTTCGGACGTCCACGTCGCTGACGATTCGGGGCCTCGATGGCGCAAAGTCGCCAGGCCATCAGTTAGGTTCAGTGCCGATACGGCAGAGGTTCCGCCATATGCCGCGACTATTCCACACATACTACGTAAGTGAATTCGGCAGACAGAACTGTCTCTTAATTCTTCGTGAGACGGAGTGCGGTGTTTATAAACTGCAACGCCTATTGCTAAGTCTCAGAAATTTTCTATGGACTTGCCCCCAAATTTGAGACAAACAGTTAAGACTCAAAATTCATCGAAAGGGGAAAATTTTGAGTCATGGGATTGTCACGCAGGCAGTTCACGAAAGAGTTCAAATTAGCCGCCGTACGGCGGCTGGAGCAAGGGGTATCGATTGCGGAGGTGGCACGGGGAGTGGAAGTGAACCCGAACGTGCTACACCGCTGGCGTCGCGAGTTCCGGGAAGCACCCGGCAACGTATTCCCCGGCAACGGCAAGCAGCGCTGGTCCGAAGGACGGATCGCTGAACTGGAAAGAAAGATCGGCCAGCAGGCGTTGGAGATCGATTTTTTGAAGGGGTGCTTGCAGCGCATCGAGGAACAGCGGATGCTGCAGGCGTTGACTGGAAATCCGCCGTCTACCGGAAGGTCAAAGAAGAAATGAATGCCTGCCGGGGACTGACAGCGGAGCGCATGATGCAGCTCGGGCGCGTAAGCCGCGCCAGCTTTTACCGCTTCGACGGGAACGCTCATCCGAGCCACGACGCAGACATGGATCTGCGCGATGCGATTCAACGCATTGCATTGGAGTGGCCGGCTTACGGGCGGCCGAGGATCACCGCGGAACTGCGACGGCGCGGGTGGAAAGTGAATCCCAAACGCGTTTATCGCATTCTGCGGGAGGACAATCTGCTGTGCATGCGGAAGCGGAAGTTCGTCGCGACAACCGATTCCAATCACGGCCGCAGAATCTACCCGAACCTGGCGCGCACGATGGTGCTGACCGGCGTGGACCAGCTTTGGGTGGCTGACATCACCTACATTCGGCTGCGCGAGGAGTTCGTCTTTCTAGCCGTCATCCTGGACGCCTGCTCGCGACGCATAATCGGCTGGGCGTTGGACCGGACCTTGGAAGACCAGTTGACGTTAGTGGCGCTTGAAATGGCATTGTCACAGCGCAGCGTACCGCCGGGGCTGGTGCACCATTCCGACCGCGGTTCGCAGTACGCCAGTGGCGATTACACGGACTTGCTCAAAGAAAACGGCATCGACATCAGCATGTCGCGCAAGGCAAACCCGTGGGACAACGCGGCCTGCGAATCGTTTATGAAGACGCTGAAGTACGAAGAGGTTTTTCGCAGTGAGTACCGCGATCTGCCGGAGGCGCATCGGTCGATTCGCGAGTTCCTGGAGAAAATCTATAACGAAAAACGGCTTCACTCCGCACTTGGCTACGTGCCTCCAGCGGAGTTCGAAGCCAATCTCGCGGCCAAGCAAAACGAGGCCGCTACGCGGCGGCTTTCTGTATGAGTTTTTTAGGCATGCGGAAATCTATCCATCCGATGAGGACGCCAGCATCGCCGGCGTCCCCGTCTCATCGTTCGGATGAGTTTCCGGCTGGCTATTCCTTGGCGGGGTTGCGCTCCCGCATTGGCCGCCTCCGCTTCACCAACCGCTTCGAGTATGCGGTAAAGTCGTCTTGCCGGTCGATTGTTTTTCATCGAACGGTCAACAGTGTCTTAACTGTTGGTCTCACCCCAGGGGGCAGGTCCAACTTTACTCAGTTACTTGGAATCAATGATACGGGGACAATCGTCGGTTATCACGGCGCAGCGGTGAACAAGGGTTTCACGCTCACCCTGCCCAGCACCTTCACAGATACTAATTTCCCCGGTTCGGCGCAGACGCAGGTCACTGGCGTTCCAGCGCCGCAGGAAACAACAATAAAGTCGGCTTTTATGTGGACGCGGCCGGGACGACGCACGGCCTCATCAGCATCCCCGGACTGCCAGCAGGAACAGGCCCGTTCTTTACGGTGGATCAGCCCGGTACGGCCTTTAACCAGGTGCTCGGCATCAGCAGTATAGGTAATCAGATCGCCGGCTACTCCTCGACCGACCCCACGGGCATGAGCTTGCAGCATGCCTACATCGGCACAGCGGGACTGTTCGGCAACACGTTTACCGATATCAATGGTCTGCTGCCTACGAACCAGAACAGTCAGGCGACCGGAATCAACAGCGCGGGTAACGCGGTAGGGTTCTATCTGCCGACGGCGGACACTTCAATCGGATTCCTCGACACGGGAGGCGCAATCAGCTCAATCGACCCGTTTGGCTCCACGTTCACGCAGGCGCTTGGGATCAACAACACGGGTGAGATTGTTGGTTTCTACACTGACGCCAATGGCGTTCAGCATGGCTATACCGATATCGGCGGAATTTTTTCCAGCTTCGATCCGGCCGGTTCGGTGAACACCACGATCAACGGAGTCAACAGCCTAGGCCAACTCGTCGGCTTCGCGACCATCGACGACAACGTTGTGGGGTTCGTGGCTACTCCGGTACCGGAACCCGCAACGTGGTCGCTGCTTGGAATTACCGGCCTCATTCTCACGCTTGTTCGGATACCCCGATTCAAGAGGAGCAAGTAAGAATGTCTCGCGTTAAACAATGTCAGTTCGTGAAAACCGGACAGTGCCGGCGCAATTTGCTCGCCGGCATTGCATGGCTCGCGCTTGCGTTCGGAAGCGCTCGTGGCGCAACCATTACCGAAACGGCTCCCTTCACCATACAAGCACCATCTGCCGGAAATTTAGCGGCGCAAACCCTCAATGTGTCGACCCCTCAGTTCAATCCCTCGTTGGGAACATTTGAAACCGGAAACACGACCATTAGCGGCACGACCAGCATTGGGTTGGAGTTCTTCAGTACGGGCGCCGGTGGGCCATACGATGTCCTGCTCAGCGACACGCTCAGCATAGGAGGCATTCCCGGGCTTTTTGTGGAGGATCTGACGGGTACTCTACCGGCAGGGCAACCGGCATATATCACACCCACCGTAACATTTCCGTTCGGTCCGGTGGACCGATCTGATCCGGCTGAACTAGTTGTCGGCTCTGGAACGTGGAATCAACTCTTCAGTCTTCCTTTTCCTTCACTCTCCGTAAAGGAAGGCCCGGGAGGGGTTCTGCCCGGCGTCATCGTTGTCGGCTCGTCCGTAACCACATACACCTATACGCCCGCCGGGACAGCAGTTCCTGAGCCGCGATGCTCTTCCATGGTCGCCCTGCTCCTCGCATGTGTTTTTGCAGTTCGGAACTGGAGCAGGAAGCGGCTCAACGCCGGCGTACACCGTATTGATCTCGGCGATTGATCAGAATCAGGAAAACAAATGTACAAAGATAGCTGCGCGACCTATGTGATGGGCGCGACGGACCACGAACGGCGGCGGCTCTTGCTGCAAGGTTCCATTCTGAACCCACTTACCGATCGGTTTCTCAGAGAAGCCGGCCTCCGCGCAGGGATGCGAGTTCTGGACGTCGGTTGCGGGGTGGGAGATGTTTCCCTTATTGCCGCTCGTATCGTCGGCCAGCGCGGCTCGGTCACTGCATTAGACCCGGACAGCTCTGCGCTCGATGCCGCGCAGTCGCGCGCTGGTGAGGAGAAGCTTTCTCAAATCAAGTTCGAACAAGCGACTTTCGAAGCTTACGTTACCGAGAGCCCGTATGACGCGATCGTGGGGAGACATGTGCTTATCCACTCGGCAGACCCGCTCGGATGGGTTCGGAAAAGTAAGTCCTTGTTGCGGATCTCTGGAATCGTTGCATTTCAGGAGTACGATATTTCTTACTTCCCGCCTATCGAACCAGAACTTTCACTGTTTAGTCACTTGAGAGAGTGTCTGGTTGAGCTGTTCCGCCGGGCGGCTGCTTATCCGGATACCGGAGCACGGCTCTATCACTGGATGCAACTGGCTCAACTTTCGAATCCGCGATCGAATGCCGAGTGTCTGATGAGCGGCGGCCCGGAATCGCTGTATTACGAGTGGTTCGCGGAAACGATCCGAAGCGTGGCTCCGCGACTGGAAGCGCTTGACATTATCAGCGTCGCGGAGTTGAATCTGGCAACTCTTGCGGACCGCTTGCGTGAAGAAGCTGTCGCGCGTGCTGGATGCTTAACCACCCCTCTGATCGTAAGTTGCTCGGGCGAACGAAGGTAACAGATGGAAGACAATTGGGCTAGTGGCGTCCTTAAAACAAGAGACCGGCCGATTTCTCGAAGCATGGATGCGAGTGCGCCAGATCGTCCAAGCCGCGAACTTCAATCGCTTTCATCGCGCCGGACTGAGTGCGACCCAGTTCATGACCCTCAATGTCATACCAGAAAACGGCATGACACTGTCCGACCTGGCGCGGAAGCTCAGTCTAAGCCCTTCCTCTCTGAAGAAGACGATCGATTCGCTGGTAGATCGCGGATTAGTGGTACGGAAACCCAGCCCGAGCGATGCCCGAAAAAGCGACATACTCAGCACATCCAAAGGAAGGAAGTTGCAAAATTCGGCCGCCGGCGATTTCCATACGTTCATGGCTAGCCTTTTTGCGGGGTTGTCTTCTGAAGAACAAAAAGGTCTGCTTGCCGGGCTGGAACGACTGGTTGAGATCAGCGCGCTGCGAGAACCGACCGACTCACCGGAGGGAGTCACTCGCGCGTACGATGCCGCTCGTCCGGCGAAGCGTAAAACTGCGCGATCTCATCCGCCGTAATCGCAATGGCGCTGCTGTTACGTATGACGGAGGCGATCTCCTCATCGCTTTTGCCCCGGTTACGAAGCGCTTCCACTTCGTCACTGACCATCCCGACAAATGCCTGTATGGGGAACAACTCCGGTTCGAGCCCGGCGCTGGAGCGCAAGGCTTGTTGTGCCTTGATTGCTTCCTCTAAGGCATACATTTTCGGCAGATTCATTGAGGGTGATACCTTTCGTAGTACGAAATATATCACGGAACGACCCTACTTTGGAAAACGACAAAACAGAACGAATTCCGCCGCCCGCGCGGGCGTGCGCCACGACCTTTTACTTACTTTTGTCTCTGCTTGCTGACCAACGAAAACCGGCAGAAACTGAAGTCTCACGAACACTCCTCTTGAAGTACGGCTAAACGTCGGCGATAGTGAAGGCTAGAGTACTCGGCGGGAGTGAAAGGAATATGGCTATTCCATTACGGTCTCGTTACTGCGCACGCGGCATTACCGGAAAGCGTTCGTGCGCACCCGAAGCAGCGATTACTGCAAAAGCGGCAAGTACACTGAGATAGCTGGGAACTCGGAGGGTGCCCCGCAACTCGATTACAAGGACGCTCTTATGCGAGATATACAAAGACATTTCGGAACTTTAGCTTTATTTCTGCTGGCAGGGTTTGTTCCCGTTTACGGCTTCCAGACAAACTGGGCAGTCAAGAACACGCTTCACATAGGCGGCGAAGGCGGCTGGGACTATCTCACGGTGGACTCGACAACGCATCGCCTGTACGTTCCGCGGTCGACGCACACGATGGTGATCGATGCAGACTCCGGCAAGGTGCTTGGCGATATACCGGGTCAGAAGATTGCTCACGGCGTCGCGATTGTTCCGGAGGTGGGGCGCGGCTTTATTAGCGACGGGGGCGGCGCTGGGGCTGTGGTCATCTTCGACTTAAAAACAAATGCTGTTTTGGGAAAGATTGCGGCGCAGCCGGACGCCGACGGCATCATCTACGATCACGCAAGCGGACTCGTGCTGGTTGTCTCGGGTGACGGTGGAGTTCTTATGACACTGAAGCCGGACGTCGACCCTGTCAACGGAAAGATCGATCCTCCGATCGATCTCGGCGGCAGCCCTGAGTTTCTTGCTGCCGATAACGCCGGGAAGGTCTACATCAATCTCGAAAATAAGGATCAAGTTGCCGTGGTGGACATTCGGGAGCGAAAGGTGCTTGCTCACTGGCCGGTTGCTCCCGGGGGTGAACCGGTTGGACTCGCACTCGATGCGAAGAAGGGTCAGTTGTTCATCGGTTGCCGCAAGCCGCAGAAGCTGGTGGTCATGAGCGCGAAAGATGGCAAGGTGCTGGCCAGCTTGCCGATCGGTGCAGGCGTGGATGCGACGAAGATAGATGAAGGCGAGGCGTTCGCGAGTTGTCGCGATGGTTCGCTGATCGTCGCCGCGGAAAAATCGGGGACGTTCGAAGTTGCCCAAGTCGTGAAAACACCGGCCGGCGCGAGGACGATGGGCGTTGATTCCAACACTCATACGATCTATTTGCCGACGGCTGAAATGGAGCCGGCTAAGCCTGGACAACGGCGGCCACAGACAAAACCCGGAACCTTCATGATTGTTGTCGTTGCCCGGTCAGGTGCATGATATTCCCGAAGGACGGTCAGAAGTGCAGCTTAACTTGGCACGTGAAGGGAGCGTTTCGATCAGGGATCAACTGGCAACGCAGTTGATGCTGGCCATTGCCAGTGGAGAACTACTTCCTGGCAAGCGGCTGCCCAGTACACGCGCGCTTGGGAAGCGCTTTCACCTCAACGCCAACACAGTGAGCGCCGCCTATCGGCAGCTCCAGGGTGCTGGATGGGTCGAGTCCATCCATGGGAGCGGAGTTTTCGTCCGAGCGAAACAAGGCGACCCGACGCTTGATGGGGACGCGCTGGACTGTCTCGTGCTCCCTTTTGTTCGGGCCGCACGGGCCGCCGGGTTTTCGGCTGACGTGATCCGCAACCGTACCGATTATTGGCTCGTGATGCGACCGAAACGGTTCGTGTTTGTTCACCCGGAACGGGAACTGCGGGCAATTGTCGCCGACGAACTTCGGCGAGCAATGAGCTGGACGGTGGAAGCTTGCGATGCCGATCCTCGCGGCATTGCGCAGTATGCCGGCGACTCGATCTTTGTGACGGTGCCGAGCAAACAGAGGGCGGTCCGTGTATTGCTTCCAGCCGCGGCGGAAGTGCTTACATTGCAAATGCGTCGCGTGGACGAAGCGCTTGCGCAATACCTTCCGGTATCTCCGGAGGTGCTTTTAATCGTCGCTTCGGCGTGGCCGGGTTTTCTTCGAATTGCCCGTGCAGTGCTAACGGCGGCCGGTTTCGATCCTGATGCGGTATTGTTTCGCGACACCAGAGCGAAGGGATGGGAACGCAATCTAAACCAGGCGTCGGCCGTGGTCTGCGACGTAGTGACATTCGATTCCATTCCCGACGGCATGCGTAAGATTATTTTCCCTTTGGTTTCCGACGCCGGTATTGCGCGGCTCAAGAGTTTTGAACGGTGTTTCGCGGAGTAAGACACTTTCGAAAGTGTCAGCTATACGGCCCCGCTCACGGGTTTCTTGCCGTACTATCGCAGCGTGAAAGACGTCAGGTTGCTCTGGATAATGGCGGTGCTATGTAGCACAATTTTTCAACTGAACGGACAAACGAACGACTGGCAAGCAGTCCAGAGAATCGTTCCAGGAACCTCAATCAGCGTTCGTGTTTTGAACCATCGCGGAAGGCGAGAATGCGATCTGGTGACAGTTACAAACGCGGATCTTACCTGCTACCTGGAACGTGGAAGGTTTAGCAAACAGGTTGTTTTCCCGCGCGATCAAATCCGCGAAGTTCGATTGGAACATCCGGAGCACAACCACATGATTGCCGGGGCTATCCTTGGAGGCGCGGCAGGTGCAGTTCTTGGCGGCCGGCTCGGGGGGCAAAGCAGGGATGCCGAAACTCGCAGGGCTGCTCCGGCGTTGGGCGGAGTTGTCGGTCTGTCGATCGGAGCGGGAGTTGGTCTATTCATTCACCAGCACGGCCCGGTTCTCTATAAGAGCAAGTGATCTTATTCCGCAAGAGCTAATTCGGGCGCACCTAATAAGTGGTGTTCACATGAATTTTCGTGTACAGTGCTTCTGATATGACATTCGACGCTGCTTTTGCGCAGGACGTTCTGCTGCCCCTGAACACGACCGCTTATCAGCTGTCTTGGGGACAGGAATTGAAATTTCCCGCAGGCTGGCAACAAACGGGCATTGTCACAGTAGATCAAGCGACGATCGCCCGCGAAGCGGCGTCAGGGCTAGCGAAAATCGTCCAATCGGAGGATTCCGATTGGGGGATTGTTGCGCGCAAGGATGACATCTCCGTCATCGCGATCCGCGGCACTGAGACCCAACATCAGTGGCTTGAGGACTTTCGTGCCATCGCGCAGCCGGTTCCCCACGACGCTTGGTGGATTCATCGCGGTTTTGACGACGTCTGGAACTCTATCGCGGCGAGTTTACAAGAGGCGTGGGACACGGCGTGTTCGGCAAACGCCCGGGTGTATATCACCGGCCACAGCCTGGGCGCAGCGGTCGCCCTCATCATGGGCGTGCATCACCCCGAGGCCTTCACCTGGACTTTCGCGGGTCCTGCCGTGTTCTCACCAATCAAGGGACTGCCCGGTTGCGCAAACGTTGTGCGGATCGTAAATCCGAGCGATCTAGTACCGCAGGTTCCGATTCCGCCGCTCTATCAGCATATCGGTCAAAAGGTAGAGGTCGCGGGCGCCCCAGACCCGCTCGATTTCGCGCTGCAACATTCTTTGGACACGTATGCGGCAGGACTGGCTCAATATCGCGGAGTAACACCGCTCACCTCCGCGGCACGACCGGCGTAACCAATGCGGGTCTGGGTCCGCTTGCCGTCCCCGAAACGGGTTAATGGTTTAAGCGCAAAAATTCAAAGTGTTCCCCCGCAGTGTGACTCTTACGCGCTACAGGCGATAATCACAAACGATACCCCGCCCAGATGCCTAAAAAGAAGAAGCTCGCGCCATCACGCGTCTTCATCTCCTACGCTCGCAAAGATGGTGCAACTCTGGCCGAGCGTTTGCAAAAAGATCTAACTTCCAACGCCTTTGACGCCTGGCTCGACAAAAACCGGCTCAAAGGGGGCAGCACCTGGACCACAGAAATCGAAAACGCTCTCGACGAGGCCAATTGTGTTCTCGCAGTCCTAACGCCCGGTTCCTACGTGTCTGAAATCTGCCGCGCCGAGCAACTCCGCGCCCTCCGCAAAGGCAAGGTTGTCATCCCGGTCCTGGCGCAGCGCAAGACTGACATCCCGCTGCATCTCGAAGCGAAAAACTACCGCGATTTCTCAAGCAACACGGGCTACAAGAAATCGTTGGACGCACTCCTCAAAGACATTCAGTCCGGCAACGGCGTCTCGCTGAAGCGGCAATTCCGCGAAACCTACGTAACCGTACCGCCGCTGCCTATCAACTTTCTTGACCGGCCCGACGCCATAACCGCACTCCGTAACGCGCTCATCACCGATGATGGCGCGTCGCACATCGGACTCACTGCGTTGCAAGGCATGGGAGGAATCGGCAAAACCGTTTTGGCTCAGGCGCTGTGCCGGGACGAAGTCGTCCAGCAAGCGTTTCCCGATGGCATTGCCTGGGTCACGGTCGGTCGTGAGGCGCAGGAAACAGATACAGTCTCGCGCCTTCGCGAAATCGGGAAGGCGCTGGGAGATGACCTTTCGCTCTACGACACTGAAGTCGCCGCGAAAAACCAATACCGTTCCACCATTCGCGGCAAGGCCGCTCTCGTTGTCATCGATGACGTTTGGCAGTCTCGCGATCTTGAGCCATTCCTCGCCGACGATTCCCCGCGTTCGCGCTTGCTCTTCACAACCAGAGATGCCAACATCGCAGCCGCGGTCGGCGCACGCGAGCACCTGGCGAATCTGCTCAGTGAAATCCAGTCCCGCGAAATGCTCGCCCGCTGGTCTGCTACGGAAGAAGCGAAACTGCCTTCAGTCGCCGACCAGTTGATCCGAGAGTGCGGCGGGCTCCCGTTGGCCCTTTCCATGACGGGAGCCATGTTGCGCAATAAGCCCCCCGCGATGTGGGCCCACGTCTATTCACTTTTCCGCAGCGCCGACCTTGAGAAAATTAGAGCCCAATTCCCTGGCTATCCCTACGTTGACGTCCTTCGCGCTATTCAGGTGAGCGTCGACGGGTTGGACGCGAAAGCGCGTGAACGCTACGTGGCGTTGGCCGTTCTGCCCGAAGATACGCCCGTCTCCGCAAAAATACAGCAGCACGTCTGGGGCGTCGATGAAGGCGAGGCCCTCGAAACCGCCGAGCAATTTGTCAGCCTGTCACTAGCCCAGCGCGATCAGTGGGAAGGCAATATCAAATTGCATGACTTACAGCTTGACTACATTCGCAAGCAACACCCCGATCCGGACGTGCTTTCATTGCTGCAGGGCGCCGTTCGGCTCTCCTCGAACGTAATCGCAAAAGACCCCGATCAGTTTACGTCTCAAATCGTTGGCAGACTGTTGCTGTATCAATCCTTGCCCGCCGTGGCGCGCTTTCTTTCCAGAGTCATCGAAACCACCTACACACCATGGCTGCGACCTTTACAACCCACGCTTCATCCGCCGGGTACCCCGCTCATACGCACTTTGGAAGGTCACACTAGGGGTGTCGCGCGAGTAGCACTAAGCCCCGATGCCCAGATGGCGGTTTCCGCATGTGAAGACGGAACGGTGAAAGTCTGGGACATTGAGGGCGGACGCGAGTTGCATACGTTGAAGGGTCACATCAAGTCTGTAGAAGCTGTGGCGATGAGTTCTAACAAACGCGTCGCCATTTCGGCCTCTGACGACAAAACCCTCAAAGTATGGGACTTGGCAAATGGGAATCTTTTGCGCACCCTGGAAAGTAACAGTAGCTATATCCGTGGTCTCGCGCTCAGCGGCGACGGTACCAGCGCCATTTCTGTTTCCGCGGCCGACTCGTCGTTAAAGATGTGGGATGTGACTACTGGACAACTCCGCTGCCGGAAAGATGGCGCACAAGAGTTCTTCCTCAAAGACGAAGGGGCTGATGATGATGATGATGATGACGACGATCTGGATCTCTTTGCTTTGAGCGCCGATGCCAAAGTCGCTCTTTCCGTTTCCTACGACAATCAGCTTACGGTATGGGAAGTGGACACCGGCCGTGTTCAGCACACGCTGTCAAAGCCGGCCATCGCCATAGTCAGTCTCGCGCTGAGTGCCGACGGCCGGAGGGCGCTCTGCTGTTCGCGCGAAAACTCCCATGAAAATTACGAAATCATCCTGTGGGATATCGAGACAGGGCGTGAACTCCACTCTTTTTCCGCAGCTACCGAAGATCACAATGGAATTGCTTATCAAATGGCCCTCAGCGCCGACGGACGTATCGCCGCCGCACCCATTGACACCACGGTCAGAGTCTGGGAGGTGGATACCGGACGTGAGCTTAACGTTCTCCGCGGCCACTCTGATCATGTTGAGGACATAGCTCTCAGCCGGGACGGGCGTATCCTGGTTTCCGCTTCCCGAGATCACACGCTCAAGATCTGGAAAGTAGAGAGCGGAACAACTTTTGAAGCTCTTCAAGTCCATTCAGGCGAAATCAGCGGCGTAGCGTCAAGCAGAGACGGACGGGTCGCCGTTTCCGCCTCGGAAGACGGAACACTGAAGGGCTGGGAAGTGGAAACCGGGCGTGAACTCCGGACACTCGACGCTTACTATCCATTTCGCGCCGTCAGTTTGAGTGGTGATGGCCAAGTCGCCGTGGCGCTGTCTACCGGAGATGAGAATGACGACCGTCTTACGGTTTGGCAAGTTGCCTCCGGCCAGAAACGATCCCCGATCGAGGGTCCGTTTGAGAGTGTTCGAGGGGTTGCCATCAGTGAAGACGGCAAAACTGTCGCAGCCTGCGAAGGCTATTCCTTACAGGTTTGGAATCTTCGAGGCAGAAAGCAACGCCACTTCCTGCTCGATGACTTTTCCTTGTTTGGCGTGGCGTTGAATAAAGATGGAACTATCGCGGTTTGCCTGTCACCGGACAATACACTCAAAGTGTGGGATATCGCTAGGGGAAAGAAATTGCGCGTCATAGGGGATCCATCTGAAGGACGAGCTCTGCGCCTGGCTATGACGCCGGACGGGCGCATCGCGCTCACCGCTACTGAAGAGGACGCCAAACTCCATCTATGGGATCTCGAGAGCGGGCGCAAGACGATCACCCTGACCGGCCACACTGCCGACATCGCAGCCCTTGCTCTGAGCACCGATGGCCGCCGCGCCATCTCCGCCTCAGAGGACAACACCGTACGATTGTGGGACTTGCAATCCGCCAAATCCATCGCGGCGTTCACCTGCGACGGTTCAGCCCAATGTTGCACGTTCGCCGGGGATTCCAGCGGCGCGATCATCCTCGTAGGAGACTCCGGCGGTCACCTCCATTTCCTGCGCGTCGAACAGCCACAACCTCAGAAGTGATGGTCGCGATCCCAACCTTTCAACGGCCCGCTCCGTTGCCGCGAAGGTTTACTTCCGTGCTGCATGAACATTTAAGATGATGCGCCGATAGGATGTGAGCGGAGGCGATCCGTTGTCCCGCACGGCAAGAATAATGTGCGCGGTTCCTGTCGCCGGGCACGGTGCGCCCGTTTTCAGCCATCCGGGCCGACAGGTGTCGGTAGGGGTGACGATCGCTTTGGCTGTATCGGCGCCCGACATGGTGATTGCGGCAAGGCTTGCTTCTGTTGAACCTGCTTCGGGGTAGTGGAACCAGTGATACGCGAGAGGCTGGCCGTCGGGGTCGTGACTTCGGCTCGCGTCGAGCGTAAGAGCTTCTCCTACCGTGGCATCGATCACAATGGGCGTGGTTCCCGATTGGCCGTTCACTTCAAGCACGGGGTTGTGATTGGCATGGGCGTAATCGTTCACGGTCCAGTCCATGCGCGCCGCGAAATCGTTCTGGAACGCTTCGCGCCAGCGCCAAATAGTGGCTTGATCGGAAACGTACTGACGGCCATCCGCACCGGTCACTGTATCTTGTGAGGTGACGCGGGAAAAGAGATCGCCGCCTTGTGTCCAGATAGCGTGCGCCTCACCATAGGGCTGACGGTAGACGTAGCGGCCACTCCAACCGCCCCAGTCCGGACGGCGAAATGAGTTCAAACCGTTGTCGATGAGTCCCAGGTAAGAAGGCGTATCGCCCTCCATGATGAAGGCGAAACGGGGATACAGTTTTCCAAGCGGCCCTTTCCTGCGAATGTTTGCGTCCAGCCATTCATTGGTTACGAGCGTGAAGTCGGCGCCGGGGCAATTGCGATAGTACGCGTCTCCGCTGATGCCGGTCCAGGTTGCGTAGTAGTATTCGGCCCCGGTTGGAGTGGAGGGCTGGACGATGTAGAAAAGGTTCGGGAACTCACGGCGGATCCACGGTCCGGCGTCGTCTTGATCCGAGATCGAAGACACGCGCAGTTTCTGGATGAATTTACCCAACGCCTCGGGTGTGCGAGTGGCGCGCACGTGCATGAGCGCCTGCGCCAGTGTATTCGTTCCGCCCCAAACCGTGATCCACAGCGGCCGTTCGTCCTTGCGGTCAGCCGCCTCGATGAGGGCGTGCGCTCCCTCTGACATGCGGTCGGGTCCGGTCGCGGCCATACCATAGGCCGGTTGCCCAGAGTACACGCGGCTGTCTAACTCCGCGGCAGTGGGCCAGCCAGTGGCGTTGAGAAGAAGATTCGCGCGTACCTGCCCGTAGCTTCGAATGAGGCTGCGCATCGTTTCCGGGTGCAAGACGTTCCTCTGCCAGGTGGATGTGGCCGCGATCAAGGCCTCTATATCCAGTTCGTTCGAATAGAGGAGTAGTCGAACCAGCGACATTTGATCGTCGGGCTCATTGCCGATATCGCTGATGACCACCATGCGCGGACGGCCGGTGAAGTTGTCAACGTGGGCGGGAGGGATCGCTTGCGCTGTAAGCGATGGCAGGGCGACTGCATAGAGGAGGAGTAAACAGAACAAGCTGCGAGAAGGTTTGGCGCTTACAATCTTTATCAACTTGCACTGTTGGAATCGCATGGAATCGGCCGTTACTGTAGGACAGTCTCTCAAAGACGGCGTCATTCGCGGGTTACTCGCAGCGAAGCGCAGTCGTTGGGTTCAGACGAGCCGCGCGGCTGGCCGGCACAAAAGCCGCGAGAAGTGCAAGCGTGCTGATGAAGAGGACCGCAAGAGAGTACAAGAAGGGATCGGTCGCGGAGACGCCAAACAGCCAGGCATGTAGGAATCGAGTGACGGCCATCGAGATCAATAAGCCGGCCCCGAGCGCGGTGGCGAGCAATCGAATTTGCTCGGACAACAGAAGCGTC
Organism: uncultured Acidobacteriaceae bacterium; assembly: GCA_963730865.1. GTDB lineage: Bacteria > Acidobacteriota > Terriglobia > Bryobacterales > Bryobacteraceae > Bog-105. The sequence goes on along the minus strand of CAVSTO010000004.1, from coordinate 95,894 downwards.
AGAATGCTTTTGGGAGTAGCGCCAAGCGCCAAGCGGATCCCAAACTCCGGAATACGGCGGCTCACTGAATAAGCGGATAAGCCGTAGACACCTGTGGCGGATAAAAAGAGTCCGATCAGGCCGAAGGCTACGGACAGCGCTGTTAATAACCGCTCGTAAAGGAGATTGGCATGTATCAATGAGTCGAACGTGTGGAAGTCCGCAGTAGCCTGGTTGTCGAGATGCCTGAGCAGTTCATCGATGGGCTTGCGAAGAGTGTTTGCCGGTGAGTTCGTCCAAACTTCCAGGTTCAACGTCAACAGAAATGGGAAAGAAGGGGGGAGTTGGGCGATGGGGCGATAGACCGTCGTGGAGGATCGTCGCGTAAGGTACGGTAGCGTGCGTCGCCCACAATACCTACGATTGTGATGCGTTCCGGTTTGCCTTTTTGGTAGAGCTGCCGGCCGATGGGATTCGAAGAGCCGAAGGCGCGTGCGGCGAAGGTCTGATTCACTAACGCCACTTGAGCAGTCTTGGCGGAATCACGGTGCTCGAAGTTCCGGCCGATAGCGTACGTAAGACAGCCTATCTGAATGTGCTGCTGCTGTCAACAGAGTTCCATGGGGGGTGTCGTTAGTATGTGATTTGTCCGGTCTAATTCACACATGATCTGTCCGCTTTGAAAAAGCGGAGCGGGGAGGTGAGGCTGGGAGTTGGAATCCAGCCGAACGTATACGAGCTCCGAGATGGAGCGGATGATGAAAGTGCAAGAAGTGCTGTTGAGGGCCATGGCGAAGAAGATCACCTGGTGGCAAGCGGCGGAGATCATCGGGGTAAGCTGATCGGACGATGCGGCGTTGGCGGGAGCGGCTGGAGCAGGACGGATACGACGGACTGGCAGATCGGCGCAAAGGGATGGTGAGCCCGAAACGGGTGCCGCTGGAGACCTGCGAAAGAGTGCTGGGGTTGTTTCGGGAGAAGTATTTCGACCTGAATATGCGGCATTTCCACGAGAAGCTGAAGGAGGACCACGGGATCGAGCTGAGCTACAGCTGGGTGCAGAAGGCGCTGCAAGGGGCGGGCCTGGTGCGAAGCGAAGCAAGCGCGGGACGCACCGCCGAAGACGGCCGCGGCGGCCGATGACGGGGATGCTGCTGCACATCGATGGCAGCAAGCATTGCTGGTTCGAGGGAGGGCGGCGCTATGACTTCATCGTGATTCTGGACGACGCAAACAGCGAGATCTACTACGCGCAGTTGGTGGAGGAAGAATCGACACGCACGGTGATGACAGCCTTGCGCGAGGTGATCGAAAACAAGGGTGCTTTTCTGCGCGCTGTACAGCGATCGCGGAAGTCACTTTTTTCTGACGCCGAAGGCCGGCGAGCCGCGTGGATAAGCATCGTTCGACACAAGTGGGAAGAGCGATGAAGGAGTTGGGGGTGCAGATGATCCCGGCGTATTCGCCCCAGGCGCGAGGGCGTTCGGAACGGAATTTCGGGACGTGGCAAGGACGCTTGCCGCAAGAACTGCGGCTGGCGGGAATCGACACGCTGGAAGAGGCCAATCGGTTTTTGCGCGAACATTATATCGATGTGTTCAATCGCAAGTTCAAGGTCGCGGCCGAGCAGAAGGGCAGCGCCTTCCGGCGTTCCAGCCGGTCGGATCTGGACTGGATATTCACGGTGCAGACGGAACGGGTGGTAGCCAAAGACAACACCGTGGCGATCGGCGACCGAGTGTGGCAGACTCGAGAAATCTCGCTTTCGCAGTACGCTGGCAGGCTGTACGGTCACCATTCATGAGCACCTGGATGGCCGGGTTTCGCTGCGCTACGGCCCGCATGTGGTCGGGCGGTTTGACAGTCAGGCGCGGCCACTGACAAAACTGCCAGAGCGGAGCGCCGTGGAAAAGGCGGAGGCATGGAAAGCGGCGAAAACCCAAAACAGGTTTCCACCTCTTCCCACCCCTCCTTGGAAATCTCGCCCAAGACGCGAGATTCCCACTTTCCCACCGCGCCGACGAACGCCAGACATGGGGTAAACGGAAAACCAACGCGGCTCACGCCGCCTAAACCGAAAACCCAAAAGCGGACAGATCACTTGTTAATAAAAGCGGACATCTTGACAAACTAACAACACAGAGTTCCATGGGGGGAATGGCTCAGCGAGTTTCCTTCGCTGAGGGGTTACACAGGGCAAACTTTAAGAACGTTCGCTCACCTTGCTCGGTAGCGATTAATTCGAACCCGAGTTTTTGCAAGATGCGTACAGACGCGTTGTTGCCCAGTTGAACGGTGGCAACGATGCGCCTGAGGTGCAGTTCTTCCCATCCAAAGTTGACGAATGCAACGGCAGCATCCGTCGCTAATCCACGACCCCAGAACTGGCGCGCGATGTAGAACGCTAAAGCGGCTTCGCCCGCGACGATCTCTCCCCCGGAACTGAGGCGCGGATATAGCCCGCAGCGGCCTACATAAGCGCCCTCTGGCTTGAGAATGGCGGCCCAGAGACCGAGTCGATCCGAAGACGGAGGTTCTGAAAACGATTTCAGAGGTCCGTCGCGAAACTTGCGCTCGGCATCCTCACGAGAACGCGGATAGCCGCCTACGTAGCGCCGAACGTCTGGATCCATCTCCATAGCGCAGTAACTATCCAGATCGGACAGTTCATGGTGACGAAAGGACAGCCGCTTCGATTCAAGAACGATCATGCTTTGACGCTCTTCTAAGTAACCCGCCCGGCAACGCACGCGCGATGAGCTGGCGATTTGCTTGTCTGTGTTGACCAAGCCCATCGCTTGGCTGCCGGGCTTGCTAGCGTATGAACGCGGATTCATTGAGCCTGGCGATTTTGCCGTCCGGGCCTACGGCCCAGGGCAGGCTCAATGCGTTCCAAGCTGCTTTCTCGAACTGTTGCCAGGTTTTTCCATCATCGTAAGACACGTCGCTTCCATTTGGGCCCACCGCGATCCAGGCATGAGCTTTGGCGTCCCAAGCTACTGCCGAGCGGTATCCGGAGGGAGAATGCGAAGCCGGGAACCACGCCACTCCTCCGTCGGAGGTCCACGCCGCCGTGTTCTCGTGTTGGTTTGGGTGCTGATAATCTCCGCCTACTGCTACACCATGCTTCGCATCGCGAAAGGCAGTGGAGAATATGCCGGCGCTGTCGCTATTGTGCGGGAGCGGTAACTGAACTGACGTCCAGCTACCCGAGTGTCCGCTGACTTCCGATTGAAAGTGAAATATGCGGGACCCGCCTGGCCCACCTGTACCGAAGTAGGCGCTGGTTCCGTCAGGACTGAGAGCGAGCGCCGAGTTGCTGGCGGCAAAAGCGCCCTCGCCGCGGGAATCGGCTGCGAGTCCGGCGCTTGCATCGTGCGTCCAGTGATGCCCGCCGTCCTCCGTTCTGTAGATAGTGAAGCGTCCGTTTACCGGATCGCCCAGAAGCATTCCTTGCTCTTTGTTCGAGAACACAATCACATCCCAAAAGCCTGCTGAGTCCGGGTTGGTAAGGAGCGGACGCCAATGCGCGCAGCCATCGGTCGTTTCATACAATCGGCTGGCGGGACCTGGGCCGCTCGACATAACAAGGGCGTGATTGGCGTCCCAGGCCCAGAGTCCGCGGAAATCTAAATTTGCGGCATCGGGAGGAATGGCGCACTGCTGCCAAAGATAGCCGTCATCTTCGCTGCGCAGGACAACTCCCTTGGTACCGCTTGCCCAAGCGACACCTGGGCCGGCGCTGTGTACCGCGCGCAGGCTGGATTTTGTGCCGCTGTCTTCCGCGTCCCATTGTGCAGAGGCTTGTGGCGCGAGTGCGAGCAGCAGGATCACGCCTATGAGCGGCGCATATCGTTTGCGGGCGGCGGCTCGATGGATGGCTTGCACCAATCACATTATGGCGTGCGGCCATGCGCAAGCTTCTTCACGTTTCCGCAACAGGAAATCGCAATACGCATTGTTGTTCAGCCGTCAATGAATCCCAAACAGCGCGCGGAACGAAGCTCACTTCGCGGCTGTCGTCGGCATACCAACGGCGCACATAACGGGTACTGAGCAGCGCCCGGGGCACATCGGTCGTGTTCGGCGAGCCTCTGTGCAATGCCCAGGGATGACGAATCAGCACATCGCCGATGTCCAAAAGAACCGGCTGAAGTTCCAGTTCTGAGGTCTTGAGTGCACAAAGCGCTTGTTGCGGAGGCAGCCGATGTGAGCCGGGCACGATTTCGATGGGACCGTTCTCACGTGTTATCGGGACCAATCCAAAGCTGACGACCAGCATATAGGGAGGTAATTCCAGGCCGGGAGCCTCGGCGAACAGGGGCCGTCGATAATCAATATGCAGATTCTGGTGCACGGAACCGGAGAGCGGAGCGTCGCAACCCCATTGGTCAGCGACCACGCGGTCGTCCATGGCGCCGCGAACGACGCCCAGCACTTCATCGTCAAAAAAGAATTTCAAATGAAAACACGGCGGCTCGAACGGCATCGGCAGGAAATGCCGATGCGGACCGCGATTCGGAACATCGCGGTGAGTTTCGATATAGCGAAGGAGAATCGGCCAAAATCTATCGCGGCATGCCTCAATGGATGCCCGCGCAAACCGCTGCCGAAGCACGCAGAACCCATTTTCCTGAATTTCGCGGACTGCCTGGATGATCGTCATGTCACGTGAAGATTTATTCCGCGCGCAACATGGCTACGATATCGATTCGGACAGAGCGGAACACCGTCTGCTTGCAAGCTAACCCGCCAACTGGTACAGTATAGGTTTACCGCGCTCGCCACGAGCGGGCTCGAAGTGTGTTTTTATGGCAAAAGTTTGTGAAGTCTGTGGTCGTGGACCACAATTCGGGCATAAAATCAGTCACGCCCACAACGTCTCGAAGCGGCGCTGGAATCTGAATCTGCAAACCGTACACGCACTGGTCAACGGCGCCGCCAAACGAGTACGCGCCTGCACCTCCTGCATTCGCGACGGAAAGATCCAGAAGGCTCCCCCGGCTGTGAACCGATCCGCCAGCCGCGCGTAAGCTTCCGCTATTTGCTAAGCGGCTGAAGAACTGGCCTTCTCGAGCCAGCTCCGCATCTGCTCTCGCGGCACGAGACCCGCCTGCTGAAAGATCATTTTGCCGTCCCTGAGTACTACAAAGTTCGGAATGCCGCGTACCCGGAATCGATTTGCCACTTCCGGGTTTCTTTCCGTATCCACTTTCAAGACAAGCGCCCGGCCAGCCATTTCGCCCGCCAGCGCGTGAACCTCGGGAGCGGCGGAACGGCACGGCCCGCACCACGCCGCCCAAAAATCCACCATAACCGGGACACGCGCCGCCTGCACAATACCGTCGAAGGAGCCTGCATCTACATCCAACGGCTCCGCGATCGGAGGAAGCGGCGCTTTACATGATCCGCAACGTCCCGTATCGGCCAAGTGCTGTGCAGAAACCCGATTCTTGGCGCCGCACGCTTTACACAGCCGGATCGTCGAAAATTCCAAAACGCCCCTCCTCTGCTCCGAATGCGTTCCTTACGCCGTCGCCCCGAATTTCTTGCGCTGCTCCTTCTCCTCCTGCAACTGCCGTACTGCGTTGTGCCAATCTACTTCGGCCGAGCCGTGCGGACAACCCCGCTGGTGCCAGCAATGATAAGCGCGTTCGGAGACCTCATTTGCGGTGAACCCGGTTTCCGCTTGGCCTTCGGTCCCCGCATCCAACCGTGTAGTCGCGGTCTGTTCTGAAACCGTATCGCCGCGTGGCGTGGTTCCCGACCCGCGCGCCCCGGAAACAATGTTGGGAGCCGGGGAGCCGGTGTCTTCCGGTGTGACAAACGTCGTCCCGGCGCCCGCGCCCGCTCCAACCGAAGTGCCGGACGTGTCTACACCTCTCGACCCAACGGACATATCGGCACCCGACGCGATTGTGTCATTAATGCTCAATCCCCGCCGCGGTTTCGTACCGCGCGCCGCCCCCGGTGCAGACCCTTCTACGTCCTCTTCGAAATCGCCCTCCCCAGCCGTCGGCAAAGCGTTAAACTTTGGATCTATCATCCACTCACCTCCAACGGTTTGATCCTTTTGCGTGCGGAACTGCTACGCGGAGATCGTTACTTCGGTATTGTTCCTCACCAGGAAGGCCTCGCACGCTTGTTCCCTGCACGAACCGCCATTTGCCGCTTCGCGCACAAGTAATATGCTGCTCCAGAGTTCGACGGTCCGCCGTTGATGTTCCAGCAATGAAGCCGCTGGCGCGATTCTCCCGAAAATGTACGGGGGCACTGTTCGAAAGGCATTTTAAACATTTCGAACGATGAACAGTTGGCTAGCGGGCTGCTTAGCCTGCCTATTACGGGCAGGCCAGTACAATAACCCGGCTCGCCTCGTCTGGAGTCCGGGCAAGTCGAACCGCACCGTCATCCGAGGCGGCATCGGCGTTATTCTTCGACTTGGGACCTGCCGTCCTCATGTCGAGGATCTTTACAAACGCCCTTCCTTAATGCGGCCGTGATCGCCGATGGGTCTTTTCGGAGGCCCGGCCAACACTCCGGCGCCCTCAACAGAGATAAAATGGTTTTCCGCTCCGATGCTGAAACCGTCATCGCCTTCGGGATCGACCGGCACTACCGATCCTGATCTGGCCGCGTGCGCGCCGGCACCTGACCCTTCCACACTCCCCACTCTCGCGCTGCCGGCTTCGTCCGGAGATTCCTCCGCGGATCGTTTGATCGGAACCCACATTGGCCCCTATCGCATCGTCCGCGAAATCGGCGAGGGTGGCATGGGAACCGTCTACCTCGCCGACCGCGATGACGACGAGTTCCAGATCGCAGTCGCCATCAAAGTCGTCCGGCGCGGCATGGATTCGCAGCTTGTGCTCGAGCGCTTCCGCACCGAACGTCAGATCCTCGCGCGCCTCGAACATCCCTATATCGGACGGCTGCTCGACGGCGGAACCACCCACGATGGCCTTGCTTATTTCTTGATGGAGTATGTCGAAGGCCAAACGCTCACCCGGTATTGCGATTTGCACCAGCTCGCTATCTCCGAGCGCCTCGAACTCTTCCGCAAAGTGTGCGATGCCGTCTCGCATGCTCACCAGAACCTGATCGTCCATCGCGATCTAAAACCCGACAACATCCTCGTCACGGCCGAAGGAGTACCCAAGCTGCTCGATTTTGGGATCGCCAAGCTCCTGGAACGCCCGGCGCCCGGCGAAAACACCAGCCAACCCACCATGACAATGGTCCGGTTGGGTACTCCTGCCTATTCGAGTCCTGAGCAGATCTCCGGAGGTCCCGTCGGAATCGCCTCCGACGTCTATTCTCTCGGCGTTATTCTTTTCGAGTTGCTCACCGGGCAGCGTCCCTACCGCATCGATTCCCTCGGATGGGAGGAATCCGCGCGTATCATCTGCGAACGCGATGCCACGCGGCCCAGTTCCTTATTCTCGAACAGGCTAGCGATCTCTAACAAGGCGGGAAGCGAAGAAACACAAGCGGTTAGCCGCTGCCGTAAAACCACCGTCGACGGCCTTCGCAAGCGCCTGACCGGCGATCTCGATAATATTCTCGCGGTCGCCTTATGCAAAGACCCCAGCCGCCGCTACCGCTCTGTCGATCAACTCAGTGAGGAGGTGCAAAATCACCTGGATGGCCGGCCCGTGAAAGCGCGCGGCGACTCCATTCTTTACAAGTCCGGCAAGCTCCTCAGCCGTCATAAGCTCGCGGCCGCCTCGCTTGCCATCTTGAGCGTTCTGCTGTGCGGTTCAGGCGGTTTCGCAGCCTGGCAGGCTCACCGGCTCTCGGTTCGCCTTTCAGAAGATCGTCAGCTAGCCAGCTCGTTCCTGGTCGATGTCCATGATCAGATCGCCATGCTCCCCGGCTCCACTCCGGCCCGTGAAGCGTTGTTGATCAAATCCGTCGATTATCTGAACGGGCTCGCGCACGATGGCGCCCCCGATCCCCAACTGCGCAGCTCCCTCGCGCTTGCCTACGAGCGTTTTGCCGATCTTCTCGTGGGAGTTGATGGCGCTGGACTCGGCCGCTCGGCCCAGGCCTTGAAAACTTACGATGCCGCCAGAACGCTGCGCGAATCACTTGCCCGCGAAGCTCCTAACGACGCCAACGCCCAATACCAGCTCGCGTCCAATTACCTGCTCGGCAGCTACATAACCGGACGGATCGCCACTCTGGCCGAGCGCCGCGCCTACGATGAAAAAGCCCTCCTCATCAGCCAGACGCTTGTCAATGCAGAGCCCGACAATCCGCGCTATCAAGCTCTGCTGGCCAAGGCCTACACGAGTACCGCTTATGGATATGGCGTCTCCGGCGATTGGTCACGCGCACGATCTTACTTCGAGCAAGCCGCCGCTATCCGCCGGCAGCTATCGGCGGCGAATCCGGGCGATTTAGAAGCGCAGCGGGAACGTGCCAATATCGAGTACCGCATCGGTGTCATCGATGCGCAAGCCGGGCAGCCCCGCGAGGCTCTGCCCCACCTCCGCGAAGCCCTCCGCCTCCAGGGCAGCATCGCGGCCGCTCAGAAGGACAATGGACGCATTCGCTCCGAAATGGCCGCGACCCACCATTTCATCGGCATATCGTTCGCCGACCTCGGCGACTTTACCGCGGCGCTCTCGAACTTCGGCCAAGCCGTTACGCTTCACGAAGCAATGCTCGCGGCCGACCCTCGCGATGCGCGCGCCCGTTCCTTGCTCGCCGGCAACTATGCCGAGCAATCTACCGCCCTGCTCCACTCCGGTCGCAAGCAGCCCGCCTTGGCCAGCATTCGGCGCGCTGTCTCACTCCAGCAGGAGTTGATGATCGTCGACGCCAAAGGCGTCCCGGCGCGCCTGTCCTTGGCCGATTACCAATCTCGGCTTGCCTCAACGTATGCCGCCCTGGGACAACATCAGAACGCCGCCAAGACTTGGACCCGAGCTGCCGCCGTCTATGACGAACTCGACCGTGAAGGCCACCTCCGGCTGCCCGATTCGCGCAGCGACGCCGATCACGCCCGCGCCCAGGCCGCGCACTACACCGCTCTGCTCAAATAACGAGGCCTGATCCTTCATCGACCCTGTTGCCTGCGCGGCTGATGGCCAGAACATCCCGCACTTTTCGCGAATCAGGGGAGAAAAAGGCCCTCGAATTGCAAATAGGCGAATATCATTTCTATTTCTTCGCGTGGGCAGGTTCCATGACCGTAAATGAAAAAGAGAAGCCCGTTGAAAGAATCGAACCGGCAGATATAGCGCCAAATGAACCGGCGAAGCCCGAAAAGCACGAGGCGCATACCTCGAAAAACGCAATAGTCAAAGAGAATCCCCCCATTTTGGGCTATCTCATAATTGCTAGCGGTTTTGTGCTTTTGGGGGGGTGGCATGTAACAAGCCTTCGAACGCTCTTGCGTGAGCAGTGGCCCATGATCGTGGCCGCGGTTTTCCTCCTCCTGTGCCTGGGGCTTACATTCGGCTCAGTCCGCAGGCGTCTGAAGAAGGCGCCCACCGCCACACAGGTGTCCTTAGTTATGGTGCTTCTTGCGCTTCTTTCGGCCGCGGTCATTGGTGGCGTAGTGTTGCCGACTCAGAGTCAAAATGCAGCCTTTAAGTGCGTCTTTTTACTCATCGCCTGTCTGTTTCCGCCGATCCTCTATTACCTGTTCATCTCAACGCGCAAGTATAGTCTGCTCTACGAATTCATTTTGAACCTGGACCGGCTGGGTCTGCTGCGTAAGCGCCAGCTTGCGCCTCATTGCACAAAACAGAACGGTGAATGCGAGTTGGACAGCTCTCTTCGTCTCCGCATCCGCGCGTATCTGGAAAGGTTCGAAGCGGTCTATGGCTCACTCGGCAGTGTCGTGAATGAACTCGTTGAGGCCAAAGATCCCCGTGAACTGATTGCGAACCAGCAGCGGAGCGCGGATATGGCCAATTTAGCCAGCGTCTTCAACCAAGGCTCCACGGCCCCGCTCATCATAAGTACTGTTCTCATCGCGCTGGGTTGGGTGCTGGTGATGCCTCCCCTGACGGCCCCCTCATCCGCCGTACAGAATCAGGCTCAGCCGGCGGGCATCAGCCTCTTCACGATACCCATCGACTACGCATTCCTCGGCGCCTACTTTTTTGCCGCCCAGATGCTCTTTCGCCGTTATATAAGAAAAGATCTGCGCGGTTCCGCCTATACCGCGGTTTCGATGAGAATCCTCCTTGCCGTAATCGGAACCTGGGTTATTATGCAACTCCGTTCTCTCATCGGCGCTAATGGAGACTCGCAAATTGCCGCGCTCGCCTTTGCCATTGGGTTCTTTCCACCCGTTGCATGGCGGCTAGTGCGGCAGGCGCTGAAAGGCGTCAGTGGATTGCTCTTGCCCGCCCTCGATTCACAATTGCCCTTAAGCGATCTCGACGGCTTGAATATCTGGCACCAGACGCGTCTTGAAGAAGAGGATATCGAAAGCACCCCCAGCATGGCGACGGCCGATATCGTGGACCTGTTGCTGAATACGCGCATTCCACCGGACCGGATCATCGACTGGGTAGATCAGGCCATTCTCTATACGCAATTGCCCGAAGAAAAGAGCTCTGGCTATAGAAAGCAGCTTCGAAATCACGGTATCCGAACCGCTTCCCAGTTCCTCTACGCGTATGAGCGCAGCAATTGTCAAGAAGACACCTCCAATTTCGAGGCGATCTTGTCCGCTGAACGTGGACAACGCAGTCCCGTCCGCGGCCTCGCTATGGCTTTATTCACAAATCCGAATCTGTGCCTGATTCAGTCTTGGCGAGGATTAACCATGCTGGCGGGCCAGGTTGCATCGTTACCCACGCAAGACAGCCCGGACACCTCCGCCTATCCGCCCTCTCACGCCATGAACGGTAAAGCCCGTGCTGCGAACGCTTCCATTTCCAGTCCTGAACTGGCGAAAACGATCTGAGGCTTGCGCTCAGCCCGGCCGGGGACGTGTTGCGAAGCATGAGCAGAGTGATTTCGCAAACATTTTATCTACACCTTCAATGAATCGGATAGCGGCTCTTGGCGGGTTCGCCCCAACAGCTATACAATCGACGACGTGGCCTAACACCAATTTGCCAGGGGGAGAAACAATGCCAAGGAGCTTAAGTATCGAACTGCAGGCAGATCTCATCAAGCGCGGTTTTTCCCGCCGGAGCTTCGCACGTATTGCCGGCGTCCTCACGGCAGGCGCCGCTCTGCCGTTCTATAACGAGCCCGCTTTGGCCCAACTCTCAATGGTGAGGAACATGCCCGCGGACGGGGTGAAGATCAACGCCAACGAGAACCCTCTCGGACCTTGTCCGGAGGCCGCGGACGCCATCTACAACTCCATCAAGAAGGGCGGCCGCTATAGGTACGAGGACACCTACGAACTCGCCGAGACCATGGCCGCCATGGAAGGCGTTAAATTCAACTACAAACCCGATGCCGGCTACATTGAAATCTTCGCCGGTTCCAGCGCTCCTCTGCATCAGCCGTGTTAGCCTTCTGCTCCAAAGATCGTCCCTTCGTGAAAGCGGATCCGGGCTACGAAGCGGGCGAACGCGCGGCCCAATTCATCGGTGCAAAGACCGTCAATGTTCCTCTGCGCCAAGGCACGTGGGATCACGACGTCAAAGCTATGCTTGCTGCCGGCGGTTCCAATGCGGGCCTATTCTACGTTTGCAACCCTAATAACCCTACAGGCACACTCACCAGCCGCGCTGATATCGAATACTTAGTCGCCAACAAACCTGCGGGCTCAATCGTGATGATCGACGAAGCGTACATCCACATCTCGAAGAACGCCGCGCCCTGTATAGACATGGCGGCGCAAGATAAAGATGTCATTGTGTTGCGCACCTTTTCGAAGCTCTACGGCATGGCCGGACTTCGCGCCGGTGCTGCTATCGCGCGCCCCGATCTCCTTGAAAAAATCCGGCCGTACAGCGCGGGCGCCATGCCCATCACCGCCATGGCCGGCGCTACCGCCAGCCTGAAAGCCAAGAACCTGATCGCCGAGCGCCGCAAAATCATGGGCGACACTCGCGAGGACGTTCTCAATTGGCTCGCCGCGAGAAACGTCACCTTCATTCCTTCCGAAACCAATTGCTTCATGATGGATGTGAAGCGCTCCGGCAAAGAATTCTACAACGACATGGCCGCTCAAAACGTATACATCGGCCGCGTGTGGCCGGTCTGGCCGAACTGGGTCCGGGTGACCGTCGGATCCAAAGACGACATGGCGAAGTTCAAGGAAGCCTTCGTCAAGGTATACAACGCGTAGGTCTGTTCACCCATGCGAAATTAATGCCAGTGGACTGGACACACAGCGCTCCCGCCATACTGGCATCCTTCCTGGCTTCGCTCGTCGAATTTGTCGAAGCCCTCACCATCGTCCTCGCAGTCGGAGTAACCAGAGGCTGGCGTTCCGCCCTGACAGGCGCCTTCGCGGGAGCAGCACTGCTCACTGCGCTGGTCATAGTCTTCGGACCGGGCCTGCGATACATCCCGCTAAAAACGTTGCAGTTACTTGTGGGCCTGTTGCTCCTACTATTCGGCATGCGCTGGCTGCGAAAAGCCATCCTGCGAACGGCGGGCATACTCAGCCTGCATGACGAATCGAAAATCTTCGCCCGCGAAACACAAGCTTTGGCCGCCACCGATGCCGTAGGCTTCATCACCAGCTTCAAAGCCGTCCTGATCGAAGGTTTGGAAGTGGTCTTCGTCGTCATTGCCGTAGGGGCCACCGGCAAAATGCTGATCCCCGCCGGCTTCGGCGCATTAGCCGCCGGCCTGCTGGTCGTCTCTCTCGGCATCGTCCTCCACAGACCGCTGTCTCAGGTCCCGGAAAACACATTGAAGTTTGCGGTAGGCGTCCTGCTCTCGTCTTTCGGCATCTTCTGGATCGGTGAAGGCATGGGCTTCGCCTGGCCCGGTGAGGATTGGGCCATTGTCGGCCTGGTCATCGGTTTCCTGCTTGTGTCTCTTTTATCCGTTCGCCTCATCCCGGCTCAGAACGCATGAGTTGGTTGCGCCAAGCCGTTCGTGAACTCTGGGGACTCTTCGTCGAAGACGGAAGCTTCGCGCTCGCCATCCTACTCTGGGTGGCAGTGACGGTCTTTATTCTTCCCGTGTTGCTACCAGGCAACTGGAGAGGATTCGTCGCCTTCTTTGGTCTCGCCGCGATCCTCATCGAAAACGTCCTCCGCACCGCCAGGCGCTTGCGCCGGCGCTAAGTTAGAAAGGAGTCAGGCCTTGCCAACATGCGCAAACTCACGTGCCTAAGCTTTTGCTTCCTTCTCTGGTGTTCAGCCCTCCGTTCGCAAACATCCGACGCAGATGTTCGCCAGCGCATGAAGGACTTGAATGATTTGACGAAATGGGGACAAGCCCAGAACGGCAGAAATCTAGAATCGAACCACACGCCGTTGGCCGGCGGCCCTGATGACGACCCCACGCTCGCAGCCGACGTCTTCCACCACGAAGTTCCTGCGGCTGCCCGCAAACTGGGCTCGCGCGCGGAACATCTATCGAAAAAGCAGCAGCATGACGCCGCCATAGCGGCGTTGCAACAGGCTTTGCAGATTGACCCGCATTATTATGATGCAGCGAACAATCTGGGGCTTGAATATTTCATTGCTGGAAAACCCGCTCTTGCGATTGACACTTTAACGGGCCTCACAAAGTCAGACCCGCAGTACGTCCTCGCGTTCGATAACTTGGCGATCCTGCTGTGCAAGCTCGGCCGCTATTCCGAAGCTGAAGTCGTCGCGCGTCACGCCTACAAGACCCATCCTTTTTCTTACAAGGCCGCTTACGTGTTTGGAAGCTCGCTGGTGAACCAGGGGAAATGGACGCCGGAAGCAAAACAGGCGCTAAGATATGCCTCCGAGAGACACCCCGAAGCAACCGAGTTGCTGGCGCGATGGCCCGCGCAAGCTTCGCCTAAACTCAACTGAGCCGCGCGCGTAACGAGTCGCCTTCCGCGCGTCGCCGCGCATAGTGCACAATAAGCGGAATGAACGCAGTGCGTTTCTCTCAACCGCTCATCCGAATCTCTGCAACTCTAGTGGCGCTCTGCGGCGCGTCCTTCGCGCAAACTTCCGACGCGAAACTTTTCAGCGACATGAGATGGCGTGAGATCGGTCCCTATCGCGCCGGCCGCACTCGCGCTCTATCCGGCGTCCCCAGCATGCCCCACGTCTTCTACATCGGCGCGGTAAACGGCGGCGTTTGGAAGACTACCGACGCGGGGCTAACATGGCAGCCGCTGTTTGACGATCAGCCCACCGGCTCCATCGGCGCTCTAGCCGTCGCGCCTTCCGATCCCAACATCATTTACGTCGCGAGTGGCGAGGGTTTAGCCCGCCCCGATCTCTCCGTCGGCGACGGCATCTACAAATCGACGGATGCGGGAAAAACCTGGACCCATCTCGGCCTCCGCAATGGCCAGCAGATTCCCGCCATCGCCATCGACCCGCACGACCCGAACCGCATATTTGTCGCGGTTCTCGGCCATCCTTACGGCCCCAACGAAGAGCGCGGCATCTTCCGCTCCACCGACGGCGGTCAGACGTTCGAAAAGATTTTATACAAGGACCCCAACACCGGCGGATCGGCCGTCAAAATCGATCTGAACCATCCAAACGTTATCTACGCGGGCATGTGGGAAACACGTCAAGGCCCCTGGGAGAACAGTGTGTGGAGCGGCACGAACGGCGGCTTCTTCAAGTCGAGCGACGGCGGCAACACGTGGCAGCAACTCACCGGTCACGGGCTGCCCGACGGAATTGTGCAAGTCGATTTCACCATCGCGCCCGCAGATTCCAATCGCATCTATGCGACTGTTGCGGCGGGCCACACCGTAGGGTTGTATCGCACTGACGACGGCGGCGCCAATTGGACGCGCGCCACCGATGACCCGCGTCCCGTTCTGCGAATCGGAGGTGGCGACTTGCCCGTCCCGCAGGTCGACCCCAAGAATCCCGACATCATTTACGTTTGCAGCACCGTCACCTGGAACTCGAGCGACGCCGGAAAAACGTGGCTCGGTCTGCGCGGCTCCCCGGGCGGAGACGACTACCAGAGCCTTTGGATCAACCCTAACGACACGAACATCCTTCTTCTGACAAGCGATCAGGGCGCGATCGTCTCCGTCAACGGAGGGCAGAGCTGGACCACCTGGTACAACCAGCCCACAGCCCAGATGTTCCACGTCACGCTCGACAACGCGTTTCCATACCGCGCCTGCGGCGGCCAGCAGGATAGCGGTTCTGCCTGCGTCGCCAGCCGCGGTAACGACGGTGAGATCACCTTCCACGACTGGCATCCGGTCGGTGTCGAAGAGTATGGCGTGGCCGCGCCGGATCCGCTTGATCCCGATATTGTCTACGGCGGAAAAATCACGCGCTACGACCGCCGTACCGGTCAAATCGCTGAAGTAGGGCCGAAGCCGTTGCACGATTACCGCGTCGTGCGCACCGAGCCGCTCGTCTTCTCGCCTGCCAATCCGCACGTGCTGTTTTTCGGCGCCAACACTGTGTTCAAAACACTCGATGGCGGCAAAAGTTGGACCCAGATCAGCGGAGATCTAACCCGTAAAACATGGCAGGTACCGCCCACCGTCGGCAAATACGCGGACACGCCAACTGCAAAACCTATCCAGCGCGGCGTTGTCTACGCCCTTGCTCCTTCGCCCTTCAGTGTCGACCGCCTCTGGGCCGGCACAGATGACGGGCTTCTCTGGTTGACCACAGATGGCGGCAAGCAATGGAACAATGTCACGCCGCCCGAGCTAAAGCCCTGGTGGAAAGTGTCCATCCTCGACGCCGGCCATTTCGATGCGCAAACCGCCTACGCCGCCATCAACACGCTCAGGCTCGATGACATGCGTCCGCACTTATTCCGCACGCACGATAGCGGCAAAACCTGGACCGAGATCGACAACGGCATCCCCGACGAAGCGGCCACGGATGTCATCCGGGAAGATCCCAAGCACAAGGGCCTTTTATTCGCGGGATCAGAAACTCAAGTCTATGTTTCTTTCGATGACGGCGACCACTGGGAAAATCTGCGCCTGAATATGCCCGCCAGCTCCGTGCGGGATTTGCAGATCAAAGGCGATGACCTGGTCGCGGCGACGCACGGCCGCGGCTATTTGGTACTTGACGACATCACACCGCTGCGCCAAATTTCAAAACAAGTGGAAGATTCAGCCGCTTATCTCTACCGACCGCAAACCGCCTTGCGGATCCGCGGCGATATGAATCCGCCCACCCCCTGGCCGCCGGAAGTGCCGGCCGGGAAAAATCCGCCTGACGGCGCCATCATCGATTATTATCTGGGGCCCAACAGTTCCGGCCCGGTGACCCTCGAAATCGTGGACAAGGCAGGAAACTCGATGGGGCGCTACGCCAGCACCGATCCGATACCCGCGACGGACCCCCGCTATCCTGTCCCTACTTACTGGGCGCGTCCGCCGCTCGTGCTGTCGGATGCTCCCGGTGAACATCGTTTCTTCTGGGACATGCATTATCCTCACGCCACCGGCTTGCACCCGGGTCCCGATGAAGAGGAAGCCGTTCCCCACAACACGCCGCCGGTCCCCACGTCGCCCTGGGTCATGCCGGGTAACTACACGGTGCGGCTGAACGCAAATGGGCAAACGCTCACCCAGCCGCTTACGGTGCAAATGGACCCGCGAGTGAAAACGTCCCTTTCTGATCTACAGGTGCAGTTCCGCATTTCGAAGCAACTGTACGACGCAATGAATCAAGCAAGCGCCGCCATGGAACAGATCGACGCATTACGGAAACAAATTCATGACCCCACTTACGATAAGCAATTGGCTGACTTACTCGGAAAAGAAGGTCGCGCCGGAGGATTCGGAGGCGGACCAAATTCCGCCGCGACCTTCGCCGGAATGCGAGGTCAACTCGAACGGCTACAACACGAGTTACAGAATGCGGACGTTGCACCCACGAAACAGCAAACCGCGGCCTGCGCGGAAAGAATCCAGGAGTTCTCCAAGTTACTCGCGCAATGGAGCGCTCTCCGTACCAAACTAAAAAGCGCAAACTTACCCGCTGTGACTACGCAGTAAGTGTTATCGCGTTTATCACCACCCGTGCTCGTCCGCGAACCCACCGAGACGCCCGCTGGGGGGCATCCGATAGATCTACCCCTCTGCCTCACTCCACGTGCCGGAAGTAATACTTCTCTTGGATGCCGAACTGGGAGACGAACCGTTTCCATGCTTCGAACGGGTACTGGGACGCTTTGGAAGTTCGGCACTTCAAAACTTCGTTTTGCCAGTCATTGGTCCGGTCCGGTTTGGCGGCGCCGCTCGATGCATTCTTCAGACTTGCATTCTTCAGGCGATCGATAACACCCTCTTCCGATTTGCCACAAGAGCATTGCTCGCACAGAAGCTTGCGCAGCGGCCGGACGTCTCCCGATTTGAAATACGCCTAGCGTAGCTGCTGCAAAAGCGACGAGAATTCCAGACTTTGAAGAAAATGTTCCTTTACTGGCGCCAGCGCCGGTGGCACGCTCATATGACGCAGTGCCTCGATCTCCTCTTTTCCTTTCCATAGATTGACTTTGGCATTCCTTAGAAAAGACGCATTCAGAGTTGGATGACTGCACTCCGTATAGCCGGTATTGCAGACCTCTAGCCATGGCACCACCGCATCCACCTCAACGGGTCGCGAGCCAACCCACGAAAATGTCTGCATGAACGGTGCTCCCATAGTAATGGAGGGTAAATACGGCGAAAGCCATACGAGGTTCTGCATCTGCGAAACGGAGATCTTTTGGTCGTCGAACCTGAGCTCGTAAACCTCCATGCCGTCGTCATACTTCAGGTATTGCTCCCTGGCGCGCAGGGCCAAGGAGCAACTCACAATCAGAAACGCTTCACGCCAGCGAATGTGCCTCATGGAGTCACGCCATCTGTGTCGTCCAGCCAAGTGTCCGCCGGGTCGAAATGGCTGTTATCACCTGTCCTGAATTGTCCTTAATTTTCTCTGAATTATGTTCCCTCAGAAGATGTTGCCCTCTATCCTGAAGCTTTCAGGAAGATCATTTCGAGCCCAGACAATCCAGCCAAAGTCATCATACGCAGTTCCTAGTACGTACCGCGCGTTTGCAGCGAGCTCAGGGAAGATTGCCGGGTCACTCTCTGATCCGCCGGACGGCAATGAGGCCGCAGAACTGAGAACGCCTATGGCACCAAACGCGCGATGGTCGACGATCAAGTCTCGAACGTTTTCCATATCCTCATTCGCATGGTTCACATACCCGTAGACGCCGACGCCTTCTTCTTGCGCCGGTTCTCCCTGAACATCGGCAAAGGTGTGCAAACAAGGCCGCGACACAAAAAACTGGAATGTTTTCCCAGCATATAGCCGGATCGCGGCCTCGCGAGGAATCGTGTCAAGTTCCATCACGAAGAAGCGATTCGGTTCCCGGAGATCGTCCGCGATGATTTGCTCGATGGGCCAATCGGGATTCCAATCCGAGATAAACCCGCTCAGGCCGCCCTCTGTGAGAGAGACCTTTTCCGGGTCGGCCAAATCCGGAAGAAAAGTGAATAGCCGACCCTCCGAGAATAGTTCGCCGTCGAGTGCGCGCGCAAGACGGTCGCCTCTCTTCAGAAGTGATTTCAGAAATGTTGAACCACCACCTCCAAGCTCGTAGGTCTTCATCTTTTCAGCTCCCTTTTGGAATCATAGGACGCTTAGAAGATTTTGCCCTCTATTCTTGAGTTTTCAGTAAGGCGATTTCGGGCCCAGACGATCCAGCCTTCATCATCATATGCGGTTCCCAGAATGTACTGCGTGTTTGCTGCGAGCTGCGCGAAAAGTTCGGAGTCACAATCTTCTCCATGTGGGGGCAACGCATCGGTCGCCAAGAAGCTGAGCACGCCAACGGCGGCAAAGGGTCGTCGCTCGCCGATAAGCTCTCGGATACGGTTCTCACTTGAATCCTCCTGCGTCAATATGCCGTAAACTGCCAAAAGATTTGCAATTTGCTTGCCTTCGGAACTGATGGTGCGGTGATAGCTCGGAGCGAAGGTGAACCAGCGGAACCCGTAACCCGAGTACAATTTTCTGATTATGAATGGATCCTTAAGGCTGTTCAGCTCCATTACGAAAACTGACTGAAAACACAGCATGTGACGTGCGATTAACCGTCGCAGCGGAACACCAATGTCCTCATCGCTCGGAGTCTTGCTTAGCCCTCCGTCTTGAAGCGAAAGCGAATTGGGATCTATCGCATCGGGTATATAAGTTATGAGCTCACCATCGGCAAGCGATTCTCGCAACAGAGCATAAGCGAGATGATCTCCGCGTCTGAGAAGCAGATCGAGATATGAAAAACCTGCTTCACCAAGCTCGTAAATCTTCACAGTTCGTCAACCCTTTTTAGGAGTCATTTGGCCAGACGGACATACTGTCCAATTTAATCATGTCGTCGTTGTAATCTCAGTCCGGGCCATCAGTGGGCCGGCGGGGTCGTCAATCGGCGATGAGCGATTTACCGTTGCCTTACGTTATGGCCGCAGAAGACGGGCCGCGCGTGGGGCGGCCGAAGAAATCAGCTGCAGATGAAAAGACTCACCTTGCATACGTATTCGGTGTTTGAGTGTGAATTTTCTCGTGAATTTTTCTCCCTCAGAAGATCTTGCCCTCTATCTGGAAGCTTTCAGGAAGATCATTTCGAGCCCAGACAATCCACCCCTCATCGTCATATGCAGTTCCCAGAATATACTGCGTGTTTGCTGCCAGCTCTGTTAGGATTGCCGGGTCACAAACTCCTCCATTCGATGGTAATTCAGCCGCACAACTCAGGATGCCAATCGCCCCGAATGCACGCCGGTCCAGGATCAAATCCTGAACGTTTTCAAAATCCTCATCAGCGCACCTAACATAACCATAGACCCCGACAAGCTCTTCTTGTGCTGCTTGTCCCTCACTGTCTACGAAAGTATGATAGTGTGCCGCCGAGATGAAGAATTGGAATGTCTTTCCAGCATACAAGCGAAAGGCAGCCTCGCGCGTGGTGCTATCAAGTTCCATGATGAAGACCTTATTTGACCCTTGGAGATGCTCGGCTATTATTCGTTTGATCGGCGAATTGGAATTATCATCCGAGCAAAACTCTCTTGAGCCTTCCGTTAGAGAGACTTTTTTCGGATCCGCCGAATCAGGCATGAATGTGAACATCCGTCCTTGCGCCAGCTTTTCGCTATGAACTGCCTCAGCAACCTCGTCACCCCTGTCAAGAAGCGATTCTAGAAGTGCTAGGCCAACTGCTCCCAGCTCGTAGGCCTTCATTTTTTCAGCCCTTTTTCGGAGTCATTTGGCCGGACGGCCATACTCTCCAATTCTTTTGCTTGGTCAATTTGTCGTTGTAGTCCCAGTGCGGCCCGTGCTCAGAACTGTCGAGGTCAGGTGAGACACTCTTCGTCTTATCGGGACTCACGTAATAGGGTTTGCCATTTTGCTGTTCCGGGGTCCATCCGGACGGCCCTTGGTTTGGGTTCCAACCCGGCCAACCAATGGGACAGGGAACCATCTGCGCCCAAATGTTGTGCAGTCCAACAAGCGATCCTATTGCTATCCCAACGGTAATCCCAAATTGAACACCATCGATTACGGCGCACCAAACGCTAGGAAATGTACAAATCGGCGTCGAGAGCGGCGTGGCGCTTTGAAAGTCTTGAATGATGACATAGGCTGGTCCTGAAACCGTGAGTTGATAATTTCCGTTTCCTTGATCCTGCCAGCTTGAGACCGCATTGGTAAGGCTGCCGTCTGTAAACCAACTGTCAACAATCGCGACAGACGAAGGGCTGGAATCGTTAAAGTAGTCGGTCGGGCATGGCTGTCCTCGAACGCAGTCGGAATGGTCAGAGCTTAGCTCGATTAGACTTGCGCTTGCTGTGAACGTTCCGAGACTGTTTCCTCGATAGTTGCCACTGCCCAACTGTGTCGCAATTGAGTTGTTGCTGCTGACCCAAGTACTGTGGCTAGATACATCGCCGATACCACCTGCTTCATTTTGAGTGAATGCTTGATCCTGAAATTCGTAACCGTCCCCGAGACCCAGGGGATCGTATATGATCCAGTAATCGATATATCCAATACAGCTAGGGCAAATCGTGCCACAAGTGCCTCGCTTAGCATTGTAGACTCCGACACTCGCGACAACATTTAGCTCTCCGCTTGTTCCCGATGCGGCCGAGATCCAAGCACTTCCATATCTCATCGAGGCAAACCTCCGGCCTGGATCTCCATCCTGTTTGGCGGTTTGAAGGTCCCGTACACTCAAGGCCGCCGTGGAATGCCCTTTCAGTTTTAAAGGCACCGAGTACGCTCCGCTATCAGTGAAGAACTTTAGGTCTGCCTGTTGTTCGGAATCGGTCGGATTCCAGACCGTAATCATGGTGTCGTACCCGGCTGCGGTGCTCCAGTAGGGTATTTGCTTCGTCTCCGTCACCGAGACGGCTTGGGGTTCAACTTCGAAGACGTAGTTGCCGGTTTGATCTACACTCCCGCTGTACACTAAGAGTGCATTTTGCGGCCCCACAACTTCGAAAAGGGCATTCAGCATTGAGGTGCGGGCTCCTGAATGACCGATCAAATCATCGAAATCTAAATGAACGGTTTCGTTCGGCAACAGAGCGATTGTCTTACCTCGGAGTTCGACAGTGCTGTTGGAATCGTTTGCCGGTTCCAATACAGGCGTTACGTTAATTGGCTCCGCGCTAATATTTCTCAAATTCGCGAAGGGCTTAAATGCGGTTCCTATCGGGAAGCCCATCATGGAATCCTGATTCCGTTCATCAATCCGCCGCTGGCGACGGCATATGGTTTCGGGGTCGCTGCATCCATCGTCATTGGCCTTACCAAAGCCATCGATAGCGAGAATCCACGCTGATAGTCCTCAATCCCGCCGTTCACGATCAACTCCCTATTCGTTCCCTGATAGGAGACCCGCGCGCCGCCGACGAGCTGCCGCCGCGATAAATCAGATGAACGAAGGTCGAGCGAGACCCGCTCTGTATTGTTAGGCGGAATGGAACGTTCGGACGAAGAGAGGAGAGTTCCCATCCGGTCGAACGTCGAGAGCTGGGCTGTAATGGTGCGTTGAGAGGCATTATAGAGAGTGACAAAAGCACTGGACCGGTCAAACGGAAGCCAAAAAATGCCTTCAGAAGTTTGTTCCGCTTTTGGAGTGGTGGGTGACAGTGGCAGAATAAAAGCGGTCGTGAAGGTCAAACTGTGCTCTGCGTCGACGGTAAGGACGGTTCCAGAGAGCGCCGCGCGCCAAATCCACCGGTAACGAATCGCGGCGCTGCCAAAAGTTGAAAGATGCTCTTTGATGTACGGTGGAGCATTTTGTAAAGCGTCGTTTAGATTTATCTCTACCACTCCGGCGGCAGGTATGTTGACGGACTGTAACGGATACTCGGTTCCATCAGCCATGAATAGGATCGGCGTGGCGCGGAGAGGAACATCGGAGAGGGTATTTGTTATCCGCATTGTCGAAACAAAGCTGCCGTCAATACGCCAACTCGCTCCGACGACCGAGACTGTAACAAGAAGTGTGTAAGTTGGGTGGAGCAAAAGACATCAAAGCGGGTCGACCAAGCCGGGCTTGAGTCGATCGCCAAAGAGGACCATCAACTGATTCATGACTATATCCCATCCTTGGCGTTTGGTCCAGCGGTTGGTGAAGTTGCGAATATTCAGGAACAAGATCTTGATGACGGATTCGTCGGTCGGGAAGACTTTGCGGCTGGAGATATTCTTTCGCATTTGCGAATGCAGGCTTTCGATCGCGTTGGTGGTGTAGATCATGCGGCGTAGCTCGACGGGGTAATGGAGAAAGGTTGTGAGGCTGTCCCAGTGCGTGCGCCAGGCGGTCACCGACATGGGATAACGCGCTCCCCAGGATTGCGCGAATTGATCGAGAGCGAACTCGGCGGCCTCCGGCGTGGGAGCTGAATAGATGGGACGCATGGCGGCGCACAACGGCTTACGGTCCTTCCAGGAAACAAACTTCGTTACATTGCGGATATGATGCACGACGCAGAGCTGCACGTCAGTCTGCGGGAAGGCGGAGGCGACGGCGCTGGCCAGGCCGGTGAGCCCATCGCCGCATAGGATCAGAACATCCTGCACGCCGCGTGCCTTCAGATCGTTAAAGACCTTGAGCCAGAAACGAGCGCCTTCCGTTTCCTCGATCCACAAGCCCAGCACCTCTTGCCGCCCGGAGCTGCCGACGCCGAGCACGGTGTAGACGCATTTTTTGAGCACGCCCTTCTCCGTGCGTACGGCGACGCGAAGGCCGTCGACGAACACGATCGGATAGACGCACTCTAACGGGCGGCTTTGCCACTCGACGATCTGTTGCTGCAGTTGTTCCGTGACACGGGAAACGAACTGCGGCGAGACCTCCACTCCATAGATTTCCTGTACATGCTGCTCGATCTCACGGGTGGTCCTTGCACGCTGGATGTATCCCAGGAACCATCGATTTTGCGCGACAAAGCACCGAAAGAGATGCCCTTCGAGACCAACCTTGCCCCGCTTCCCGGCGCAATCGCATTCCGGATCGCCTGCAGATCCGCTGTGATCTGGCGAGCGAGCATCTCGTAGTAGCCGGCCCCAAACATGTCTACGGTCGACCGGCTGTTCGCGATCGATTGAAGAGTAACGGCGAGCCCGCGTTCGTCAACCCCGCCCTTTGTCGGGACGATGTCATTCGCATCGAACGTTGCAAAGTCAAATCGCTGACCCGCCACAAACACATTGCTCGATAGATCGCCCGCACCGCCTGATATAGGTTGGTTATGGCATCCCGCGCACGAATTCGATTCCGGCCCGGAAACACGGTTCGCGCCGCGCGGAAATGTTAGCGGGCTGCTCAGATCGGAAAGCGGCGCCCCCGTCCCCTTCGTGAGCGGCCTGCCTGCGCCCTCCTGCACAGTGAAATGCGCTTCGAACAGCTTCTTGCCGTAGCGGATGAGCTCCGGTATCGATGCGTTGAACTCATCCCCGTCTTGCATGTGCCGCGGAATAGCCACTTCACGCCCAATTTCGGACGAATCTTGCGCCCTCGCCGCTCTTACGAGCAGGAGGAGAACGACTCCGAATTGAAACAAGACTGTACCTGGTTTCGCCATCGCGCACTACTCGCTACGCTGCCGCCGGCCGGGAAACGTCCGTCAACTCGGCTGGCTAGCTAATATCTACTTGCTTTGTGGTAGCTCCGAGTGTAAGTCGCTGGACGAGTAAGGTAAAGAGAAATGAATTGGCCAAAGCCGTTTGTTATTGGCCAAATCCGGAGTAAGTTACAGCCGTTTTAGAAGCGCAAGGGCGCGGATGCGCACCGCCAGACAACGAAGAAACCCGCTCACTCTTTGGGCGGGGCGCTTGAGACCGCGGCCGTTTTGCGCGAGTTCCTCAGAAGCGCAGGTTTCATAGTTCGCTCTCGATTTCTGAACGCCGCGGGCGTGCTACCGGTCAGTTTGTAGAAGTAACGAATAAAATGGCTCGGATCGCTGTAGCCGATCATCGCGGAAATTAGCTTAACAGCGTGGTCGGAATGTTGCAGCAGACGGAGTGCTTCTCGCAAGCGAACGTCTCGAAGGAACTCCCGGAGGCTTTGCCCGGTTTGAAGCCTGAATGCTCGTCCCAGGTAGTCGTCAGAGACATGTAGGATTTGGCTCACCGCAGCAAGTGAAAGACTGGGATCGGAATACTGTTCGCGAACCATGCGCAAGGCCTGCTCCACGATGATGTCGGCGCCTGCCGAAAATCCTTTCGTCTGGTGCGCAATGTCTAATGCGTGCTCGTTACACAAGAGCATAACGAGAACAGTTAAATTACCCGTGTATATTGCTCGTTCTTGCGTCGAAGCGAAACTCGGTATGAACATCAGAAACGGTTTCGTGTCTCGCCAGACAGGAAGCAGCAATGTCAGGGGTTCCGGTAAGCCTCGAAGATAGAGCGTGAGATCTGCGTATTGTGCTTCCAGCGAGAAAGCAAGCCAATCTTGCCAGATGCGCTTCTGTACAATGCCAAGCGCGATACCAATCTCACTCGCGCTTAGCCATTCGCGCAGCTCTTCGCTCTGGTACTCACTCGTCCGGGCCTTATAACACTCGGCTATACGAGCCATGCGCCCCAAAACCGAAAGAGTATCGGAAAGAAGTTTTTTCCAGACAGCCTCTACGGGATCCCTGCCGCCGGACTCAGCCATGCAATCCGGAATGCGCAACCTTTCCCACAGTGGAATAATAGGCAAGTCGCGGCGTGAGGTCAATCGAATACAGCGGCAAGACAGCGTCTCTCTTGGCGCGGTAGTACTATCGGCGCCTCAGAGGACGCGCGGCAATGAGCGCACGGCAGATGAAACGGCGCGAAACCCCTAACAGAAACTCAGCGTTTCACTGCTGAGGTGTGACGCCGCGACGGCCTGGCCAGGAACTGCCGGTGAAAATGGGAACTCCCTCGCAAACTCAATCGCGAGGGAGTCTTTTAGTTCTCAGGCCCGGAAATCGGAATTCTCACTCCCGGCGAGATCTCAATTGTCTGCACTGCCTCGTCCCCGTCTTCTAACTCGTCGACGTCGTCGATATCGAGATCCGAGTCGGGGCGAACGATGCCGTTAGCCTCATCTTGCTTACGTTGGAGGCGTCGCGCC
The DNA here is from genome assembly GCA_963730865.1 of uncultured Acidobacteriaceae bacterium. GTDB lineage: Bacteria > Acidobacteriota > Terriglobia > Bryobacterales > Bryobacteraceae > Bog-105. The sequence continues at coordinate 70,205 of CAVSTO010000004.1, read as the reverse complement.
AGCTTTTCTTGCTGTTTTTCCTTGCGCTGTTGTTCCTTTTGACGCTTTTTGAAAGTCTGCGGCCCACGTCCTGCCATCAGCCATCTCCCTTCGCGCCTCTTTCGAGCGCCACAATAGTCAGACGCCGCTGACTCATTGTGCGATGGTCAAATCGGCGTCTCAGATTTTCAAATACAGCGGTACCTTTAAACTACCAACGGGGTTCGCGACGGCTCTTGTGCCCGCCACCACCAAAACCACCGCCGCCCTTCGGCTTATTGCCGCCGCCGCCGAAACCACCGCCCTCGGTCTTCGGCCGGGCTTCGTTCACGTTCATCGTACGGCCGTTTAACTCCGCGCCATTCAATGCGTTAATGGCGTTCTCGGCTTCCTGGCGATCTGACATTTCGACGAATCCAAAGCCGCGTGACTGCCCCGTGGTCCGGTCGGTTAATACGTGAACGCTCTCCACGTTCCCGTACGGTGTAAACGCGTTCATTAGGTCTTGTTGTGTGGTTTGGAAGCTCAGGTTTCCAACGAAAAGTTTCATCATGTGTATTGCTCCTGCAAGGAATTTGTCTTTGTCGGACTGCTCAGAAACCGAACCAGAAAACCTGAATGCGGAAGGGGGCGGCCAGAAGTGGCCCTCGTAAAGAAGACGGATACGCTCAAAGACTACTTCATTCTAACACTGGAAGAGACGCCGGGTACAATCCCACTCTCGCCGGGGGCGGAATATTTGATCTCAAGGGCTTAGCGTGAAGCTTACCGTTACTTCTGTAATCACCTCGACAGGTTTTCCACACAAAACCATGGGACGGTACTCCCACTGTATGACCGCTTCCCTAGCCGCCGCGACAAGCAGCGGGTGTCCGCTGATGAGTTGGAGTTCCCTTACATGGCCGGTCTTGTCAATAGAGGCTTCGAACTTGACCGTCCCTTGCACGCGGGCCGCCTTTGCCGTAGCCGGATAGACAGGCGACGCCTGTTTGAGAAGATTGCCTGCCAGGATGTTGCCGCCGAAGCGGACCGGCTTATCGGCCGAAAACGTGCTACAAGATAGCGCTTGCGGGGGCGGAGGAGCGGCTCCAGGTATCCCGCCGGCCACACCGCCGAGAATGCCGCCCAGAACCCCGCTTATATTCGGATCATTCGCAATCGCAACTCGAGGGCCGAGCAGGACAGCTATGAGATTGCTTTCGGTATCGGGCTTATAATTTCGGCTCCATTGTCTGCGGAAGCGCTGTTCCCACAGCATGGCAGCCTGTTTATCGTGCGCCGCATCGGCGTCTGAGTTTGCCAGGTCGGCTCGGATGAAATAACCGAGAGACGCCAGCAGCATGGCGAAGCCGTTGTCTGCCTGCAGTTGAACCACTTTCTCTAAGTGGGTAATCGCGTCGCTCAGCGTTGCATTGAACTGGAGCGCCAAACCTTGGCGCAGGCCGTTATCGCGAATACGTTCGCCGGGGACCGGATCGTGTCCGTTGCGCCGTGCTGTCCCGATGACCCGAACGGCGGCGGAAAGCTGCGTCGTGGCGAGCTGAAAATGGAGGTTTGCATCGTCGGGCGCCAACTGAATAGCGCGTAAAAACGTCTGCACCGCGAGATTGCAGCTCCTTGTTTGTTCGTCCGGGTCTTGCGAGGACCGTCCAATGGCGTCCTGAATGCGAGCCAGTTGACTGAGAACCTTCGGATCTCCCGGAGCGAGTTCGGCGGCTCGCTGCTGCTCGGCCAGAACTCTCGCGAGCAGCGGTCGATTCTCCGGGGCCGTAACGGGTCCTGGCCGTAATTCGAGCGCCAGCGCGTTCGAAAGTTTGCTGTGGGCTTCGACCGAAGCCGGGTCGGCATCTGCCGCCTGCTGAAAGGCGACCTCGGCATCGTGCCACTTGCGCTGCATCATTGCGTCGTCGCCCTGTTTAAGAAAGACGCGGGCTTCCGTTTTTACGGCTTGCGCCCAGCCCGGATAGCTGCCGCCGAAAACAAGGACAGCGAGACATACCAGGCGCATGATGAGTAATCCTTTCGAGTTAGTATACTCATGTCCACTTCTCCACGCCAGCCCGCCGGAACGGATAACAGGCGATAATTCCAAAATGATGTCGCGAGTTCGCGAAGTCTGCCGCCGCCTCGGCAAAGCAGGTACCGCTTTCTGGGTTTCATTGCCCCTGTTCCTGCTTGCCGTCTTTATAGGGTCGGGCACACTCGGGTTCTTTTCCTTTATCGCCCTTGTTCCGTCCGGCATCATTCTGTCCATCCGGGGTATTCGCTCGCTTCGCCGCCATACGCTTTGGAGCGTCCATAACCGTCTCGTGCTCGTCTACGGCCTCTTCGGTCCGCTTCCTCTGCTTCTCCTGTTCGTCTTAGTCGGTCTCGGTGCTTGGGCCCTAATGAACGAACTGGCCATCTATCAGGCGGGTTCCGCGCTGGATCGCCGCCTGGAGACCTTTGAGGCCGCCGTCGAAGCCGTCCGAAGCCAGCCGCTTGAACATCGGCAAGAGGCCGATCCTGAAATTGCGAAAGCGTTCAGGAACGTCTTCCCGGGAATTGTCATTTACGTCCGCGACTCGTCCGGCGAACATCGCTATCCCCCCAACGCCCCAGATCTCACCATCCCGCCCGGATGGAAGAACGTCCACGGCCTTCTCGTGTTCAACAGCCACTTCTATGGCTGGGCCCACTTCATTGACGGTACGCAAGAGATTACCGCCCTTGCTCCTCTCTCAAATTCCTTCGTGGAGAACCTTGTTCCGCATCTCGGTTTGATCGCGCTCTACGAAACGGACGAAAAGGATGTTCCTAGCCGCCGCTCCGCCGTAGCCGGTCCCCTGACCATGGCCAAAACCTCTTCTAACGAGGGTGATCTGCAAATCGGCCTGGATGGCGCCCCGCTGTACTCGCAAGTGGATGGGGAAAGCCGCATGCCGCCCCCCGTCAACCGCCTGGATGTTCCAGTTTTCGTGCCTTCCACTCGATCCCATTTCCATTTGGAATCGCCCGGCAAAACGTACGATGCCGTGCTGTGGGTCCGCTCCCGTCCTTCGGCTGTCTTGCGCACCTTCTTTTCCGGGCCGGAACTGTTCCGCGGCATTCTGTTCGATATCGTCGTTGCCATTGGCATCCTGTTCTTCCTGGTCGAACTGGTTGCGGTTATCATCGGCATCTCTCTCTCGCGCCGGATCACCGGCGCCGTTGGCCAGCTCTATGAAGGCACGCGCCGTGTCATCCAAGGCGATTTCGGGCATCGCATTGCCGTCTTTAATCAGGATCAGCTCGGCGAACTGGCTCAATCCTTCAACCAGATGACCGGCAATCTCGAACGTCTCCTCGTGGTCGAAAAAGAAAAGGAACGCCTGCAAACCGAAATCGAAATTGCCCGCGAGGTCCAGGGCCAACTCTATCCCAAGGAAGCCCCTCCTACTTGTGGATTGCAGTTGACGGTTCGTTGCGACCCCGCGCGCATGGTCTCAGGCGACTACTACGATTATCTCGATATCGCTAAGGGCAAGCTCGCATTTGCGATCGGCGATGTCGCGGGGAAAGGCATCTCCGCCGCCCTGCTCATGGCTACCCTTCAGGCTGCCCTGCGCGCGCAAATTACTCATTACGGCCCGCTCGAGGAAAGCGCATGTACTCACCAGCCGGAACTTAGCGCCGCGCACCTTGTCTCCGGGCTCAATCAGCAAATCTATGCGCATACCGCTCCTGAGAAGTACGCCACATTCTTTTTTGCGCTGTTCGACGAACCCACCCGCACTCTCACTTACACCAATGCGGGTCACTTGTCACCGCTGCTCGTTCGAAACGGCGACGTGATCCCCCTCGATTCGAATGGCACCGTAGTGGGAGCCTTCCCATTTGCCAAGTACAACGAGAGCTGCCTTGTCCTGGAGCCCGGCGATCTTTTGGTCTGCTACACGGACGGCATCACGGAACCTGAAAATGCCTATGGCGAAGAGTTCGGGGTAGAGCGTCTCATTGACTTGATGAAAAAACACGCTCATCGCGATGATCATGAGATCGTCTCCATCGTTCTCGACACTGTCCGTGGCTGGAACGGCTGCCCCGAACTCCACGACGACATGACTCTGCTATTGGCCCGTGAGGTCGAAAGCGCTTGAAGATCCTAACCGCCGCCGAAATGCGCGAGGTGGACCGGCTCACCATTGAGCGCGGCATCCCCGGCTTGATCCTGATGGAAAATGCGGGCAGCCGGGTTGTCGATTTTCTTCTGCAGACGTTCGCTCCGCTTTCTGAGCAGCGGGTGGTTGTCGTCTGCGGCAAAGGGAACAACGGAGGTGACGGCTTTGTAGTGGCGCGCCAGCTCTTTACGCGCCGGCTCTGCCGCCAGCTCACGGTTCTGGAACTGTTCGATCCCGAAACCCTGACCGGAGACGCTCAGGCAAACCGAAAGATGCTCGATGCTTGCGGCTGCCCGGTTACCCGAGAATTACCAAACGAAGCCAATCTCGCCACCCTTGTAATCGACGCGGTTCTCGGTACCGGTTTAAGCGGTCCCGCCAAAGGCCCCTCGCTCGACGGCATCCGGATGATCAACGACCACTTCCCGCTGGCGAAGAAGGTCGCCGTCGACATCCCTTCCGGCCTGCCTTCTGACGAAACGAAGCCAAGCGGCGAGTTCGTGCACGTCGATTACACCGTCACCTTCACCGCTGCGAAACGAAGCCAGTGCCTTTCGCCGATCTACGAGCACGTCGGGAAACTCCATATTGTCCAGATCGGTAGCCCGGATAAATTTGTAAAAACGAACCCAAAGTACAAGCTGAACCTCACGAGCGAGGCCGATCTTCGCCATTTGTTCACTCCAAGGCCTTGTAACTCTAACAAAGGACTATACGGACATGTCCTGATCGTTGGGGGTTCGTTTGGTAAAAGCGGCGCTCCGGCCATGACTGGATTGGGTTCGTATCGCATAGGAGCCGGTTTGGTGACGGTCGCCATCCCCAAGAGCGCCCTCACAACCGTCGCCGCCGTCCGCCCCGAACTGATGACGGAGCCGCTTGAAGAGACCCCATCGGGTCGGGTTCGTTTCGCAGAAACCGGCCGGCTGCTCGACCTGTTGAAGAAAATGACCGTCCTCGCGATCGGTCCCGGGCTCGGTACCGAGGACGAGACAGTTCGTTTGGTAAAACGCCTATACGAGGAAGCCGAGGCGCCCGGTGTCTTCGATGCCGACGCCCTGAACGCCTTGGCCGGGTCGCTGCCCAAAACCGATAAGATTCGCGTCCTCACCCCCCACCCCGGCGAGATGAGCCGTCTGACTGGCAAATCGACGAAAGACGTCCAGGCGGACCGATTAGGGGTCGCCCAACAACTGGCGAAAGAGAGCGGCGCGGTTATCGTGCTCAAAGGCGACCGCACCATCATCGCCTTCCCGGACGGCGAAAGTTGGGTGAGTCCCACGGGCTCGCCTTCGATGGCAACAGGCGGCACCGGCGACATCCTTACTGGGATGATCGCTGGCCTAATTGGTCAACACCCGCCCAGCGGCGACGACCCGAACACCTGGAAACGCGCCGTGGTAGCGGCTGTCTGGCTTCATGGCCGCTGCGGCGAACTCGCGGCCGAGTGTCTCGGCGAGCAATCCACGTTGGCCTTAGATCTGCTGGATTTTTTGCCCGAGGCCATCGATGATCTCCGTCTTCACGTTTGAGTCCCACTCAGACGAGGAGACCAGGGACTTTGGTCGTAAACTCGCCTCACTGCTGCCGCGGAAAGCAGTCGTGATACTGATCGGCGAACTAGGCGCCGGCAAAACGACGTTGACCAAGGGCATTGTCGATGGCCGGGGCGCGGCGAACCCGGATGACGTCTCCAGTCCCACGTTCACGCTGATCCACGAGTACGGGAACCCGGTGAGTGTCTACCACGTGGATCTCTACCGGCTCGACACGCCGGAACAGGCGCGCCGTTCGGGTCTCGAAGAATTATTTGATCAACCCGCCCTTGTACTTATCGAATGGGGAGATCGCTGGCCGGAGTTGATGCCCGATGATCGAATCGAGATCCGCCTCGTCCATGAAAGCGACGACCGGCGACGAATCGAAGTATCTGGCTTGCGGAATTAATGGCGCCCAGCAGGAGTCGCCTGTTTGGCCAGCCGGCATTCCGTTTCGTGTGCCGACAATTCCGCTTGCGTGTTGAAGTACCGGCCGCAGCTTTCGCAATGAAATTGAAGCCGATGTTGGCTGCCCAGGGATGATGCCTGAGAGCGTATATGACATTGAGTACTGTTCCCGCTCATCAGAGCATTAAGTTAAGACGAATTCACTGCAACCACGAAACTGATGAAGCTCCTGTGACCAAGGTCGAGCATTCAAACCATCCTGCACGCGGGACAAGTCTTTGTCTGCCGAGCAGCAAATGCCCAACGGCACGATTGCGGCATGATTCGAGAAGTTTACCGGGGCACCGTTCTCGGGGACGTCGAACATCCCGGTGTACAGCGGACGATGCTCGATGCCCACCGCACAAGAATACGTTGTCAATGCGACTGCACTACCTCAGGGCCCGCTCATTTACCTGACACTCTGGGCGTATGGACAGCCCCAGCCGAATACTTCGGCACTCAATGCGGCTGATGGGGCAGTCACATCAAATATGGCGATTGTTGGCTCTGGGACGAGCGAGATCAGTGCTTATGCTTCCGGAATGACCGATTTATTGCTCGATGCATTCGGAGCATTTGCACCATAAGATAGCGACAGCGCGGGTACTTTCTTAAAAGCGAGGTCGAGAGGATGAAAATGAAAACCGGCAGTATCGTCTGTACTGACATAGACATAAGAACTGATCTTGCAATGCTTTCACTAAGTTATCCTGCTTTGCTGAACAAGCAGACCAGCGTGGTAAGACCGGAAGAAGTGGGGAAGGCCTCTGGAGAGTTCTATACCAGGTACGGCGATCTCGAGAATCGCATCAAAGAGCAGTACTCGTTGTTCGCCGGGCGAGTCAGTGCCGCGACCATGCGCGCCAACCAACTGCGCCTGTATCTCAGCCGCTGCCTATGTTTTGATGAGCGGCCTGCGTCGACTGGCATTGTCCGGCACCGATTGGCGCGGCGCAGTGTCAGACCATCCGCTCTCATCTACTGGTATCGGAGCGCAAACCCGTATTACCGTTCGCAAGGTCTGGATATCGCTGGCCAGCAGTTATCCCCATCATCGAACCTTCGCTCACGCCTATACTCAGCTGCGTTGTTGACAACAACACGATCCACCGCTCTTTGACAATCCTACCCGCTCACCGAAGAGTTCACGGCGGCAGCTATGCCCAAACCCTAATCCAAGCACTCTGCGAGCTGCCTCAGCGTGCCTGCGTAATCACGCTCATCAATCCTGCGCTGCCTGGCCAACTACTCATGAGAAATCCGGCTAGCTGGCCAACCGTTCGGCGGAAGCGAAGCGGTGCACGTCGCGGCTTCGAGGCAATCACCGGTCCCAAGATCTTACCGACGCCCGGCGTGGTCTGGAGTCGCTGACGATCGGTCGGCTGAATCACTTGCTCGATTCGCGATTCGATCAGTTCTAGCTGATGGCCGATCAGATCAAAGGTGTCGAGCTGCCGCGCCAGCATCTCGTTTGTGAACGGCGGCAGAGGCTGCATCCCGTCCGCCAACACTCGCGGCCGGCAGCGCCGAACAGATCGCAGACTCCGGAACAGAGGATCCCGTAGCGTTCGAGTGCCGAGTGGATCCAGCAGCATCGTGCGCACGTCGCGCAGCGCCATACGTGTGCGTAGCAGTTCGCGCTTATCTTGGAAATTGCGGTGCTTCCACTAAAAGTTATGTAACGAACGTTAATTACTGGCCACACGGAGGATTTATTATTACATTCGGGGGAATTCATCGTGGCACGCTGCTTCTTACAATTCCCGGTTGCAGCAGACAGAAAGCTACGATGCCATCAATAATAACTTAGGCCAGATGCTCTGGTATCGTGCCCCAATTGGGCGTAAACAACAACTACGGAGTGTACGACGTCTGCCCGCACGCGAGCGCTACAAATGACAACGGCAATCTGCAGAGCTGGTGACCTACGCTGGAGGACCGGAACCCCAGGTTCGTTGGCGCAGTATGCGACCAGCTATCAGTACGATGGCGTAAATCGGTTATATATGGCGAGCGACTCGGAGGCTGGTCCAGAACCTACAACCACGATCCATATGGCAACATGTGGGTAGGCGGCACGGTATCAATCTGAACCAGATGACGCCGATATCTCCGCGGCTTACAACGCGAAGAATCAAATCATCGCGTCTAATCCCGACGCGGCGGAAAACACGCAAACCATGGCTCGTATTCGCTCGTCTATGACGCCGAGAATCGCCAGGTCTCTGAAACGAACACGGTGCGAAACTAGGGCAATACATTTACAATGGCGCCGGGTATCGTGTTCAGTAAGGTAGTCGGGGGAACAACGACAACCTATATCTACGATGCTTTCGGTGAGTTGGCGTCAGAGTATGCGAGCAGCCCGATAAGCACGCCGCCGTGCCAGACGTGCTATTTGACCTATGATCACCTGGAAAGATACGCATGGTGACGGATGAAAATGCGCAGTTGGTGTCGCGGCATGATTATTTGCCGTTTGGGGAGGAAATTCCGGGCGGATACGCCGCGCGGGTTCGCAATTAGGGTTCGGCGCGTTCGATCAGGTGAGCCAAAAGTTTACCGGCCAAGTAAGAGATCAGGAACAGCAAAGACTTCTTCAATGCGCGCTATTTCACCGGAGCCCTGGGAAGGTTCAACAGCCCCGATCCGGCCAACGCGGGGGCCGACCCAACGAACCCGCAAAGCTGGAACGCGTATGCTTACGTTTGGAACAACCCGTTAGCCAACACCGATCCGATGGGTACCGATACTTGCTCGGACGGCAGCTATGCGGATGCTTGCGTCACTGACACTGCGGACCCGATCGGCCTGGAGAGTTGCTGGCAGTGTTCGACCTATGGCGATCCGCCTCCGGGAGGCGGCCGACCGCCTCAGCCCCTCAAATACCCGAGGTACCTGGCAACCGCCCCCAAAAGCCGGGACCCGAAACTGCACGGCTACTTCGGCGAGTGCGGGTGAGTACGCTGCGGCTACTGCGCAAGTTGCGCTTTTGACGAGCCAGTTCTTTTCGGGATTAGGGTCAGGAGACCAAAACTTCGGACCTAACACCGCCACGTCGCAAGTCATGGCGCAATCCGGCCCCGTTCAGGATGTGCTGAACGACTACAACATTACCGAGCGCACCAGTAATTTGTACACGTTTGGGGCAAGTGGTTATGTGGCGGCAGGGGCGAATGTGGTCGCCCAGTTTGTCGGTTCGTTCAGGTATACGATCAGCCCAACAAACGGCGGCATCAATCTGAGGCTGACAAACACGACCAGCTTCAAGTCGCTCACCTACGACAAAGAGCCGCAGTGGCAGCGCGGCAGTGTCCCGACGCCATGGGCAACACGCATCAGGTTTACAACATTTTCGTTCCGTGCGAGGTAAGAGAACCTGTGTGTCCGGCTAGCGGTACTGGGATGCTGCGCGCTTGCCGGTTGTGGCACGAATCAGCCCATCAAGCGAGAGATGCTCGTCGGTACCTACGTGTACAAATCGGAAGATCCTGAAGACAAACCAACAAATCACAATCTTGATCGGTTGACGCTTCAGGCGGATGGAAGCTATGACTTTGTCCAGGGCGGCTCGACAAAGCCAAAACGGAGCACACAGGTTCATGGCACTTCTACGCCGGTGGACGGCAGCCCACCGTTGATCTGGATCACTCTGGGTATCCAGTAGACGTAAAGGAAACGAGGTGCGATTGTTAGTCGATAACAACACCGGATCTGGTACCAGAAGATGAAGTGAAGCCCGAACGGTGCTGCGCACCGGCTGAATAGGTGACACGTCACCCCTGGGGAGATTGCTGTACGGGAACTGTTCCCCTAGGGGAACTTTTGAAGCCAGGGGTGTCGTGCTTGCGGTTCCTGTAGAGGAACCTTCCCTTTAGCCGTTTTTTGAGGAGAAGTCGATGTTTTGGATGTATGACATACATGCGTTACGCTGTCGTACATGGCGGAAGCGGCACAGCAGAACCAGACTTTATCGCTGCGGATCAGCGAAGCGTACGGAAGCGGCTGCAGGAGACCGAAGCTACGCGCTCCGGAAGGGCGAGAACGTCTCGACTTCGGAGATCGCCAAACAGTTGCTCGAAAGGCACGGAAAGAGCGGCTGGAGGTCGTGGAGCTACCGGAGCACGACCACTGCTATCTAACGCCGCTGCCGAGCCCGACCACGACCGACGCCGTATCGAAGTATCCGGCCTGCGGAATTAACGCCGCCCAGCAGGAGTCGCCTGTTTGGCCAGCCGGCATTCCGTTTCGTGTGCTGACAATTCCGCTTGCGTGTTGAAGTACCGGCCGCAGCTTTCGCAGTGAAATTTGTTCGTATCCGGTCCGGCATTGCGCCCGGTGATTGTGTGGGCCTCATCTGTGTTCGCGCCGAACGCGCCGTCCACAGGAACGGCCCCTCGCCCGGTGCCGAATCCCGGCCGAGAGGCAGCCAGTTTCTCGGCTGACGAGTGTTTTCCGGATTTGTTCGAGGTTTGCAGCTCGGAAATGGATGTATCCGCGTCCGCTATTGGATCGTCAGCGGCATCCGGGTGCCGTTTCCTGGCAGACTCGTCGGAATCGGGGAGGTTTGTTTTCTCCATATCTAATCTTCTCCAATTTAGGAGATCCTTGCCAAAGCGCTCGTGTTACCGAGAAACGGGGTTGAAACGCAAGATGTCTCCTTTATGTATGGATACTTTGAAGGCGGAACGGGTTGAGTTCGACAGCTTAAAGACGCTGAAGCCGATGTTGGCTGCCCAGGGACCGTGCCTGAGCGCGTATATGACATTGAGTACTGCTCCCAATCATCAGGGCATTAAAACGAATTCCCTGCAATGGCGAGAACTGATGAAGAGCCTGGGACCGAAACTGGAGCAACATGGCGGCGGAGGCCGGGAGTTGCTGGAATCTGTCTCCGATTGGGAGGCGGTCTCGCAAGGAACTGAAGCGCAAGGAAAATCCGTTGCGGTTTTCCGCTCGCCGGAGATATTCCAACTCGCCTGGCTTCAGGAGAACGTCTCTTCGCGAGCTGTCATCGGACCTCATTTTTACATCCGTCCACTGTTGCCTGAGCTGATGCGAGACAAAGCTTTCTACATCCTCGCGCTGAGCCAAAAGGACGTACGCCTTCTACGCTGCACCTCCCGAACGTCTGAAGAAGTGGCATTGCCTCAAACCGTCGCGACAAGTTACGACGCCTACATGGATTCAGTTAAGCCGGATCACGATAGCCAGCACGGAGCCGCAACTGGACCGGCCGGAGGCGGCGGCGCAAAGGGAATCACAACCGGAACTACCCAGAACCGCGACAACAAAGATCAATATCTGGCGCATTTCTATACACAGATCGACCGCGGAGTGAATGAGTGCCTGCGAGGAAGAACGGAGCCGGTTGTGCTCGTGGGCGTGGAATACGAGATTGCCATCTACCGCACTCACAACAAGTACCCGCATCTGGCTGAAGAGTCGGTGGAGGGAGCACCGAATGCTTTGAAATCCGGCGAGATGCACGCCCGTGCTCTCGATGCGATGTCTCGCTGTTATGACAAGAAGATCGATGAGCAACTCGCCGAATATAACCACAAGGTCGGCGGAGGCGCATCGAACCGTCTAAAGGAGATTATTCCCGCCGCCCATGAGGGGCGTGTCCTCACCTTGCTGGTTTCCGATTCGGTCGAGACAACGGGCGCTTTTAACGAGGCAACTTTCACAGTGAAAGGACGTGAAACGGGCGGCTCGGAAGACGAAGACCTGGTCAACGATGCGGTGGTTCAAACCATCCTGCACGCCGGCCAGGTTTTCGTTGTGCCGAACAGCAAGATGCCGAACGGCACGCCGTTAGCTGCCATCTATCGCTTCTAAGTCGAGTTACATCTCAACGGGCTTGCGGCGCAATTTGAGCGCCGTAAGCAAGGCCACGAGTCCGATGATCGAGAGCCCCGCGCTGAGCGGCTCGGGCGCGGCATAAGCATCGTATGCCGTATCCGCGATCAGTGCATCGGCGGCCGTGGTCGGATGTTGAGAATCCCAGAACACGTAATCGTTCGGATTTGCGCTCGTTCCCTGTGCCGGGTCCTTGGCGTCCTTAAACCCGTATGTGGATGGGCTCGCAAGAATATTGTTGAACAGTGTATTGATGTCGACACCGGTCACGTTGATGCCGTCGCCCTTCAGCGTTGCAAGATCCAGAGCCAATTCACCGTTGAACTGCGCTGTCTCTGTATTGAGAGCCGCTGCGTCGATCGCGCCCAGCGAAGCGCCCAGCGGAGTATCGCCCAGATTCGGAAGGTTCAGCCACAAGAAATTCTTGGCGCCTTCACTCGAAAGGGTCAGTATGTATTGGTAGAGATTGTCTGCGGCCGTCTTCCCGACAGTGGCGGCGTTGCTTGGTGTTGAATCTAAGATATCGTTGCCGCCACCCCAAATGGCATAGAGCGCGTTCGAAGGCGCGCCGGTCAGGTTATTTGCCGTAAAAAGTTTGAGCTGGTTCCCAATATCCTGCACGCCGGCCGTACCGGTTGAAGCGCCTCCGACGGCGTAGTTCGTATTGGAAAAAGGGTTCGCGAGATAGGGCTGAGGATCCGAAACGCCCAGCTTGGTGGCAAACTGATCAATCCACAAACCGAATGGTCCGGTGGTTGCCGGGCTGGTGTTCGGCCCGTCGGTAAAGGCGTTCGCAGCGTAATTCATGCTGGCGAGACTGGGCTTGCCTGCCGCCGCCAACGCAATAGCGGCGTTTCCGTTATCTGAAAGACTGTCCCCGAACACTACGAGTTCGGTCACTGGCGACGCCAGTGCGATACAGAGAGGCGCAATAAGTAGGGCGCCGGTTGTGGCAAGTAACTTTGCGTGCATTCAAGGTATGGACAAAAAAGCGGGTCTTCTTAAGACAGGGAAGTTGCAGGGCCAGTACTACTGCGACAAGTTGAAGTTGACTACGATCTCAGTTAGTACTTCCACAGGTTGTCCGTTCAGTAGCGTGGGCCGGTATTTCCATTGCAACACTGCGTCTTTCGCGGCGTTTACGAGTAACGGGTGTCCGTGAACCAGTTGCAGGTTCTCGATGTTGCCTTCCTTGCTAATCGTGGCGCGGAATTCCACGCTGCCCTGTACGCGCGCCGCTTTCGCCAGCGCCGGATACGCGGGCACTACCTTATTGATGAGGTTCGCTTCGGCCACTCCTGTGCCCACTCTGATCGGTCCCGACACAGGCTTCGGTTTGGGCGCTTGCGGCGGAGGCGCAGTAGGAATCGAGTAGTCAAAACCAGATAAAGCAGACCCGGACGGCGCGTCGGATTGGCCGTTCGTTCCCAGGACCGCAACATCCGGAGGCGCTCCGATCTCGCTCGTCGGGTTGACTTGCTTGGGAATGGCGATGGGTGCATAGAGCGAGCGGACCGAAAGCACACGAATGACGCGCCCGGCCTGAACCTTAGGCGCGGGCGGTGCTACAGCAACGACAGGCGGAGGCGGTGCAACCAACAAGCTTCGCAAGCTTGCTCCGGGTAATGTTGCAGTGTAGATCAGCGGAATCAGCAACAGAATGAAAAGCACGCAGATCTGTATCAGAGTGGACGCAAGCAGGGTAAGCGGCTTACTAGTCTTCTGCCTCGCGTCTACGAAAGTTTGATCGAACATGATCGCCTCACTGTCAGAACAGACACCAGCTACGGCGCTACTGTTCCCGGCCGGCGCGAAAGGAAACTTCAATCCAGGAACCGGTCAGCATTCCGTTGATGCGGTGTTCCTCGTCGTTGACCCAGTCGGGACTCTCCGGAAGCGGTAAGGTAAGCAACTCCGAATTGAGTGTTCCGTCGAGCGTAAAAGCGAACGGCTCGATCATTCTCTGTAACGTCGCGGCACTGTGACCGCACAAATAAGGGAAACCGAGCAGGTTGTTGTAACCGAGCGCTTCAATCAAGAATTCAGAGGCCCTGCGCTCCAGCGTTTCATCGGCAAACAGTTTCTGGCACACGCGATAGAAGAGGCCGTTCGGCGTACGCACTGTCAGCAAGCCGTTCGGCTGCAAAATGCGCCGGCACTCCCGCAGTAGCGGTTTGGGGTCTTCTATCTGTTCGAAGCAGTTCCAGATGAAGACGCCATTCAAACTGGAAGGCGGAAACTTGCAATCGGATAACTCGCCCAGATGAACCGTAAAGCCTTTCGATTGCGCAAAGCGGCGGGTATCTTTTCCTACGTCAACGCCTTCCGCTTGCCAGCCCCACTCCCGAGCGGTTTGGAGGAATGCCCCATAGTGACTGCCGACCTCAACCACGCGGGCACGTTCCGGGAGCAAACTGCGGTAACACTGTTCTTTGCGGCGGAAGGCGTCGAGGTACAGCGGGTAGAGACGTTCCATCACGCTCGGATCGTACTCATCCTGCGAATACGTTTGCGCCGGTGGCGGTTCCAATTCGTCGCGCACCAACAGAGAGCAATTGGCGCACTGCAGAATGTCAGCTCTTTCGCCGTGGAAGAACTCCGTCAAGTCTTTCAATTCGTCAGGCGAAGCCGGACGTGTGAGCCGTTCCTTGATAAAGCGTTCGCGCAGGCGGCACTCTTCCTCAACTTTGCTCGCTGGAACAAGCACCGGGAACTCGGTTCCTGAACAGACCGGACACGTGGGCACGTCACTGTAGATGCAGCAAGAACGGTCTGGCTACTTCGCCACCGCCCTGGCCGCCTAATCCGGCCGCGAAACTGCCAACTTCTCCAGGTGTTTCGCCAAAATATCCACTTCAAGATTCACGCGCGAACCCGATGTGTATCCGTGCAATGTCGTGTGTTCGTATGTATGCGGAATAATCGTAAAGCTCACCACATCGTCGCTGACTTCCGCCACTGTCAGGCTGATGCCGTCCACCGCCACCGAACCCTTGCTGACGATATAGCGCGCCAATGGTCGCGGCACGCGGAGTCGCAGCCACCAGTTGGCGTCGCCCAACGCGTCGAGCGACACGATCTCAGCCGTCCCGTCCACATGGCCCAGCACAAAGTGGCCATCCAGGCGGCCTTGCGCGCGCAGCGGACGTTCCAGATTTACCGCCGATCCCGCACGCAAGGCTCCCAAATTGGTCCGCTTCAATGTTTCAGGGGCCAAATCAGCCGAAAACCGGTTGTCATTCAACTCGACCGCGGTAACGCACGCTCCATTCACCGCAATGCTCGCCCCGAGCGTCGCATCTTCCAGAATGCCTCCGCACTGGATCGTCAATCGCGCGCCGGTCGCTTTCGGTTGAACCTCGACAACACGCCCCAGCTCTTCCACAATGCCGGTAAACATTTAACTCTTCACGATGTACGCTTCCACGGCAAACTCGTTCTTCGAAACGGGATGAATGGTCAAGCGGTCCAGCAAAATCGCGTCCGATCGCCGCATGCGTCCCTGCCCGCCGGCCACCGGCAAGCTGCTCAAACCGCCCAGCACCTTCGGCGCATAGTAAAACAGCACTTTGTCGGCGATCCCCGCATCGAGCATCGTCCAATTCACCTTGCTGCCTGCTTCCACCATCAGTGAGAGATATCGCTCCTGCGCCAGGTAGTCGAGCACTTTTCTGGGATCTGTCCGTCCGCCCACGCCGTCCGCCAACAAGACTCGGATGCCCGCCGCTTCCAAAGCTCTACGCCGCTCCAGCGGCGCCGCTGTTGTCCCGACTACCATCACGTCGCCTTGCGCACTCGTGATCATCTTCGAGGTCAGCGGAATGCGTAACTGTGAATCCAAGACAATACGCAACAACGGGCGGCTGCGCTCCTGCCCCGAACGATCGGTCAGCAGACAATCGTCTTCGAGCACCGTCCCTAAACCTGTCAGGATCGCGTCCGAGTAATGCCGCACCTGCTGCACGTCCGCGCGCGCCACCTCGCTCGTGATCCAACCCACGTTGTCTTGCGGCGCGGCGATCTTACCGTCCAGCGTCAACGCCGCCTTAATCGTCACCAGCGGCCGGCCCGTCTGCATGAAATGGGTGAATGGCTCATTCAGCCATTGGGCTTCGGCCGTATGCGCCTGGTCTATCTCGACGTCGACGCCCGCCTCTCGCAGGCGCGCGAATCCCTGCCCGCCCACCAGCGGATTAGGATCTTGCATCGCCGCCACCACGCGTGTGACACCGGCCTGGATGATGGCTTCCGCGCAAGGACCCGTTCGGCCATAGTGCGAACACGGCTCCAGCGTCACAAAGAGCGTGGCGCCGCGCGCCGCTTCGCCCGCTTGCCGCAGCGCCACAATCTCGGCGTGGTCCATCCCCGCCCAGGTATGGAATCCCCGGCCCACCATCTCTCCGTTGCGCGACAGCACCGCGCCCACAGTAGGATTTGGACTGGTCAACCCGCGCCCCTGCCGCGCCAGTTCCAGCGCTTCCTGCATGTGCGAAGCAGCGCCGGTTTCGGATTGTGTTCTAACCGATGTCCCCATGAATCGCGATTGAAAGATCTCAGTCGAATAGCGATTGCACGAACTTGTCCGGTTCGAACGGCAGCAGATCGTCTATCTTCTCGCCCACTCCAACGAATCGAATCGGCAGATTCAGCTCGCGCGCAATCGCCACTACGACGCCTCCCTTTGCAGTGCCATCCAGCTTAGTCAGCACGATCCCCGTCACGCCGCTCAGCTCCGTAAACTTGCGCGCCTGCTCCAATCCGTTCTGCCCTGTGGTCGCGTCCAACACCAGCCAAACTTCGTGCGGCGACCCCGGCACCACGCGTTGGCAGGTCCGCCGCATTTTTTCGAGCTCGGCCATCAGGTTTTCTTTGGTATGCAAACGACCCGCCGTATCCACAATCACGTAATCGAAGCCGCCCGCTTTCGCCGCTTGCAACGCGTCGAACACCACCGCGCTCGGATCCGCTCCCGTGTTCTGGCGTATCATTCTCACGCCCGCGCGTTGCGCCCATACTTCCAGTTGTTCAATAGCCGCGGCGCGAAACGTATCCGCCGCGCACAACAGAACCTTGCGGCCTTCTCCAATGAAACGGTGAGCCAGTTTCCCGATGGTCGTGGTCTTCCCCGCCCCATTGATCCCCACCACCATCACCACGGCAGGCGGCGCAGTCACCACGCGAATCGGAGTTTCCGAAGCCCGCAGCACTTCCACCAGATGTTCCCGAATCAGGTTCTTGATTTCGGCCGCATCGCTCGTCATGCTGCGGTCGACTCGTTGTTGAATATCCGCCAGGATCTCGTCGACGGTACGCACCCCAAGGTCCGCGGTGATTAAGGTGTACTCCAGCTCCTCCAGAAGATCGGCGTCAATCTCCTTTTTGCCGGACAGTACGTCCTCGATCCGCTCCACCAATCCGGAACGTGTTTTCTGAATTCCGGCCTTAAGCCGGTCGAGGAGATTGGGCTCGGCGGGAACCGAACCAAAAAGGGTCTGGATAGCCATTTCGAAATTGCACACGCCAATAACTGCCGCGTGTTCTTCAATTTGAGTTTAGCTGTCAAGGTTGCCGATCGCCTTGCTACCGCGTGACGGCTGTCATAAGTGGTACCGGAATAGGGCGGCTCTGGCACGTACGCAACTCTCTGGCTGTTCAGCCTAAGCTCTCGCATACTGGGCCGCATGGAGCCGTCCCGTATACAAGATTCAAGGTTCGCAAATGGGTTCAACACTTCCTTTGAATCCATCGACCCAACCGTACCCGCATTGCACCTCGGGACCAGCCGGCAGAAAGAAGGCTCAGGAGCTTTTCTGTCCCTGTTCCTGCTTGCCATGGGAATGGGATTAGCAGCGCGCTATGCAATGCCTGTCCAACTCCGCGCAACGTTTGAAACTGCAAGCATTCTTCACCTGAATGGATTCGTCACTCTTCTGGCGGCGGTGGCTGCCGTCATCGTGTTGCATGAAGCCGGGCATCTCACCGCTGCCATTCTGATGAATTTCAAAATACTGGGGCTGGCACTTGGGCCCTTTCGGGTCGCGCGCTCCGATGGCGCCTGGGTGTTTCGATTCACGCCTCGATCCCTATTTTCGGGATCTGTTTCCGCCGTGCCGCGCTCCACGGAAGGATGGCGCTATCGCATGCTGGTAGTGGTTGCCGCGGGACCTGTTGCCACCCTCGTCACCGGAGCGATCGCGGCAGCGGTTCTTTTGTCGAATCCGCTACTCGGCGCGACTAGTACATTTCTTGGAGCAACGACACAGCTCAGCGCCTTCATCTTCGTACTGGGTCTCATTCCAAATAGCCGAAGCGCCCGGGTTCGAAATGATGCGCGGCTGCTGTCGGTACTACGTCGCGATTCGCAGGAAGCCCGCGACATCCTGCTGTATCACGTGCTTACGCAGCTGGATCTCGCCGGAACAAGGCCGCGAGACTATCCCGAAGAACTGATGCGTGAGCTGGCTCAAACGAAAGGCAGGCCCGAACTGATGCTCTTCAGCGCGCATAAAATCGTTTTATGGGCTCTCGATCGGGGCCAGTTGTCTACGGCCGCGGCTTGGGACCGGCGCTGCCTCGAACTGAGTGAGGCCGTCCAGCCGGTCTCCCGGAATCTGGCCCTTGCCAGTTCGGCTTGTCTCGATGTGCTCGTGCGAAACCGCTCGTGCGATGCCCGTGACAAGTTCGCGCAAATCGATTGGCAGACCCTGTCTCCTTCGTGGCTGATGCACCGTTCGCGTGCCGCATACTACCTTGCGATGGGCAATGTCCCTGAGTGTCTGGCGGAGGTATCGCGTGCGCAATACTCCTTTCCGAAACATCTTCCTATCTATGCTTTTGAACGCTCACTGCTGAGCCAATTACATAAAAAGGCGTTGGACGTTCGTCCGCCGGATCTATTAGGCCGATCAGCCGCCGCGTGAAACCGCGCCTTACGAAGTCATGACCTACATCTGAAACCAATCTGGCTCACTGGCGATCCAGTTAGTGAGGGGATCGTCAGGTACTTCTCTCAGCATGGAACAGTGTTCACATGACCTCGCCAGCGCATGCAAATACGAGAAGGCGGTTAGCGTTACTTTTTTCAGTTCCACTCGCATTTAGCGTTCTGTTCTTTCTCGTCAGTCTGGAGACTGAACACACCGACATCGGCCTGTTGCGGATCGAAAACCTGTCGTCGGCGGTTCTTCAAGTCAGGTCGTTGGCAAACGACCTGGAATCCGGAGAGCGTGGCTTTCTCTTGACCGGTGATGAGCATTACCTCTCGCCTCTCGAACACGCCAACGCCTCGCTGCCTTCCCAAATTGACTCGTGCCGAAGCTATGTCAAAGATGAGCCCGGCGCTCTGCGTAATGCCATCGACGAACTCATTTCGCTGGTCAACCGCAGGAGCGAGCAAGCGGCCAGTGTTCTGCAAGCGCAGCAGACTCAGGGTTTCGCCGCCGCCGTTGACCTGGCTAAATCGGACGGCTCTGAACAGACCATGAACCGGATTCGCGTCGTGGCCGGTGACCTGCAAACTCGTCTCGCCTACGCGCAGTCGGATTACATGGATAGTCAGCGCAGCCTGAATCACTGGGCGTTCATTTCGTTTGCGGTCGGCACGGTCATTATGATTGCCGTCATGGTCTGGCTGTATAACCAGTTGCTGACCTACCTGCACGGACGCGACAGCGCTCTCGGTCAGTTGCAGGATGCCAATAGCGAACTGGCCACGTTGAACTCCGATTTGGAAACGCGCGTCGATGAGCGCACGCGCGATCTGACACAAGCAAACGAAGAGCTGCAGCAATTTGCTTATGTCGCGAGTCATGATCTGCAAGAGCCTCTGCGGACCATCACCAGCTTTACCCAACTGCTTTCCAGCAGATACATGGGAAAGCTGGATGAAGACGCCGACGAGTTCATGGGCTACATCGTGACCTCATCGCGCCGCATGACCGATTTAATCAATGGCCTGCTGGCCGTCGTCCGCCTGCGCAAAACGGGTCATCAGACCGCGCCTGTCTCCTTCGAAACGCTGCTACATGAAGCCGAGATCAGCCTGCAGGCCTTGATCCGCGAGAGCCAAACCGAAATCGAGCATGGAGCGCTTCCGGCGCTTGTGGTCGATCGTATCCAGTTCTCACAAGTGTTGCAGAACCTCATTTCGAACGCCATCAAATACCGCCGTGAAGAAGCTCCCCATATCCGTATAGAAGCCAAGCGCGACATCAGCAATTGGGTATTCGCCGTTGGAGACAACGGCCGCGGCTTCAATCAGCAGTTCGCCGAGCGTATTTTCGGTCTGTTCCAACGCCTGCACGGCCGCGATGTCGAAGGTACCGGCATGGGCTTGGCTATTGCGCGCAAAATTGTAGAGCGCCATGGCGGGCGCATCTGGGCGGAAGGCAAAGAAGGCGTCGGATCCACTTTCTACTTCAGCCTGCCCGTGAGTCTCGAAGTGTCGCGCATAGTGACGGATGGCGATACGCAGTTCAAAGCCGCTGCTCAGGCGCGTTAGGCGATCTATTGGAACCCGCGCAAACGGCTCCGGTATCAACCGCGCCCCGCAAAAAGCAGCGGGTTTCTCCTTCTGCCTCGGGCGCGGG
The DNA here is from genome assembly GCA_963730865.1 of uncultured Acidobacteriaceae bacterium. GTDB lineage: Bacteria > Acidobacteriota > Terriglobia > Bryobacterales > Bryobacteraceae > Bog-105. The sequence goes on along the minus strand of CAVSTO010000004.1, from coordinate 49,649 downwards.
ATCCGCGTCCTTTGTGCTTCTCAATGCGCCATGGCGCGCCCCGGCTTGCTCTTCTTCATGAAGAAAACCAACGGCACCATGCAGCCGAATGCCACGCCGAGCAGCCAGAAGCAATCGATATAAGACAGCGTATCGGCCTGCCTTTCAATGCTCCGCAGCACCAATGCGTAGGGTCTGTCGCCCGCCCTCGCCGCTCCAAACACTCGCGTTGCGGCGCTTATCGCGCGATTGAACGCAGGCTCCAGTTGTGTAGCGTGTTCGGTGAGCCGGTTCTGATGAAACTGTGCTCGACGGTCGAGAATCGTTGTCACGAGCGAGATGCCCACGCTGCCGCCGACGTTTCTCGCCAGGTTGATCAATCCCGAAGCGGCGTTGTTCTTGTTGCGCGGAACGAAAGCGTAAGCCGCCGTGTTGATCGGCACAAACAGAAAGGCCAGACCCGCGGCCTGGAAGCAGCGCGCGATCACCGCATATCGGAAATTCATCTCCACGTCGAAAGTCGTCATGTGGATCAGGGCCAGCGAAGTAATCGCTAGCCCCAGGCCGATCAGCCAGCGAGCCTCCACCTTGCCCAGTAACAGTCCGACAAAGGGAAGCATAAACATCACCAGCACTCCGCCTGGGGAGATGGCAAGACCTGCTTCGGTTGCCGAATACCCCATCACCAACTGCAAAAACTGCGGGATCAGAACCGTGCTCCCCAGCAACACCACGCCGACCATGAACATCAGGAACGCGGATACGCCGAAGTTACGATCTTTCAGCAGTGACAAATCGACAACGGGATCCTTTATCTTGAATTCCCGGTAGATAGTCAAAGCGAGCCCTGCTATCGCAAGCATCGAGCAGGTACGAATAAAGCTGGACGCGAACCAATCGTCCCGTTGCCCCTTATCGAGCACGATCTGGAGAAATCCTAGGCCGAGCGCGATAAAAATGATCCCCCAGTAATCGACTTGCAGCTTGGTTTTTCGTTTTTCCGCGCGCTCTTTTTCAAAGTAGGGGGGATCTTCGAGCATGAAACTGCTTAACAGGAGCGAGACGATGCCGACCGGTATATTGATAAAAAAGATCCAGCGCCAACTGAAATTATCTGTAATCCATCCGCCCAGCGTCGGCCCGATAGCAGGGGCGGTTACGACCGCGACGCCGTAAATCGCAAACGCCATGCCCCTCTGTCGGGGCAGAAAGGTATCGGCAAGAATCGCTTGTTCGCTGGGCTGCAGGCCGCCGCCGCCCATTCCTTGCAACACGCGGAACAAAACGAGCAATCCGAGTGTCGGCGCAATGCCACAAAGAAAAGAGCTGAGCGTGAAGACAACAACGCAAGCCATGTAAAACCGCTTGCGGCCCATCAGCAGAGAGAGCCATCCGCTTAGAGGCAGAATGATGGCGTTTGAGACTAGATAGGAAGTGAGAACCCAAGTGGCTTCATCTTCACTCGAGGAGGTGCCGCCCGCGATGTGCGGCAGCGCCACATTGGCGATGCTCGTATCGAGCACTTCCATGAAGCTCGCGAGCGTGACCGTCAGCGCGATGAGCCATGGGTTGAACTTCGGACGCCACTGCGGCTGCGGTGCCTCGTTCGGCATGCGGACGTTCTCTACCTGGCGTTGTTGACGCCGCTGTTCAACAGAACGGTTGGGCTCACCGACATGCCCGGCAAAAGAGAATGATCGCGGTTTTCACCTGGTTCGAGGACGATCTTCACCGGTATGCGTTGTACGACTTTGACGTAGTTCCCAGTCGCGTTTTCAGGGGGCAGCAGGCTGAACCTTGCGCCTGAGGCGGCCGAAATGCTGTCGACGTGCGCTCTGTACTTTCGGCTGCTGCCGTAGGTATCGACTTCCACTTCGACTTTTTGGCCTACGCGCATCTTCTTGAGCTGGGTTTCCTTGAAATTGGCCGTGATCCAAACGTTATCGAGAGGAACCAGCGCCATGATCTGCTGACCGGCGGCCAGTTGCATGCCGGGTTCGGCCGTCTTGCGGCTGACGATACCATCCACAGGAGCCTTGATGATGGTGTACTGCATGTTCAACTGAGCTTGATTCAAGTCGGCTTGACGTTGCTGCACCATCGCCTGAGCCTGCTTATAACGGGCCGCGCTGACGTCCTGCTGCCGCGCACGAAGCTGCTCACTCTGACGCCGCTGCACCTGTGCCGTAGCCACTCGCGCTTTGGCTTCGTCCAATTCAGCGATTGTCTGATCCACTTGACGCTCGGCTTGCACAACATCGGCTTTGGCGGATTCCACCTGCGCCCTGTTTGCTTCGGCTGCAGCCACGGCCGCATCGTAATCCTGATGCGAGATCTCGTCTTTATCCACAAGGTCCTTCATGCGCGCGAGATCCTTTTGCGCTTTGACGTAGTTGGCTTGCCGTTGGGCGACAGTACCGCGCGCCGAGTTTAACGCCGCCCGCGCCACATTGATCGCCTGCTGGGCCGATGCTACGCCCGCCTGCGCCTGCTGTACTTGCGTGCTGCTGGTGCTTATTTGGCTGGTCGTGTTGACCGTGGTGATCGGAACATTTTGCTGCGATTCGGTTGTGGAGGCTTCCGAACTCGCGAGTTGCGCTTGCGCCTGCGCTACAGCCACTTTGTAGTCTGCCGGATCCAGTGTGATTAACTCTTGTCCCGCTCTGACGGGTTCATTGTCATTCACCAGAACATCCAGCACCGTACCGCTGACACGAGGGCCAATTGGGATCACGTGCCCATCCACCTGGGCGTCGTCGGTAGACTCACGAACGGAGTAATAGGCGTAGACAGGAATGGCGACAATAGCCGCGACAACAATAAGCGCTAAAACAACGAAGCGAATGGTTCGTTTGCGGCGTGGGTTGGCTCTTTTCTTGGCGTCCGAATCGTCGGACTGATCTTGCGGCGGGCCGCCGCCCTGCTGCGTTTTGCCTTGTTGACCCTGATCTTCCTGTTTCTGCTCTTGCTGATCGACTGCCATTTCCTCACGTCCTCCCGTCAAGCGTGCGCTACGCCACAGACCTTCGTCGCGCACTCTTCCGAATGCACCATCAGACTAGACCGCGTCTTCTTGAGCAGTGTGACCAACGTCTGCTTCTCGGTGGTGGTCAGATCTCCCATCAGCATGCGGATGTTTCCATAGTGCAGTGGAACGAACTCGTCCAGTAGCGCTTCGCCCTTACGGGTGATACGCGCAAAACGGGCACGCCTATCGTTCGCGTCGACCACGCGGATGACGTAGCCCTTCTCTTCCAAATGATCGATCAAGCCGGTGATGTTCGCCCTGCTCACCAGCAGTAATTCACCGAGATCGTGGAGTTGCATACCCTCGTCGGGAGCATTCCGCAACAGCATCAATATGTTGAAAGTTGATTTCGAAAGTCCGAATTCCGCCATATAGCGCGACACGATCTGGTGGAAGACGTCATAGGTGTAGAGCAAAGCTAAAGACGCCTGAGAGCTGAGGAGATCGAACCCGGGATACCGAGGTCCCAATCGCTCCAGACACTCGTTATAGTGGGATTCGCGACGGTCTGCCGGCACATCTTTTGGATTCAAGCGAGATAGTAAAGTTCCTAATTATTTTGCTACTTGGAGCCCGGCACGCATCTATAGAAGGAATGCGAAGAACACTTTCCACCTTAGCGTTTGCGCTGACATTGACCTGTCTTTCACAGGCCGCCGAGATTCAGGGCGTAATTGCGGATTGGAATTGCGTGCAGAGGATGGTGCGGAACGGCCGCGAGAAGACACTGCAGCAGAACCGCGGGTGCTCTCTGGTGAAGAACTTTAAGCGTGACGCCTACGGCGTGATCACCGATGACAAGAAGTTCTACAGGCTGGATGATCCCGGCAATCAGCATGTCCTGCAACTGCTCGGCGGCAGCCCTAATAAGGACAATTTGAAAGTACTCGTTCGGGGAGATCTGCAGGGCAACACCATCAAGGTGAGCAACATGACGATCCTTTAAGCTGTCACGCCGTAGGGTCGCCGTGAATCTCGACGGCTTCCTGATCTTCGGCGAGAGCGGGCTCGGGCAGTTTTCCGGTCCAGTTGGCCCATCCCCAGAATGCCGCGGTAGAAGAGCTGAGCAAACCCGACGCGGCGCCGATAGCCCGTATGCTGAAATGCTGGGACGCAATGCCGGCGCCCATCATGGACAGCATCATCGTCGACCAATTCATGGTTTCGATGGTGGAAAACACGCGTCCCCGGAACCGATCCTCCACATGCTTGAGAAGATTCGACCAGTTCAAAACGGAACTGACGGCCACGGCGGCGCGCGACATGGCCATGAAGAAGAGCGCCCATCCCCAATGCCGCATCTGGCTGAACACGACGTAAGCGCCGCCGTGGAGTAGATAGCAAAAGAAGACCGTCCGTTTGTAAGCTTCAAAGCGAATGGTTTTGCCGAGGCGATTGCCGATGACGCCGCCTATCAGCAGTCCGACACCGGCAGTTCCCCACAGTTCACCGAGACCTTGGGGACCGCGGCGGAATACTATTTCGCTGAATAAGGTAAAGAGCACCTGAGCGGCGCCGCCGCCGCTAGCCCAGCCCACAGCAATTAGCGCGATGCCGAGTATGAGCGGGCTTTTCAACATGTATCCAAGGCCCTCGCGATACTCATGCCAGGGCCGCGCCACTCTCGTTTCGTTCAGAGCGCGATTTTCCGCACGGAAGTGCCCTCGAACAGAAGAAAGCCTGGAGATGCAGACGGCCGAGAAAAAGAACGAGAGCGAGTTGAAGATGAAGGCAAGCTCATAACCGAAGCGCGCTACCGTCGTTCCGCCGAGGAACGCGCCCACCGTCAGCGTCATCCAGCCGGTAGTTTGCGTCAGCGAATTGGCGGTGTGCAATTCTTCTTCGGTGGCGATGGACGGCAGGATGGCTGACCGGCCACTGGTGAAGAAGGGCGAAGCGATCATGAGCAATGCGCTCAACAAGTACAGCAGCCACGTTTCTCGATAGCGAATGGCCTGGATGAATCCAAGCGCGATGAAGCCGCGCACCAGATCGCTCGCGATCATAATCTTCTTACGATCGAAGCGATCGAGCAGAACGCCGGCGACCGGCCCGGCGAGTACGGCAGGAATGGCTCGCGACAGCATGAGAGTGGCGATAACGGCGCCGCTGTGCGTTTCCGCTATCGCAAGGCTGAGAACCGAAATATTGTTGAAATGATCGCCGACTTCGCTGACGATCTGCCCCATCCAGGTGTTGCGGTAATTGCGGTTCCCCCGGAGAAGCTGTAGAAAGCTGGGCATTCAGCTCAGCCGGCGCAGAACTTGCGACAACGTAATGGCCTGTCCCAGATGACGCTGGGTGTGTTCGGCGATATGAACGATCAAGCCGAGGACGGTGGTCGGAAGCGCTTGCCGGCCGACAGCGCGATGTTCATACAGCGCATCAGGTGAAAGAGTCCGCAATCGTTCTTCGCAATGTTGCAGACTCGCTTCCATTTGCCTGAACAATTCCGGCAGATCCTCATCGCCCTGCGCTTCCTGAGCCAAGGACGCGAGTTGGAGTGGCGTGAGTTGCTCACCAAACAAGTAAGTAGTCAATCGGTCAATGCTGCCGGAAATATGTTTCAAATGGAAGCCCAGCGAGTTAGAGCCGACCTTGCGCCAGATTTGTTCGCGAGAAAGCCCAGCGGTATGACGGGCCAGGTCTTCACGAACCTGCTGAAAGGTAAAAGACACGGGCATCACTAAGGCATTCACGCCTGCGATGGGCCCGCGCAACCAGGGTTCTACAGTGGCTGCCACTACCTCATGTTTCCTGTGTGACCAAGCGAATAACGGCCGGGCTGCGGGTAGACGCATAGGCCGTGTGGCGAATCGCCGACTTTGATACGGGCCAGCAGATTACCGTTCGACGTATCGAAGACATAGACTTCACTGTTGTAGCGTCCTGAGAGCCAGAGTTTTTTACCGTCCGCGGACACGTCGCCCATATCGGGACTTCCGCCGCCGGGAATAACCCACTTCGTCGCAACCTTCCGAGTAGCCATGTCGACGAGAGAGACCGTTCCCTCGCCGCGATTGGAGACGTACATGTATTTCGAGTCACGGCTGAAGTAGATTCCATGCGCGCCCTTGCCGGTGGGAAGAAATCCGATCTGCTTGAATGAGTCGCCATCGATGATGTGCACGCCGTTGGATTCCATGTTGGCGATATAGAAGACCTTCCCATCGGGCGAGATTCTACAATCCTGCGGCATACCTTTCGGTTCCAGAGTCAGATGCGCGAGGACCTTCTGCGCGGGGATGTCGACCTTGATGATTTCGCTTGAGAACTCGCACGTGGCGATCATGTAGCGGCCGTCTGGAGAGAAGTCGGCATGATTGACGCCGCGGCAATTGACGGGAACGCGATTGACGACTTTCATGGTTTGAGCGTCCCGGAAATCGAGACGCTTTTCGCGCTCGGCCATGACGATCGCATACTTACCGTCGGGCGTGTAGTACATGTTGTAGGGATCGTCGACGTGAATCGTCTCGCCCTCTTTACCGGTTGCGGGATCGATGAGCGTTAGCTGATCCCCAAGATCCTGCGCTACCCAGAGTTTCTTCAGGTCCCAGGAGGGCACAACGTGCTGCGGTTCAAGCAGCCCTTTCGTGTGTTTGGGAAGAGCAAAATGCCCGATGATCTTGTAAGTGGAAGGGTCGATGATATCGACCGTGTCGCTTTTCGAATTCGGAACGTAGACACGGGCGGGAAAATTTTTTACTACGGAAGCGAGCATGCCAACACCGGAAGCTGAGTACAGGTTTGCCGGGTTCAAGACAGGGGGCATGCCGGGAAGAAGATTCAGACCCGCGGTGGATGACGCGGCGTAAACAACGCTCGACGCCAGGAGACCACCGGATTGCTGGACCGGCAGCGAAACGGCTGCCAACAAAAATACTCCGCAAGCCGCTACCAATCTGTAAGGAAAACGCATAGCTTATAAGTAGGGTAACTCGTCGATCTTGTGATTTTAGAGGTCCTTAACTTCAGTACAATTCGAGGAGGAAATGTTGCGGACAAGTGAGAGCGACGAAACCGAGATTTTGCTGGGTAACAAGCAACTCCTCGGCATTTTTTTTGTAGTTGCGCTGCTGCTTGCGGTCGCTTTCTACGGTGGTTATATGGTAGGCCGGGGCGGAAGCGCTCGAAAAGCGAGTACGCCGGCGGTAACGCAGGAGGAAGCGGCCGCTAGTCCGTCGACCAGCGGTGAGACGCATGTGGTTTCGGGCGGCAGCGGGACGGCGGCCGATCAGAACGGAAATGCCGATCAAGACACAAGACCCGCCGGAAACTCCGCGCATGCCGAGGAGCCGCTTGGCAGTCCGAAGCGGCGGACCTCTGCGGCCACTGCGGCGCCGGGCGCTGAACCCGCGGGCGCGACCGCCGGTGAAGGCTTCGCGCCACAGGTAGGACAGCAGTTCCTCCAAGTGGCAGCCGTGAGCCGCGAGGAGGCCGAAGCAGTGGCGGATGTTCTCCACAAGAAGGGGTTCCGCGCCCACGCGGTACCGAAGCCCGGAAATCCGAAGATCTATCGTGTCATCATCGGGCCGATTCGCGATACGGCCGATCTGTCGTCCACGCGCGACGCGCTGATGCGCACCGGCTTCCGGGAAGTCATTCTTCAGCGGTATTGACGCTTCACCACTCGACCGGCACGCCCTGCTGTAACGTCCACACCTCGATGCCATCCTTTTGAAGCTTCCGCGCAAGTTCTTCGGGACGGCCGGTGAGCGCCGGGAACGTGCCGTAATGCATTGGGATGACACGCTTCACTTTCAGCAATCGCGCGGCGTGCGCGGCCTGATGAGGATCCATTGTGAAGTGATCTCCAATGGGCAGGAATGCAAGTTCCGGGGAGTATAGATCGCCGATGAGCGCCATGTCGGAGAACAGGGCCGTGTCGCCGGCAAAATAAGCTCTCCGTCCGTCCGGGAGAGTGAGAACGTAACCCGCCGCTTCACCTCCATACACCAGGTTGTCGCCGTCTTTAATCGAACAACTATGCAGCGCGTGTGTCATGGTGAGCTTGACGAACCCGAGATCCACCGTTCCGCCCTTGTTTATGCCGATCGTGTTCTTCACGCCCTTTTTTTCGAACCAGGAGGCCGTCTCGAAGATGGCGACTACCTTCGGGCTAAACTTCTTCGCAAGCGGAAGCAGGTCATTGACGTGATCGAAATGCGCATGCGAAGCAGCAATCGCGTCAATTTTCTTAATTTCGTAGCCTTTGGGATAGGCGGGATTTCCCTCCACCCAAGGGTCAAGCACGAGAACTTCGCCCGATGGAAAGCGCAGCTCAAAGGTCGCGTGACCAAGCCAAGTAATCTGAATCATTGCATCCGGTTAGATGCAGTCCTCGCATTGGCTGGTACATCGATACCGCTGCCGAGGGCGGCAATGCCGGGAATGGAAACGGGCATTTTGCCGGATATGGGGATTTCTCCCAGGATGGCTTTCGCCGCCGCAATTTCAGATGTTGTGGAGGTGCTGAATGTCGCGGCGTAAGATGCGACAGCGGGAAAGTCGCGCAACAGGTATGGGTTGCCGAGGGAAACGAGCGCAACCGGCGCAGGGCCATGCAACAAAGTGTTCAGAAATGAATTCAGGCCGCCTTCGAGAGCAACGCTACCTCTATTGGCTCCCACGGTGACGAAAGCGCCGACATAGATTTGCTTGCAGCGCGAAACATCCTGCGCGATAGCGGTAAGCAGAGTATCCGGTACGCCGGGATTCACGATGTATGTTTTGAGATCGTGCATGCCCTTTTGTAGCGCGGTGGCGAGCGCTTCGCCGCGTTGCGAGAACGGGCTCTCGGCCATGACAATGAGACAGGAGCCATCCGGGTCGGCAGCTGGAATGAGATGCTTGTCGTCTTTGACAAGCGTGACTGCTTCGTCGGCAACGCGTTGCGCTAGACGGTCCAGCTTTTGTTCTTCCAATTGGTCAGTGATCGTGTCGAGCGGAACCAAGCGGCTGCGGAAGAGACCGGTGCGCTGTTTGGCCGCCAGGACCTTTGCCGCGCTGGCATCGATTCGCTGCCGTGAGATGCGGCCGTGAGTGACGGCTGCCGCGATGGCGCGGATACAGACGTCGGGATCGGTGGGCATCAGAAGTACATCAGCGCCCGCTTCAATCGCCCGTACCGCGGCTTCGCCTGGTAAATACAAGGCCGTGATGGCTTGCATCTCCAAAGCGTCGGTGACAACTAAACCTTGGAAGCCAAGCTCATTGCGCAACAGGCCGGTTAGCACGTTTCGAGACAGAGTAGCAGGCAATTGCTCCGGCTCAAAGGCAGGGACGACCAAGTGCGCGGTCATGATGGAGTCGACGCCGTGTTCAATAGCCGCGCGGAACGGAACGAGTTCCACGGACTCCATGCGCTCGCGTGTTTTATCGATCTTCGGCAGTTGCATGTGGCTGTCCTCGGCGGTGTCGCCGTGCCCCGGGAAATGTTTTGCCGAGACGAGGACATAGTTTTCCGGATCGGAATGCGCGCCATCGATGAATGCCCCGACACCGGCGGCAACCGCCTGTGGATCCTCACCGAAAGAGCGGACGTTGATGATGGGATTCTCGGGATTGTTGTTCACATCGGCATCGGGAGCGAAAACCCAGTTCACCCCGAGCGCCCGCGCTTCGCGAGCAGTGGCGGCGCCAAGCTCGCGCGTAGCGGGCAGATCGTGAGCAGCTCCGAAGGCCATGAGGTAGGGAAATTTGGCCGTCTGGGCGACACGCATGGAGGCGCCGCGCTCGAAATCGGAAGCTACTAGTAATGGCGTTTTTGCCAGATGCTGCATATGGTTGACGAAAGCCGCCATCTCAAACGGCTGGGCGCCGATGACGTTGCCGTTGCGAATACGCCCCGCCACGATGAAGCCGCCGACACGATCGTCTTGGATCCAATGAGTAAACTTCCGGTATTCCGCGCTGTCGCTAGGAGGCCAATCGCCATATCCGCGGACCACGATCAGTTGCGCGATGCGGTCATGCAGCGAAAGAGAGCGCAACGCAGCAGCGCCGGAAGACGAACGGCCCCGGGCAGCAACCGTCGCTTTTGGCTTGGCTGGACTTTTCGCCTTTTGCAGCGCGGCGCCATGCAACGATGACGCAAGCAGGCATTCAACCAAGAAGGACAGACAAGCCGTAGCAGTTTTAGAGTTAGCCACTCCCCTCACTATAAGAGGTAAAGAGAGTTAGGAGCCCGCCGCGCGCGAACGGATGGATTTTTCACGCGATTGATGTGAGCGCGCAGGCTTCTTGGGGGCCTGGAGCAGCCGCTTGGTATGCCGCACCAAGGTGGCCACTTCGTTGGCGCTCTTTTGTATGACAATGTCGGCACCGGTGTTTTCGGGCTTCATGCCCACGCTGTCGGCAAAGCCGGTAAGCAGAATGATCGGGTTGAGAAAACTCAACTCGCGCAGCTTACCGATCAGCTCGATACCGTTCATCGGCGACATTTTAAAGTCAGTGATCACCAGATCGAAGTTCTGTTTCTCGACCTTTTGCAGCGCGTCGGAGCCACAACCGGCTGAGACGACCTTGTAGCCAAGTTCCTCGAGAACGGTGCGACGGGCAAGGATGCCGTCGCCGTTGTCATCTACTAAGAGAATGCTACCGGAACAGGGCGCGCGATTAGAAGGAGCAGATCGCATCAGGACCCCGTGAAGTTAGCAAAGAGCGCGCAGCGTGTCAACGCACTGCTATCGGGTTCAAAGCGCAACAGATCCAGTACTTGACAGCGAAACGGGTAATCGGCTGCGGCGCTATTCGATCTCCCGCGGAGCCTTGTATCCGGCCTTCGCGATGATCTGGTACTTGATGGGCTTGCCTTTTTGATTCACAACGCGGAAAGGTTCGTTTGTCTCAGGATTCACTAGTTGAACCTTGATGTGCCGGAACTTTCCATCGCGCGCGGTGTTCGTGGGATGGTAGGCGAGCGAATATTGATTACGAAGCGATTCTTCGATTTGCCGGAAGACGGACGGATACTCGCCAAGAAACCTGGGAAAGAACGACTGCCCGCCTGTTTCCTTTGCGAACGTTTTCATCTCATTATCGGCTTGGAGAAAATCCATCTCGGCGATGGGACCCATGCCCTGGCTTTCCGCCATCATGCGCGCGACTTGCAAGGTACTGATTGTGTAAATCGGAACACCCGATTCCTGGAGCGATTTGCGCGCGGTATCGAAGGTGATTTTGCTGAAGGTATCAAGACCCGTTCCGAGTAAGAGAATTGCCTTGCGTCCTTCTATGCCGGACATTCGATCAGCCATGTCTGTGAGAGCGTCGAACACGTTCGATTCGCTGAAACCTGGAATACGCAACATTGACATGGCCTCTTCGGCTTTTCGCTTGTCCGGTGAAAAGTCGGAAAGAATGGTGTCGTGCATGTCGTATTCGACAACCGCAACATTGTCATCAGGGTTCAGGGTTTGTAGGAAGCCGTAGGCGGCCTGCAGCGTCTCATACCAGCCCCTCGACCAAAATGCCTGGAAACGTCCACTGAACTCAATCACCATGCAGATGGTCATGGGCGCTTCACTCTGCCCGAACTGAGTCACCTGCTGAGGCACTCCGTCTTCGGTTACGCGAAAGGCAGCTTCCGGGATTTTCGGGATGAAGTGATTATGATCGTCCAGCACAGAAACATCCACGCTCACGGTGGTGGCGTTCGAGCGGAACGTGGGTGCGTTTTTCGGGATGTCTTTCGGCTTTTTGTATTCGGAGGGTATGGATTCCTCCTCCGGAGCAGGAGGCTGGTCCGCCGGCTTTTTGGGTTTAGCTACCGAATCGCCGGTTTGCGATTGCGGAGTTTCCTGAGCAGGAACTGAAGAAGGAAACAGAACGGCGAAGGCCAAAGTGGAAAGAGCTAAGGCGACATTGGCCACGCCAGCCGAACGGTAAGGAGACTTCATCGCTTTCAACCTTTGACGTATGATCGGGCCTAATGGACCCAACGATCTCGATTGGAATCTTTTTTTCGAAGGTAAACTTCAAACTTTTTCTTGGCCCGTTGGAGTTTCCATTCCTTGTAGGCCGAAACGACGGGCTGGCGCACCTGCGCCCGCAATCTGCCGCCGCGCAGAAGAAGATAGCCGGCCAGCAGACCGCCTAAATGCGCTACGACGGCGACGCCATTCGGCTGGCCGCCCACGGTGGCGGTGTACGACTGCAGGAAAACGATGGCTCCGATAATCATGACGAAGTACTTCGATTTCATCGGGATTAGGAAACCGAACAAGATCGTCTGATCGGGGAATATCAAGGCGTAGGCCATCAGGATGCCGTAGATGGCGCCAGAGGAACCGACGGTAGCGATGTCAATGCCCCCGAAGATGTAGGCCAGGAGAATAACGGTCAAACCGGCAGAGATGCCGCAAATGAAGTAAAAGCGCAGGAACTTCGGCGTGCCCCAGAGTCGCTCGAGCGGCGCACCGAACATCCAGAGCCCGAGCATGTTCCACAAGATGTGCCCAATGTTGCTGTGAAGGAACAGATAGGTGACAAGTTGCCAGACCGCAAACGTCTGGACGACTTGCGCGGGAACGAGGGCGAAATTGTGGAGAAATAGACTTGCGCGGCTGGTGCGCAAGATGTAATCAAGTACGAAGACGCCGGTATTGACGAGGAGGAGCCACTTCAGACCCGCAGGAAAACGATTGGACGGAATGTACCGATTCACGTAAGGACGCGAACGAAACGACATCGACTGCGGGAGTTCCTTGTGCCAGGATAGCAAAGGCCGGGTGGAGGATGCGGGAAATACGCGCTGGACCTCACCGGGCGGCAATTACGCGACCGAGGAGAGATGAATCAGTCCGGGATTTCGGTCCGGGTGTGGCGCCGAAGAATGCCGGCGGCAACAGTGATTAGGATAGCGAATCCCATCCAAACTAGCCAATTAGATAGCGGGCCAGTCTGAAAGACGAATGTGTCGGTCCAGCCGAGATTGGCAGACAAACTCCAGAGAGCGAAGGCATAGACCGAGAAGACCGCCGGACCCATCAGCGCGGCCAACAGCGCACCAAATTTTTGGGCAGTATCGCCCGCCCAAGCTCCGGTGCGGCCGAGAACGTCAACAGCGACATCCAGCGTTCCGGCCAGCCAAGCGCGCGCCGGTTCGGTCCGCACTGCCACAGCTGTAGTTCGAGTTTCAGACATTGTTTTTGCCCCTGCTATATTTCTCGATGCACGCCGAGTGCCGAAAGTTTCCGGACCCGCGCGAAGCGTGTCCTCACCTGCACTTACCCGAGTAACGATGCGTCCGGCGGCGAGCAATACTGTAAAAAATGCGGCGGCTACTGAGGAAATAATCGCCTATAAACGTTACAAATTGTTGTATTTATAGCTATAAAAATCAATACTTCATTTCAGAAATCCTTGGGCTCCTTGACTTCCGCGTAACGGTTTAGCATGCGTGCGAAGAGTAGGAGTGCGCCGGCAGCGCCGAGCCAAACCTGCCAATGAGCGAAGGGGCCGACGGCAACGAAGAAGTTCGTTGTCCAGCGAAGATCCGAAGAGATATTCCAGAAGAAAATTGTGAAGGCGATGAGTGCGGACGGCGTGAGCAAGGCCGCGAGTGCGAGAGCTTCGTCGCGGAAGCGGGGCACGTCATCTCCGCGCTGCGCGCTGAACCGAATGCGAACCAGCATGAAATAAGACCCGTTTTGTACAGGCTAGCAATCCGCCAATCTGTTTTTCGCCACGTGTTTTTGGCGGTCCTGCGTGCACCGGGTTGTAGAGTGTTTGAGGGAGAAGACCGGGCATGCAAAAGATCAAGACCGCGATTGTCGGCACAGGGTTCATGGGAAAGGTTCACACCGAAAATGTGCGGCGGTTAGGAAACGTAGAAGTAGCCGCCGTGGTAGGCAGCAGAGCGGAGACGGCGCGGAAATTCGCCGAGGCCGCCAGCATTCCGTTCGCGACAGATAAGCTGCAGGACGTTTTAGACAACAAAGGGATTGCGGCAGTTCATATCTGCACACCCAACGCGGATCACTATCCCATGTCATTAGCGGCGGTGAATGCCGGCAAAGCAGTGTTGTGCGAGAAGCCCTTGAGCATGAACGTGGAGGAGGCGCGCAAGCTGGTGGACGCCGCGAAAGTGAAGAATGCCGTGAACTGCGTAGAGCACAATCTGCGTTATTACCCCGTTGTTCAGGAAATGCGTCAGATGATCGCGGCGGGCGAGATTGGCGACATTCTGATTGTGCAAGGAACCTATTCCCAAGACTGGCTGCTCTACGACACAGATTGGAATTGGCGGCTGGATACGAAGTCTAATGGCAAGCTACGCGTGATGGGTGACATCGGATCGCATTGGATGGACATGATTCAACACCTGACAGGACTGTCGATCACTGCTGTCTGCGCCGACTTATCAACATTTCACAAGACGCGCAAGCGGCCCAAGGGATCGGTAGAGACCTTTGCGAAGAAGTCCGGCGGCGCTGAGGGAAATCAGGAATACGAGAGTTTTCCCATTGATACCGAAGACTTCGGAATGGTGATGCTCAAACTGGGAGAGCGTGCGCGTGGAGCTTTTACGGTGAGCCAAATGTCGGCAGGCCGCAAGAATGAGTTTGCGTTCGAAATCTTCGGCAGTAAAGCGGGCCTGGCTTGGAATCAGGAACAGCCCGACACGCTATGGATTGGCCATAGGAACGAGCCAAACCAGATTATTTTGAAAGACGCATCCTTGTTTCATCCCGGCGCGCAGAGTTTTGCCGATCTTCCCGGCGGCCACAGCGAGGGGTATGACGATTCGCACAAACAAGTATTTAAGCGTTTCTATGCACGAGTGGCGGATGCTTCAGCGCCCGTGGAATACCCGACTTTCGAAGATGGTCTGCATGGAATGATTCTCTTGGAGGCGGTTGCCGAGAGCGCCAAAAAACAAGCGTGGGTAGAGGTCCCTACTTCGTAGCCGAAGTAAAGAACCGCTACCCAAGTTACTGCCGAAGAGGTACTGCAAAGGAGATCTGAGGATCTCCTTCGTTCTGCTAGCTGGTGATTAGTGCTCGCCGCGAATCAGCACGCTAGTTGCGTTGACCGTGCTAGACGCAGTCGCGGTGCTGGTGCCGAGTGAACTGCTGGTTCCCAGTGAACTGCTGGTTCCCAGTGAACTGCTGGTTCCCAGTGAGCTGCTCGTCCCAAGCGAGCTGCTGGTTCCCAATGAGCTGCTGGTTCCGAGCGAACTGCTGGTTCCCAATGAACTGCTGGTTCCCAGTGAGCTGCTGGTTCCGAGTGAACTGCTGGTTCCGAGTGAACTGCTGGTTCCCAATGAACTGCTGGTACCCAGCGAGCTGCTGGTTCCGAGCGAACTGCTGCTTCCCAATAAGCTGCTGGTTCCGAGTGAGCTGCTGGTTCCCAGTGAGCTGCTGGTCCCAAGTGAGCTGCTGGTGCCCAGTGAGCTGCTGCTTCCAGAGGATGTGTTGGATCCGACCAGGTCGCCGAAAGCGGCGCTACTCAGCAGCGCGGTGACTCCCGAGACTTCGTTGGCTCCCCATACTGTAGTTGGCGCCCACGTGGCCGTGTTCCAAGTGGAAGCCGGATCGAGCACCATTTCCACCGATTGTGTCGCGGGAACATAGGTAGCGGTCGGTGACAGCGCATTACCCGAGGCTACGCTGGTGTTTGCGAGAGCAGCAGCAAGATCGAGGTAACCCGCTCCGACCGTAAAGGCGTCGTAGTAGCTGGTGTAAGTGGTACCCGTGGTATCGTCCGTCGCCACACTAGACGTAGGAAAGCTTCGATAGGCCGTCAACATGAGCCGAGCTTTCACCTGATCTGGGGTCAAACTCGGTTGCGCTTGCAGGAGTTCGGCGACTGCACCACTCACTGCAGCCGTCGCCATGCTGGTGCCGTTCAGCGAGAGGAAGCTGGGCGCGCTCGGCGAGGCAGCAGTACCCATGTAATACGAGGGCGGCATGACATCCTGGGGAAATTCGCTGGCAAGCGTCGGCGAGCCCGGAGCGAGCAAGGAAACTACTCCATTACCGGCGGCCACCAGGTCGGGTTTCACAACGTTGTCGTACAGTGAAGGTCCCTTGCCGCTATAGCTTGCGATCAAATCGTCACTACGATCGAAAGTGCCCATCGCCTTCATGCCGCCCACTGTGATTACATAAGGGTCATTGCCAGGCGCCGTAACCGTTCCGTATCCGTTGGTACCCATTGAGTTATCGCGCCCGTCGTTGCCGGAGGCAACTACCACGGTGATGCCGGCCTTCCAGGCGGCTTCGACTGCCTGACAGAGCGGATCCTGCTGATAGCTTTCGTACACCGGACGCCCGATGGACAGGTTGATCACTTTAATGTTGTAAGTCTGCTGGAGCTGGATAGCGGTGTCAATAGCGGCAACGACGTCGCTGTCAGAAGTAACACCATTCTTGTCGAGAACACGAAGGTCGATCAGGTTCGCATTCGGCGCAAACCCTTTGATGGTATGAGTGCAAGTGGCACACGTGGATGATTGCCCGTTGCTGGCGATGATACCTGCGATATGCGTGCCATGTCCGTAGTAATCCAGGCCGTCGGTACCGGCGAAATCCTGGGTATACACAATGCGAGAGTTACCATTCCGATCGGTGAGGTCAGGCAGCGGGCTGATGCCGCTGTCGATGATTGCCACACCGACGCCGGTACCGTCGAGCCCGGAGTTCCAAGCGGTGGTGGCGTTTGCCGCGGCCGTTGTGTAATCCAACTTGGCGGCAATTGGGTGATCGACAGATATATGGACGACGTTGGGATCATTCATCAGGAAGGGTAAGAGGAAGGTGGGTATAGTATAAGCGCCCCCTCTTATGGAGTTGAGCTGGCGTCGAAACAGCCCGCCGCGGCTCACGATCGACTGATGATTCGCGAAGCTCGGGCGTTGTCTGAACTGCACAATCACACGCACGGTACTACTGGAGTCCACGTGCAATAACCCGGGGCCCAGCTTCGATCTTGTCGATTGCGCAAGGCCCACCCCCTCTGCCAGAAGCAATGCAAGTACAAGATAAGTGGTCTTCATTTAAGCTCTTTCTTCCCGGCCTGTAAGCTCGGGACCCTAAGTTTTTGGGATTTGACTAAGGCTCATATCGAGCAAACACGCGGAGCTTTAGATGGAAGTGGTACTGGGATTTTGGTACTGGGACGGAGGTACGGCGACCAGGAAACTGTTTTTGGCTCTCACAAGTGAGTTCCAAGGGGTCGATACAAATGTGGGGTTGAGTCGACAGGGCTGCCAAACCCAAAGAGTCCGATTTTGTCCAAAAGAACGAAGATTACGTGTGGACTCATAGCCTGCCTGTTCGCACTGGCTTGGCCAGACGTGGGCCTTGGACAAACTGCGCTTGATCCCGCAAAAGCCCTCACTCAGTACACTTTGCGCTCCTGGGACGCCGATAACGGGTTGCCCGGGAGCACAGTCCTTGCCATTGCCCAGACGCCCGATGGCTACCTATGGTTAGGCAGCGAAGAAGGGTTGGTGCGCTTCGATGGGGAACGGTTCACTATCTTCAACACGGAGAATACTCCCGCTCTGCGTAGTAATGTGATTTCTGCTCTACTCGTGGACCATCTTGGAGATCTTTGGATCGGGGATGGAGGGGGGCTGGCGAGATTATCGGATGGTCAGTTCACGAGTTACACCAGCCGGAGCGGTTTGTCGAGCGACGCAATCCTCTCGCTCTACGAAGATCGGGATAAGGTGCTCTGGATTGGTACCGATGGTGGCGGGATCAACCGGTTTGAGGATGGACGTTTCGCCAGTTACACGACGAAGGACGGTCTTCCCAATGATGCAGTCTTCGCAATCTGTGGCGATCGGAACGGGACCTTATGGATGGGGACGCACGCCGGACTGGTGCGGTTCAAAGATCACAAGCTGCAGGCCTTCACTACCGCCGACGGATTGCCGAACAACTACGTCACTTCGCTATATATCTCGCAGGAAGGTGATCTGTGGATCGGTACGAACGGTGGGGGGCTGAGCCGTCTCCGCCGTGGCGCCTTCACCACCTTCAGTTCGCGCGAAGGTCTCTCGAGTAATTCCGTCGTGTCGCTTTCGGCCGATAGGGCGGGCACCTTGTGGGTGGGAACTGCCGATGGTGGGCTCAACCGGTTGCGCGCCGGCAAATTCGACAGTCTAACGACCAAGCAAGGCCTCTCAGCCGATCGTGTAATCTCAATTTTCGAAGACCGGGAGGGTGATCTGTGGGTGGGCACGCTCAACGGATTAAATCGCCTCCAAGACGGCACGTTTACAACGTACACCTCGAAAGAAGGTCTCTCGAATGACGTCGCCTCGGCTGTGTTTCAAGATCACAGGGGGGTGATCTGGATAGGTACGATATCGGGCTTGAATAGCCTGGACGCCGGGAAGATCAGCGTCTATGATGCCGGGGGCGCATTGTCCAAAAATCCTGTCCTTTCCATTGCGCAAGATCATGAGGACACGTTGTGGATTGGAACCCGGAAAGGGCTATACCGGCTTGCGAACGGAAAATTTAGCAGCATAGGTAGGCAGCAAGGCCTTCCGAACGGCGCTGTGACGTCAACACTGATCGATCACAACGGCAATCTTTGGATTGGAACCCGCGGCGGCTTAAGCCAGTACGACGGAAAGCGATTTGTCGCTTACGGCACGAAAGAGGGGTTGTCCAACGAATACGTGGTCTCAATCTACGAAGACCCGGGAGGCGCCCTATGGATCGGCACGGGCGGTGGCGGGTTAAACAGATTGAAAGACGGGCGCTTCACGGCTTACACCACCGCCAATTCAGGAGTGTCGAACAACTTCATTTGCGCTATAAACGGTGAGCCCGATGGCACCATGTGGCTCAGTACGCGTGGCGGGGGATTGAACCGATTAAAGCATGGTCACTTCACTGTCTACCGGGGGCGGAATAGTGGTTTGGAAGACGTCCTGTATCAAGCACTACCGGATGCCTTAGGTAATCTCTGGATCAGCTCTAACAAAGGTGTTTTCCGAGTATCGAAAGTGGATCTCGACGCCTTTGCGGACGGCCGTATTAAGACCGTTAAATCGACGAACTACGGAACCGCGGATGGCATGAAAAGCAAAGAGTGCAACGGGGCTTTTCAACCTGCCGGATGGAGGACCACGGACGGACGCCTGATCTTTCCGACAATGAAAGGTGTAACCATCGTCGATCCTGCCCGAATAAATACTAATTCCGCTCCGCCTCCGGTGATTCTTGAGAAGGTAACGGTGGACGGGAGGGTTTTCGATGCCCGGAAGGAAATCCGAGTCCTGCCGCAAAAAGGGGCTCTGGAGTTTGAATTTACGTCCACCACGCTGGTCATGCCGGACAGCGTTCAGTTCAAGTACATGCTGGAGGGTTTCGAGCACGACTGGGTGGATGCGGGCACTCGCCGCGTCGCCTTCTACACCAATATCCCGCCGGGCGAGTACCGTTTTAAGGTCATCGCCTGCAACAAGGAAGGGGTGTGGAACACAAAGGGCGATTCTGTTGCGGTCATACTGGCTCCGCACTTCTACCAAACGCAGGGTTTCGCGACTCTGTGCATTATTCTGACCCTTCTCGCGGGTACCGGCGCTTATCGCCTGCGCATCAGGCAATTGAAGAACAGGGAAGAACGGCTGGTCTCGATTGTGGACGAGCGGACGCGCGCTTTGCAGGACAGCGAAAAGAGATTCCGTGAGCTGGCGGAAAATATCCACGAAATCTTTTGGATCATCGACCCGAACACAGGCCAGTTCCTGTATATCAGCCCGGCTTTCCACGACATTTGGCTGGAAGATCCGGCGGGGGTCATGAAACAGCCGTTGTCGTGGCTGAAATCCATCGATGCGGACGACCGTGAGAGGTTCGACGTGTTTCGCGAAAAGCAACTGCGCGGCGAAGTGGTGGACTGCCAATACCGGATTGCCCGATCCGACGGGGCGACACGGTGGGTATGGGATCGCTCGTTCCCGGTGTTCAACCGCTCCGGCAAGCTGGAACGGATTGTAGGCATCGTCGAAGACGTCACCGACCGCCAGGCAGCGGAAGAAAAATTGCGCCGTTCACGGGACGAGCTGGAGCTTCGCGTGATGGAGGTGAAAGCGGAGAATCTGGAGCGAACTCGCGCCGAGCAGCAATTGAAAGTCGCAAAAGAAGCGGCCGAAGCGGCGAGCTTGGCGAAAAGCGAATTCCTGGCCAACATGAGCCATGAAATTCGAACGCCCATGAGCGGCATTTTGGGCATGGCGCAACTGGCTCTGGATACGGAGCTGACGCCTGAGCAGCGGGAATGCCTGGAGTTGCTGCAGTTGTCGGCGGACTCGCTGCTCACGATTATCAATGACATCCTCGACTTTTCGAAGATCGAAGCGCGCAAGATGTCACTCGAGAGCATCCCGTTCGATTTGGGCAAGCATCTCGATCAGGGTTTGAAGACAGTAGCCGTACGCGCGCATCAGAAACAGCTCGAACTGATCTCCTATGTGGAGCCCGACGTGCCGGCTGCCGTGGTGGGCGATTCCGTGCGGCTGACGCAGATCATCATCAACCTAGTCGGAAATGCGATCAAGTTCACCAACCAGGGCGAGGTGACGGTTCGGGTATCTAAGCACAACGCGAGCGACGAGCGGGTGGAGCTGCAATTCGCGGTAAGCGATACGGGCATCGGAATTCCGGAAGAGAAACAGAAGGCGATTTTCGAGGCCTTCACCCAAGCTGATGGTTCCTGTACGCGCAAATACGGCGGCACCGGCCTCGGTTTGTCGATTTCCTCGCAACTGGTAGCAATGATGGGCGGACGAATCTGGGTTGAGAGCAGGGCCGGCCGGGGCAGCACGTTCTTCTTCACGGCGTCATTCGGCATCGTCCAGGAAGAAACGCACAAGCGCCCAAGGGTGGATCTCCATGGCCGGCGTTTGCTGGTGGTTGACGACAATTTGACGAACGCCGCCGTCCTGAATGATGTTCTGCGAAATTGGGGAGCGGACGCCGTGGTCGTTCCCGACGCGCAGTCCGCGCTGGCTGCCTTGCACTCGAACGAATTCGGGCGCACGCCGTTCTCGGCAATTCTCATGGATGCGGAAATGCCGGGAATGAGCGGAATTGTTTTAGCGGAACGCATGCGTCAGAATCCGGAACTCACGGAACGCATCGTCATGATGCTCAGCCCGGGCGGCGATCTCGCCAATGTGACGCGCTGCCGTGAAGCCGGAATAAAAGCTCATCTGATGAAGCCTGTGAGCGAAGCTGAATTGGCAGCGGCGCTGACACAGGTCCTCAACGGCAGCGAACCCCCGCGCAGCATTACCGGACGGCTGGTATCGAGTCGGTCCGGAGCGGTTGGAACCGTCCCGTTGCGCATTCTGTTGGTGGAAGATAACCGGGTGAATCGGACAGTGGCACTGCGCTTGCTAGAGAAGCAGGGTCACACGGTCGCGCTGGCGGAGAACGGTCGCGAAGCGCTTGAGCGCCTGGAAAACCTGAACTGGCAAATCGATCTGATCTTGATGGACGTGCAAATGCCGGAAATGGACGGCTACCAGGCCACGGCGGCTATCCGCGAGCGTGAAAAGCAGCTAAGAACGCATATTCCGGTGATTGCTTTGACTGCCCATGCGCTGGAAGGCACGCAGGCCGTTTGCCTGGAGGCCGGCATGGATGGATATTTGTCGAAGCCCATCCAAACGGACAAGCTGTTCGAAGTGATTGAGCGGGTTGCCGCCGGAACTTTGATCATTCCGGCCTGAACCGTTTTCCGGTAAGCGACTATCCGAGCGCCTGATCGATATCCCAGATCAGATCTTCTACGTCTTCGAGGCCGATCGAGAGGCGAACCAGTTCCGGGGTGACGCCTGCCGCTTCCTGCTCCGCTAGATCAAGTTGTTGGTGCGTGGTGGACGCCGGATGGATCACTAAACTGCGGACGTCGCCCACGTTGGCGAGATGCGAAAAGATTTTCAGATTATCGATGAACTTCTTGCCCGCTTCATAACCGCCCTGGACGCCAAATGAGAAAACCGCGCCTGCACCTTTCGGGGTGTATTTACGCGCTAACTCGTAATACGGACTCGATGGCAAGGAAGCGTACTTCACCCACGTTATTTTGG
This sequence comes from uncultured Acidobacteriaceae bacterium, assembly GCA_963730865.1. Taxonomy (GTDB): domain Bacteria; phylum Acidobacteriota; class Terriglobia; order Bryobacterales; family Bryobacteraceae; genus Bog-105. The sequence goes on along the minus strand of CAVSTO010000004.1, from coordinate 27,573 downwards.
GGTGCTTTTCTAAGTAAGTCGCCACTTTCATCGTATTTTCGAGGTGACGGTCCATGCGCATTCCCAGCGTTTCAATGCCTTGCAGCAATAAAAATGCGTTGAACGGACTGATGCAGGGGCCAAGATCGCGCAATCCCTCCACGCGCGCCCGGATGATAAAGCTAATGTTGCCGAAGATGTCCCAAAACTTCACACCGTGATAGGCAGGAGAGGGATCGACAAAATGATGGAATTTTCCATTGTTCCAGGGGAATTTGCCGCCGTCCACGATAATGCCGCCGATGGAGTTTCCGTGGCCGCCCATGAACTTCGTGAGCGATTGCACCACCACGTCGGCTCCGTGGTCGATGGGCCGGGTAACGTAAGGCGTCGCAAACGTGTTGTCGACAACCAGCGGGATACTGTTGTCATGCGCGATCTTCGCCACAGCGTCGATATCGAGGACGTTACTACGCGGATTGCTGATGGTTTCGGCGTACAGGGCGCGAGTTTTCGGCGTAATGGCCCGGCGGAAATTCTCCGGGTCGTCGGGTTCGATGAAAGTGAAGTCGTAGCCGAGGCGCCGCATGGTGATATCGAACTGGGAGAACGTCCCGCCATATAGGGTGCTCGAAGAGACGATATGATCGCCCGGCACGGCCAGGGTAGAAAGAGTAAGAAATTGCGCCGATTGGCCACTCGACACTGCCAATGCGGCGGCCCCGTTTTCGAGCGAAGCAACACGCGTTTCGAGCACGGCCGTGGTGGGATTCATGATGCGCGTGTAGATGTTGCCGAATTCCTGCAACCCGAACAAGCGCGCGGCGTGCGCGGTGTCATCGAAAGTGAAAGAAGTGGATTGATAGATCGGTACTGCTCGCGCGTGGGTGGTTGGATCCGGATCGTAGCCGGCGTGCAGCGCTCGCGTATTGAAACCCAACGGACGTTCGATATCTTTAGTCGCCATCGCCCCAGTATAGGTTGGTTGGCGGCATTTTATGGCGCTTTGGCGCGGCGAATCGACTCACGGCGCAGTTGCACAAAGGCGAGCGGGATGCTAATGACCAGGCAAGTCCATGCAAACCAGTCTCCATGGCGCGCGTAGAAGGTTGTACTTTTGACCGCGCCGTACCGGATCAGGGCGGCAGCTTCCTCAAACGGCGGCAGCCGCCTGGTGATTCGGCCGGCGGGATCGATCACCGCGGTAATTCCGTCGTTCGTTGCGCGGATGATGTAGCGGCGGTTCTCAATCGCTCGCATACGCACCAACAGGAGATGCTGCTCGCGCGCCTCGGAGCGTCCGAAATAGCCATCGTTCGAAAGATTCACCAGCACGTCGGCGCCTTCGTTAGCGAATTGCCGCACGAGGTCCGGGAAAGCTGACTCATAGCAGATGAAGACACCGAGACGATGACCCGCGGCCGGAAGAACTTTGATGTCATGCCCGGGAGCGAAATCGCCGGCCTCCTGCGTGATACGATTCACGAACGAAAAAGCGGCGGGCACAAATTCGCCGAACGGGACGAGATCGATCTTGTCATAGCGGCCCACTTCCGTGCCTTGCGGCCCCAGCAGCAGCGCCGAATTTAACGGTTGATTGGTTGGCGTGTAGGCAACCGTGCCGAACAAAAAATAGCCGTGGTGCAGAGCGATGTTCGCGGCGGCGCGGCGGAACTCGGGATCGTTGTAGTAATAGAGCGGCGCCGGCAGTTCCGGCCAGATAACCAGGGGGGCCGGAATAGCCTCCGACAGCGCGCTCAGTTGCCGCTCCGTTCTGTCCTGAAGTAACTGGGTCCATTCAACGTCTGTGCTGATATTCGGTTGCACGACAAGAGCGGTATTGTCGGCGGGCACGCCTTGCAGGATGGGCGGCAAGAGCCACAAGAAGAACAGCAGCAACAGCGGCAATAAGCGGAGGCGCGGCACGCGCAGAATGAGGCACGCCACCGCGGCCGCCAGCATGCACAATACAAACGACACACCGTAGACGCCGATAAAAGGTGCGAGCCGCAGCGGAACCGACATGTCGATGGCTGCATTTCCAAGCGCCAGCCAGGCAAAGCCAAAGGTTCCGTGCGTTCGCTCGAGCCCTGTCCAGAGTGCCGCGACCGCTGGAATGGCGTAGAGACTCCGCATCAACGGACCGGCAAGCCAACTGAAAACCGCCAGATGAAGTCCTTTGAGAATGGAGAACAGCAAGAACGAGCCCCAGCCTCCCCAACGGCCCATGCCGCCATGCACCTCAAGCACGAACTGGATCCAAGTGCAAAGAAAGAACCAATAGAAAATTCCCGCCGCCCAGCCGTAGACAAATCTTTGCCACGCATTGCCGGTGCGCGCCAGCACAATCAGCAACGGAGTAAGCGCGACTGGTGCCAAGAAATGAAGATCAAATTTAGGGAAGATGAGCAGCAGGAGCACCGCGCTCAACAACGAGAGCAGCGTGTGGAGAACGACCGTGCGATGGAACGGAAGAAGGTATGGGCGTGTCTTAGGCATTTACGCGGGAGGCTTCTTCGCTCACGCGGTCTGCCATATAGGAACTGCGCACCAAGGGACCGCTGAACACCATCTTGAAGCCAATCGACAAACCGTAATCGCGATAAGCATCGAATTGGGCTGGGGTGACATACTCAGCAACACGCAGATTTCTTCTTGTAGGCTGCAGGTACTGGCCGATGGTCGCGACATCTACCTGAGCGTCGATCGCGTCTCGCAGGAGTTCATGCACTTCCTCAGGCGCCTCGCCCAGGCCGGCCATCAGGCCAGACTTCGTCAAAGCTTCCGGGCGGTGCTGTTTGGCGAATTGCAGAACGCGCAGCGAACGGTGGTACCGCGCCTGGGGACGGACGCGGCGGTAGAGCCGTCGAACGGTTTCCATGTTGTGATTGAAAACGTGTGGTCCGGCATCGAGCACGCGCGCGACGGCGGCCAAATCACCACAAAAATCCGGCGTGAGCACCTCAACCTGAGCATTTGGAAGCGCTGCGCGCACACGGCGCACGGTCTCGGCAAAATGAGCGGAACCGCCATCGGCCAAGTCATCGCGATTAACCGCGGTAATGACCACGTAGCGCAGGTTCATGCGGGCCGCCATCTCGGCCACGTGCGCCGGCTCGTCCGGATCGAGTGAGAATTCGTGTTTTGCCGCCGAACCTTTGGGAACCGAGCAGAAGCCGCAGCCTCTGGTACACAAATTTCCCAGGATCATAAAAGTCGCCGCGCCGCGATGAAAACATTCGTGGATGTTGGGGCAGCGGGCGGACTCGCACACGGTATGCAGCCTGCGCTCGCGCAGCTCCGATTTCAACAGATGGATGGATTCGAAGTGCGTGCGCCCTTTACGGAGCCATTCCGGAAGCCGAGGGCGGGCCAAATCATAAGCGGAATTCTCAGGGAACGCGCGCAAAACGGACGCAGTGTCAAAGGCGCCCCACAAAGAGCGGCGGGTTCCAGTCACTGCCTCGGGGCGCCCATCCGCGTCCTTTGCGCTAGTGATTTGAACCAGGGTCTCGGACGTCACGAGCTTCATTTTTGCACGGCGACTAAGTCTTCTACGCCGTTCGGCGGGTCTTCTACGCCCTCGGCAGGTCGAAGAGTATTTCGAAGTTTCTTCGCCCTCTCCGGTACCGTGCAGCTAATCCGTGTTTTTTCCTAGAGATAAAGCGTAGAATAAGAAAATCGCGAGATCTGAATGCTCTCTCACATAGCCGTATGGCCTTGCAGACACTCTCTCGCTGCTGGCACATTTAGATGAATCGTTTTCTGGTCACTTTGATTTGTTCCGTGATTGCTCTTTACGGCCAAAGTCCTCGTCCGATCTCACCCGCTCCGTCCAGTCCCGATGCGACTCTGCCGGCCCAAAAGGTCGGTCCAAACGATCTGCTTTGGATTTCGGTTGCGGATTGCCCGGAACTCACCCGGAATTTTCGCGTGTCGGCGGACGGCACGCTCGCTCTCCCGCTGCTGAAAGAGCGCATCCACGTAACCAACGAATATCCATTGGACATCGAAACTCAGCTCACGGACGCGCTGATCAAAGATCAGATTCTGGTTTCCCCGGTGGTCACCGTCTCGGTCGCTGAATACCGCAGCGTGCCAGTGAGCGTAATGGGAGCAGTCAAGCACCCCATTACATTTCAAGCGGTCGGAAATTTGACTCTGCTCGACGCGTTGACGAAAGCTGAAGGTCTCAGCCTTGACGCAGGACCGGAAATTCTCGTGAGCAAGCCGGCGCCTGCCCAGCAAACGGAATCGGCAACTGTGGTGCAACGGATTCCCATTAAGGGATTAATCGACGAAGCCGATCCGGCTCTCAACATTCGCCTCTATGGGGGAGAAGAGATCCGCGTGCCGCCGGCGGGCCGGGTATACGTCATTGGAAACGTTAAAAAGTCAGGAGCATTTCCGATCACGGACGGCAATGACACTACCGTGATGAAAGTGATCGCACTTTCGGAAGGTCTGCTGCCGTATGCGAACAAGGAAGCATTTATCTACCGGCATGAAGCGGGCAAGAGCCAGCGCGGAGAAATTCCCATTCAGCTCGGCCGGATTCTAGATCGCAAAGCTCCCGACGTGCCCTTACAGGCCAACGATATTCTCTACATCCCGGACAACAAAGGCAAGAGGCTAACCGCGCAAACGATTGACCGTTTGGCGGGTTTCGGAGCTTCTACCGCTTCGGGCGTTCTCATCTGGCATTAAGCTGAGCAATCTCGAACGGCAAGCATAAATGAAACAAATTCAGCGAGCCCCATCTGAGCCGGTCGATCTCCGCCGGATGGCTCAACAGATTCCGTTCCAACCATATCCGGATTACGAGGCGACGCAGCCTCCCATTTCGGCCTCCCATTACATGCTGGTGGTTTACCGGCAGAAGTGGCGCATCCTCGGGTTTGTTGCAACCTGTCTGCTGGTTACGTTTCTTGTCTCTTCGCGTCTGACTCCCATTTTCGAAGCAACCGCCAGGATTGACGTAGACCGGCGCGTGCCTTCCGAAGTCATCGGCCAGGGCGCAAGTCAAGCTGCATCGAGCGACGATGCCGATCAGTTCATGGCCACTCAGATGGAACTGATCCAATCCGACGCCGTGCTACGGCCGGTGGCCCAGCGCTTCAATCTGTTGCAGCGCGAAGCCCAGCTCGAGCACTTGCGCCCCGACCAGGCGCGCCGAAAAGCCGACGCACCGATGTACCTCAAGCAGTTGAAGGTCACGCGGCCGGTGAACACCTACATCATTCGGATCAGCTATCGTTCGCCGGACCCTAAACTAGCCTCCGATGTGGCGAATGCCATCGCGAACTCCTATCTGGAACACACCTTCGACATTCGCGTTCGATCTTCCAGCGCGCTTTCGCAATTCATGGAGAAACAACTGGACGAATTGAAAGCGAAGATGGAACGGTCCAACCTCGCGCTGGCCAAGTTTGAGCAAGAGCTGAACGTCATTAATCCCGAGGAAAAGACCAACATCCTCTCCGCGCGGCTCCTGCAACTGAACACGGACTATACAAACGCGCAGGCCGATCGCGTCCGCAAAGAAGCGACGTACCGGGAAATGCAGAGCGGTTCACTTGCCGCCGCCCAGGCGTCCACTCAAGGTGCGGATCTCGCGAAACTGTATGAACGCCTGAATGAGGCCAAGCAGCATTTCGCGGACATTTCCACCATATATGGCGCCAATCACGCCGAATATCGGAAAGCGGCCAATAACTTAGCCGAAGTTCAACGCCAGTTCGAAGAGATGCGCCAAAACGTCTCGCAGCGGATCGAGACGGATTATCACGAAGCCGTCAACCGTGAGCAAATGTTGCAAGCGGCGGTGGCGCAGACCAAAGCGGACTACGATCAACTGAATTCCCGGTCCTTCGAGTACCAGCAACTGAAAAGCGACGCCGACGCTGACAAAACGCTTTACAGCGATCTGGAGCGGCGCATCAGAGAGGCCGGCATCAATGCGGGTTTCCAAACGAATTCCATTCGCATAGCCGATCTGGCTCGCCCGCCCGACGAGCCGGTTTTCCCGAAGAAAGGCTTGAACCTTTTGCTGGCGTTTATCATTTCGTCCGTTCTTGCCGTGTGCGGCGCCATTCTGGCGGATGTACTCGATACGACTGTCCGCGATCCCGAACAAGCCGCGCGAGCTTTGGACACGAGTGTAATCGGGACGCTGCCCACAGTGAAAGAGATGCGGCGCTTGATTACTCCCGCCGCTAGCAGCTTTTCCGGCGCGCTGGCCGAAGGGAACGGCACGGGTCCCCCGGGGAGCCCTCTCGGCTTGGTTCGCTACGCGCAGAACACCAACTCTGGAACGCGCCCGGACCGCATGCCGGCGAGAACTTCCGGCAACACAGGATACGGCTCCGACGGAATCTCTTCTTACGAAGAGGCCATCCGCACGCTTCGTCATTCCATTCTGCTGCCGGATTTTGATCGCACCGTCAAGTCGCTTATGCTCACGAGCGCGACACCCGGCGAAGGCAAATCCACCGCGACCATTCACCTTGCGATCGCACACGCGGAACAGGGCAAGCGCACGCTCATCATCGATGCCGACCTGCGCCGGCCCAGCATTCACAAGAAGCTCAGCTTGAGCGGCAGCATCGGCCTGTCAAACGTTCTGCTGGGCGAATTGAGCTGGAAGGATGCCCTCGTGAAGACCGATCATTGGCCGGGACTCGATGTCGTACCCGCTGGAACAGCCTCGCGCCGCGCCTCCGATCTGGTTGGGTCCATCATGGTCGACATTCTCGAGGAAGCGACCAAGGAATACGATCTGATCATCGTCGACGCGCCGCCGCTACTCGGTTTCGCGGAGGCCATGCAGGTTGCCACCGCCGTCGACGGCGTGGTGGTGCTGGCACGCGCCGGACAAACCAGCCGCAAGGCTGTAGCGCGTGCGCTGGCCACTCTCAACCGATTGCGCGCCAACGTGATTGGCCTTGTCCTGAATGAAGTGGACAAGAACAATACACACGGCTACTACTATTACAACGATTACCGGAAGTACTACGCGGAAAGCGCTGCTCACCAGGGTTGACGGCGGCTTGGCTCGTTTGCGGGGCCATACGCACGTGCTTTATGACGTTGCCTCAATTTACGGAATCCAGTTCGCCAACTACGTTCTTCCGCTTGTCACGGTGCCGTACTTATCGCGCGTACTCGGACCCGCAAGCTGGGGCTTGTTCGCCATGGCCCAGGCGTTCGCCATGTACGGCGGTCTTGTCGTGGAGTATGGGTTTATCTATTACGGAACGCGTCGCATAGCCACCGCGGACGGCGAGGACGAGATCGCAAACATAGTGGCGGGGGTAACCGGGGCGAAAGCGCTGCTTAGCATTCTTGTTCTGATCGGAGCGTTCGCCAGTTATTTTTTCGTCCCCTTGTTCTATCAACACCCACTTCTGTTGTGGACCGCAGTGGTCGCCGAAATTGCTCGAGCATCTCTTCCGAACTACTATTTCTACGGCGTGAAACGCATCACCGCAGCATCCATGCTGGACATTTCAACCCGTCTGGCGGCAGCAGCCGGCATATTTATCTTTGTGCATGGTCCGCAAGACGCTTGGCGCGTATTTGCGCTGCAAGTAGCCGGCGGTGCGGCGGCATTTATCGTCGGTCACTGGCTGATTTACGTTCAGCACGCGCCGCGGCTGCCCCGCTTCAGGGAGGCGCGACGGATGCTGCGCGAAGCCGGTGACATGTTCTTGTTCCGTAGCGCTCATAACATCTACGTTTTTGGGAACGCCTTTGTTCTAGGACTTTTCGCTTCTCCCCAAGCGGTTGGATATTATGCCGGCGCCGAAAAAATCAACAGTGCGGCAGTCGGCTTGCTTTCACCCCTCAGTACAGCTCTATATCCTCACGCAGCCGGCTTAGTCAAGACATCGTTGCCGAAAGCCGCACGTCTGACTACGCTTTCGCTTTATGCAATGGGCGCAATCAGTGCGCTTCTCACCGCTACCATGTGGTTCGCTTCTCCATTGATCGTTCGGCTCATCCTTGGCCCAAAGTACGCGCCCTCCGTCGGCGTGCTCAATATACTCGCCTTCCGGATACCCGTTGTAGCTTGGACGACGGTCCTCGGTTTTCAATGGCTTCTCGCTTTGCGCCTGGAAAAGCCTTTCCAGAAGATCACCCTCGTCGCTTTGTGTGCAAATCTCCTGCTTGCGATCGCCTTCGCGCCTCGCTTTACGTTCAACGGAATGGCTTGGGCCGTAGTCATTTCGCAGAGCGTTGCGGCTATCGGCATTTACCTTGTTCTTCACCGCCGGAACCTGAGCCCATTCACAATAAGGCCTGACGCGACATATGCCTGAAACGCACTCAGCGCAATTACGGGATCCCCACACGGGAGCGGCATCATCCGCCTCGTGCGCCGTGTTAGTGATGTCGTGCGATGCCTATCGCGATCTGTGGATTCCCTTCTTTACGCTGTTCTGGCGTTACTGGCCGGACTGTCCGTTTCCGGTCTATCTGGGAGCGAATTGTGCTTACTTTGACGATCCTCGAGTCAAAAGTCTGACAGCCGGGAATCACGAGTGGAGCAATCGGCTTAGATCGCACCTCGGCGAGATCGAAACACAATACGTGCTCCTGTTGCTTGAGGACTATTTTTTCACCGAACCGATCAAAACAGAGGAAATTACCAAAGCTCTCTGCTCTCTCGACCGGCTGAATGGGACTGTTTTGCGCTTGTATCCGGTGCCTGGACCGGATAAGCCAGTATCTGGTTTTGGCGGCATCGGTCAGATCGATCCACTGGCCTCGTATCGAGTTTCGACACAGGCTTCGATCTGGAACAAGATGAATTTCTCGGAACTCCTCCAGGATGAAGAAACCATCTGGGATTTCGAGTATCGGGGCAGCCGTCGCAGCCGGCGGATGCTTAACGGCTTTTACTCTTCATATAAGACTGTTTTGCCCTATCGCCAGGTCGTGGAACGGGGGAAGTGGTTCCGTTCCGCGGCAAACTATTTCGCAGAACAGCGCATCGGGTGCGATTTCACGGCTCGCCCTGTAATGAGTTCAGCTCGAGAAGTTAAGAAGGCGATCGCCGGCCGCGCGAAGAGTTTGCTAGATCATATCTTGCCGCCTGGGCTGCGGCTTCGCGTATGACGTTGGAATCTTCCGAGCGGCGGGAGGCGTCACCGCCGGAATCATCGACGCGATGCACCCGTGTGGCGATACTGAACAATTTCATTCCGCCGTATTGGAAACCGGTTTTCGCCTGCCTGGCGGATCGCATCCCTCATTTGCGCGTGCTGGTTTCGACACCGATGGAGCCAAATCGCGCCTGGGAAGTCGACTGGCAGGGTCTGGATGTCGTGCTGCAGAAAACTATCACAGTCCGTGGAAAATGGCGGCATCCCAAAGGCTTCGAAGAGCCGCTCTTCATCCACCTTCCCGTCGACACAATTGCGCAACTAAATCGATTTCGCGCCGAGGTAGTTCTTTCCGCCGAAATGGGCTTTCGCACGCTGCTGTCTCTCGGCTACCGCAAGCTCCATTCGCGCTCAAGGCTTATCATATGGGCGGAGATTGCGGAGTCGACCGAACGAGGGCGGGGCCTTCTAAGACGTGTCTTGCGGACTCTATTAGCGAAGCACGCGGATGCTTTCATCGTATTCGGAAACAGCGGCGCGCGCTACGTGCAGACATTACGTGTTCCCAACTCGAAGATCTTCCAAGTGCCTTACGCAACAGACGTGAAGCGCTTTGCGACAACTCCGTTGACAAGAACAGGAGAACAGATCCGGCGTCTCCTGTATGTAGGGCAGTTGATCGACCGTAAAGGGCTGTTGCCGTTTATAGAGGTTCTTTCACGGTGGGCGCTCGCCCATTCAGAGCGTCGGATCGAATTTCTGCTGGCCGGTGATGGACCTCTTGGGGAGACTTTGAAGCGAGTCGCCCATCCCCCGAACCTGACCATCGAACTGCTCGGTAATGTCGATTATGAAAGACTTCCGCCAATCTATGACGGCTGCGGCGTGTTTGTCTTTCCTACCCTCGCCGATACTTGGGGCTTGGTGGTGAATGAAGCCATGGCGAGCGGGTTACCGGTCTTGGGAAGTTGTTATAGCCAGGCGGTAGAGATGATTGTCACTGACGGCGAGAACGGCTGGACGTTTGAGCCGGACGATGCCGGCCAAACATATGGCGCCATTGACCGGTGTATGAACACCTCCGACGAAGCCTTCGAGAAGATGCGGGAACGTGCTCGAACCGCGGCGATCAAAAATACCCCGCAGCATGTCGCCACGCTGATTGACGACGCTGTGATGGCTTGCCTGGGCGGCAACATGGGTAAAGAAGAGAATCATGCTGCCGCCTGACCAATTCGTTCTCGTTCTTTACAGTGTGCTCGCTGCCGCGACGGTACTGCTGCCCCTGCGCTGGAGCATAATCGCATACGTTTTGCTCTCAACTGTCGATTTCAGCCAGCACAGCGACCATATCGGTCTGCTGAACGCTGGGAAAGCCGTTGTCCTGCCGCTGTATCTGCTATGGAGACTACGGCGATACTCGGGACACACCAAGATGCCTCTTGCGCCGATCGCCTGGATTCTTCTGACGATCTACGCCGCCGTTGCTGGATGTTGGTCCTTTTACCCGGGCCTTGCTCTGAAGCTCGTAGGACACATGATCGCCTCGCTAGTGATTTGCTGCGTGTTTATGCGGGCAAGCAAGGGAATCGAAGCGCAACCGTCCATGGTATTGCCGATTACCGTCGGCGTACTTATCATCGCGGGTCTCCGTTCCCTGTTTGCTCCGCACTATGGCGAGGAGGCGGCGCGCTTTACTACCTTCTCTAGCGCGCAGTCGTTCGCAGCGCTGCTGGTTGCGTTATACTGCATCGCTCTCTGTTCCAAAGTGCTGGGCCGTCGGGTCCGTATTTGTCTTTGCGCGGTTCTGGTTGTAGCGTTAGTTTTCGACGGCAGCAGGCTTTGGGCGGTTGGGCTTCTTACGTCGTCTTTCTTGGCTCTTTTGATTTCGGACGTGCGTTCTTGGATAAAGATCTGCGCGGTTGGGGCTTTAATCGTCATCACGACAACCATCATCGGATCCAGGGAAGGCATCATCGCACTTCTGTCACGGTACGCGCAATCGAATCGCATTGCCGCAGCCGTTACCGCCACCTACGAAGGTGATATGGGATCCACCGGTCTGGGTACCTATCGCTTCCGGCGCGGCATCACTGCATTGGTCATGGACCAGCTCGAAAAATCCTCGGCTGGAGAACTGATAGTCGGGCACGGCACTTCCAATGGGGGGACGATGATCACCTCTCATATAAAGTGGTTGGACCCGAACAGGTTCTTTCATGATGAATGGCTGCGAGTGATCTATGAATGGGGCGTCCTGGGGATGCTTCTATTTCTCACGTTCATCGGCTCCATCACTGTATTCGCTTTCCGAGGTTTTCGGAACGACCCCAACGGACGTGCCAAATCGCTGTTGGTCTTCATGCCCGCGTTTCTCCTCGGCTTAACGGGAGAAAACATCATCGCGGGCGCGGGTAACGCTGTGAGTGTTGGATTTCTTCTCCTGATTGGACTTGCGAGCGTGGCACACCGCCAAGTCCGGCCATACGCACTCAGCGACGAGCGACTGCGATTCCGCGACGCGGACGATCCCGCGCCAACCAAGGTCATGGCGGGCAAAATGGCGCGCGCCGCCCATATGACCACGCCCTTATAGCCTTGCGCACCAGATGAAAGTTGTTCAGGTCCACAACCTTTACCAGCAGCAAGGTGGCGAAGACGAGGTCTGCGCCGCGGAATACGGACTTCTGGCCGACCGTGGTCACCAAGTGGTCCAATACTTGATCCACAACGACGCCATTGAAGACATGTCGGCGGTTGACCTTGCGGTTCGGACCATCTGGAACAACAACACGTACCGGGAGATCAGGAACCTGTTGAGAGCGGAGCGGCCCGACGTGGTTCATGCTCACAATACCTTTCCATTGGTCTCGCCATCCCTCTATTACGCGGCAGCGGCCGAGGGCGTCCCGGTGATACAGACCTTGCACAACTTCCGATTGCTGTGTCCTGCCGCTACGCTTTTCCGAAATGGCAGAGTTTGTCAAGAATGCGTGGGCAAGAGTGTTCCCTATCCGTCGGTATTGCATGCTTGTTACCGTGGCAGCCGAAGCGCGAGCGCTGTAACGGCGTCCATGCTGATTGCGCACCGCCTGGCACGGACATGGACTGCGAAGGTCTCAGCATTTATCGCACTGACGGACTTTTCCAGGACAAAATTCATCCAGGGAGGCCTTCCCGTGGAGAAGATAATTGTTAAGCCGAACTGCTTAGCAGAGGATCCCGGCGTCGGTGACGGAGCGGGAGGGTACGCTCTTTTTGCTGGACGGCTGACGGAGGAGAAAGGACTTCGTATGTTGTTGGCCGCCTGGGAGCAGCTCGGCTCGGGCATTCCGCTGAAAATCGCAGGAGATGGTCCATTGTCCGAATGGCTGCGCGCCCAGGTGGCTAGGTTACCGGATGTCGAGTGGCTGGGCCGGTGCGATCGCAGCGCGATGACAAGCCTATTGCAGAATGCGGCTTGCCTGGTCTTCCCCTCTCAGTACTACGAAAATCTGCCGATGACGATTGTGGAAGCGTTCGCTTCCGGCACTCCTGTAATCGCATCACGCCTCGGCTCTCTACCGGAGATCGTTCAGGATGGCGGGAACGGGCTGCATTTTGCGCCGGGCGACCCAACCGACCTTGCCGCCCAGGTCCAATCGATGCTCTCGGATCCGCACCGCCTCCAAGTCATGCGAAAATCGGCCCGGGCCACCTACGAGCAGAGATATACCGGCGCGAAAAATTATATTTCGCTAATGGATCTTTACAAGTCAGTCATCCTACCTTACAAGAAGGCTAGTACTCTCTCACTTTGAACCGAGCCGTTATCCGTCGCATACTACCTACGAACACACGTCATGTGCCGCAGTCGTCGGAACAGGGATGGACACTCAAGAGATGAGCGGCGCTGCGACCCAACAGATTCTTGTCTCGCGCGAGGTGGAGCAGCGTTCCTGGGCCACGTTTGCGATCGTCATGATCGACGTGCTCGCGCTTGAGTTAGCTTTATTTCTTGGCTGTGTAACGCGCCAGAGCTTTGCCGCTTTTTTCCCCATTGCCCTTGGCGCGCCGCAGTATGCCGGGTTGGCGCTGGGTGTTCTTACCCTTCCGTTAGCATACTTGGCGGCCGGTCTTTACCCGGGCTATGGCGTAGGCGCGGTGCAAAGGTTGCGGGCGCGTGTTTACGCAACGCTCTTCGTGTTCGCGGTTCTACTCACTTGGAATTATATTTTTCAGGAGCGGCAGTGGTCTCGCGGTGTGCTCCTGAGCACGATGTTCTTTGCACTCATCATTCCTCCTCTACTCGAACGTTTGCTTCGCAAGAGGCTGATCGCTCGTGGAGTTTGTGGCCAGCCCGTCGTCATTTTGGGCGCCGGAAAAACAGGGGCTCTGGTAGTCCGCACGCTCCAACAGGAATATGACCTTGGTTTCGTCCCAGTGGGCGTGTTAGATGACGATCCCCGTAAGTGGGGCACGGCAATCCAGGGCATCCCTGTTGCCGGCCCGCTCTCCTCGGTGCGCGCCTTTGAGGGACAAGCCAAAACTGTTCTCATTGCGATGCCCGGAATGAATCGTGACCGTTTGGCTGATCTGGTTCAAAATCTCTCGTTCCCAAACATCATTCTCATTCCCGATCTGTTCGGCATTCAAAGCCTGTGGACCACTTCCCGCGATCTGGGAGGCGTCTTAGGATTGGAAGTCAGAAAAAATCTGCTGGTCCCTTCCAATCGCCTCTTGAAACGCCTTCTGGATTACGTTGTCGCGCTCCCGCTGTTCCTAGCCACTGCTCCGTTCGTTGCGGTGTGCGCTGCCTGCATCAAGCTGATTAGTCCCGGTCCGGCATTCTTTCGTCAAGAACGCGAGGGCCGAGGCGGCAAACGCATCATCGTTCATAAATTGCGCACCATGTATCCCACGGCCGAACGTTTCCTGCAGAGCTATCTCGAATCTCACCCGGAGGAAAGAGCAAATTGGTTTGAGTACTATAAACTCCGGCAGGATCCACGCGTTCTACCCGGGTTGGGATGGTTCCTGCGCCGTTACAGTCTGGATGAGTTACCCCAATTGTGGAATGTTCTGCGAGGGGATATGAGCTTAGTCGGCCCGCGGCCTTTCCCGTATTACCACCTCAGCAGTTTTTCAGAAAGCTTTCGCGTTTTGCGTACTAGCGTCACGCCCGGACTGACTGGGCTTTGGCAAGTCTCTGAACGAAGTAATGGTAATCTGCGCGTTCAGGAAATGGAAGACACTTACTACATTCGGAACTGGTCGCTTTGGCTGGATATCTATATCCTGCTTCGTACAGCTCAAAGATTCTTACGGCCGAGCGGCGCCTACTAGCGAGCCCGGCAGTCAAGCGATGCTTGGTCGACACCGACAAGAAATCGCCAAGCCATCGCGCGTGCGTTGCCGGGCGGTTACTTAGAAGCGAGCTGGAACCTAATCGTCACTCGAGAAAAAGCTTCCCAAATTGCCGCTGGTGAGAGCGGATAACGGGTTCCGTTCGTCGCCCGCGCCCCGGTGTTCGGCGGGTGAAAGCTCATGGCGCAGCCGTTCTAACGTCATGCTTTGTAAGATCACACGTCCGGGACCTGTCAGAGTGGTCAGGAACAACCCTTCACCGCCGAAGATCGCGGTCCGGATACTGCCGACCATCTGAACGTCGTAGTTGACCGTAGGTTCGAAGGCGACCAAGTGGCCTGTCTGCACTTGCAGCACTTCGCCCGGCGCAAGCGTAAAGTCGACATGGTCGCCCCCTGCGTGTACAAAAACTGTTCCGGGACCGGTTAACTTCTGGAGAATGAAACCCTCCCCTCCAAGAAGCCCCGCACCCAAGCGCCGCACCATGGCGATGTCGAGAGTAACTGTGCCTTGGGCGAACAGGAATCCATCTCGCTGCACCATGATGGTCTGGCCCGGCGCGAGTTCAAACACCTGGATCTTACCGGGGTAGCTACCCGCGAACCCGGCTTCACCAGGCCCGGTTGAGGCTCGGAAATAGGTAAAGAATATGGATTCGCCCATCAGCTTGCGTTTGATGACACCGAGGATCTTATCGCCGATGGACTGCCCGGTCGCCCTCGTCGTCCAATCAACGTTGGCACTCTTGTAAATCATCTTTCCCGCCTCAGCATAGATCTCTTGCCCTGGCGTCAGGTGAACTCGAGCAATCTGAAGGTTATGGCCTTCAATCTCGTATTTCAGCGGTTCAACCGCCGGGGCAGGCGGATAGTAGCTGCCCGCCCCGGCAGCACCTACTGCCTGTCCGCAGTTCAGGCAAAATTTGGCATTCTCGGCAAGTTGGGTCCCGCAATTCGTACAAAAGGCCATAGCGCGTCTATCTATCCTACGAGAAATTTCGAGGCGATGTTCGGCGCGGCTTCCGTGTTACCCTCGCTGGTTGCCTTCGCCTACCCCGCTGAGACACGACTGGTTCGCTTGGATCATTGTGCCCGTGGTCCTTCTATCCAGGTGGATCACGATGAGCACGCCATATTTCGCCGATGGGCCCAGGCTCATTCAAGCAGTCGAAGCACACACGTACGTCATTCAGCCCCCGGGGTATTGGCTGTTGGCGCGATTAGCAGGTCTGTTCGCTGATCCTGCATTCGGCCTCAGTTTCATCAATGCCGTTGCGTCGTCTCTTGGGGCGCTCGTGTTTTACTTTTTGTCACTGCACTTTACCGCGCGCCCGGCCGCGAGACTCGCTACTGCGGCATACGCATCTATTTACTTTGCATGGTTCGCGGGCTCCACGCAAAGCTCCTACGCTGCTGAGTTATTGTTTCCGCCCTTGACGTTCCTCTTTATGCTGCGCCACATCCAGCAGCCCGCATGGTCAAACCTGATCGGCGTCGCTGTTTCCTTCGCGCTTCTCGGCGGAATGCGCCCTTCCGATGGTGCATTCATGACGCCGCTGTTCCTCTATTTCGTGTGGCGCTATTGCGGCGGCTCGAGACACAGGGCGATTGTCTTGTGCCTGGCCCTCGCCTTGTGCCTCGGTTGGTACATTCCGCAGCATGCCGCTCTGCAGCGGAACGGCCTGAACGCTAGCAGTCAGCTGTGGAGTGTAGCCGGAACGAAGGCGCCGATCCTACACGGTTTCTCCAAACTCGGCATTTCAAACATCCTTCGGGTAGCCGTTCCCATGCTGTTGGCTTTCTGGAGTTTGGCTGCGGGCGTGATGCGCGCAAGGAAAGGCTCCGGACGCGACATGCTGTGGATTTGGCTTCTCCCGGGTCTCGGGTTCTTCACGGGCGTTTTTATTTCCGATGCCACTTACCTTTGTTTTCTCGTCGCCGCTGTAATCCTGCTAAGCCTGCCGAAAAAACCGGATAGGCTCGCGTACGCCGGTCTATCTGTTTGCTTCATTTGGAACCTGCTGTTTTTCTCTGTAGCACGTCCGGTACCTGAGACCCGAAATCTTGCCATAGCCATATACAGCGTCAGCGGTGCGCGATATTGCGCCTGGGCCCTAAAACACCAGTGGTTCCGTACTTTGGATCAATTCACGGCGGTACCGCAGATTGGCTCTCACCTTTCGTCGGGGGGGAATAAAAACGTAAGTGCATCGCGCATGCGATGACCCCACGCCTTCTCATCGTGTCCCGCGCCCTCGTCCTCCATGTAACGCAGGTCGCGTTCCAGTTGCCAGCCTCTGGCGATCAACGCATCGCGTAAGTCTTTGGCCTGTTGTACACACGTCGCCGCATCCTGCCCTTCACACGTGCCGACGTCCAACCAAATCTTCTGACCCGATTTCCGGCCCAGCTTACGAATCTCTTTCAGAATGGCTCGATTGGCCCACCAAACGGACGGCGACATCACGACAAGTTTGCCGAAGAGCCTTGGATAATGCAGCCCCAAATAGAGTGTCACCAGACCTCCAAGTGAGGATCCGCCCAAACCGGTATTCGCGCAATCCGGCAGCGTCCGGTATTCACTGTCGATGAAAGGCTTCAAATCTTCGACGATCATCTTGGCGTAAGCCCGCGCCCTGCCACCACGGCCGCGGCGATCGCGGACATGCGTGTATTCAGCCATGCGCTTCTCCCCCGCGTTGTAGATACCGACGATAATGAGCGGCTGAATCTCACCGTCCTGGATCAGCTTTTCGGCGAGTTCGTCGAGACCCCATTCATTGCCGGCGAACGCTGTCGCCGCGTCGAAAAGGTTTTGCCCATCGTGCAAATAAAGCACCGGATAGCGCTGCCCCGGCTCGGAGTTATAGCCCGGCGGCAGGTAGACGATGATGTCCCGTGCATCGTCTAGAAATCGCGATCCAACTGCTTTGTGAAGTCTTAAAGTTCCGGTTAGGGTGTGGTTCAAAGCGATCCGTGATGTTTAGAGGCCAGCCTTCCCGGTCGAGAAGGTTGTATGCGTGTGACGCGCCGCGGCGTCCGCCGTACACCATCGAAAGCTTACTGGCATGGCAACCAAGCGTTACCATGCCGCTACCGATCAGCTCTTGACGAAATCGAGCGAAGCGGAGTTCATGCAATACCGCAGTCCGGTGGGCCGTGGCCCGTCGTCGAATACATGGCCCAGGTGCGCATCGCATTTGGCGCAGCGAGCTTCCGTGCGCACCATTCCGAAGCTTGCGTCCATATCGGTCGAAACATTCTCCTTCGCAATCGGCTGCCAGAAGCTGGGCCAACCAGTACCGGATTCGAACTTCGTATCCGATGAAAACAACGCCGTACCGCAACAAACGCACTTGTAGATGCCGTGTTCGTGGTTGTTCCAGTATTTGCCGGTGAACGGACGCTCCGTTCCCGCGTGCCGGGCAATCTCATATTCCTCCGGCGTCAGTTGCTTCCGCCACTCGGCGTCCGGCTTCACTACCTTCTCCACTTTTACTTCTCCCTCTGGCTGACCAGCATCCGTAAATTCCATGATCTTTACCATTTTGGGCGTTCCGGCGCGCAAGGCCACCCCGGTACCCGCCATCAAATAAAGGCCCTTTTGTAAAAAGTCTCTGCGCCGCATATCTACATTGTATTTCGAAGAAGGCGCCGCAGAAGTTCCGGTAGCTTGTTAACTTAAGTACATGCCGATCTTCGAATATGCTTGCGATGATTGTGGGACAAAGTTCGAGAAGCTCGTGCGCCGTAGCGCCGAGTCCGACGGAATCCGTTGTCCTTCATGTGGCCAAGATCATCTGACCACACAGTACTCCACGTTTGCCGCTCGCTCTGGCGCCGCGAAAACCGGCTCGGAAGCGGCCCCTGGTTGCGGCAGCGGAATGTGCGGGGCCAGCATGTGCGGCGGCGGAATGTGCGGCGGCGGAATGTGCGGCATGGATATGAACTGACCAGCTAACTATTTCCATCCGCCGAGATGGGGATATAGGAAAAGACTCTCTTCACGGCTTCCAAAAAGCCATCGAAACTAGAAGGCTTCGTGATGTACTGCTGTGCTCCGAGCCCAAGAGCTTTCTGACGGTCGCTCGCGAGGGACGAAGACGTAAACACGATTACCGGTATACTACCGAGCGACGCATCGCCTTGAACTTCTGCCAGCACCTCGAACCCGTTTCGTCGCGGCAGGTTCAAATCCAGCAGAATCAGCCCTGGTCGCGGCGCTGTCTGGTAAGACCCGGTTCGCTCTAGAAAAGCAATGGCCTGTTCACCATCTGACACACGATAGAGCTGGACATCAAGCTCAGCTTCTTTGATGGCCGTTTCAAACAGAAACACAGCTGCGTCTTCGTCCTCGACATAAAGCAAAATGCGATGTCCGCTCATTCCTCGACAGACCATAGATGCAGGTCGCGCCAACTGGTGTCTTCGGTACAGCAGCAGATTGGGTTCTCAGACATCTCGCTAAGGTTTTGGAAGTACTGAACTTTCCGATTGACTTTCGTTGTTTATTCGCCAAAACTAGATGTGAGGAGCGGCACGCATGGCATTAACGCGAAGGCAAAAGGAAGTCATGGATTTTCTGGCGTCCTTCATCGGAGAGCGCGGCTATAGCCCTAGCTATGAGGAGATTGCCGCTGGTCTGGGGCTGGCGTCACTCGCCACGGTTCACAAACACATTCAGGCGTTGGAATCGAAACAGTATCTGCGCCGCAATTACAATCACAGCCGCTCGCTCGAAGTGGGTGACCGTTATTTTGCCGAGGAGAAAGCGCGTCAGCCGCCAATCTCCGACCCGGTAGTACCCTTGCTCGGCCGTATCGCGGCCGGCTCGCCCGTCGAGGCGATCCCCAACCATGAGACCTTGCATTTCTCCGATTTCGTGGGCGACCAGGATACATTCGCATTGGAAGTCCGCGGCGAATCCATGATCGAAGATCACATCTGCAGTGGTGATTTTGTACTGGCGGAAAGAACCGGCTCGATCCGGAATGGGGATATCGTGGTGGCGCTGGTCGACGGAACCGAAGCGACGCTGAAGCGCTATTATGCGGAACCCGACGGCCGCGTTCGTCTGCAGCCCGCGAATGCGGCCATGGCGCCCATTTTTGTTCACCCGGAAAACCTCAACATCCAGGGCCGGGTGCTCGCCGTTATGCGGAAGTACTAGCCGAATGGTAAAATGACGTAAGTGGCTGGCGGGGCGAACAATTTCGGCAGGCGCCTGATTTTTTGGGATTTCGCGCGCGCTTCCTGGCAGTACGATATCGTCGTCGGCCTTATTCTCGTTTTCATTTTCCTGACTCCGCGGGACTGGTTCCACGATCAGCCCAAGGCGTCCAGCCTCATTCTGATGTCGTCGCTGCATGGGACAAACCGCGTTTTCATCGCAACTGAACTATTGACGGGCGTTCCCGACCCGCAGCGCACGGAACGCGCTGAAAAACTGATTCGGCAGCGTACCGGTAAGACTTGGCACGTCGTCCGCGTGGAACCCATACGCGATGAAGCCGAGCAGGAAATCAAAGGCTTCATCGCCTACACGGCTCCCTAGAGCCGCTTCAGAGCAATCGCATGAAAATCCTCTACCGCGCACTCTGCGTATTGACTCTTGCTGCGGCAGCGAACGCCCAAAGCGTCGATGCCGTCCTGGATCGCATGGACAAAGCGGCTCCGCTTTTCCGCGCCGTTTCCGCGGATGTCTCCATGCTAGAGTTCAATGCTCTTCTGAATTCGAGTACAACCCAGACCGGAACATTCCAAATGCAACGCCTGAAGCCCGGGAATGTGCGCGCAATTTTAGACTTTACCGGCGGCCAAGGAGATGCGCGCACCATCGGTTTCTTCGGGAAGAAGCTTCGAATTTACTATCCGAAGCTGAATGCCTATCAGGATTTCGACGTGGGTAAAAACGGCGATGTGGTGAACCAGTATCTGCTACTTGGCTTCGGCTCTTCCGGGAAAGAGCTGGCCCAGAGCTATACCATAAACTTCCTAGGCGTGGAAAAAGTTGCCGGGCAAGACACGTCCAAGCTGGAGCTGCACCCCAAAGATCCTGCCGTCCAGCAGAAGCTGCAAAAAATCTTGATGTGGGTCCCCAATGACGGCGCAAACCCTGTCCAGCAGCAGTTCTACGAACCGTCGGGCAATTACCGAAAGCTGACCTACACCGGGATTAAGCTGAATCCGCAGATAAAAGGAACTTTGGAACTGCACTTGCCATCTGGAGCTAAGAAGGAAGGTTAACCGCCTTCCCGTCAACTCACCTGAAGGCATGGCAGATCTTAAGAAAAACGCCGGGAGATTAGCGTTCATCGACTGGACGCGTGGTTTTGCCGCGCTTGTAATGCTCCAGGGCCACACCTTTGACTCGTTCACCCGGACGGATCTACGTAGCAAAGGCCCGTTCATGTTGTCGCAATTCTATGGCGGCCTGCCCCCCGCCCTCTTTCTGTTTCTTACTGGCATCACGTTCGCCTTTTTAATGGACAGCCAGAACAAACAGGGCAACTCATCGTGGCGGCGGGTCGTAGCGGCGATGAAGCGCTCCCGTTATCTCTTCCTTTTGGCTTTTCTCTTCCGAATTCAGCTCTACGTCTTTGGTTTTCCGACCAGCCCGGCGGATCAACTGCTGAAGGTCGACATCCTCAACTGTATGGGCCTCGCGATGCTGATTATGGCCCCCATGGCGGTATTCACAACTATCGAGCGCATTCGCCTCTGTACCGTCCTCGGCATCGTTATCGCCGGCCTTTCCCCGATAGTTAGTTTGATCGATGGCAACAGCATTCCTTCGATCGTCCGCTCTTACTTCTTCCCCAGCTACACCACCTTTGGCTTTTTTCCCTGGGCGTCATTCCTGGCCTTCGGAATGGTGGCAGGCAGCGTGATTCGCATCGTCAAACATGAGGATCTTGGGCGCGCCATGGGGTGGTTCCTGGGAGTCGGTGTCGGTTTGGCCGTCCTTGCCCATCAGCTCTCAAACCTGCCGTATTCGATTTATTCCAAAAGCGAGTTCTGGCTGAACAGCCCAGCCCTCATTATGATCAAGCTCGGCATTGTCCTGGCGCTTCTCGCGATTGCTTACCTGTGGGTCAATGTGAGCGGGCTTGAAAAATGGAGCCTCGTCCGCCAGCTCGGAACCACCTCGCTTCTCGTGTATTGGGTGCATATCGAGCTAGTGTATGGACGCTGGTTCGGAATTTGGAAAGAGGCGTTATCGGTTCCGCAGGTGCTAACGTTCACCGTCCTCTTGATCGCGCTGATGACGTTGCTGTCTGTTGGACAAACGCGGCGCAAATCGATCATCGCGGCATTCAAGCCGGCTCCACTGCCCGAGCCTGAACGCGCCTCGGGCGACTAAACCCTGGCGGTGACTTATGCTTGCGGGTTTCGATAGACTCAATTCAGTATTCTGAACCACATCAAAAGATCATGCGTGTTCTAGTCGTTGAAGACGAAAAGCGAATTGCGGACTTCCTGTCCCGCGGATTGCAGAGTGCCGGTTACGCGGTGGACGTGGTGAGTACCGGCAATGACGCGATCGAAAGAGTTCACGCTACCGAGTACGACTTGGTGGTATTGGACCTTGGGCTCCCCGATGTCGACGGACTGCAAGTGCTGCAAAAGATCAAGAACCGCAAGATCATTCCGCCGGTGTTGATCTTAAGCGCCCGCGATTCGGTGGACGACCGCGTAAAAGGTCTGGAACAGGGCGCGGACGACTACCTGGTGAAGCCGTTTGCATTCGTGGAGCTTTTGGCGCGCGCTCGTGTCCTTCTCCGGCGCGGTCAGCCCACACCCGAGAAGCTCCAAGTCGGCGACCTCACCCTCGACTGTATTCGCAGAAAGGTGAGCCGCATGAATGAGAACATCGAACTCGCCCCCAAGGAGTTCAGCATCCTCGAATACATGATGCGGAACCGGGGCCGTCCGTTGAGCCGCACCATGATCGTTGAGCACGTCTGGGACATGGATTATGACGGCCTCACGAACATCGTGGACGTATACATCCGCCACTTGCGCAGCAAGATCGACGACAAATTCCCGGCCAAGATGATTCACACCGTGCGCGGGATCGGCTACATGCTTGATATTCCGGAGAGCGCACAGCAGACTCCTCCGGCAGCCGAGCCTGCCGGCGCATAGGCCCATCATGTTCTGGAAGAAGCTAAGCAAAATAAAGCTCTTCCGTACCCTTCGTTTCCGCTTGGCGGCCACTCTTCTTCTGCTCTTGATCGCCGTGCTGGCGATTGTGGGAGTGTTCGGAGCAAGGACGCTTAGGACCATTCTCGCGGATCAAAGCGAGGACGAGCTCAAAGAGCAGATCGGAGCGCTGAAGAAATGGATCGACTTCGATAAAAGCGGCGAGCCCTATTGGTTCGTCGATCACAACGATCCCGAGGAAGAGGCTGAGGTATCTCGGCTCGATGCCGTCTACGTCATCGCCGACGAGCAGGGCCACATTCCCTCAGGCTCCACCGAGGCCGTAAAGCAACTCTCCGACCTGGCGCTGATTCGTTCTGAATTGGCGCAGATGCAAAAGACGCACGAGCCCGTCATCAAAACCGTCCTCGGTACGGACGGCACGCCCTATCAGATCATCAGCAGCACCATGACCGATCCGGATCGCGGCAGAAAATGGTACGTCGCGGAAGGACTCAGCTTGGCCAACGACCGGCGGGTTCTGCGTCAGTTCGAACGCGATTTCTGGATCTTCTTTCCTGTGGCGCTGCTGACGGGCATGCTGGTGAGTTGGATTTCCGCCGCCGGCATCCTGCAGTCCCTTCAATCCGTCGAGAAAGCGGCCCAGGAGATTACGGGGTCTAGCCTGGGCCTGCAAATCCCGAAGCGCGGAGCCGACGATGAACTCGACCGTCTAGTTGACTCATTCAATGCGATGAGCGGCCGCCTCAAGGCATCCTTCGAGCAAATGCGGCAATTCTCCACCGACGTATCGCATGAGCTGCGAACACCGCTGACCGCTATTCAAGGCCAGTTGGAGGTAGCGCTCTTCACCGCGACCCGCAAAGAACAGCTCCAGGAAGCGATCGAAAATGCCTTGCAAGATGTGGAGCGCCTGTCTAACCTCGTCCGCGCCCTGCTGTTGCTCTCGCAATCGGAGTCAGGACAGATTCCGACGCATAAAGCCGTCGCGGATCTGGGCGAAGTAGTCGAGGACTTAGTGGATCAATTCCAAATCCCCGCCGAAGCCGAGAACGTCAAACTGACGCAGACCCATCGCGAGCCAGTAATGTGTGAAGTCGATCGGACGCAAATCGAGCGCTTAGTAACGAATCTCCTCTCGAACGCCATCAAATATACACCTAAGGGTGGCTGGGTGCGCGCCTGCGCCGAACCCATGGGAGACAATGTGCGGCTGATTGTGGAGGATTCCGGAGTTGGCATACCTTCAAGCCACATCCCGCACATCTTCGACCGCTTCTACCGCGTTCCCGATCCAAATCCGGAAAAAGGGCTCGGCCTGGGTCTCAGCTTTGTGTCCGCCATCGTGAAGGCGCATGGAGGCGAAATTCACGTAGCGAGCGAGGTGGGCAAAGGATCGCGCTTCGAGGTCATCCTGCCCGCCGGCGGCGTACATACGCCCGTCGAAACTCCCCTTCTGCACGCTTAGCCGGCGACGGCACGAAACCCCGCCGATTAGTCGGACGGGGAAGTTTCGCCAGAATGGAAATGAGTAACTGAGGCCACCGCTCCCGCCACTGAACCCAACGCCGCACCCATGGCTTTGGCCACACTGATCATGGCCGGTTCTGACGGGTTATCGCGAGCGGTCCGCCGGAGTTGCTCTTCGGCTTGGTACCAGTCCACTTCCGGCGACCCTATAGGACAGCCGCGTTGCTGCCACAGATAGTACGCAGCCAGTTCCAGATCCCTGCGCTCCGATTCAGTTTGCAATACATCCACGTCAGTCAGCCCCTTCAACCATTATGCGGGCGAGTCTTCCAGAGTTTGTCGCGTCCGGTTTCCCGTGGGTCTTAGCTATCGATGTTCACCTTGGGAAGATAAGCCGCAAAACGCTCCGCCAGTGGCTGCCTTCCCTGCGTTGGCCTGATCATATACAGTCGCGATTTCAGCGGCAGCCATGGCAGCGCACGAAACTTAACCGACCGTGGCGCACAGCTTCGGGAACTGCTCCCGATAACGCCCACGCCGAATCCGCCCTCAACCAAACCGAGCAGCGTGTTCGGCTCCGTCACTTCTTGCACGACCTGGGGCGCAAAACCAACTTTCGCGCACTCGGCAAGAAATCGGGCGCGTGTCTCAAGTGAGACAGAATGCCCCAACAGAATCCAGCGCGCATCGTCCAGGTCACAGGGCCTAATCGTGCGTTTGCGAGCCAGCGGATGCCCGCCGGGAACCACGAGCAAGAGTGGTTCTTCTGAAATGAGCACGCTTTCAATAGCGCTGCTGGCCGCGGGCCTCCCCACAAAACCAAGATCGACACTCCCGGATTCCACGGCCTCCACCTGGGCAGTCGATCTCATGCTGCGAAGTTCTAACGTAGCATCCGGACAGTCCGCTTGGAAACGTCGCGCTAGCTTGGTTAGGATCCCGCTCCAGAGTGCGCCGCTGACAAACGCGACCGACAGCGTTCCTGTCTTGCCGAGCGCGCGCTGCTCCGCTTCGTCACGAATTCTTTCCGCGTGCGCCAATAG
This sequence comes from uncultured Acidobacteriaceae bacterium, assembly GCA_963730865.1. Lineage (GTDB taxonomy): Bacteria > Acidobacteriota > Terriglobia > Bryobacterales > Bryobacteraceae > Bog-105. Next base: position 2,463 of record CAVSTO010000004.1, on the reverse strand, counting down.
TTTTTGTGCGTGACCCAGCAGCCATTTCCCCGATTCCGTCAACCGGATCCGTTGCCGTTCACGCACGAAAAGCTCCAACTGAAGTTCTCTCTCCAGTTGGCGGATCTGCCTGCTCAGCGGCGATTGCGAAATGTGCAGCCGCGCCGCAGCCTTGCCTATGTGTTCCAACTCGGCAACCGTTGCGAAGTACTGCAGCAGGCGCAAATCCATCTTGACCGGATCGATGTTGAGACCTCTAACGTCTCAACTAGAGCAGATTTTATCCTGGACAGCAATAATCAGGAAATTGGATCATGCAACTGGAGCTAGTAAGTGAACAAGTATCTGATGAACATTGCTGTCCTCTTCACGATGGCCGGCTTGGCCGCCTATTCCGAGGAAATCCCCATTTTCTCGGCCGTAGGGCCGGACGCCGCCGCTTATGATGCAGCCGAGCACTTTCCCGTGGGCTCGCCAAGCAACTTCTTCGAGCAGAGATACATGGTTGGCTCCTTCAGCCATTTCGATCTGCTGTTTCCTAACCAGGCGCTTGCACCCGCTGCGCATCCGTGGCCGTTTCAACGCCCTTCCACGCCCCCGGAAATTAGCTACTTTCACGCCGGCAGCCACTTCTCGATCCAGGATTATCTTTCGCATCTTCCGGTGACGGGCCTGTTGATCGCCAAAGACGACCAAATCCTGTTCGAGGCCTATCAATACGCCCGCACGGATCGCGATCGCCTTACGTCGCAATCCATGGTGAAGACGATCGTCGGCATGTTGATGGGCGTGGCTGTCTCCGATCACGCCGTCTCTTCCACAACCGATACTGCCGGGAAATACGTTCCGGAATTAGGCAATTCCGAGTACGGCAAGATCACGATTCGAGATCTGCTGCATATGTCCTCAGGGATTTCGTGCCAAGGTCCGCAGTCGGAGATCGAAACAATGAGCCTGCAAACACTGGCTCACGATTGCAAATCAGTAGCGCCTGAGGGCACCCAGTTCAAGTACTCCTCAGCAGACTCGCAATTATTGGGCCTGATTATCGCGCGAGCCGTCAAAGTGCCGCTTTCGCGCTATCTGGATGAAAAGATCTGGCGCAATATCGGGGCTGAAGCAAGCGCTACCTGGACCATCGGTGCATCCGATCAGCCAACGGCGTTTTGCTGCTTCAACGCAGTGCTCCGCGATTATGCGCGTTTCGCCAGGCTGCTGGCGTTCGATGGCGCCTGGAACGGCAAGCAGCTCATCTCGCGGCAGTGGCTGCTGGATGCCACGACCGTAAAGAACTCCGATCCTCAACTTGCGCCGGGCGTACCAATCCGCTTTTTCGGATATGGTTACCAACTCTGGATCTTCCCCGGCGCGAGACGGATGTTTGCCTTGCTGGGAGCAAACGGTCAACGCATTTTTGTAGATCCCGAATCGAAGCTGATCATGGTACAGACCGCAGTAATGCCGAAGGCAATGGACCCCACAAGAGACGCCGAAATGATCGGACTCTGGTTCTCGCTCATCCGCCATTTCGGCAACACATGAGAGCAGGCGTTCCCAGACCTGGATGGCAGTCTCGCCGTGAGCTTCCTCATGGCGGTGTTGCTCATTGAGCAGGGCTTCGCTGTTGTGAATTTTTTTAAGATCTGAGCGCTGCGCGACTGCGGCAGGCGGCTCATTTCCCGGCCAAAGTTGCGAAGCGATATTCAGGCCGGGGCGGCGCTGGCCGGAAGCTGCGAAAATGCCTGATATCTACCGAACCATTGATTTCGAAAACCACTCGGTGCACGATGTCGCGTAATAGCTCCACATCGCCGAGGGCGCGGATATTAATCGCTAACTGATGGTCCGCTGCGGATTCCGCCACCAGATCGCCCTGCGGGTCCGGCTGTTGACCATTCGCCCGAATGCTCGCCATCAAATGGGCATTCGGAGTCTGATCGAACAACTTCAAATGAGCGATTGTAATTGCTTCAGCGGAGAGCGCCGTATCCAACTTATCGAACAACGGACCGATCAGACCAGCGGGACTGAGCGGTTCTTTCAAGCGAATCGCCGCGTGCAGATTCAACCACGCGAGAGCGGCTTCCGCCTCGGCATACTGCTGGTAATCTACATCTAACACACGCGCCCCCACGACACGCTTTCCACCCAAAACATCATCTAGCCATGAATCCACACCCATGCCCGATCGTGCGCTGATGTGGAAGTCCAAGGGGAACGGCAGTTCGGGCGTAAATGGATAAACATCCGCCTTGCTCATGCAAACGATGTCGGCCTCGCGAATTTGCTGCTGGAACAGGTAAGCAATCGCGGGCGCGGCCACGCCCTTCAAAACATCCTCATTCAAGTTCGGATCGAGCAAAACGGTAAGAGGCGCCGTCTCGAACAAATCGCGATGATGAGCGCGAAATGGTTGCAAAATCGTTGCGGAAAGATCGATGCAACTCCCCACCGGCTCCGCGAAAATTACATCCGGGTCTAGAG
>CAVSTO010000003.1:0-164591 GCA_963730865.1 uncultured Acidobacteriaceae bacterium | reverse complement strand
TCTGTTCGGTTTATGGCCTGCGATACAGCTCTCGCGCACGCAAATCAGCCAAACGATGCAACTCAGCGCTCGCCGCGTTGCGGGGAGCGTCCGAGGGCGCCGAACGCACCAAACCTTGGTCTCCGGACAAATTGCGCTCACGCTTTTGCTGCTGACCGGAGCCGGAACCGCGATGGAAGGCTTTTTGCAGATCGTTCGAACGCCGTTGGGTTACGAGCCTCACAATGTGATGTCGGTGCCCATTCCGCTGGGCGAAAACTCCTACACGACGTGGGCTGCGCGGGCGACCTATTATGAGGAACTGCGAAAAGTTATATCGGATGTGCCGGGCGTGACTTTGGCTGCCATCTCAAGTAATGCGACGCCGCCGCGCAGCGGCTGGGACGGCCACTTTGCGCTGATGGGGAGCACGAGCAAAGAACAGCCCTCCGCCTCGATTAACCTGGTCAGCCCCGGCTATTTTCAAGAATTGCGCATACCGTTGCTGCAGGGCAGATTGTGGAATCAGACGGAGAACCATAATGGCGCTCGCCTTGCAGTGATTAATAGTGCGTTGGCGCGTCAATATTTTCCGCATGGCGACGCCATTGGACGCGCGCTCAAACTGCCGGACGCAGAGGATCGCCCACCTGTCATATTGTCCGCGCCGAAGATTGCCGATTCGTGGTTGACGATCATCGGCATTGTCGCAGACTCGCGCAATGACGGGCTGAGAAACGCCATCAAGCCGGGCATCTATCTGCCATACACGTTGAGCATGGCGCAATATACGCAGGTACTGGTAAGGTCTGAGGCACCGCCTTTGCGCTTGGTGCACGCCATCCGGATTCGGTTAGCAAAGTTCAACCCCGACCAACAGATTTACGAGCCTGAGGATCTGGAATCCTGGATCTCCGATGAGCCACAGTTTCAGCAGGAGCATTTGGCGGCGTGGATCTTCGGCGTCTTCGCGGTGCTTGCATTGGCGCTGGCCGCGGTGGGACTTTACAGCGTCGTCTCCTACGCGGTCGAGCAGCGTACAGCGGAGTTCGGCATCCGTATGGCGCTCGGCGCACAACGCGGGGATGTGCTGCGTGCCGTCTTTGCGTCAAATCTGGTCAGCGTCGCAACCGGGATTGCCGCCGGAGTGGTTCTGGCGCTTGCCCTTGGGGGGTTCCTAGAAAAGTGGGCTGGTGGAAGCTCGCGCGATCCCATCGCACTTTCTGCTGGGATCATTTTGTTGAGTGCTGTTTCTGTTATCGCCTGCGCAATACCCGCGCGGCACGCCACGCGAATCGATCCCATGTCGGCACTGCGGGTCGAGTGAGCCGCTCGATTTGTAAACTGTGTGTCAAAGTAACTGGCCTCGCAAGATAGTCTGCATTCGTCGGCCGGCTGCGTCGTAGATGTTGAAATTCGCGACAGTTCCAGCGACGAGGTCGTGCCGCAACCCGAGCATTCGCGCTGGATTTCGCGAGGCAAGACGGACAGCGGTCGGTAAGTCGGCTCCGGTGAAGTCCTGCATCCTTCTGACCGCTTCATCCAAGGTCAGCACGCTTCCCGCGAGCACGCCTGACTCGGTCGTGCAGCGCACACCCTTGACATACACGCTGGTTTCGGCCAACCGGTAGACTCCGTCCGGCATTCCCGTCGCCGAAAAAGAGTCTGTAATGAGGATTGCCCGTTCCGGGCCTTTCGCCTTAAACCACAATCTGACCAGTTCCGGCGCAACGTGCACGCCATCGCAAATGAGATCGGCATAAATCTTCTCAGAATCCAGAACGACGCCCAGAATACCTGGCTCGCGGTGATCGAGCGGCCGCATTGCGTTGTAGGTGTGGGTGGCGGAAACAGCACCTGCCGCTAGCGCTCTCATCGCTTCAGCCGTGTTGGCATTAGAATGTCCGATGGATGAGCGAATGCCAAGTTCGCCGGCCCTCGCAATGGTTTCTAACGCGCCGGGAACTTCCGGAGCGATGGTCATCAGCTTGATGCGTCCTCTCGATGCTTCCCAGAGACCATCGAGCACCTGAACGCTTGGTTCGATGAGGAACTGCTCTGGATGCATGCCGCGCTTCGCATGGGACAGAAACGGTCCTTCGATGTGGATTCCGAGAAGACTCGCCTCGCCGGCGGCAGGTTGGCTCTCCGCGTATCGAGCGATGCTGTCGAGTGCGCGAAGGGTAAAGTCCATCGAAGCTGTCGCGGTTGTGGCGAGATATTCCGTGACTCCGTGACGAGCCAGAAATTGAGAAATCCCGCGCAGAGCTTCGGGCGTGCCCTCCATCACATCGTGGCCCACCGCGCCGTGCGTGTGGATATCGAATAGGCCGGCGGTTAGCGTTCCATCCTTGAAGTCATATGTCAGGTCCGTCGTATCGCTCGCGTCCCGTGAGGAAATGGCAACCACGTCTGGGCCGTCGATTGTGATCAACGGTTCATTGACGATGCCGGTCGCGGTAATCAGCCGCTTTGCGGTCAAAACCGTGGCCATGAATTAAGTGTCCACATTGTATCTGTAGGCGGCCCAGCCGCAGCGTATCTCGAACGTCTGGTCAGAGCCGGGGCGGCGTGGTGATGACAATCGCCTTGGCGGGCGGATCGGAAATACCGTGATAGGAGTGCGGTTCGGAGGCATCGAAATAGACGCTGTCGCCCGTTTCGAGGATGTGCTCCTCGGATTCATATTTGATGGAAAGTCTGCCGCTGACGACGTGGAGGAACTCGGCCCCGTCGTGAAAGTGCTCGCGGGCGTCCCTTGGGGCGCTGTTCGGAAACTCCGCCAAATAGGCTGACAGGGCGCGTTCCATCGCGCCGAACGCTAGAACCTCGAAATAGTACCCGGGAACCGGACTGTCGGGCAGCTCAGGAAACCGCATGCGGTCTTCGGCCCGGATAATCGAGAATGCGCGCTTCGAACGCTTATCGTTGAAAAAGAACTCCAGGCCGACATCGAAGACCATGGCGATCCGCGCTAGCGTCGGCAGAGTCGGAATCAGCTTCCCGTTCTCCAGTTGGGACAGCATGGAAGCCGAAAGCCCAGTGTGCTTCCCAAGGTCTACCAGGGCGATTTTTTTCCTCAGCCGAAGCTGGCGCAGCTTGTGGCCGATCTCGTAGCTGCCCAGAACTCGCCTCAGGGTCTCTTCCGAACTTTCAGCGTCTCTCAATGTCCCTTCATTATGGGAAACATTTCCGCCCACTTTTTCGGCAGTGCTGAAACCACCTTTATCGATATCTATCGTCGCGCTTTCCTTGCACCTAAAGTCGTTCATAGAGGCTGAATGGATGGATTCCTTGAACGAAGGCCGGATGCAAAACCCGCTCTACCGCCAAGCCGGCGACGATGACTTGGTGGAAATGTGCAGGCGGGGAGATTCAGCGGCTTTTGACGAGCTGATGAAGCGCTATCGAATCCCGGCCCTAAAAGTGGCTGTATCCATCGTCAGAGATAAAGAAGACGCCGAGGACGAGGTGCAGAATGCCTTTTGGAAGGCATACGAACACATTCACCAATTTCACCAAGACGCAAAATTCTCCACTTGGCTTACACGAATCGTCGTGAATCAATGCCTAATGCGCCTGCGAAGCGGACGGCGGGCTAAGTTTTTATCGATTGACGATGCGCAGCCGGGCGAGACGGCATCCTCTGTGGAACTGCGGGATGAAAGGCAATCGCCGGAACAGATTTTCGGGCAAGCCGAAGTCGCCGAGGTGCTGAAGAATGAGATCTGGCATACGCCGCCTTTACTGAGGAGCGTCTTTTTGCTTCGCGACGTCCAGCAGTTGCCCATGCCGGAAGTGGCGAAAGCGCTGGGAATTTCGGTCGCCGCCGCCAAGAGCCGGCTGCTGCGGGCGAGAGCGGAATTGCGCAGCCGCATGCGGCGTCATTACGGCGGCTTAGGCCCGGCGACATTGATGGTTTGAGAGAAATCCGTCACATTATTGTCATGATAATGTGATGGCAATGGGATTATCTGGATAAAGCCGACATTTTCAAGGACTTTATCCAACAATACATGAACAAAACGCTGTTCCTGACGACTGCGCTGGCGATCTCAGCCTGCCTCTGTCACGCGACCACGCTCACCGTCGCATCCCCCAATGACAACAACTACGCCGGTGACAATCTGTCGCCGCGCTTCGGAACCTACATCAACTTCGATAACCTGACCCCGTTCAGCCAAGTGGCAACCGATACGTACGCTGCGCAGGGTGTGCAGTCGATATCGAGCAACACATCCAATCCCCTGTTTGCCTACCCGTACAGTTCACAAAGCGCTCCCAACTATCTCAGCACGGCGCTGGCTCTGACCGGCGGACTCACAATCGCTCTCGACAGGACCGTAAACATTATCGGCATCGGCATTCTGGAGAGTGACGGATTCTCGGACACGCTAAAGGCGCTGGGTGCGACCGGCAATGTTCTTGGCAGCTACAGCGTGACTGTACCCGGCACCGGAAATACCCCCTTCAATGCCTATTACGTGATTAGCGACACGACAGAGGACATCAAGTCGCTCGTGATCAGTTCAGCTAACGGCAGCTTTGGTGTGGACGATCTCCAATTCGCTCCGGAGCCGTTGAATGTGGCGCTTGTGGCGGTAGGCGGATTGCTGCTTTTGGGATTGGCACGAATTCGCAAGCACTGGGGCTCGTCCAAAAATACTGAGTCCTTCACATCGGTGTAACTTGTTTCCCATACTCTAACCAAGGCTTCTCCAGGAAGAAGTATGCCTGTCTAAATCAGCTATGAGGAATTCATGCGAGCATCTCTATCAGTGTCGTTAGTGAGTGTGCTGGTGCTGGGGCTGGTAACAGACCCGCAATCAGTGAGCGCCCGGCAGGGAAGCGGGACCCCGGTCACCCCGATTCAACACATTGTAGTTATCTACGGCGAAAACATTTCTTTCGACCATTATTTTGCGACCTATCCGAATGCGGTAAACCCGCCTGGAGAGCCCCCTTTTTACGCGGCATCGGATACGCCGACCATCAATGGACTGAGCGGGGCGTTGCTGACCCACAACCCGAACATGCTGAATGCGGCGAACGGCGCGGGCGCTTCAAACCCGTTTCGTCTGGACCGCTCGGAGGCCCTCACGGCGGACCAGAACCATGACTATATGGCCGAACAGCAAGCGTATAACCATGGCTTGGTCGATTCGTTTCCTTTGAGGACCGGCACTGCGGGGAACACGCCCGGGTATTATCCGCCCGTGATCAATACAAAAGGCTTGGTGATGGGCTACTATGACGGCAATACAGTGACTGCGCTGTGGAACTATGCCCAGCACTTTGCGCTGAACGACAACTCTTTCACATCGCAGTTCGGTCCGTCCACGCCGGGAGCCATCAACCTGATCGCTGGCCAGACCAACGGTATTACCATCGCCACAAATACGCCAAGCTCGGCCATTGTGTCTGACGGCAACGGTGGGGAGACCTTGATTGGCGATGGGGATCCCTACGGCGACGTTTGTTCCACGACGACGGGTACAACACTGCGGTTCGGCGGGACCAACATCGGTGATTTACTGAACCAAGCGGGAGTTTCCTGGGGCTGGTTCGAGGGCGGATTCGATCTACAGACCGTGAATCCGAATGGCAGCACGGGTTGCAGCCGGAGCACCGTTTCACCCGTCACCGGCCTGAAAGAGACGGATTACTCGCCTCATCACCAACCTTTCCAGTACTATGCCTCGACGGCAAATCTGGCGCACACGCGTCCTACTTCCGTAAGTATGATTGGCAAGCAGGGCGATGCCGCTAACCACCAATACGACATTAACGATTTCTACAGCGCCGTTCAGGCCGGTAACTTCCCAGCCGTTTCCTTCTTGAAGGCGCCACGTTATCAAGATGCTCATCCGGGCAACTCGAACCCGCTAGATGAGCAGGCCTTTGTCGTGAAAGTCATCAATTTCCTGCAGCAGCAGGGGCTATGGTCGCATACCGCCGTTGTGATTCATTACGATGATTCAGACGGATGGTACGACCATCAGCTCGGGCCCATCGTCAACACTTCCTCTACCACTTCGGATGCTTTGGCCGACGCTAACTCCTGCGGAAATGGCGCCACTTCGCTGCCCGGAGTGAATCCCGCCACCAAGCATGCTCAAGGCCGCTGCGGATACGGAACACGCATTCCGCTGCTGGTAATCTCGCCGTATGCCAAGCCGAACTTTGTGGATCATACAGTCACCGATCAGACCTCGACCATTCGTTTCATCGAAGACAACTGGCTGGTTGGCCAACGCATTGGGGAAGGCTCATTCGATGCGTACGCAAACTCCATCGGCGCAATGATGAACTTCAACCAGACGCCGAATCCGCAACTGATTCTGTCGCCCACCACGGGTCTGGTGCAGTAAGTCAGGAAGTCACCGGGCCGCGCATGCCGGCACTACAGGGCGGGAGAGATCTCTTCTCCCGCCTTTTCCTATTGAAAGACGAGGAAATTTCTACCACGCCTCTTATAACCAGACGACACTTTTTAGAGAGCAGCGCAGCCATAGCACCCCTGGGCATGAGGCAATTGCCGCATCACATGCCGAAGATGGCGCCTGAGCCGATGCTCATCGATCCCGGCAGGCTGACTCCCTACATAGATCCGCTGCCCCTCATTCAAGTGGCGAAAAGCGTAGGCATGGCGCCCAATCCGAGCGACCCTTCCGTAAAGCTGCCCTTGTACCGCATCCCTTTGCATGAGATTCAGCGCAAAGTTCATCGTGACATCGCCGCCACGCGCTTTTGGGCGTTCGGATCGAGCGTGCCCGGGCCCACCATTGAAACGCGCAGCGGCGAGGGCCTCCTGGTGGATTGGCCAAACGAGCTGCCCGCCAAACATTTTCTCCCCATTGACCACACCATCATGGGCGCTGAGGCCGGCAAACCGGATTCGCGCAGCGTGGTTCACCTGCATGGCGGGAAGGCGCCCCCCACCAGCGATGGATACCCGGAGAACTGGTATGCGCCGGGTAAATCCGCAACTTATCATTATCCGAACGACCAAGACGCCTGTCTGCTTTGGTACCACGACCACGCCATGGGCATAAACCGGCTGAACATGTACGCCGGAATGTTCGGGCTGTTCATTGTCCGGGACAAGGTGGAGGATTCATTTGGTCTGCCGAAGGGCAATTACGAAATCCCGCTAGTGATCTTCGACCGTTTCTTCAGGGAAGATGGGCAACTGTACTATCCCGTATCGCAGCGCCCCGAATCCCCCTGGGTGCCGGAATACTTTGGCAACGCGATTCTGGTCAACGGCAAACTGCTGCCGTATTTAGACGTGGAGCCGCGGCCCTATCGCATCCGCCTGTTGAATGCATCCAATGCGCGGTTTTATTTTCTGACGCTTTCAAACGGCAAGCCCTTCTCGCAGATTGGAACGGATCAGGGCTTCCTCTCCGCGCCTGTTGAGGTAGCGATGCTAACCATCGCACCGGCCGAACGAGCGGACCTGATCGTCGATTTCGCGGCGCATGAAGGCGAACAGATCGTGCTACAGAACCAGACCTCGCCCGTGATGCAGTTCCGGGTCGGAAAGGGAACCAAGGGCGCTGTACTCGCTATCCCGAAGACGCTGCGTCCTGTGCCAAAGATGCTGGAAGCCTCGGCCGTGAAAACTCGCGAACTGAGTCTCGCGCAGTACGACAATGCCGTGGGCGAGACGGATATCCATTTGTTGGATGGGAAACGCTGGCACGAGCCCGTGACGGAAAATCCGGTCGGCGATACCACCGAAATCTGGTCATTCGTCAATGTCACGGACGATGTTCATCCGATTCATTTGCACCTCGTCCGCTTCCAGATCCTGGATCGGCGCGTTTTCGATGTAACGGAGTATCTGGTCTCGAAGAAGATCCGGTATGTGGGCGATGTCTTTCCCCCAGAGCCGAATGAAGCTGGATGGAAAGATACAGTGCGCGCCACGCCCGGAGCGGTGACGCGCATTGTCGTTCGATTTGAAGGCTATACGGGCCGCTATGTCTGGCACTGCCACATTCTGGAGCACGAAGACAACGAGATGATGCGGCCCTACGACATTCTTCCGGCCGGGAAGACCGCCACCTAGGCGCCGGCTCTCGCCGCTCCCTTAATGGTTCGTGTCTTTGTGCTTGTCGTCCAGAATGGCGTCTTTTACGCCTTTGCCGGCGCTCTTGGCAGCGTGTGCAGTACCCGCGCCGATCGCGACCGCGCCATGACCCACGCCTTTGCCTAGGTCCTTACTGCCATCCACAACGTTGCCGTGCGCTACCTCATGCCCGAACTCTTTTCCACCGTGGCCGATGTCCTTGCCGCCTTTGGTGTACGATCTCTTGGTCTGTTCGCCGGAGGTCTTAAATTCGGTGCTGGGGCCGCTGTTCTTCACGCCTAGCGTGTCAAGAGTCCTGGGGCCCAGACGTCCATCGGGAGTGATGTTCTGCTGTTGTTGATACTTGCGCACCGCGGCGCGAGTCATAGGTCCGTTCAAGCCGTCAACAGGCCCGTCATACATACCTTTGTCTTTCAATGACTGTTGCGCATCCCGAATCGTATCTGAGCTTTGCGCCAGGACGGGGATTGCCAACAGGGAGGCGGCTAAAAATGAGCTAGCTAAAAGTTTTCGCATGGTGTTTTCCTTGTAACCGTTGCTAGTACCTATCTTATCTGTTCACCTGTTTAATGTGCGGCGCCTTAAGTATCTGTAATAAATCGTTGTAGTCGTCAGTCCAGCGCCGCAGGCCGGGACGAGTGGCGATCGGCATAGAAAGCAGCCTGACGGTGGGGTTATCCAGGATACTCCGGTTGTTAGTGACAAGCACCCAATCGGCAGCCAGGATCAGATCGTCGTCATTGGCATGGCTCCTGACGAGAACCGCTTGAAAGCCGGTCGCCACCCCAAGCTGCTGAACCACGGGCGCCAGGTCCAGAAAGTCATTTGACACGTGGAATGCGATCACGCCTTGGGGCTTTAGATGTTTCTTGTAAAGGGCCAGAGCTTCTTCGGTCAGCAGGTGTACGGGAATAGCATCGCCGGAAAAAGCATCCAGAGCCAACACATCGAACGGGCCCGAGCTATCGCGTTCCAGCGAGAGCCGCGCATCGCCTTCCACGATTTGAACCTGTGCCTGGCTCGCGCGTAGATAGAAGAACAAAGATTGCGAAATGTCTATGATCTGGCGGTTGATTTCGTAGAACCGAAAGGTATCGCCCGGCTGACCGTACGCGGCTAGCGTGCCTATTCCCAAACCCACCAAGCCGACCCTCTTCGGGCTTGGAAAACCTTCGCGCAGCACGATTCCGATGCCCGACCCTGGGCCATAGTAAGTTGTCGGCCGGGTTCGCTGCGGCGGCAGCACGTATTCCGCCCCGTGTTCTATGATGCCGTGGAACAAGGTCCGCGTCTGTTGCGGGCCAACATGCGGAGATTGCACGACGCGGAGAGAACCATAAAAACTGCGCCGTAGTGAAAGCGCCTCCGAATGGTACGCCTTCACGTTTGCCACCACCACCGCGACCATCGCGGCGGTAGCCCCGATCCAGAGGAGCCGCACAGGCCACGCGCCTTCGGGCCAGATAAGCAGAATCGTTAGCCCGGCAGTAAGCGCCAGCGAGAGGGGAAGCTCATAGATGCCGCTGAAAATAGAGGGCGCGACAAGACCGACAAAAATAGCTCCCGCCGCGCCACCCGCCGCGATGAGCAGATAAAAAGTGGTGAGATCGGCAGTATGCGGCCGGAGCCGGTTCAGTTCGCTGTGACAAAACGTACAGCAAAGAAACAACCCACCCAGAAATACCGGCAGGCTGACCTGAAGCGCTTCGATGGAGTTGACGTTATAGATGCTGTAGCCCAGAACTCCTAGCCCGATCGCAAGCAGCCGCAGCCACAGAGCGCGGCGATACACTTTTTCGCCGCCAAAGCTGACAATGAACGACAGTAAGTAGACCGCCAGCGGCAACACCCACAACAAAGGCACCGGCGCGACGTCCTGATCCAGGTGATTGGTCACCGAAAGCAGCAGCATCGAACTGCAGGCGGGCAGGGCGAACCAATATATCTTGCGCCACGGCGGAGTCCATTCGAACTCTTCCGCCGCTCTTGCCTCGACTACCCGTTCTCTTGCACTCCACCAGGCAGCTAAGGCGCACAACACGGCAAATACGGCATAGATAATTCTCCACGCGCTAATTTGTGCCGACGTGCCGAGCGAGGGCTCAATCAGCAGTGGATACGCCAGCAAAGCGGACAAAGAAGCCAAGTTCGAGAGCGCGAACAATCGATAAGGTGCTTCGTAACCCGCCCGCGCGAGCCACGCCTGTAATAGCGGAGTCGTTGCGGCCGAAGCGATAAACGCTAGACCGATATTTCTTGTCAACAGCCCCAGAATCAGCCACCCGGGATCGCTCGGATTCACCGGTTTCCAGCTCTGCGACGGGGCAATCGGCGACAGAGCGAGAGACCCGATCAGTAGACAAACGTGAATCACACCTTGCGTGCGAGGCGCGGCCCAACGAGTCAGCAGGCGCGCGTAGAGATACCCGGCGAGCAGTGCCGTCTGATAGAAGACAAGACATGTCGACCACACCGCGGAGGATCCACCAAACCAGGGAAGTATCCGCTTCGCCATCAGCGGTTCAATGGAGAAGAGCAGGAACGCACTGATAAAGATAGTACTGGCGAAGAGGGCTGTCTCAGCGGACCGTAGTCTGGTCCCGGGAACGGCGGGTAGCGGATGCGGCAAACCTACAGGCTAGCTGAAGAGTTACTTTGTTATAGCGCGCGCGAAGTTTCCTCGCTCTCAGGAGCCACAGAGCATGTCCAACTATAGACACGGCGTCATACCCGGCAAGCAAATGATTGTTACTGCTCAACAGCACATACTGGAGCAGCAGCAGGAGCATTTCCCCGATGCGGGCGGACTCTTCTCCTGGCTGCTGTCGGGCTTCACGCTCGCCACGAAAATGATCGAAGCGAAAATCCGGCAGGCAGGGCTGCTGGACGTGCTGGGCAGCGCGGGCGAGACCAACGTCCAGGGTGAGACTCAGCAGAAGCTCGATGTCTACGCGAATCAGGCGTTGCTGCACTGCCTCAGCGTCCGGGATTCCGTTGCCATCCTCGTTTCGGAAGAGAATGAGGAGCCCGTCGTATTCGATCGCGCGCCTGAAACCGGAAAATACGTGATCTTCTTCGATCCCCTCGATGGATCTTCGAACATCGATGTAAACGTCAGCGTTGGAACCATCTTCTCCATTTTTCGCCGTCCCCCAGGAGATGATCTGGATGCCGCCGTTCTGCAATCGGGGCGTAAGCAGGTGGCGGCCGGCTATGTCCTTTATGGATCCTCCACAATTCTGGTGTATACGGCGGGCCGTGGCGTCTTCGGATTTACTCTAGACCCTTCCGTGGGCGCCTTTGTGTTAAGTCACGAGAATATGCAAATGCCGCAGCAGGGCGGCTTCTATTCCGTCAATGAAGCTCTGGTGCATACCTTCCCTGAACCATATCAACAGTTCATCACCGGGCTGCGAATGGGCGGCCTGGGGCGCGGCTACAGTTCGCGGTACGTCGGGTCGCTCGTGTCGGACTTCCACCGGACCATGCTCAAAGGCGGTGTCTTTCTATACCCGCCAACCCAGGACTATCCGAGCGGGAAACTGAGGCTGCTATATGAAGCGAACCCGCTGGCGTTTATTGCCGAGCAAGCCGGCGGCATGGCTACCAACGGGAAACGCTCGGTGCTGGATATAGAGCCGACGCAAATACACCAGCGAACGCCGCTCGTAATCGGAAGCAGAGTCGAAGTGGAAGAGTTCCTGCGCATTGCCCGCCAAAGCTAACTAGCCCGGCAGCCAAGCGGTGCTTGGTCAACACTGACCAGTAATCGCCGCTCGCTTTAGCGCCAAGCCTCCGTGCCGTGCGTTGCCGGGCGATTACTTTAGGAGAGGAAACGTTAGGCCTACAGAGTAGACGCCCCACTTCGAAAACAGCTACTGTCGAGCCAATCGCTCGCGCGTCGGGGGCAACTCGGCCACATCCACCCAGAAGTGCATCAACGCCTTGATCTTCGCGAAGAAGTTATCCATGTCCATCGTCTTCGACACGAACGCGTTCGCGCCTGCTTCATAAGCAGGACGCGGATTCATCGACCCGCTCAACACGATAATCGGTGTGGTTTTCAGCCGCGGGCTGTTCCGTATGCTCTTGATGAACTCTTCGCTTCGTCCGTTATGGACGCCCATGTCCGACAGAATCAAATCGAAAGAGCCCGTGGCAAGAACTTCTTCCGCCTGTTCGAAGTTTTCCGCCATCGTTAATTTGCACGGACTGCCGCACTCATTGAACGCTTCCTTGATGAGGTGAGCGTCGCCGGGGTTATCTTCTACAACCAGAATGTTGTAGGTGCGGGGACTTGCTGGCACGGGGATTCCATCAAACATAGCACGGGAAACCCACTATTTTGAAGGCGTAAATTGTATTAATTCGTATCAAATCTAGTACTCCTGGGAGTAAGAGAACGTCATAATACATTGCTATACTGCTCGGCAATCGGGTGTTACATTCGCTGCCGCGCACAATTCGAGCAGGAGCTTCCGGGGTTTGAAGACTATCGCTTTCCTGGTACTTTTTAGGTTCTGTCTGCCGGCGCAGCCCGTTAACCTGGCCCAGCAGCCGCTTAAATATGACTTCTGGTTCCCCAACGCGGTGCATCACGAGGCTAACGTGCGAGCCACGTTCACAGGCGTGACGCAGCCAGTACTGGAAGTAGTCATAAGCCGGTCCTCGCCGGGCCGGTACACGTTGCATGACTTCGCTGAAAACATATATAACTTCCGCGCTACCGACGGACAAGGCCGCCCCCTGCCGATTACCCGTCCGAACCCATATGGCTGGAACATTTCCGGCCATCACGGAACGGTGATCGTCGAATACACAGTTTTTGGCGACAGGACCGACGGCACTTATGACGGCATGGACGAAACCCATGCGCATCTGAATCTGCCCGCCACCCTGATCTGGGCGCACGGTTATCAGAATAGTCCCGCCTCGCTCGAATTCCACCTCCCAGCCGGAAGAAATTGGAAAGTGGCGACAGAACTCAAAGCTTTACAAGACGGCACGTGGTGGGCGCCGAATCTGGAAATGTTGATGGACGCACCCGTGGAGATCAGTGCGTATACCGCGCGCGAGTGGAGCGTCGAAGACGCGAAATTCCGGCTGGTGCTGCACCATCAGGGTACCGGCGACGAAGCCTCTGCTTACGCGCTTATGTGTGAATCCGTCGTGCTCGAAGAAGAAGGTGTTTTCGGTGCACTGCCCAAATACGACAACGGGACCTACACGTTTCTGGTGGATTACCTGCCCTACGCGTCCGGCGACGGAATGGAACACCGCGATTCAGCCGTCATTACCAGTTCGGGCGACCTAAAGGATTCCGCCGAGCAATTAATCCGAACCGTCTCTCACGAGTTCTTTCATTCCTGGAATGTCAGGCGGATTCGCCCGCGCTCTTTGGAGCCTTTCGATTTTGAACGTGCGGACATGTCAGGCGAACTGTGGTTTGCCGAAGGATTTACAAATTACTACGGTTCGCTCGCCCTCGCGCGCGCCGGTATCACCACCTTCGATACCTTCTTGCGCGGCATGGGACAAGCGGTCGATACCGTGCTGACCGCCCCGGGGCGCACGGTGTTGAACGTAATCGACATGAGCCGCATGGCGCCATTGACCGACTCGGCTACATCGCGCAATGCGAATAATAACCTCGCAAATACATTCATCTCTTATTACACTTACGGGCAAGCGCTTGCGTTTGGGATAGACCTTAGTATTCGGGAGCGCTTTCCCGGTAAGTCGCTCGACGATTGGATGCGTGTCATGTGGCGCGAACATCCTGATATAGATAAGCCGTACACATTGGACGATTTGGAGAGAACCCTGGTGGAGGCGACCGGAAGTAAGGATTTCGCGGCGGAAGTTTTTGGGCGGTTTATCTATGGCATGGGTCCAATGGATTACGCGAGCTTAGTCGTGCCCGCGGGCGTCGTCCTGCGGAAACGCTATCCGGGAAAGGCGTGGCTTGGTGACCAGAAGCTCGACTTTTCCGATGACGGCGTCGAGATCATGAGCAGCACACGGCGCGGGAGCCCCATCTATCAGGCAGGTCTCGACAAGGGGGATCGGATTTTGCGCTGGAACGGGAAGATTCTCAGAGATTCGGGAGAGTTGAACGCCTGGCTCGACAAGCGCAAGCCAGGCGATCACGTGCATCTGAAAGTGAATACGCGAGCGGGAGATGAGAATGTCAATCTGTTGTTACAGGAGAACCCGGAGGTCGAGTTACTGACCAACGAGCGCTTGGGACAGCCGCTAACGTCACAAATGACGGCCTTTCGCCAGGCTTGGCTGGCTTCAAGAGCTTTGCATCCCTTACCTTAAGATGGAACCAATGCCGTGATGATGCATCTGGGAACGCTTCCTTGCGCAGCTTGCGCCGGAAGTATGCGGCGGTCGCGCCGCTCTTTCTCAGAACGTTTGTTGTATGTGGCCGCGTACCGTTGCGAACGCTGCCGCCAAAGAGTGCGCGTTTCCTACCTCGATGCCATTCGCGAGGCCAAGTACGCGGCTTGTCCGAAATGTGGGTGGTATGACCTGGTCATCCGTAGCAAGCGTGACCAAATCGACAAGATGAAGCAAAACCCATTGCGTCTACTGCAGCGGCTCTTCGGAGGGCGGCTCTATCATTGCCGGCACTGCCGTCTGCAGTTCTATGATCTTCGTCCTTTATACAGGACGGAGGGCGCGCCGAACAGGTCGGCTAATAGAATGGTCGGGAGTGAATCGGAATCCTGACGATTACGACATTTTATGAGAAGACGTGAATTTTTTACATCTACCGTTGCTGCTTCAACTACCCTGGCGCTCGGAGCTTCTAGCAGCAACCTCCAAGCCCAATCCGAGCCGAAAACAGACGGCCGCCAGTACTACGAACTGCGCTCCTACCGGATGCAATCGCCCCAGGCGAAGATTACGGAGAAGTATGTAGCGGAGGCCCTGATTCCCGGACTGAATCGTCTCGGCATGACGCCGATTGGCGCTTTCAACCTCTACCTCGGCCCGGAAACTCCCACCTTGTACGTGCTCATTCCGTCTACCTCGCTCGATACTCTCGTCAATGCGGAATTTCAGCTCGCGCATGACGACGAATACCGAAGAGCCGGCGAAGCATTCCTGAAGGCGCCCGCGAAAGAACCCGCGTTTGTGCGCATGGAAAGCTCCCTCATGATCGCCTTCGAAGGCTGGCCGAAGTTGACCGTTCCACCCGTCACCGCCACGCACGGTTCTCGCGTCTTCCAGCTTCGAACCTATGAGAGCCCCAGCATGGAGGATCATCGCATCAAAGTGGAAATGTTCCACAAGGGCGAATTCGACATCTTCCAGAAAGCCGGATTCTGGGACGTCTTCTTCGGCGACACGCTTATCGGTCCCAGAATGCCGAATCTGACCTACATGATCGGCTTCCCCGATCTGGCAGAACTCAACGCGAAGTGGAAGGCGTTTTCAGGGGATCCGGACTGGAAAAAACTCAGTTCTTCGCCCACCTACAGCTTCGAACCGATCGTGAGCGATATCTCGAATTTGATTCTAAATCCGGCGCCTTACTCGCAAATCTAAGCGCAGCAATTACCGTTCGGGTTTACTAGTGAGTTCTATCGCTAATCTGCTGCTGTGCCATTTGAATCAGGCGCAGACTGGACTCTCGATCGGACAGAGCGCGTTTGTCGTTGGCCTCTATGTTGTCAGCTCTCAGCGCGGCGGCTCGTTGTTCGAGGATGGCTATGTCTGGGACTGAGCCGCAAATGCCCAGCGCCAAAATCGCTTGGCCTGGCTCTCGCGCCGATACGACTTCACGGCGAATGAAGGTAAGAATTTCTGAGCGCTTTGCCTTCAACTCCGGTGAACAGTTGCGAGTTTTGGGATCACTACAATATTCGATCATTTCCGCCAGCATTTCCGCCCCCTGGCCCCACACCCAGCTATTGCTGGAGTGAATCATCTCCAAAAAGAAGGGTAACGTCTGAGGCTGTGCGATTAGCCACCTCCCAAATGTCGATGAGGGATTATAGGCTGAGTAAACAAGTGCACGCCACGCCTCAGCCTCATTGGATTTCTGGGCCACTTGTTGGCTCAGGTCCGATAATTCTTCATAATAATCGTCGTAGTCAGTATCCTCCGCGAACTCTTCCCATCTCGGATCTGCAGTCTCCCGTTCGAAGAGTTTGACCAGACCTTTCTGGAATACTGGATCGTTAAAAGTGTACATTTTGGCAACGGTGTGGAATGCTTCTCTTCGTTCCTGCCAAGTGGGCGCTTCTCTCATTCCAGATGGCGAATTCCAAGTCGCCGCCATACACATAGCGGCCACTGCCAAAAAAATGCGCCCCGCCTTTCGAGGCTGCGGCAGAAGATCCAATGACTGAGCCGCCCCGGTCATTCCGTGATCAGAGGCCCGGATTCTACCGTCCCCTTCTGTATTGGCCCGGCGGAGAGGTTTGTTCGACTTGCCATAGGCGCGACCATTCGCGTACTTTTCGGGTGTGATCGACTGCGGATTTCACAAGCATTCACTGATCTGTCCACTTCGGCGGACATTTGCCCGGCCCCGCGAAGTGCCCCGTTGAAGGCGCATGAGTTCGCCAATCCAAATGCGCGTGCAAGTAGTCCCTCTGAGGACCCTCGTTAAGATCGACCGGTTCCACGCAGGCCAGCTGCTTAAGGCCACCGGTACGCTGCAGGATGTAAGTGGATTGAGATCCGCGCGTATCCAAATCCACGGCGTCACCAGCCATATGTCGACTGTTGGGATAATAATGTCCGACGCTCGCTTCCTTGACGGGATTTCTATATCCACTGTCGATGGCCGGCTGAGATCCAAGCCAACTAAATACATTGCGAAGATAGGTCGCCATGTAACTCTGAATTACAGGGAACTGCCCGTACCCGGTCGTTTGAGTGGGCGCCAACTGAAGAAACGAGAACCCTCCTGGGCTCGTGTATGTGTTGCTGGCTGCAAAATCGCTGCAACTAATCATTGTGAATGTTGCCTTCTTCGTTATGTATTCTTGAATAATTGTGTCTCGTACATCGCCGCACGCCGCCCTTTTTCCAGCTGAGTCGGAGTCGTTCGACTTACCCAGACTAATCGTCTGGGTACTTGTATGCTGAAGCAAGTACGGCGGATCATAATACTCGCCAAATGGTGAATCTAGATCTAGGCTTTCGAAAGAGTTAAATCCATCAGCATCGTAGTACCGCGAGTCGTTGATACCCTCGTCATAGTCGGTCACTTCAGCTGAAAGCCGATGAACCGAAATGGCCGCGTATACATCATTAGCATTTGCATTCGCAATAGTGCACGAGGTGCTCGCGTACCCAGAATCTGTAATATTAGTGCACGGGGATCGATAATCTCCGCTTGCAAATAAATAGCCTTCATTGTTTTTTACAGTTGTATCTACCTGTGGGGTGTAGTAGATATCATCGTCTACGTCGGTCTCCGCGTTTACAGTAACGGTATTGCTTGCGGCATCGTAACTAACCACCGTGTATCCATAACCGCCGCCAACGGGCCCTGTACTTTCCTGGCCACGTACTCCGATCGCGAACGCAGCCAGCGCTCCTAAGTAATAAACAAGGTTACGTAACATCATTTGCTTCCCTCATTCATCCCATCGAGAGATCTGAAATCATGCGCGGCCCGCGCCCGCAGCACCGATTCCAAGTGGCTGAAGCGTTCATTTCCCAGAGCTCCGTGAAGCTCGTCTCGGCTATTCAATATCTGCTGTCGGATTTTGGCCGATACTGCCTGCAGTTCTGGCGAGAGCTGTGGCCGCGGAGTGCCGCCGAAGTGCTGTTTGCCAGGGAAAAAGTGCTCTTGAAATGCCTGTACCAAGAGCCGTTTCTGATCTCTTAAGGGAGCTGCCGCGCTGTCGTACCTCAGGGCTATCCTCGCGATTTCCGTTTGCTCCGCTAGAGTGACCCCGAAAACTTTAACAAAGTGCGCTCGAAGAGCCGCGCCGCTCAGTCCTTGGGCCTCTCTTTGCCGTGCCAATATCTCAAATCCTGCTTCATTTCTTAAAAAAGCGCCGTACAAAAAGTGCTCTGGAGGAGCCACGCCGGTACGCATGCTGGGCGGCAACACGCCTTCGCTTAGCTCTTGAGCAAACGTTACTCGAGCCCAGGTAGTAACAAGCAGCAGGACTACAACGGCACAAATCCCTGGTATAGGGGCCAACACCGTCCTGTGTGCGTGCCGATTGTGACGTTTAGCAAGATGGCAAAAGTGCAGGACGGACGCCGTTAAGCATTTTGGCTCTGCCGTGGTCCGTTTCCTAACATGCTCCCGCTTTGCAGACATTCCGAATACTTCTTTTATTTGCAAGGTGAGTGGAACATATCACGATTGCGGATAAAGCAGCATGTTTTCTCTAAACTCGATTTAGCATTGGTCTGGCGGGCTCAGGTATTCCTCTAGTTAGGGTTTTCCCCGTTTTTCACTCCTCATTAATCTCGATTGACGCTGCTCCGACCAGTCCAAGCAGCGCGACCCCCGATCGAGTAGCGCTCACCGCTTAATTTCGGGCTGATTCTCTCACAAGACACGACGTGAGCAAGTCGGCGATGAGTCTCCGCAAAAGCAAACACAGTAACTGCGGGCCCATGGCCTCTTATCCGGGACCCACTTTGGGCAACAAGCGCGTACACCTATCAGCGGTCTGGCGCAAGCGCTGCTCAGCTCCAGTTCATCGCTGATTCGAAGATTGCCGGTTCCGCAGTACTAGCGGCGCCTCTGGATCGGCGGGAATCGCTTTCACTGGTAATCGGTATTAGAGACCTCACTGAGGAATTCTCCTGTCTAAGCAGGGCAAAATAAACCTTTAATGAGCTGACGCCCGGCGGTTGCGTACGTTCTGCCAGTCGGCGCTCTTGAGCAGCGATGGCCCGGTCTCAATCAAACGCGGCAGCAGTTCGAACACCGCCGATGGGCTCCAGGCGCCGCCTCGCCGCGTCCGGAAGCCGTCGGCGTTCAGTTCCATGGCGATCTCCGTGATGCGCTTCTCATGCACGATATTCTCCAATATCAGCAGCAGGACGGTCCTTTCCGCTGGATGTTGCTCCAGTTGCGAAGCGTCCTCTGAAAGGCGCAATCCAAACGGGATCTCCTCTCCTCCCACCGCTACCGGCGCCTCAGGCTGGGCTGCATCTTCCACTCCTCGTACCCATTCAACTGCCGCTACCTTCCAGCCTTCCGCGGCCTTTTGCACCAGGTAATCGAGCGTAAGCGGTCCCGTCAATATGTCACGGCTGCGCTGCAACATGACTTTCACCTCGGCATTTCTGATGCCAAGTGTTTGTCCAGAAAAACGAACCTTTCCGCGCGCCGCACCGTACAGGAATGGAATCGCTGTGTACGATCCTGGGATCTGACAAGCAGATGAATTGGCCCTCTCACCTCTCGAAAGCGCTGGCTATCGCCGGCCTGATTTCAATTGCCACCGCGGGACAAGATGTCTGGAATCCCCAAACCCTTGCGAAGCCGGCTCAACTCGCCACCCAGCTTCGGGACTCCGCGCCTGACAAGCCTCTGGTACTGTTTGTCGGTTTCCCGGTCTTGTATCGCGCTGCGCATATCCCCGATGCCATCCTCGCCGGACCGGCATCTACTCCGGACGGGCTCGCGAAACTGAAGAATGCTGCGTCCGCCCTACCGCGCAATCGCAAACTGATCGTCTACTGCGGATGTTGTCCGTTCGTGAAATGCCCTAACGTGAAGCCCGCATACCGGGCGCTACGTGAAATGGGCTTCTCCCACATTCAAGTTCTGGAACTGGATCAGAACTTTCACACGAATTGGGTCATGAAGGGCTATCCGGTCCAGAAACCCTCGTGACGGGAGCGTCCCGGCATCGCAAAACTGCATCGCTAGACTGAAAACGCATGCACACCAACGCGTTGATTCACGAGAAGAGTCCCTATTTGCGGCAGCATGCGCACAATCCCGTCGATTGGATGCCGTGGGGCGAAGCGGCCTTCACCAAGGCCCGCGCCGAAGATAAGCCGATCTTTCTCTCCATCGGATACTCCACCTGCCACTGGTGCCACGTCATGGCCCACGAATCGTTCGAAAACGAGCACGTGGCGCAGGTTCTCAACCGCGAGTTTGTCCCGGTAAAGCTCGACCGCGAAGAACGCCCGGATGTGGATCGCGTCTATATGCTGTTCGTGCAAGCATCCACCGGCAGCGGCGGGTGGCCCATGTCGGTCTGGTTGACGCCCGAACTGCAGCCCTTCTTCGGTGGCACTTACTTTCCGCCCGATTCCCGCTATGGCCGCCCCGGCTTCGTCGACTTGCTCGAACAGCTTGCCCAGGCTTGGAAACGGCAACGCGCAGACGTCGAAGCTTCAGGACGGAATGTAGCCGAGCAATTGCGTGCGCTCAGCGCTTCGGCTAAAACCGGCGGCGAGCCCGACAAAGAACTGTTCGCGGCCCCGTATTGGCAGTTCCGGCGCATGTATGACTCCCGCTGGGGCGGTTTCGGCAGCGCGCCGAAATTCCCCCGGCCCGTGGTGCTGAATTATCTGCTTCGCTACTATGCCGCCGAGCAGAGCGAGGAAGCGCAAAGGGCTCGACTGCGCTCAGCCGAACAGGAGGGGGACTCGCCATCTCTTGGGGCGGAGCGCTCGGTACCGAACCCGTTGTGCGCGAGTTCCTCAGAAGCCCTCGAGATGGTCACCCACACCCTCCGCGCCATGGCCGCCGGCGGCATGCACGATCAGCTCGGCGGCGGTTTTCACCGCTACTCCGTCGACGAGCGCTGGTTTGTGCCGCATTTCGAAAAGATGCTATACGACCAGGCCCAACTCGCCATTTCTTACCTGGAGGCATACCAGATCGTCAAAGACGACCAGTTCGCCCAAGTGGCGCGCGGAATCTTTGAGTACGTCCTGCGCGACCTCAGTGACCCCGCGGGCGGTTTCTACTCCGCCGAGGACGCCGACAGTCCCGACCCCGAGAATCCCTCGCATTCTGGCGAGGGCGCCTTCTATATCTGGAAACAAGCCGAAATTGAGGCGCTGCTGGGCAGGGAAGCCCGGCAGCCAAGCTGCGCTTGGTCAACACAGGAGAGTAACTCCGTTGACCTTGCCAAGCCGCAGCGAAGTGCGTTGCCGGGCTGTTACTTAGAAGACTCCAGCATCTTCTGCTTGTATTACGGAGTGAAGCCCGGTGGCAATGTGGACGAGGACCCGCACGCCGAATTCACCGGGCGCAACATCTTGTACAAAGCAGAACGGGCCGGCAGCGCCGGAGAAACGGTCAGCGAAGCCGTCCTAGGCGGCCGCCAGGTATTACTCGAAGCGCGCGCAAAGCGTCCCCGGCCCCATCTCGACCGAAAAGTCTTGAGTTCGTGGAACGGGCTGATGATCTCGGCCTTCGCCAAAGCTTACGTGATTCTCGCCGAGCCGCGCTATCTCCAAGCCGCGCAGCGCGCCATCTCGTTCGTTCTTTCAACAATGTACGACGCGCCTTCCGGAAAGCTGCAGCGTCGGTTTTGTGAGGGGGAAGCCGCCATCTCCGCCTTTTTAGACGATTACGCGTTTGTCGCCCAGGCGCTGCTCGACCTCTTCGAAGCAAGCTTCGACCCCGCCTACCTCCGGACCGCCATCGATCTGGCGAAGCGCGGTTTCAAGCAGTTCGAAGACACAGCGCACGGAGGATTTTTCAGCACCGGTGAGAGCGCGCCCGATCTTTTGCTTCGCATGAAGGACGACTACGATGGCGCAGAACCTTCCGGCAATTCCGTCGCAACTGATGTGCTGCTGCGGCTGGCGCATCTGACCGGCGATGACGAGTTCCGAGCCTCGGCCGAGCGCTCGTTACGCTCCTTCGCTGCGAAGATGAAAGCCCAGCCCACCATGGCGCCGCAAATGTCGGTTGCCCTCGGGCGCTGGCTCGCCGAGCCGGAACAGGTTGTGCTGCGTTATGGCGAAGCCAATGAGAAACTCGCCGAGCTGCTGGCCCACGAACGCGAAAACTTCGCCTCGGCTGCCACCGTGTTAGCTCTCAGTGATAAAGCTGCGAATGAATTGAGCGCTATTGCGCCATTTCTAAGCGGATTAGACCGCAAGGGCAACATCACCCTATACCGCTGCCGCAACTTCGCCTGCGAATTGCCACGCAATCTCGATTAAATCGAAAATCCGTAACTCGGATGCAGTACTCTTCCGTTCGCTATCGCTTGATTGTGGCGCTTGCTAAACTGTGGCCGAATGAGTAACACGACTGAATCCGCACGCACTACCACTCTAAAAGGGAACGCTCTTCCGCTTGAAGGACCCGAATTGAAGGCAGGCGACGCAGCCCCGGATTTCCAGGTGGTCGACGGTTCGCTCCAAAGCGTCAATCTGGAGAAGACCGGCGCTGGTGTCAGGATCTTCAGTGTCATCCCCTCCCTCGACACGCCCGTTTGCGACGCGCAAACCAAAAGGTTCGAAGACGAGGCTGCCAAGTTATCCGATGTGCAAATCTACACCATCAGCATGGATCTGCCGTTTGCCCAAAAGCGTTGGTGTGGAAATTTCGGAATCAACCACGTTTCCATGTTGTCCGATCACCGCTCAGGTTCCTTCGGGGAGAATTACGGAACCCTGATACCGAACCTCCGTATTGAAAGCCGCGCGATTTTCGTGGTGGACGCTCAAAATAAGCTGCGTCACGTGGAGTACGTCAAAGAGGTCGGCGACCACCCCAACTACGACGCCGCCTTACAAGCGGCCCGCACTGCGGTTCAGCAAGTCGCAGCCGGGAAGTAGTGCTGTTAGGCCGCGCCCGCGGCCATCAGTGGGGAGGGTCGAAACGAATCCGGCAACGTCGCCGTAACGAACCAGAAATCCTCAATTGCCTTGACAACGGTTTGATATTCTTCCAGATCTCCGGGTTTGGTGATGAAGCAATTGGCGTTCAGCGCATATACTGCCGACACATCGTCGTCGGAACGGGAGCTGGTCATCACAAGCACTGGAATCTGGCGCAACGTCGGCGAACTCTTTACTTCGGCCAGTACTTCGCGGCCGTTCTTGCGAGGCAAGTTCAAATCCAGAAGAATGAGATCCGGGCGAACAGAATCCCCCTTCTCCGTCCTCTCCAGGTAGTCTGTCGCTTCTACGCCGTCTCGCGCCACCGTCACTTGAACCGGGACCGGGGTGCCCTTCATTGCTTCCCTGATGAGGCGAACGTCGCTTGGGCTGTCTTCTACTAGTAGAATCCGTAGCGATCTTGTCATGAACGTCTTCTCTCAACCTGCTACAAGCAATCGCCGCGCCAAACTCTAAGTAGTTGTTCTCGCTCACTCAAATCCATGCTGCGTCGGTAAGATTTAGTACACACCCTTATGACAAGCGGCAAAAAGTGCGAAGTCAGGGCTAAGGTGCCCATCACCCGCCTGGATCATTGACTTTACGTTAAGTTCCTTCTTATCATTGACATTGCAGCGCGCTCGCAGCCGTCCGCGGTTTTCCACCGGCGCCGGCGCAAATCGGGAGGCTCTTTGATCAAGCTAGACATCATCAATGAAGTCGTTAACCGTACCGGTATCACCAAGACAAAAGCCGAGATGGCGGTCGAGACGGTCTTCGATACGATGAAAAAAGCTCTGAGCGAGGGCGACCGCATAGAATTGCGGGGCTTCGGAATCTTCAATGTGCGCCCACGAAAAACCGGCATCGGCCGCAATCCCAGAACCGGTGCCGAAGTCGCCATACCGCCCGGCAAGGCCGTCCGCTTCAAACCCGGGAAGGAACTGCAAACTCTGCAGTAAATGGAAGTGTCTGAGCCGGATTCAATAGGCCGGATCCCGGGCTCACTCACGGATCTCTCTCCAGAAACCCACGCCCAATCGGCCGGCGCGCTCACCGTCACGCGCGCTTACACATCCGCGCCTTGGCCGCGCCGTTGGTGGCTGCACGTGCTGCTGTTCCTGCTCACGCTCGTCTCAACCACGGTCTTCGGCTATGCTTTAGCCGCCGGCTTTTCAGGGCGGCGTCCTTTGAATGAGGAATTCGTCGTCGACGGGTATCTCCGGCTTTTCCATGGCGCTTGGAGCGTCTGGCCCGGTCTCTCCTATTCCATTCCTCTGCTCCTGATCCTCTTGGCCCATGAGTTCGGTCATTACCTGACCTGCCGCCGCTGGAACGTCGATGCCAGCCTGCCTTATTTCGGACCCGCTCCTACATTGCTCGGAACGATAGGCGCCTTCATTCGCATTCGTTCTCCCATCTACAGCCGGCGCAGTCTCTTCGACATCGGCGTCTCAGGACCTATCGCGGGTTTTGCGCTGCTGCTCCCATTTCTGTTCGCGGGCGTTTTGATGTCTCGCGTTGTCCCTGGCATCCAGCTACAAGCGCCCTTCACCTTCGGCACTCCTTTCTTGCTGCGCGCCGTCGAATATCTGCGCTTTCCTGGCGTTTCGGAAGCAAATATCTCTCTTCACCCCATGGCCATGGCCGCTTGGGCCGGTCTGCTCGCGACCGCCATCAATCTTCTCCCCGTCGGACAATTGGATGGCGGACACATCAGCTACGCCGTCCTCGGAGCGCGCGGCCACCGGCTGCTTTCACTGCTCTTAATCGCTTGCCTCGCCCTCTGCGGATTCGTCTACTGGCCCTGGTGGCTGTGGGCCGCAGGCATGTTCTTCTTCCGTCGCCATCCATTGATCTACGACGAAGGCCCCCTCGGTCCGCGCCGCCGCACCTTGGCGTTGTTGGCCGTGATACTCTTCGTCGTTTCCATCTGCATCGTGCCGGTACGCTGACCCTTGCCTCCGGTATGAAGATCTCCGCGACAATCATCACTTATAACGAGGAACGCAACGTCGCACGTGTGATAGAGAGCCTGCGCTGCTGTGATGAGATTCTCGTCCTTGATAGCGGCTCCAACGACCGCACGGTTGAGATTGCCACCAAGCTGGGAGCACGCGTGGTCGAAGCTTCCTGGCACGGGTATGCGGCCCAAAAAAATATCGCCGCTGAGCTTGCCTCCCACGATTGGATCTTGGCTCTCGATGCCGACGAGAGCCTCAGCGAGGCCCTGGAAGCCGAACTCTGGCACATCAAGAAGACCGGCCCAAAATTTAATGGCTATACCGTGCCGCGCATGGCCCAGTATCTCGGCCGCTGGATCTTACACAGCGGCTGGTATCCCGATCGCAAAGTGCGGCTGTTCGATCGTCGCAAAGCCAAGTGGGTGGGCGAATTCGTTCATGAGTCCGTGACGGTTGATGGTCCAGTCGGCCATCTCACGTCCAATTTGCTCCACTTTACCTGCGACTCCCTCTCTCAGCATCTCCGTACCATGGACAGGTATACAACGCTGGCCGCCGAAGAGATTGTGGCGCGAGGGAAAAGCGTCACCTTCAGCCAGTTGCTGTTCGAACCGCCGTGGGTCTTTTTACGTACCTACGTATTCAAACTTGGATTTCTGGACGGCGTCGAAGGCATGGCCGTCGCCTACATGGCTGCCCTCTACAACTTCGTCAAATACGCCAAGGCGCGCGACATGAGTCCCGGCCGAAAGAGTTAGTGCGCATTCTGCACATCGATACCGGCCCCGGCATGCGCGGCGGCCAGTACCAGGTGCTGCTGCTTCTCAACGGGCTTCGAGAGGCCGGTCACGATTCCGTTCTGCTGGCCCGCGAAGGCGGCGCTCTCGCCGCTGCCGCTGCGGCGCAAGGATTCCCGGTCTATCCCGCCGGTCTGCGCGAGCTCTGGCGTCGCTCGAAGCAATCGGCCTTGGTCCACGCCCACGATGCCCGCGGCCATACCATCGCTGCCATCTCCTCGCGCTGCCACTTCGTTGTGTCGCGGCGCGTCGCCTTTCCCCTCCGACGTTCCGTTCTATCCGCCTGGAAGTACCGCCGCCCCGCAAAATTCTTAGCAGTTTCTCAATTCGTGGCCGCCGAATTGCTCTCATCCGGCGTTCGCAACGAAAACATCGACATTGTTTACGACGGCGTCGAAGCAATCGAACCCAACAACGACTGGAATCCCGATGGGCAAGCCGTGGCCCTCGCCTCGCACGATCCCCAAAAGGGCCGCGATCTGGTCGAGAAAGCCGCCCAACTCTCCGGCACTCCCATTCTGTACTCGGAAAACCTCAAGCAGGATCTGCGCCGCGCATCCATGTTCGTCTACATTACCCGGTCTGAGGGCCTCGGCTCCGCCGCATTGCTCGCCATGAGCATGGGCGTGCCCGTGATTGCCAGCCGTGTGGGAGGTTTAACGGAAGTGTTCGTAGATGGTGCATCGGGTCTCTTCGTCGAAAACTCGCCGGAAAACATCGCTCGCGCTATGCAAAAGCTACTCAGCGACCCCGATCTCGCCCGCGCCATTCGCCGGGAAGCCCTGCAAAGAATCGCGCAAGAGTTTACTTGCGGTCATCTGGTTCGCAGAACCGTCGCGTCTTACCAGAGGGCGCTTGCCGGCTAATCTTCACTTCTTTCTGCCCGTCGTCGCGGCTATTTTCGGCCTGGCGTTTGGAAGTTTCCTCAACGTTTGCATTTACCGCATCCCCAGAGATCTCTCCGTTGTCGCACCCCGTTCCTTCTGCCCGGAATGCGGCCGGCAAATCGCCTGGTACGACAACATCCCGCTGTTCAGCTATCTCTCCCTACGCGGCCGCGGCAGATGCTGCCAAATGCCCATCGGCATCCGCTACCCCCTCGTGGAACTGACAACCGCGGCGGCTTTCTTTACCGTCGTGCTGCGCTACGGATCGACTCCCGCCGCGCTCAAGTGGGTTCTCTTCGAAGCGATTCTTATCGTGCTTTTCTGGACCGATTTGGAGGAGCGCATTCTTCCCGATGAACTAACCCTCGGAGGAGCCGCGCTCGGGCTCATCCTCGCCTTCTTCGTTCCCGTCCCCAGCTTGCTCGGCGAACTCCTCATTCCCATTTCCCAACCGGCTTGGCGCTCTCTGCTCAACTCCGTCCTCGGCGCCGTTCTCCTGGCTGTTCCCGTGTGGCTTCTTGCCTTCGTTTACGAGCGCGTGCGCAACCGCGAAGGGCTCGGCTTGGGCGATGTAAAGCTCCTGGCGCTGCTCGGTGTCTTTCTCGGATTGGAGCAGGGCATGGCGGCGTTGCTGATCGGAGCCGTCGCCGGGTCCGTTATCGGCATTATCTACATTGCTGCCAAGCGCAAGTCCGCCATGACCTACGAACTTCCCTTCGGCAGCTTTCTCTGCGCCGGAGCAGCCCTGGTACCTCTTCTAAGCCAGCCGGGTCGGTAGCCACCTTCGTGTATCATAGAGCTTTACGGTATGAAGGAACTGCTTCAAGCGCTTGCTCCGGGTGAGCGCGACTGGCGAATTGCAACTCAACTGGATCCAAAGCGTTTACCGGCTCATATCGCCATCATTATGGACGGAAATGGCCGCTGGGCCAGGCAACGGAACTACCCCCGGATCATGGGCCACAAAGCCGGTGTCGATCCCGTCCGAAAAGTAGTCGAAACGTGTGCGCAACTCGGGCTTGAGGCTCTCACGCTTTACGCTTTCTCCGTCGAAAACTGGAAACGCCCGCGGCACGAAATCGAGGGGCTGTGGCGCTT
The DNA here is from genome assembly GCA_963730865.1 of uncultured Acidobacteriaceae bacterium. GTDB lineage: Bacteria > Acidobacteriota > Terriglobia > Bryobacterales > Bryobacteraceae > Bog-105. Next base: position 136,969 of record CAVSTO010000003.1, on the reverse strand, counting down.
GCTCCGCTTCTACCTGCGCCGCGAGTTGCCAAACCTCATGCGCAACGATATTCAACTCGTCGCCATCGGCCGCATCGAGTCTCTCCCCGCGCAGGTCCAGAACGAATTGCAATCGGTGATGGACCGCACCTCCGGCAATCGCGGCATGCGCCTGAACTTGGCCATCAACTACGGCGGCCGCACCGAGTTAGTCGACGCCGTCAACAACATGCTCGATAACGCCCGGCTCGAAGGCAATCTGGATGCGCTCGAAATCACCGAAGAAGGCATCGGCGAACACCTCTATACCGCCGGCTTGAAAGACCCCGACCTGCTCATCAGAACTTCCGGGGAAATGCGCATCAGCAACTTCCTCCTGTGGCAAATCGCCTACGCTGAACTCTACGTCACCGACACTCTCTGGCCCGACTTCACGCGCACTGAACTGCTCGAAGCCATCTCCGATTATCAGAACCGCGAACGCCGCTTTGGAGGCTTAGCGCGCGCCTCTTCTTCCTTTGACGCAGCGTCTCTCGATACCACGCCCCTCCTGCTCGAAGAACTTCCCCAGGTATAAATTTCACTTACTACATACTGAATAGGAATGAAGCGCCTGCTTACGGCAGCCGGGCTGATTGCCTTTGCCGTTTACCTGATCTGGTTTGCGCCTCATCCCGTTTTTGTGGCTGGCGCTCTCTTGATGGCGCTGCTCTGTTACTGGGAATATTCGGGTCTCGTCGCCGCCCACCTGATTCCACGTCCCGGTCTCTGGGGATTGCTCGCCGGCCTACTTCTCATCTTCCTCCCCGCCGCAATGCTGCCGGGCTTCTCCATCCTGGTCTTACTCGCGCTTACCTTCGCACTGCGCCGCAATAACTTGCGCGACGTCCTGCCCCAGGTCGCCTGCGAGTTCTTCGGCGCCCTCTACACCTTTGCCCCCTGGCGCTTCGCCATAGACCTTCGCAGCGTCAGCGTGCACCTGCTCTTCTTTTCACTGGCACTCAATTGGGTCGGCGACACGGCCGCCTACTACGCCGGGAGGCAATTCGGCAAACACCGGCTTGCTCCCGTCGTCAGTCCGAAGAAAAGTTGGGAGGGTGCGGCTGCCTCCGTCATCGCCTCCGTCGTTCTCGGCGTCCTCTACTTAGCTAAGTTCGATCCCGCTTTTTCCTGGTGGCAAGTCGCGCTCATGGCACTTGTTGGTAACATCGCTGGCCAGTTCGGAGATTTAGCTGAATCCGCCATCAAACGTGGCGCGGGCGTGAAAGATAGCGGAGCCCTACTACCGGGCCACGGCGGCGTCTTGGATCGCGTGGACAGCAGCCTCTTCGCCCTACCGGCGGTATATGGTATATACCTGCTAATTACAATGATTTACTAGCATATTTGCCGCCAACACAAATTAAATATTTATAGTTTAGAACCGCGAAACCTGTGCCGCTCTTCGTTCATCTTCCTGAAGAGAGTTAGTCAACCAGCGTATTTATTCACTAAATGCGCTACACATTAGATCCCGTTTCTGGAAGTAATTACTAGAAACAGAATCGATATCTCGCTTGAGGATAATATGAAAAAGCAAATTTACTTATTGGCGTTTATCGCCCTCGGAGCCGCTCCGATGTTCGCGCAGGAAGGGTCCCATGTCCCGACCCTCGGCTTCAAAGTAGGCGTCCCCGTAACAGACATGTTCGACGCCGGCAACACCAGCCAGTTCGGCAACAACAGTATTCCTGGCTCAACGTTCAGTTCCGCCGTGCCGCGTTATGAGTTCGGTGTAAGTGCGGAGTTCCACTTACCGAAGCATCTGCGCTTCGAAGTGGATGGTTTGTTTAAACGCGGAGGGTTCAACGGGTCTCTTCCTGTCGCCGGCGGCGGTCTGGGTTACTACCCGACAACCTTTAATCAATGGGAAATTCCCGGCCTCTTCAAAGAGAACATCACCATGGGCCACTTTCGTCCCTTTGTTGACTTCGGCGCATCCTTGCGGCACATCTCTACCATCGAGCAGACCGAATACGCCTCGGGTCTCTTCAATGGTCAATCGCTCACCAACAATTCCATCGCGTTGCACAACAGAAACAGCGTTGGCGCTGTCGCCGGTTTCGGCATCACCTTCAAAAAAGGTCCATTTGAGTTGACCCCCGAAGCTCGCTACACTCGCTGGGCCAATCAGTCGTTCCTCGCCTCCGGATTGCGCACCAACCTCGATCAGGGCGACGTCCTGCTCGGCATCGGCTTCTAAACGCATATTTCAACAGTCCGAACCAGGGCCCTCCGGGGCCCTTCACGATAGTGCGAACATCCATAGCGTATGCAGGCCCTCGCCAGCCTGACGCTCGCAATTCATCTTCTCTGGATATTGTGGGTCATCGTCGGAGCGTTCTTCACCCGCAACCGCCCGCTACTCGCCGCTTTCCACATCCTCTCGCTGCTGTGGGGAATCATCGTGGAGCTGTCGCCGTTGCCCTGTCCTCTCACCCTCACTGAACAATTCTTCGAACAAAAGGCCGGAGCGCAAGTCTACCAAGGCGCATTTCTCCCGCACCTTCTCGAACGCATTGTTTACCCCGATCTCTCAACCGCGCTGCTTGTCGGCCTCGGTGTCGCTGTATGTCTCGTGAACCTGGCCGTATACGTCTCACGCTTCTGGAAATTCTGCTTCCTGCCAAGAGACTCAATTAAACGATAATCACAGTACGAGACGGTCCATCTGTATCGTTCCGGCGGTGTCGCTAGGCCTGGTGTTGTTCTCTGTATTTGGCTACCCACAGGAACAGCCACCCAACTCTTTCGTGATCCGCGTCGATCCCCCCTCTCGTAGGGGTGATCTGCAAGTGTATTCCTTCATAACCGGCCCCTTCGGCGGCGTCGGCGAATATGAATCCAAGCCTATCAACCAGGATGGCCTCTTCATTCCAACCGAGTATGAGCAGAAGCCGGCGAAAACGTTGCGAGCCGTTCTCTATATGCCGGGCTGTCGAATAGAGCTCATTCGAGTAGACAACTTGCGCTTTAATAGGCGCGAAGCTCAATTCTCCTGCGCTTCCTTACCAACAGTCAAACTGGACGGGAGGGTCGAGTTAACGGCAATCCACCCTGCTCGAGACTCGGAAGTGCGGGTACAGTATGTCGCCCAGTGGTCTCACCCATTCCTTGGCATCATGGACGGCCCGGTGGTGATGCTCGATGCCGGAAGCGCATCCCTTGAATCCAGCGGCCGCTTCAGCATCGATCTGCCCGGCTTCGCTCTCGATCCGCTCTCTTCTGACTTGGCCAAAGATGCTTATTTCATGTTGACCGTTAGGAGTAAAAGGTCGGGCGAGATATTGGCTTCGCTGCGCGCCAATGAGCCTCTTTATGCTACGCCGAATACCGGCGACCTGACCATTGAGTTGAGCTATCCTTCGCCCGTCAACTTCGCAGCACGATAGCAGCACTAGCACCTACGCGCCAGATCCGCCGCCAGCTCCTCTTGTAGCGCTGCAGCAGCTCCACTTTGTGATGTTGTTCCGCAGTCTCAGAACTTGCATCTGCCACTTCGTTCGGCAAAATCAACAGATTGAGCAGCTTAGCTCCCTCCGCTCCGCTGATACAATAGAGTTTTCACTCTGTTTCCAACCGCTTTCCCGGAGGTCTTCCCGTAATGCCCGCTCTGCCGCGCCGGAACTCGGCCGTCGTCAACATCGGTGGTGTCAAAGTTGGCGGCACGAATCCCATCGTCGTGCAATCCATGACCAACACGGACACGGCTGACACCGCGTCCACGGTCAACCAGGTCATGGAACTCGCCCGCGCTGGTTCCGAGCTCGTCCGCGTCACCGTCAACACCGACGAAGCCGCCCAAGCCGTCCCGAAAATCGTCGACACCCTGCGCAACTTCGGCGTCAACGTCCCCATCATTGGCGACTTCCACTACAACGGCCACCTCCTACTCAAAAAGTATCCCGATTGTGCTCGCGCGCTGGCGAAATACCGCATCAATCCCGGCAACGTCAACATCGGCCGCAAACAGGACGACAACTTTCGCACCATGATCGAAGCGGCCATCGAATACGACCGTCCCGTCCGCATCGGCGTCAACTGGGGTTCGCTCGATTCCGTCTTGCTGACGTCCATGATGGACGAAAATTCGCGCTCGCCCGAGCCCCTCGACGCCATGGAGGTCACCATGCGCGCCATCGTCGAAAGCGCCCTGCGCGCCGCTGAGAACGCCGAACATTACGGTCTCGCGCACGACAAGATTATTCTCAGCGCCAAGTGCAGCAGCGTCCAGGACCTCATCCACGTCTACGAAATGCTCGCCGCCCGCTGCGATTACCCGCTCCACCTCGGCCTCACCGAAGCGGGCCTCGGCTCCAAAGGCATCGTCGCCACCACCGCCGCCATGTCGGTCCTCCTGCAGCAGGGAATTGGCGATACCATCCGAGCCTCCCTCACTCCGCTGCCCAATGGCGACCGCACCGACGAAGTCATCGTCTCCCAGCAAATCCTGCAAGCCCTGAACCTTCGCAGCTTTACTCCGCAGGTCGCCGCCTGCCCCGGCTGCGGCCGCACCACCAGCACCTTCTTCCAGGACATGGCCGATCAGATCCAGACCTATCTGCGCGAGCAGATGTCCGTCTGGCGTGAAAAGTATTCCGGTGTCGAAGACATGAAGGTCGCCGTCATGGGCTGCATCGTCAACGGCCCCGGTGAATCCAAGCACGCCAATATCGGCATCTCCTTGCCCGGAACGTTTGAAACGCCCGTCGCTCCCGTATACGTTGACGGCAAGCTCTTCACCACCCTCCGCGGCGACCGCATCGTCGCCGAGTTCCGCGATATCCTCGACAACTACGTCGCCCAGCGCTACGGAGCCGCCGAACTCGTCGCCGCCGGCGTCTAACTACTTCCCTACTTCGAGAATCGTGAAGGAGCCCGGCACCAGCGGCCCTCGACGCGGCCGTCGCCCTGACGCATCCGCCGGCGGAATCGGCCCGAATTCAGCGGCGATCAGGAAAATGTGACCGGTCTTGCTGTCAATCGTCATAGTCTTTGCCGAAGACATCGTTGGTACGGTCTGTTCCACTTCGAACGCCGTCGGGTTCTTCTCTCGGATCACCGTCAGCGTGCCATCGCCTTGCGAGCTGAACGCTTCCATCGTTTCAGGCATAAAGCCCGCGCCATCCACGCCTGACCCGATCGGCAGCGTCGCGAGGATCTTACCGTTACGCGCGTCCATCACCACGCTGACCGCTGGCTCGCGGCACTCCACAAACAGGATCTGGTTCTTGCTGTCGAAGGCCAGGCCCGCGGGCCCTTTGTTGTCCCCCAGATCGTAGTGCGCGGTCACCTGCATCTTGTTTGCATCCACCACCGCGACGTTGCCCTTGTCCTCGATGTCGATGTAAAGATGCCCTTGCCCATCCGTCGCCGCTTGTTCCGGTGCGCCTCCCAGATCGATCGTTCCCAGTACATTGCCGTCTTTGCTATCGATCACCGTGACATTCGGTGCGCGGTGGCTCAGGATATATACGCGCTGGCTGGAAGGGTCCAAGAGAATGCCGTCGGGGTTGCCTTCGACGTCGATCGTCTTAATCATCTTGAGAGTTGTCGAATCCCACATCGCGACCGGTTTGCTCGTCGCGAAGCCATGGTGAGATTTGGGATCCACCGCCGCGCCATGTGCGCCGATGTCCGGAATTTCCGTGAGGAGCTTCAGCGTATCGAGATCGTATACCGACAGACGCTTCGTAGGGCCCGAGCGAGGAACGTAAAGACGTCGGCCGTCTGAATCCGCATAGACGTAATCGAACCCGCCGTCACCGCCAACCTTGACCGTTTTCAAAACTTTGTAAGCTTGGGCGAATCCGTTCGCGCTGGAGAGCGCGAAGGCTACCGTAGCGAACAGACAGACAATTCGCATTGATTCTCCTGGTTTGAGTATATGGGCCGAGTATAGGGTCGCCTATGAGCCACTAGAGTGGGAGAGGAGACCGGAAGGGTTCATGTGTTTTTCAGCTACAGCTAATTTTGTAGGAAGCGCGGTACTGGGCGGCATCGGCGTGGCGACGCTGACGGAAGTGAAACACCGGCGCGAGTTGCTGCTCGCCGCCGTACCGTGGCTCTTTGCGGTACACCAGTTTACGGAAGGATTCGTATGGTTGGGACTCGACCATCGTCTCTCCGCAACCGTGGCGCACGACGCCGGCGCCGCCTACGTTCTCTACGCGCAAGGGTTGCTGCCGTTTCTGCTGCCGATGAGCGTTCTACTCATTGAGCCGACGCTCCATCGAAGACGTCGCATGCTCAGCTTCACGATTCTAGGCGGCGCGCTGGCGCTCTATATTCTCTGGGGGCTGATCGCGGACCCGCTGCAGATTTTCGTGCGCAACCACAGCATCGTCTATTTAAACGCCATCACCACTACCATGGTCGTCGCCGTAATCTACGTGATTGCAACCTGCGGCGCCCTATTGTTTTCCGGGTTTCGTGACCTCAGGATTTTCGGATGGCTCAACGTGGTGGGTTTGATTGTCGTGATGCTGATAAGGTCGTACGCGTTTACCTCAATCTGGTGCGCCTATGCCGCGCTTGTGAGCATCGTACTGTATTTCTTCTTTCGCCGCAGCCGCGGAGAACGGCCCAAACACTATCAGACCGTTTCCTAGCCGCTGAGCCCACTAGTGGCCTGTTGCAAGCAAATCGTTGCTATCTGATGACCACAACACCAAAAACCCGGGACTGGCTTAAGCGCCGTTACGTCGGCTGTTAACGGGATGCAAGCCCAAGCAGGCGTGTCTGCCTGTCCCGCGGTTTTTCCCCACGCTCAACCGTCGCTAACGATTTCACTGCGACACTCCACTAGTTCTCATGCCTTCTATCTTTCTAAGTCACTCCAGCCGGGACAAGCCATTCGTGCGCGAGCTGGCTGACTTCCTCTAACGCGAGGGCGACACCGCGGGTTTGGCTTACTTATTTGAGGAACTCAGAATGCCGAATGAACGGGCCGCCGTGGCAAAACATCTGAATTCGGGAACAAGAACTTTTTCAAATCACTGCGGGGTAGGTGCGGTCTGGACGTAAGTACCCTATAAGGTACATCCCAGCCATGGAGAGAGCGGGCTTTGAGTGGCTGTTTCAACTTTGAAAAAAGTTCCCGCTGAGTTTGGCTGGCCTGTCGGAATGCCGGTTTGCAAATCGCTCGGGCAGGGTATCTGGGAGGTCGCAGCAAGATCACGGATGGTATCCCGCGGGTTTTCTTCTTCTTTCATGATGGCCGGCTTATTCTGCTGCATGTTTCGTAAAGAAGAGACAAAAGACCCCGATGAAGAATTTGCAACTGGCGATACAGCGAAAGCGGGAGGTGGAGAGTGGCCAGCAAACATATTGGATCATCGTTCGACGATCTTCTGAAGGAAGACGGGCTCCATGACAATGCTCAGAACACGGCTACCAAGCGGGTCATTGTCTGGCAAATTCAGGAACAGATGAAGGCGCGGCACATCAACAAAAACAAGATGGCGGAATTGATGAATACCAGCCGTTCGCAGCTCGACCGTCTTCTTGATCCCGACAATACCAAGGTTCAGCTCGATACGATGCAGCGTGCCGCCTCCGCTATCGGCTGCCGCCGCGTGATCAGCGTCGAGCCGGGCACGCACTAAAATCGCCTGTCCTGCCATGCCTATGTACCCCTACAATTCGCTAACCACAGCGGAATAGTGGCTCTATGCGGCCTTTACCGAGCCGATCCCCGTCCCGGCCGTTCGGTAACACTCTCTTGCGCTGGCAGAAGAGCGCGTTATTATGTACTTGACAGCATATGTATGCAGTAGCATAGTATGTTGATGAAATGGATTGTTGGCCTGCATGATGATTTTGCGCCGGAATACGGCGAATTGCTCGAAGAGGTACGGGACGAGCTGCTGGCGCTGATGGGCCTCCTAGCGGAGTTCGGACCTCATCTCGGCCGGCCGCGCGTGGATACGCTCAACGGTTCGTGTCACGCCAACATGAAGGAGCTGCGCTTCGCTGCCGATGACGGTGTCTGGCGCTTTGCTTTCGCCTTCGATCCGCAGCGGCACGCCATCATCCTCTGTGGTGGTGACAAGTCTGGCGGCGGCGAAAAGCGTTTCTATAAGCGGCTAATCGATAAGGCCGATGACCGGTTTGACGCCCATTTGAGGCAAATGAAGGCGAAAGGAAAAAAGCAATGAAATCTCTCAAGAAACTGTTGAGTGAACTCCCGCCGGGCCGGCGTAAGAAAGTCGCGGCGCGCACGGTCGAGCTGATCGCCGAGGAGCTGACCCTGCAGGAGCTGCGCAAGGCACACCAGAAGACGCAGGCACATATGGCCAAGACCCTTGGCATGACGCAGGACCAAGTCTCCCGGCTGGAAAAGCGCAGCGATGTCCTGGTCTCGACCTTGCGCCGCTTTGTCGAAGGCATGGGCGGCGACCTGTCGATCGTTGCGGAATTTCCCGATTACGGCCCGGTGAAGATTGCCGGTTTTTCGGATCTTCCGACGCCGTCCCGCCCGCGCCGACGCCGCGCGCGCAAAGCACAAGCGGCCTGACTCCTTTCGGCTCTACCGGATGCGAACGTCCTGCTATGACGAGCTACTGTCAAGCACAGGAGTGATCACAGCCAAACGTGACATGGGGCGTATTTCTCTATACGCTAGGAAGAGAGGATTGCATGGCTGTTCTTGATTGGTCGCAATGCCCTGCTGTCGAAAGCGTACCGGGGCGGCTGAGTGGGGCATGGGTATTCAAAGATACCCGCATGCCCGTCTCGGCCGTATTCGAAAATCTGGAAGCCGGGGCGACGATTGACGAGATCATGGAGTGGTTCCACTTGACACGCGATCAGCTCGTGACGGTTCTGGAGTTCGCGGCCCGCAGCCTCGATGCGATGCCGCCTTCGCCGGCCGCGCCCGTCACCGCTGATGCGCATCCTGTTTGACCATAGTACGCCCGCGCCCTTGCGCCGGCGCCTGCCCGGCCATGAGGTCACCGAAGCAATCGACAAGGGCTGGGACAGGCTCTCTAATGGTGAGCTGCTGGCGGAAGCGGAGCAAGCCGGCTTCGAGGTGTTCATCACCGCTGACAAGAATATCCGTTACCAGCAAAATCTGACAGGCCGCGGCATCGCCATTATCGAGCTGGGCACGCCGCGCTGGCCAGTGGTGCAGCGCTACGTGGAGAAGATCGCCGCTGCGATCACATCCGCAACGCCCGGCAGCTACACCGTCGTTGAAATCCCCTTTAAGCTGATCGACTGACCACGGATCAGTTTTGTACGAGCGGGCCGAAAGACCCGCCGCTATTACCGGCCCTTCTTACGTTCCCATATCGCAGGGATTCTTTCGGTCGGCTTGTTGCTTTGTGATGGACTCGCCCTTTTGGAATCCCGATCCCGACCGTCGTCTGCGGGCTTCGCCCGAGGAGATGACCGCCGTCGCGCCTTTGCTCACCGAATGGCGCGGGCCACCCGCGGCATGAGCGGGATTGGACGGAATGACTTGCCCGTAACCAGCCAGTCGAACCTCATCCGCAGGCAAGCGAGATGTTGCTTCACAGTCGGCGCGGAGCATTCGCGGCTGATTGTTCGATATAGGCGGCGTGGATCGGCTGTATCTTGTCCACCTTCGATAAACCCCGATCCTCGCACCAAACGAGGAAGGCGCCGGCGGCACGGCCGAGCTGATCGCGGAGGAGCTGACGCTGCAGGATCGGCGCAAGGCACACCAGAAGACGCAGGCACATACGGCCAAGACCCTTGGCATGACGCAGGACCAGGTCTCCCGGCTGGAAAAGCGCAGCGATGTCCTGGTCTCGATCTTGCGCCGCTTTGTCGAAGGCATGGGCGGCGACCTGTCGATCGTCGCGGAATTTCCCGATCACGGCCCGGTGAAGATTGCCGGTTTTGCGGATCTTCCAATGCGATCCCGGCCGCGCCGCCCCGCACGCGCAAAGCACAGCGGCCTGACGCTTTCGGCCACCGCACGCGAACGTCCTTTAGCATGCAGCGGAAGCATTGCCGTACTCGTACATTAACGGGAGGAAGTATTTAGGCCAAGAAGGCGCCCTGGTTCATTCGTAATCTACGTTCAGGACGCCCGGACTCGCACTTACTGCTTGTCGTACACCTCAATGTTTTCATACTTTTTGCCTTGAGGATCGATACCTTTTGCGGTTGCGCGGAGTCTTTCGCCGTCGGCGCTGACAACGATATGTCCGGATTCATAGACTTTGCCGTCTTTCGCGTCTGTCGAATCGACAATATTAGAATCATCCTTTCTACTAGCTAAGATTGAGGTGATTCCCGATCCCGGCGGCGGTCCTCCTTCCAGGTATTGAACCGGACCTCCCGTTCCCGGGACCGTGTATTTCATTGAAATAGGAGATCCGTCAACGGCAGTGCCCGTGACAGTTACTGTGAATTGACCACCCGCTAATGCGACGACAATGGCTGCCTCTTTCGCCGCCGGAAGTGGTCCTCCTCCGTGTTTCGACTTCGCGACGTTGAGTTTCCAAGTCCCTACGAACGGGTCGGCTGCAAAAAGCGAACCCGCTAACAGGAATAGCGACAAGAACGTTTTTCCCATCATGTTCCTCCTGATTTCTATCTGATTGGCTGCTGAAACAGACAAAGTATACAGGTCGAGTTCAGCCTTTTACAACTGAATCGTCTTCTCTTCCTGCCCGCCAAGGATGCGCTGGCCGTGACACGTTCGACGAACGCAGATAACATCCCTTTATAACAGGTAATCATGAACCTCATCCGCCACACCCGAGGCACCCCGGACTCTGAGGAAGTCTCCAAATTTTGGCACTTGATCAAATCGCTCTGCAATGTAGGTGCAGCGGTGGGAGCCACCGCTCACCCGGCATTGGCATTGCTTTCGGTAGGCGCAGAAGCGATCGATCAGATTCAAAGCCGCGTGGCGAGCCGTCGGTCGCAGGAGTTCGTCGAGGATGTTGCGGATGATCTTTACCTAGCAAATAAAGCCGGCAAGCTCACTGTTGAGCAAATTCAGCAGGTAATCTCCAGTGAAGAATTCAACTCGGCTTTGTTGCAAGCTCGTATGATTGCCGCACGTACCCACCAGGAAGAGAAGCTCGAGGCCTTGCGCAATGCGGTTCTGAATGTGGCAGTTGCAACAGTCCCTTTAGAAGACCAGCAACTAATCTTCCTGAATTTGATAGACCGCTTTACTCCCATTCATTTGCAACTGCTTAGCCATATCGGAGTTCATACACCGAGGCTCAAAGTGGAAAACGAACTCAGTAATCAAGCGTTGCAGGACCTGAACAACAGTGGACTCTTGAAAGATGGGCGTCCCTTCACAGCACGAAATAGAGACTACCCTAATCTTCTGACATCTGGTACGTGGGAGATCAGCCCCATAGGAAGAAAGTTCTTGAATTTCATTACAAAGCCGGTTGGAAAAGAAAAATGAGCACTGCCATCATCCTCTCCGCCGCCTCGGAGCTGTCTCCTGCTCCGCTCTTTTGCGCCCACGCCGAAGGCTAAGCGCCGCGCAGCCGAATTCTTCGCGACGCAGATCAATGATGACCACACCCGCAAGGCGTACCTGAACGCTTCGCGCCGCTTCGCCGCGTCGTGTGAGGAGTACGGGATACAAGAGCTTTCTAGCGTCGAACCCATTCACATCGCCGCGTTTGTCAAAGTCTTGGAAAAAAGAGTTTTCCGCCCTGACCATCAAGCAGCACCTCGCCGCACTGCGCATGTTGGTTGATTGGCTTGTGATCGGCCATGTTGTAGAGGTCAACCCAGCGCACGCGGTGCGCGGCACCAAACACGTGGTGCGCAAGGGCAAGACGCCGGTGCTGTCACCGGAAGAAATTCGGCAGCTGCTCGATTCCATTGAAGCCGAGACGCTCATGGGTCTGGGCGATCGTGCGCTCATTGCTTTGATGACGACCTTTGCGCGCGTCGGAGCCGCCCTCAAGATGCGGGTCGAGGATTACTTCATCCAGGGACGGCGCAGCTGGGTACGGCTGCAAGGGAAGGCGGCAAGAAACACGAGGTGCCCTGGGCTTGTGAATTTTAACTTCAGTGACGACGAGCCACCCCTATGCTGGTGCTGCAAAGCTACATCGATAAGCACGGTTGACATAGACTTTCTCAATGGAGCAACAGGACGGAGTGAAATATATTCGAGATGAGAAGGAACTTTACAAGCTTCGGTCTGAACAATACAGCGTGGCTTATGGCGTAATCGGGTTTACGACCGCTGTTCTAGCAGCACTCTCTCCGAGCATAGGGAAGATAAACTTTGTATCTGCGTCCCGACGAGATGTTCTTACGTTTGGTAGCGGCTTGTTAGCCGCAGGGCTGGCGTTTCTGCAGACAACGGAACATTACGACCAAAGGGCCGAACGATATGGTAAGGGCCAGCTCATATTGGAGAGGGCCTTAGCCAAATATGATTTGGGCCAAGCAGACAAGGCCTATCTCGCAAACGCCTATGATGCTGCAGAAGCAGAATTGTCGGGGGGAACGCAACCGTCTCCTTCGTCCAAAAAAACGGATTCTGGCGGCTAGTGGTCCGCAAATATCGCGACAGCCTGGTCACTTCGAGCGACCTAACATAACGTCCTGCTATGACGACTGCCTGTCAAGTCCTCGAACATGGTGTTGGGGAGCAACTGAGCAGAAAACCGGTTTAAAGAAGTTCTATCGCCTACATCTGGGAATTTGCCGCACTCGGCGCACTCACGGCCAGTGGTAGTCAGGAAGCCCAAGCGCAGCTTCCGCCATTCCATGGGAGCAGTTTCCACTTGCCTTCAACCTTTCGAAGGACACTAAAGCCTCCACCACCGCACAATCCGCCGCAATGATGTCCGATATAAACGACCGCGACTGTCTTGTCGTGATTGAAACCAACGGCCGAAAGCTCAATCCAGCCAACTGAATCCGGATGCTCGAGTTTGAAATCAGACCAACCCGCGGGGCCATTTGTTTTGAACGGTGCTTGTAACGTGGCGCCCGGGACCAAATTGTATGGTTTGCTTATGTCCAACTTCCTCTCTAGGGTCCAAGTCGTGCCATTCACGATTCGATAATTGAGAATTGCCGGATCGAGTAATTTTGCTGATTCCGCATCCGGAGTCAGGCACATCTGGTACGACACGGTCTCAGCCTTTATAAGCAGAATCTTGGAGTTGGCGTAGCGCCACATCCACTCGTCCGGCAGCACGGTGGAGTACACTTCATAGGCTTCCTGAACGGAGTAAGTTTGTACCGACTTTGCATTCTTCAGTTCAGATTGAAACGCACTGAGAGCAAACCCGGCCATCAACAGAAGCACCCAAAAAACATGGATGTGCAGCTTCACGTGTTTACCGACGCTGGTTAGTCGGTCCTAGTTTCGCTGTTGCTAACAAGCGCATACTGTCCCAAAAACGATCGTTTATCGGACAAACGTAGAGTGCATCTAAACAGCCCGGAAACGACCAGAAAAACATCCAGAAACAGCCAACTCTCGATCGGTTTAGCGCGTCAGCGCCGGAAATGTCAATTTCAGGAGCGCCCTTTCCCCTTGTTAGAAACAGGTTCGGAACGGCCCGGAGCTGTCAAGGGCGAGCGGGCTTTGCGCGGCGAAGCGGACCCTTGACGTAACTCCAGGACCACTTCGAGCGCGATGCTCTCATTCGAGTAGAAACGAGCCACTAAGCTGTCTCGTTGTCGCGGATCTGCTCATCGATCTCCGTGGCATGAGAGCGCGCATAGGCCCACGCATTCACCAGGTCCTCGGCACGCAACGAGGGATACGCCGCCAGCAGCGTTTGTTCGCTTGTCCCCAGTCTCCGCGCTTGCTCCAGAAGCCAAACGGGGATCCGAGTGCGGACAATGCACGGCTGGCCATTGCATACCTCAGGACGAGAATCGATCCCAGGGAAAGCATCGCCTAAATCCCGAACAACCCATTTCAGAATCTGCGCTCTCTCGCCCGGCGAAAGAGGCGGCAGTAGTTTCTCGAAATCGCTCAGGGTAGCCATGGCACACGCTTCGATTGTCTCGCAGGTAATTGGTTCTTGCCACTCGCCCCAATTTGAAAAAACGAACCCACCGCCAGTTCGCTCGGTAATTTCAGGCGTGCAACCCAAAACGGAGGCGCGACGGTAACGGAGCGCGCATCCCATCGCAATTCCAAAAAATAAATCATCTCCAGCAATTTCCACCGCTTACACCCGCCGCACCCCGCCCGCCGCGCACCCCAATGCGACAACTCGATCAAGAAACATCATGCTCGATCCCACGCGCCGCTATCCGGAAGAAGAAGAAAACGAACCGCCCAAGCGCCGCGGCGGCGGTCCATGCACTCCTCAAGGTAAAGAAAACTCCAGCAAAAACGGCGTCACACACGGCTGCCGCTCCCACATCCTCGTCCTCGCCGACGAAAAACAGGAAGACCTCGACGCTCTCTACGACCGCTGGCTACGCGCCTACCAACCCGATTCCGAAGCCGCCCTCGAACTCCTCGAACAATTCGTCATCAATAAGTGGTATCTGCTGCGCAACGAACGCCGCTTCAATCAGGTCGAATTCCAGCTCTCCCATTTCGAATACACCAAGTGGGATGAAGGCCAACACAGAATTTTCCAACTCACTCTGCGCTACAAAACCGCCGCCGAACGCGCCGCCTCCAAAGCCCAGCACGATCTGGAAGACTACTTCAAAAACCGCCGCGCCGAGGAAAAACATCGCCAACAGTTCTATGCCCGCGAACGCACCACCTTGCGCCAAGCGCAGAAGGATTCCGAGCGCCGCGAAGACAGGCTCGAAAAACAGTTACAAAAGGCCGAAGCCAAAGGAATCGCTCTCCCCGCCGAAAAAGCCGATCTCGCCGAGTTCCGCAAACGCAATCGCGAATCCTTCACCCGCCTGCGGCACGAACTCGAAGCCGCCGCCAACCGCCCCGGGACAGAAGAGTTCCTCCTCAACGGCCAGCCCAGCCCCAAACAACTTCGCAACCTCAACATCCTCGAGCAGTCCGTCGAAATCACCATCCAGGACGGCCTCGCCGTCACCACTCTCACCCCTTCCAACCAACAACTGCTCACAACGCGCCGAAACAATGAATCCGCCGCCCCAATTCGTCTACCGCCGCCTCCACTTCCCCCACGGCATCCCCGACGAATACGACTGGACCACGGCCGATCTTTTCTTCCGCGACTCCCCCGCCTCCGCCACCCAGCGCCTCTCGCTCGACACCTGGCTCGACCTCCTCGAAACCGAAGCCCAACGCCCCGGCAATCACCTCAGCCCAGCTCCCGCGGAATGCTTGGATTCCGGCTGCCCTGCCTGCCGGCTCACCCGTCAGCGTCTCCGAATGCAGCCCGAGCCCGAACCCGCTTCCGATGCACAACCATGATGTGGCGATCCTATTCAGACGTCATTCGTGCCTACTTCTTTAACCGCACTTAGATAATTGTCCGTCTGCTTACTTATTGGTACTGTCAGTACTCATGGGCTAAAGTTTTTGACTATATACTCTAACCCGCTGGGTGAGCAATCTCGTACATCGTGACAAGCGCGATCGTGACGGCGCTTCTCAGTGAGTTAAAGGTGTAATTGCGAAAAACAGGAAGGCTAACATGCGATACCTTACTTCGGCACTGCTGCTAGCAGCGTTGAGCGTCATCCCTGGCTCGGCGGCAAGTTGTACAAACGGTTCGCTCGCCGCGTATATAGCGCTCGGTCCCGGCGGTTGCACCATCGGCACCGACACGCTTTCAAATTTCACCGTTGAACCCGGCTTGAACGGCGGAACACCCATTAGCACGTCCGCCATCACCATCAAACCCTTCGGAGGGAGCCTCGATCCAGGAATCAGCACGATGGTCCAGCAGTCGGCCGCCGGAAATATCCTCGAAGCGATATTCTCCTATCGCATCTCGGGCAATCTCTACCAGAACGAAACTTACGCACTGAGCGGATCTTCGGAGACGGGAAGCGGCGCGGTAACCGGCCTTCAAAACAACTGCTCGGGCGGCGTTTTTAGTTCTGACGGTGTTTCGGGTTGCTCCGGTGTAAGTGGCACACTTCTCACTCTTGACGGTACCCAAAATCAGGACTTCTCAACTTTTGCATTGCCGGCATTCCTGAACATTACGGACGATCTCACCATCGACGGCACGAACGGCTCCGCGTCCGCCGGCACCCTTACTGACCAGTTCACGGCCGTTCCCGAACCGAGCAGTTTCACTCTAACGGCTATCGCTCTTTTCACGGCGTCCGGACTGCTTTTCCGCCGCAGCCGCAAACCCCCACAAACCAACAGTAGCGAGGAACCTCATGTATCGAACTAAGCCTCTCGCCTGCGTAATTCTTGCCGCCGCGATGGTGAGCCCCCAATCCGGTTTTGCCGCCAGCCACCGCGAGGCGCCCATCACCGCCCTCGATCACAAAGCCGATATCACCGACTTCTTCGCCTTCGTTAGCTATGACGATCATTCGAAGGTCACCTTTCTCCTAAATGTCGATCCTTTGTTGGAACCCGGCAACGGTCCCAATTACTTTCCATTCGATGACAACATTCTCTATGCCATCGACATCGATAACCACAACGACGCGCTTCCGCACATCAGCTTTCAGTTCCAATTCCACACCGAGATACGTGCTCCCGGTGTGTTTACCGCCTTTGTAGGCGCCGGCACTGGCATCAAGGCTCCTGCCAATTCGCCCCCTCCCGTTGCCCCTGGAACTCAGATTGTCCCGCCGGCCATCACCACGCTGGACGGTCCCGGTTCAGCCGGGCTCAACCTCCGCCAGACTTACACGGTGACCATGGTGGACAACGGTATCTCCACCGATCTGACCAACGCCGCGGGTGGATCGCTTTTTGCTGTTCCCACCAATGTTGGTCCGCGTACCATGCCGAATTACTCCGCGTTAGCCGCGCAGGGTATCTACGAACTCGGGAATGGGATCAAGGTCTTCGCTGGAACCGTCGACGATCCTTTCTACATCGACCTCGGCGCCGCCTTCGATTCGTTAAATTTCCGGCTCGGCGCGGGCGGTGGAGTCCTCTCCCCCGCGCAGGATGCCAACGATCACATCAACACCGCCCCCGACTTCCTCTCCGGCTATAACGTCAATACCATCGCGATTGAAGTTCCCATTTCCATGTTGACGCGCACCGGTACGCTTCTCGCCTCTAGCGATCCTGCCGCCACCATCGGTGCTTGGGGAACCACATCGCGCCCGCGCATCACTGTTCGCCGCGCCCCTCTACCCCCTGTCACGTCGGGCGGCTGGTCCCAAGTGCAGCGCATGGGCAATCCGCTCATCAACGAACTCATCATCGGAACCGGTTCCAAAGATTACTGGAGCATGAGCTTTCCCAAAGATGACTCCCAGTTCGCAGCCTTCGATTTGGATCCGCTACTCGCCCGTGTTTTGAATGCGGTCTACGGAATCAACATCCCACCTCCACCACGCACCGACTTGCTGCCGCTCGTTCAATACCTGCCCCCCATAGCCGCGCACGGCACTCCTCCGGGCCCGGTTGCCGACCTCCTTCGACTTAACACGGGAGTTCCTCCCACCGCTGCCAATAACCGCAGCCGTCTTGGCCTGCTCGGCGGAGACGGGGCGGGCTTCCCCAACGGCCGTCGCGTCTCCGATGACGTGACCGACATTGCCGCGCGCGCCGTCGCCGGCGTCTTCGAATCCTGCCTTTAATGTGTCACCGAATAACCGCATAGGCGACGGTGTCAACACCAACGATGTCCCCTATCAGGAAACGTTCCCTTACGTCGCATTCGCCCAAAGCGGGCGTGACCGACGCCACATTGATCCCGGTGAACCAGGCTGCACCATGAGTACGGGCGCTGCCTGCCCCATCAACTAAAACCTGTTCCGGGCCAGCCGGGTTCGCCCCCTGGCCCACTCCTCAACCTGCCGTCATTATGCGCTGTTTCTTCATCGTTGTAGCCGCGCTTCTCACCGTCGAGTGGGCGCCGGCGCAGCAGCCGTCCGCTGCGCCTTCGCCCGCTAACGATCTCGTCCGTGCCGCGCGGAAGCTCATCGCTTCCAACGCGAAAAATGTAGAAGCCTACAACCAGCTTGCTTTCGCGTATTGCCGTTGGGCGCGCGACAATCACGACCCGGCCCTCTATGACAAAGCCGAAGCAGCGCTCCAGCAGAGTCTCAAGCTGTCGCCCGGCAACTACGACGCGCGCAAGCTCCAGGTCGCCGTGTTGCTCGGCAAACAACAATTGGCAAACGCGCTAACCGTTGCGAAGGACTTGAATCACAAAGTTCCTGACGACCTCGCCGGTTGGGGGCTGCTCGTTGACGTGAATGTGGCCCTCGGCAATTATGCCGAAGCGGAGCGCGACGCTCAGTGGATTCTTGATCTGCGAGCCGGAAATAGTCTTGGATTCGCTAAAGCCGCCATCCTCCGCCATCTGTTCGGCGATCCCGAGGGCGCCTTTGAATTCTTCGAGGAATCGCGGCGCAGAACGTCGCCCGGCGATCGCGATGAGCTCGCTTGGCTGCTTACTCAAGAGGCCCGCATGCAGCTTGAAATGGGCGACTTAACCAAAGCGGAGTATTTCGTCAACCAAGCCCTGCATTTTTGGCCTGATTCGCAGTCCGCGTTGGGCGCTTTAGCCGATCTGCGCCTCGAGCAGCATCGTCCCGCCGAAGCCGCCGCACTGTTCGAGCAGCGTGCTCGATCTTTCTCGAGCCCTGAAAACCTCTACGCCTGGGCCGAAGCGCTCGAGAAGACTGGCGACATTCCGGGCTCGCGCTCCGTGTTTGCCGATTTCGAGAAGCAAGCGCTCCGTGATCCCGAGCCGCCTCTTTCTCTCATCTACTACTACGCCGATGGCAAACTCAATGCTCCCCAGGCGCTCCTTTTGGCTGCGCGGCGAGTCAAGATTCGTCAAGATGCCGCCACGCTCGATGCCTACGCTTGGGCGCTCTACGCAAACGGCAAGTATGCGGAAGCACAACAGCAGTTGAACAGTGCGCTCGCTATCGGCATCCGCAATCCCATTTACTTCTGTCATGCCGCGCATATCGCCGTCATGACCGCCGACGAGGCGGCTGTCACTAAGCTACGGCGCGAATTGCAGACATTTCCGAACTTCACGTGTTCATTCGAACCGGAAGCCGCTTCCACCGCGGGTCTCAAATGAAAGCTCGTCTGCTTTCTCTCGCCCTGACTTTTCACGCGTTCTGCTGTGCCCAGTCTGTACAATCGCCCGCACTTCATTCCCAAGTCGCGGCGGGCCTTTCCAAGCGTGCCGCCATTGACCTTGCCCACGCCAGCGCCGACCAGCGTATCCAGGCTTATGAGGCGATGTTGAAGAGAACTCCGGGTGACATGTCTGCGGAGATCGGTCTCACGGCCGCTTGCCTGCAGAAACTGCGCGAGTCCGGCGACGGAGCCTATCTCGAGCGTGCTGCCGCGCTCGTCGATGCCATGCTCCGTCAGGATGGCGGCAGCTTGACAACCCTGCGCCTCGAAAACGAAATAGATATGCAGCGGCATAATTTTCAGGCAGTGGCCGAACGCGCTCGCGATCTGATTCGCTTCTCTCTTTCCGATCCCGGCGTTTGGGCCAATCTCGGCGACGCTTCCATGGAATTGGGCGACTACGATAGCGCCCGCGATGCTTACGTGAAGATGTTCGCGCTCCGTCCCAACTTAGCCAGTTACAACCGTCTCGCTTACTTCCGCTTCGTTACGGGCGACGCGCCCGATGCCATTACTCTCATGAGCATGGCCGTCGAAGCAGGCGATCCGCAACCCCAAAACGTTGCCTGGTGCTCGGCGGAGTTAGGCGACATCTACTTCAAAACCGGCAATATCGAAGAAGCCGCCCGCGCGTATCGTCAAGCCGTCGATCTTTTTCCTGCCTTGCACCGCGCCTACGCCGGTCTGGCAAAGGTCGAAGCTTCCAAAGGCCAACTGGACTCCGCCATTCGTTACTATTTGCGTGCGCAATCCATTGTTCCGCTGGTCGAATACGCGGGTGCTTTGGAGGACCTCTACGATGCCTCGGCGCAGCCCGCGAAAGCCCGTGAGCAGCAAGCCCTGATCGATGTCATCCAGAAACTTGGCCGGGTAAGAAACGAAACCACGAATCGGAATCTCGCGCTTCTTCTGGCCGATCATGCTCGCAACCTCCCGGAAGCGCTACATCTCCTTGAAACCGAGCTTCCCGTTCGCGGTGACGTTTACACCTGGGACGCTTATTCATGGGTTCTCTACAAAAACGGCCGCGTCGCTGAAGCTCGCGCTGCCAGCCTAAAGGCGCTCAAGTTTCAAACGCCGGAGCCCGTCTTCTACTTCCACGCCCGCGAAATCGCTCGCGCCGCCGGTGAAGATGAACCGGCGCACCAATACGCTGCGAGGCTCAGCTCTCTCAACCCGCAATTCGATTTTGCAAAAGCAGAGAAACATCCGCGACGCGGCGATAAGGACTCACTTGAATAAGCTGCTTTGCCTACTTGTCGTCGCGTCCTCGGCGCTCGTGGCCCATCCCATGGGCAACTTCAGCGTCAATCATTACGCGAAGCTCGAAGCTACTCCGCGCGGCGTTGATCTCGAATATGTGCTCGATTTAGCCGAAATCCCTACCTTCGAATTGTTGCGCGATTGGAACTTGCAGCGCGACAGTTCTCAAGCCGAGCTTCATAGGAAAGCCGTTGAGCAGGCTCGCCTATGGCTCAGGAACCTGGCAATCGCCTCCAACGGCGCGCCAGTGCGGGCAACGTTCCAGTCTGTAAATTTAGTCATCGCCGATGGTGCGGGAAACCTTCCCATTCTGCGGATCACAGCCCACGCTCTTCTCCCCATTCAAGGCGGCAAACTTCAGTATCAGGACAATAACTACCCTGATCGCGCCGGTTGGAAAGAAATCGTAATCGATGCGGCATCCGGCACTACTCTGCAAAGAGCGAGCCAGCCAGGAAAGGATCTAAGTAAGGCTCTCACTCACTATCCTCCCGACCCGACGATAGCTCCTCCTCAAGACCTTCGGGCGGAACTCGAATGGCGCGTGAATCCAACGCCGCTTGCCCGCGGCCCGGTCATTACCCCCGTCGTGACTCGTATCGCTCAGCCCCATTCCGCTCGCCAAGCGCCTGCTCCCGCCAGCATGACAGCGCAAGGAGCCGCCAATGGCACCGTCGTCCGCGGCGATTACCTATCCAGACTGCTTCATCAGCGCGAACTTACTTCATGGCTGATATTCGTCGCCCTGCTCTGCGCCTTCGCACTCGGGGCTGCTCACGCGGTCACACCAGGTCACGGCAAATCCATCGTCGCCGCCTACCTGATCGGCTCACGCGGCACTCTGAAGCACGCTGTCTTTCTTGGAGCCACAGTGACCGCTACCCACACGTTCGCGGTCTTCGTGCTGGGAATAGCGACCTTGTTCCTGTTTAAATATGTAGCTCCGGAAAAGCTGACCGAGGGTCTCGGCGTCCTTTCAGGTCTGTCCATTGTGGCGGTCGGCGCTTGGATGTTGCGCAAGAGAATCTCGAACGCCGGGCACGTTCACGTTCATTCTCACGCTACGGTCGCCCACTCCCATCCGCACCCGCACGAGCATACGCACCATCACGACCTTGTACACGATCATGACCATTCGCATACTCACAGTCACACCCATGATCACGGACATACTCATTCCCACATGCCCAATGAACTCTCCTGGGCGGGACTCGCGGCCTTAGGGGCGAGCGGCGGCCTGGTCCCGTGCGAATCGGCGCTCGTTCTGCTTCTCGGAGCGATCGCGGTCGGTCACGTCGGCCTCGGCTTGCTGCTGCTGATTTCGTTCAGTGCCGGACTTGCATCCGTGCTGATTGCGATTGGCGCGCTCGTGCTCTATGCGAAGAATCTCTTGCCGGCCGGGAAGCGCAGCGGCGGCCATCCTCTCTTTCGTTGGGTCTCGATCGCTTCACCCGCTGTCGTCATGATCGTCGGTCTGGTGATGACAGGGGTTTCG
Source organism: uncultured Acidobacteriaceae bacterium (assembly GCA_963730865.1). Classification (GTDB taxonomy): domain Bacteria; phylum Acidobacteriota; class Terriglobia; order Bryobacterales; family Bryobacteraceae; genus Bog-105. The sequence continues at coordinate 115,007 of CAVSTO010000003.1, read as the reverse complement.
CTCGGCTGGATTCAGCCGAGATGGATGATCGGCTGAGTCTCTCGTCAGCTTGAGTTCGCGTTCTGGACGACGGCGCGATATGCTCACTTCTTTGGCTTTCCATCACAACCTATGAACCGCCGAACCTTCACAACCAGCCTCGCTGCCGGCGCACTCGCAGCCACAAACCTCGGCCGCGCGGCCGACGCTCAAGACTCATCCAGCAGCCAAAGCGCCGTCCCTTATGGCCTCTCCGTCATGCTCTGGACCGTCTTCAGAAATCTTTCCTTCGAGGCGCGCCTCGAAAAAGTCGTCGAAGCCGGTTACAAGAATGTCGAGCTCGTCGGCGAATATCGTAAATGGTCCGAAGACCAATTCAAGCGCGCCATTGCCAAGCAGAAAGAACTCGGCATTCACTTTGACACCACCGCCGGCCTGCCTCACGCCGTCGGCAACCCAAACGATCGCGAAGCCCTGCTTGCCGACGTTCGCAATGAGCTGCCGATCATGGAGCGCCTCAATTGTCCGGCCTGCATCGTCATGTCCGGCAACGTCGTCCCCGGCATGCCCCGCCAGCAGCAGCATGAAAGCTGCATCGAAGGCCTCAAGCGCGCCGCCTCCATTATCGAAGGCAAGCAGATCAACGGCCAGCCCGTTCGCTTGCTACTCGAAAACATTGACCCCGAAGAGAACCCCAAATACTACCTGACTTCCGTCGCCGAAGGTTTCGAGATCATCCGCGCCGTCAACCATCCGCAAGTGCAGTTCCTCTACGATTTTTTCCATGAGCAAATAGCCGAAGGCAACCTCATCGAAAAGCTCGTCAAGAATATCCAGTACACCGGACTCGTCCACATCGCAGATGTTCCCGGCCGCCATGCTCCCGGCACGGGTGAAATCGATTACGGCAACATCTATCGCAAACTGATCGAGCTGAATTACAGCCGTATTGTGGCGATGGAATTCATGCCCTTAGGCGACCCCGTTGCCGAACTGCGATACGCCGGCAAGGTAGCTCTCAACCCGGGCCCCCGCCCAAAAACCGCATGATCAGACGACCGCTTCTCGCCGCGCTGCTCTGCGCTCCTGCGTTGTTCGCGCAAACGCTAACGCCCAATCCCGACTGGTTCCCTAAAAAGGACATGCTGACAGTCGGCGTCTACTATTACCCGGAAGCCTGGCCCTCCTCGCAATGGGAGCGCGACATGGCCAACATCCGCAAGCTCAATATGGAATTTGTCCATATGGGCGAGTTCGCCTGGTATTTCATGGAGCCCCAGGAAGGCAAATTCGATTTCGATTGGCTCGAGAAGAATGTCGAGCTGGCCTCGAAGAACGGATTGAAAGTCATCCTTTGTACTCCCAGCGCCACCCCGCCCATTTGGCTGACGCGCAATCATCCGGAAGTGCTGATGGTCGATGCCCAAGGCCGCACCATGATCCACGGCAGCCGCGAAGAAGCAGACTGGAGTTCGCCGGTCTATCGCGACTACGTCACCAAAATCGACACCGAACTTGCCAAGCGCTTCGGGAACGATCCGCGCGTCTGGGGCTGGCAGATCGATAACGAACTCAGCCATTACGGCCGCCGCTTTTCTTACTCCAAAGCCGCAACCGCGAAATTCCGTGACTGGCTGCGGGAAAAATATGGAACTATCGATCGCCTGAATTCAGATTGGGGCGGCGCGTTCTGGTCTTTGATGTACCAAAACTTCGACCAGATCGAAATCCCCAATGAAGACACGCTCGTTGCCGACCCGAGTCCTCACGCCGTGCTCGACTTCCGCCGCTGGTTCGCGCACGAAACCGCCGATTACATCGCCATGCAAGCCAACGTTCTCCGCCGCTACACCAAAAACCAGTGGATCACGACCAACTTCATGGCCATGCATGAAGACGTCAATCCGTCCTATTCCGCTAAAACGCTTGATGTCTTCACTTGGACCCATTACCCCGTGCATGGCGACTTGAACGAAGGACCGCTCGGCTTCCGTTTGGGCAATGCCGATGTCATGTCCTTCATGCACGATTACATGCGCTCCTTCAACGGCCTGTCCGGTCCCATGGAACTGCAGCCCGGCCAGGTCAATTGGGGCGAAGTCAATCCCTGGCCGCTTCCCGGCGCGATTCACATGTGGATCATGCGCGCTTTCGGCGCCGGAGCCACCATGGTCTGCACCTATCGCTATCGTCAGCCGCTCTACGGCTCAGAGCTTTATCACAAAGGTCTGGCGGAAACCGATGGTGTCACGCCATCCGTCGGTGGCCGCGAATATTCTCAAGCCATGCAGGATGTTCTGGAACTGCGCAAGCACTACAACCCAAATGCGCATGAGCCCGAAAGTTACGCCGCGCGCCGCACTGCCTTCCTCATCAGCTACGACAATCGCTGGGACATCTCCAATCACAAGCAGACCGTCCGCTGGAACACCGAAGCGCATTGGATGCGCTATTACCGCGCCCTCAAATCGATGATGGCCCCCGTCGACGTACTCACTGCGGACCGCGATTGGAGTCACCATCCCTTTGTCCTCGCCCCCGCTTATCAGTTGATCGATCAGGACCTCATTCGCCGCTTCACCGAATACGTCCAAAATGGCGGGCATCTCGTTCTCACCTGTCGCACCGGTCAAAAGGACATGCGCGGTCATCTCTGGGAAGCCGCCTGGGCCGAACCTATTTATGGCTTAATCGGGGCGCGCATCCCGCGCTATGATCTGTTGCCGGTCGGCGTGAACGGTCACGTCACCGCCGCCGGCAAGACTTATTCATGGGGCTCATGGGGCGACATCATTGAACCGGATTCCGGAACCGAAGTTCTAGCCCAATATGCCGATCAGTTCTATTCGGGAAAAGCTGCCGCGATTACCCACAAGCTGGGGCAGGGAACTGTCACCTACATCGGCGTTGACACGTTAGATGGTGAACTCGAGCGCGCCCTGCTCCACCGCGTCTATCAATCCGCCGGAGCGAACCCCGCCGACCTCGCGCCCAACTTTTTAGTGGACTGGCGCGATGGTTTCTGGGTAGCAACCAACTTTGCCAGCCAAACCGAACCCATCCCAGCCGCCGCAAACGCCCAAATCTTAGTGGGCCAACGCAACGTCGAACCCGGAGGAGCAGCCGTTTGGCAAGATCGCTAGAACGCGAAGCGCAGTGCCAATTGAATCTGACGCGGCGTACCGCTGCCGGTCGGCCCGGTATTCACTAACGTTGTGATGCGTCCAAAGCTGGCCGGCGCGGAGATGTCGGCGTTCGGATTCCCGTATTGCGGACGATTCAGCACGTTGAAGCATTCCGCGCGGAACTCGATGCTGGCACGCTCCTTGATGGGCACGTGCTTGGCTACAGCAGTGTCGATCTGCCAGAGAGCCGGGCCGTTAAACGCGTTCCGGCCCAAGTCGCCCCATGCGCCTGATAAAGGCACCGCGAAGGCAGCGGGATTGATCCATAACACAGGTGTCGAGCTGCCGGCAGGTGTAAGGGAAACGCCCGAAACGTAGTTCGGACGCTGATTCTTGTTGTTTCGGTCCGGTAGCGCGGAAGACGGACGATCGACCGTGATGTTTACCGGCAGGCCCGACCTGCCTGTCGCCAGCGCATCCCATTCCCAACCTCCCCAAAGAGTGCGCGCAAATCCGGGGCTGCTGAGGTGCGCCCGTCCCGCTCCGAAGGGGAATCGGTAGACACTGTAAACCGAAAAGCTGTGGCGCGCATCTTCGTCACTGCTGGCCCGATCGCAAGCGCGGCAGGACACGTTCTGCGGAAAGTCATCTTCTACACCGCTGCCGAGGGAAGCATCGTTGATGGCATGCGACCACATGTAATTGGCCGCCATCAGCCAGCCATGAGCAAACGAACGCTGCACAGACGCTTGTAGCGCCTGAAAACTGCTGGTGCTGTCGTTTTCCCGCAGTTCGATTTGCCCGTATTGCGGATAAGGACGTGTCCCCGTGAGCGGATCGATGAGATTTGTGTAACTGCGGTTCATCACATTCGTTCCAGTGGTGCCCAGGTAAGACAAAGTGCCAAGAAATGAGCCGCTGAGTTTTTGTTGCAGAGAGAAGGTCCAGTTCTGCGCGTACATGTCTTTGCGGTTACGATAGAGATCTTTCGGGGTCAGGACACCGGTAGCATTCACTAAGAACGACGCGATCGGATAGCTGAGATTGGGAAGAGCGGAACCGCGTATCAGGCTGTAGCTCGCCTCATCGTTCGCGATGGGAAAGTTTTGATCGTCGAGTTGGCCGTCCTCGTGGTAAACGCCGTAGCCCGCTCGAAGCACCGTGTTGCCGTGAGTCGCTGCGGGCGACCACGCCAACCCCAGCCGCGGATCGAAGCCGCCTTTTGTCGGGATATAGAACGCGCTTCCAGCCGGACAAAAGCCGCCGCAGGTGGCAAAATCGAAGGGGGCCGCCCGGCCTGTCGCCTCGTGAAAAACACTGAAGTATTCGTACCGCAGGCCGGCGTTTAAGGTCAGATTCGGGCTCCATTTGAATTCATCCTGGAGGTAGCCGGCTTCTTGCGTTTTGCGCATACGCTTCAGAGGCAGCAGCGCGATCTGCGTGCCGGAATCCAGACTGTTATTGAGAAGGTTGCTTAATGACGAATAGGTCAGTGTTCCGTACGCGGAGTTACCCTCGTTCATCTGAATCTTCCGGATATCGAGGCCGGCCCTCAGCAGGTGACGGCCATGCGTCCAAGTGAGGTTGTCGATCCACGAAAACGTCGCGCCGTCCTGGTCGGAAGTCTCGTTGCTATTCAGAGCAGTAAAGCCGGAGATGTTTACGCTGTAAGGCAGGCTCGTCAAGTTGAGCGTACGCGAGATTGCCTGGTTGATACCAAACTTAAACTCGTCGACCAGGGTGGGCGAGAAGATGTGCGACAGCTCCGCCACGCCGTTATCGATCGAAGCAGGAACGCTCTGCCGGTCGAGTAAAGTGCCGAGAGGCGCGATATTGAGAGCCTTATCGTAATCGAAGCGCAGGTACCCGGTAGTCGCGTCCGTGAAGTGATGATCGATACGAAGCATCGCCGAGTTCTCGTTATCGGTTGTTTGACCCACACCGGTGTACTGCCACACCCGGGCGGTGCTGGTTGCCTGTGTTCCAAGAGGGAAGGCATTGACGATGGGCGACACGGCGGGAGAGTTCAGGAGTAGCTGGTTCCGAAATGTGGGACTGGGAACGAAACCGATCAGCGTCTGATCCTGGACTTGACGGAATCCTTCATAACTCAGGAAAAAAAACGTCTTGTTTTTCCAGATTGGGCCGCTGAGGGACCCGCCGAACTGGTTCAGCCGAAACGGACGCGGAGAGTGCGTTGTGTCGAACGGCGAGCGGGCATCGAAGAAGCTGTTGCGCAAGTACTCAAAGAGCGATCCACGCAGTGCGTTCGTACCGGAAGGTGACGCAACCACTATCTGCGCTCCCGCAGCGTCGCCGTACTCTGCTGTGTATTGCGCTGTTTCAGCACGGAACTCCTGGACCGCTTCGGTTGGGATCGACAGCCGGATTGTTGCCTTTTGCGCCTGATTGGCAATACCCGTGGCATCCACGCCATCATAAGTTATATTCATGTCATCGCGGCCGCGTCCGACGAACCGGATGGTGCGCTGATTGCTGCCTCCTGCATCGATTGCGCCAGGTATCAGGCTCGTCAGGCTCGCCCAATTGCGCCCGTTCAGAGGTAAGTTCTCAATTGCTTGCTCTTCAATGCCCGCTCCCAAAGCAGCGTTGGTCCGATCAAGTTGAACGAGGCTGGTAGAGACGGTTACCTCTTCGTTCCGCACGGAGGGCGAAAGGACCGGATTGATGATCCTCGTTGCACCGATCTCCTGCTTCACGTTTTGGTACTGGATTTCCTCAAATCCGCTCTTAGAGAAAACGATCGAATAGGAGCCGATGGGGAGATCAGCCACCGAATAGCTCCCTTCGGCATTGGAAAGAGCATGCCGAGTTGAGCCGGTTGCCGCTTGGTAGATGGATATGGATGTTCCGGGAATCACCCGACCGGTGACATCTCGAACCGTACCGGTCAACGCGCTTCGGTCGACCTGAGCTCTGCACGGATATATGCAAAGGATGCACAGGATCGCGGCTGCCGAACAACGACACACAGTCCCTGATCTCCGCCCTGCCTTCCAGCGATCCAAGGTACCTCCGAAGGTTTCGATGTGGGTAAATAGCTTCGGACGCAGCGCCGAAGCATACAGCAGTATACAGCCGGATGACCGCGATCTGGCAAATGCAAGTTCTGGATCTTTGGTACTACGAACTGGCCGGAATAGCTTCGGCCCAACCTAAATTTCATTTGCCAGAACAACAACTGGACAAGTACACTTGCAGTCTCAGTATTTTTATTGCGATGCGTTACTTAGCCATACTCTTGTTTACACTCCCGGCGGCCGCTCAGGTCACGACAGGTTCCATTTCCGGATTTGTGCAGGATCCAGCCCATCAAGCGATCACCCAAGCGACTGTGACAGCTTCCGATGCCAACCGCTCCTTCAGTAAGTCGTCGTCGACGGACGGTTCTGGTTTTTACCGGTTCGACGATTTACCGCCTGCGATCTACGCGATTTCCGTTGCGGCTCGCGGTTTCGATTCGGTGACGACTCCGAATGTTCAGTTGCTTGTTAATGCGAACGTTCGGGCGGATTTCCATCCCCCGATCGCCGGCCGCCACGAGCGCGTCGTAGTTCAGAGCGACGTGAGTGCAGTCCAAACCGAATCGTCCGATCTTGGTGCAGTTCTGGATCGGACAATGATTCAGAAACTGCCATTGAACGAGCGGGACTTCCTGAGGCTTGCTTTGCTTACTCCCGGCGTCCTTCCCCCGGTAGAAGCGTCGGCCTTATCCACGCGTGGCGACTTTGCCATGGAAGCGAATGGAGGCCGCGAAGAGTTCAACAATTTTCTTCTGGATGGTGTTGATAACAATGACCCGGATGTCAACACTTACGTGCTGCAACCATCGGTGGATGCTATCCAGGAATTCAAGATCGAAACGAATTCGTATAGCGCTGAGTACGGCCGGAGCGCGGGTGGCCAAGTGAACGTCATTACGCGCAGCGGAACGAACGATTTCCACGGCTTCGCCTACGAATACCTGCGAAACCGCGCCCTGGACGCACGAAACTTCTTCGACGGAACGAATAAGCCCCAGCTCATTCGCAATCAATACGGCGGAGGGATCGGCGGACCGCTGAAACGCAACCGTACCTTCTTCTTCGCCGATTTCGACGGGTTGCGGGAAGACAGTGGCTATAGTCGGCTGGCGACCGTCCCCACGGCTGCTGAAAGGAACGGGAACTTAGCAGGGCTCCCGCCGGTACTGAATCCATATACCGGTCAGACCTTCCAAGGCAACCTGATCCCGCCGTCCCTAATCTCCCCCATTGCGTTGAAGATTCTAAACTTGTATCCGCTTCCTTCCAACGGTTCCGCCACCGGCAATTACCTGGCCCAACCTATTGGAAACGGCGCCCTGGACCAATACAACATTCGCGTAGATCATGCTTTCAATGACTTAAACAAGCTTGTGTTGCGCTACAGTTACGGACACAAAAACATCCTGGAACCGTATACCGAAAACTCAACGACAAACCTGCCGGGCTTTGGCGATTACGTGTATGACCGAGGACATAATGCGCTGGTGAGTTACACACGCGTCTTCGGTCCCGGGACTACCAATTCGTTACTGCTCGGCTTCAACCGAGCCGCCCGAACCATTTTGCAACAGAACTATCAAACGAATGTGAACCAGCTTTGGGGAGTTAACTACCTGCCCAGCGACGCGCTTCAACTGGGTTATCCGTCGATTTCGGTCTCCGGATTTTCACCCGTGGGAGATCTAGCCAGTCTGCCGATCGATCGCCACACGACAACCTATCAGCTAAACGACACACTGTCCCTGGTGCGGGGTAATCATGGTCTAAAGATCGGGGCTGAGTTTCGCAAAATTGAATTGAACGGGGTTGTGGATGAGCTGCCGAGGGGGGCCATTTCTTTCCTGGGCGCACTAACCGGTTCAGGGATTGGCGATCTTCTTTTGGGTTTGCCAACTTTTACGATCGATTCGCAACTCACTGCGCCGCAGACACTTCGGACTTTTCAATCCGGCTTTTTTATCCAGGACGACTGGAAGATCCGCCCCAATCTTACTTTGAACCTGGGGCTGCGTTATGAATACAACACTCCCCCGACCGACCCGACGAATCGCATGTCAGCGCTGAATCTGGCAACCGGCCAACTGGACCAGGTGGGTACGGGAGGAATTCCACGCTCCGGCTATCCGCCGGATGACAGTAACTTCGCACCCAGAGTAGGATTCGCGTGGAGTCCTTCCCAGAACTGGGTGGTTCGCGGCGGATACGGAATCTTCTATGACGCGGGCATGTTCGAAGTGACTTCCGCTTTGTATTACAACCCGCCCTATTTCTCCATTTATACGTTCTTTCCCAGCGCGCAGGGCCTGCTTACGTTGCAGAATCCATTTCCCTTCAGCTCCGGATATGTTCCGCCTCCGTCTCTGAGCACCCTGGCTCCGAACCTACGCACGCCCTACCTGCAGGACTGGAACCTGAATGTTCAGCGCGCCGTGGATAAGTTGGGGACGTTTTCTGTCGCTTACGCCGCCTCGAAAGGCACTCGTCTGATTCGATCTCTGGATTTGAACCAGCCGCAGCCCGGCCCCGGGGACTTGCAAGCTCGACGGCAATACCAGAGCTTTTCGAATATCTTCTACACGGAATCGGGCGGCGACTCGGAATTTGAAGCTCTTCAGCTTTCTTTTACCCGGCGTTTGCAGGCCGGGTTATCCGTAATCGCCAACTACATGTTCTCGAAGTCAACGGACGATACCTCGTCGTTTCTCGGCACGTTCTCCGACAAGAACTTTCCGCAAAACAGTGCCGACTATCACGCTGAGCACGCTTTATCGAGCTTTGACACCCCCAACAACGCCACGGTGGCCTTTGTCTACGATCTGCCCTGGCACAACAAATTGGTGAGAAACATCGAGTTCCGCAGCATTATTACGGCGCATGACGGGCAGCCCTTCACTCCATTACTGTCGTTCGATAACAGCAACACGGGAAACACCGGCGGAAACTTCGGATCGGACCGCCCCAACGTGCTGTTCTCGCCCGCCTTGTCCAACCGTGGATCGCAGGAGTGGTTCAATACCTCAGCGTTTGCCATTCCGGCGCCATACACATTCGGTGATGCAGGACGCAACATTGTGCGCGGACCGGGATTGTTTAGTTTCGACATTGAGGCGTCACGCCAATTCATGCTGTGCGAACGCCTATCCATGACCTTTGAGGCGCAGGCATTTAACTCGCTCAACAGAACGAATTTCGACTTGCCGCAGTTATATGCGGATCAGCCCGGGTTTGGGCAGATTTACTCGGCTGAGGCGCCGCGGCAATTGCAGTTTGCGCTACGCTTCGGCTTTTGAGGCCGAGGCCAGCCAATGCGGCATGGGCTGAGGGAGCGGGCGAATGCTGACTTCGTGAAAGCCCGCTTGGGTCAGCCATTCGGCTAATTCATTGTCCGAAAAGACCCAGCCGTGCTCCTTCGTCAGCGCCATGTTGACTGCAAACATAGCCGAAAACGGCGGGTTCGTTCTCGTTGCATCGGTCATCATGTCCAGCACGTAGAGGCTTCCGCCGGGGAGCAGAGCTTGGTAGGCGCGCGCCAGCAGATCGCGTATTGTTTCCACAGATTCCTGGTGGAGCATGCCGAAAAGCAGAACCACGTCGTTGCCGCTGGGGAATTCCGCGGTGTGATAGTCGCCCGGAAGCAGTTGGACTTGCTCGCTTGCGCCCTGCCTCTGAATGAGATCCTTTGCGAGAGCAGCAATGGCCGGGAGTTCGAGAACAGTGCAGCGGATGTCGGGATGCTGTTTTGCGATGAGTGCGGAGAAAGTGCCCGGCCCGCCGCCCACGTCCAGCAACTGCTTGCGTCCAGTAAGGTGGAGCATCGAGAGGACCGGCTGAGCCATGGCCAGCGCTTTGCCGTGCATAGACATGACAAAGCTTCGGGTCCGAGCCGGATCGTCTCCTAAGTGGAGCTCGGGTTCTTCTACCGGGTGACCGGTGCGAGCTAATTCAGCCAGTTTTCCCCAAGCGGAGTAAACATCGCGGTTGTAGCGAAGCGCGCCAGACAGGTCGCCGCGCTGTCCGGGAACTAAGAAGGCAGCCGATTCGGGCGAATTCTCGTACTGATCGGACGTTTTCCGCAGCAGGCCAATGGCAGTACATGCATCCAGCAATAGTTGGGTCCCACGGTCATCCAACTGCAACAGCTCAGCAAGCTGATGGGACTCGGCGCTTCCTAATTCGGCCAGTTTGCCGAAGATCCCTAAGTCGGAGGCGGCAAACAGCAGACACGACTCCTGAAACGCGCTTGCCATGCGCATGATACGGCTGGGTTCAATCATTAGAGAGTCCTGAGGAATTTGACCAGGGCTGCCTGATCTGACGCATTCAAATTCAGACCGAAGGGGTGACCGCAGACCGCATGAGGCGGCGTGTTGGCAGTCCAATTCGAGGATCGGAAGTCCGGCTTGAGCCGATCCGGGTTGAACATCTCTTCGAGTGAGCCGATGGAGCCGTCGTGCAGGAAAGAGGCGTTGGTCCAAACCATGCGTAAAGACGGTACGCGATAGAATCCGGTGCCTTTTCTGGTCTGAAGCGCCAATCCCGGATTCGTGCCGACGCTTATGTCGATGATATCGAGCTGTTTCTTTTCCTCAGGAGTCGGTTGAAAACCCATCGCGAGGGTCAGCTTGTTACTGGTGTAGAGCGGGGGAGTATGACATTGGACGCAACGCTCGCGCTCGAATATCCGCTGACCCAGGCGAGCCCGATCGTCCAACGGATTCGGATTCGCGGGCGGTTCGAGTGAATAGATATAGAGCGCCAGCGCGTAGAGCAGCGCGTCGGGCGTGCGCTGAATACCGTTCCGTATGCCAAGATTCTCCGGTTTCAGCTGACCGTGCGGGCCGTCGCCATAGATCGTTAACGCGTCCGTCACGTCGGCGATCGAAGCGATATAGCGCATCAGATCTGTAACATCCCGGTTTCGGGCCGTCGCGGTCCGGTCAAAATACTTCAAGTCTTTGATACCAACTAAGTTGGCAATCTTCACCGGATACAGGAGGCTGGTGTTTGTGCGCATGTACACGCCGAGCGGGACCCGGTCGTATAACTCCGCGATCTGCTCCGTTGGAAGGTCGGCGGTCTTGAGGTTCGGATCGTCCGCCAAATAGGGAACGCGGTAATCTTCGCGCATCTGCCGACGCCGGCGCGATTCAAAAAAATCTTGGCCGATCTGGGCGTAGCGGCGAGTGAGGTCGCCCATGAGCGCACCAAAGGGCGTGTAGTTATTCGGCGGTCCCTCAATGACTTGGCTGCCATGCACCTGCACGTGACACATAGCGCAGGTATCGGTCCCAAGCTCAACCTTGCCCTTTTGGCGGACGACATAGCGCAAGCCAAGTAATACGCCGTCCTCGGTCGTTTGCAACCGGTAAGCAGCCAGAACTTGGGGATTCCGGATGAGTTGAAGGTTATCCTCGCTGCCGGTGTAGCGCGGAAGTTCGCGGCCGTAGAACACTTCACGGCCTGCTGCGATCCAGTCCTGTGGCGTTTTCAGCCGATCCGGATCTACCAGGGGCTGCGGCGCCTGCTGCTTCAGCCAATCGAGATAACCTGCCGGTTCTTTGCCGGGTGTGTAGACCGGGTAGGTCTTCACATTTACTTCCGGAAGGGCGTAATAGTTCGATTCAGAAATTAACTTCGGGGGCGTCCCCAGGCCTGCCAAGGGGACGCGATAGCTTACTAAATCGGCATCTTGCCAGGATTTCGGAATGCTCGCCGTGCCGCCGATTACGGCACCGGCCGCACACGTAAGAATGCCCCATATGAATACTTTTGGACCTTTCATGTAGCGCCTATTCTAACTGGAAGAGTAACGATTGTAACCCGAGAGAGAAGGGAAGTTAAGCCGTGCTGCACAGGAAATCTTCACCTTTGAGACCAGCTAAGAGGCAAACTTTCGTTTGGTACATCGAGTACTAAGTTCCTGCTATCACCCACGAAACTTTTTGGTTAGTATATCTCAGACGTCGTCCGCATGGCAGATAGGTGCGTCGCCGAGCCGGAAATTCCTTTTATCATTGACCGGCAGGCCGAACGTAAGCTTTTGGTCTGGAATCCTAAGTGAGCGGTCCTCACAGGAGGGTGAACTACATGAAATATCGAACAGTTCTGTCGATTGTTACTGCGCTGGTTCTTGTTACACCAGCGTTCGCGGATCTTCAGGATTGGGAATTCAATGTCAATGGAACGGATTACTATCCCGCAAACGGAGACACGTTTGCGTCGGTACCCGGTCTAAATTCTTCAGGTTTTAATTCAACGACCGGTTTGGGCACGCTGCAACTGGTTTTCAACGCGGGCCCGGGAAGCTATTATGTGGGCGCGTTTTTCTTCGATCCCGTCGGGATTCCGTTTTATAACGAATATGGCGCTGTGAACGGATCGACTCCTTCGGGCCGGAGTTGGCAGATCGACGTTCCGGAATACGATGTTTCTTCGACGGCCAATCACGGTGCGGGGACGATTGTCGATCATTTAGCAAACGAATCGCTGAACGACACGAACACCATTACCGGCACGACCGACAATTACCTCAAAAATTGCGGGGCGAACGGCGGCGGTAGCGCTAACGCAAGCTGCAACGATTTCGTCTCGATGGCCCAAGGATTGAAATTTACTCTGGGCGCAAACCAGGAGGAAGTGATCACGCTGACTCTCGGGACCAGTGACCCCGGCGGCTTTAGTTTGGAAGACATTCACCCGGTGGACGGCTCTAATTCCGCCGCCGCCGATATCTTTTACAGCGCGACGGCTATGACAGAACCAAACGGCACCAAACCTCCCCCACCGGTGCCCGAACCGGCATCTTGGAGCTTGCTTGGTTTAGGGGGAGGAATTCTGACACTTGGCCTCCGGCGGCGCGCTTCCCGGCTCAACAAAGGAGAATGCAAATGAAAAGACATTTTTCATCCAGCGCCGCGGCCGCGTTCTTCGCCGCCCTGTGCGTAGCGCCATCTGCATTGGCCGTCACCGTGCTCACGGTCCCTTCGATCCCGAAGAGTCCCACAAGTCCGCACACGACTTATGCAATCAATTCGACGACCGAGGCGACAATTGTGCTGGGAGCTACGGTTCCGAGCGCGGTGGGATCGTCTGATACTTTCACGTTTCAGTGGACGTTTGGAGACGGAACGTCGACAACGACAGCCGCTGTTACGAATCCGTATGACATCTCCGCCACTCACCAGTACCCGGCCAGCGCCGCTGTCGGTACGCAGTGGACAGCCACGGTTACGGTAACGGATACGACAACGAATCAAAAAGGATCGGCCAAATACTACGTTATCCAGGAGTCGAATAGCCCCTCGATTCCGGCAAATGCCACCGTACCATCGCTAGTGAGCGCGGAGGTGAACGTGGCCATCGATAAGGGTTTGTGGTACATGCACCAAACGATGTGGCGGAACGGCCTGAATCCGAATACGGCGACCTCCGGCGGTTGGGACACCCAGAACTATTCCTGCACAAACGTAAACGGTAGCGCATACGATTGCTTCAACTACGGCAGCATCAACGCGGACAACGTGCAGGCGTTTGAGGTGAATGGTCACCTGCAAAACGGACCTTCAACGGATCCCTACACCGAGGACGTGGCCCGCGGCATCGCGAGATTGTTTAATTTCCTGACAGTCCAGACGAACGGGACAGACACGTTTAGCTACGATCCCTCCACCGCGTCCTATAGCTGCGCGGATGGAAGTATTCCCCAAACCACCGACTCAGGAGCTTGCACGGGACACGGAGGAAGGCATTATTACAATTCGGGCGCGAGTTCGTGCAAGAGCCCTCCGTGTACTTTTACCTTCGATGGCAATAGCAACGGCCAGATGATATACAGCAACGACGGTTCAGGCGAGCCAATTTACACAACGTCTCCGTTTTTGGAGGCGCTGGTAGCGGCCGGTACCCCTAGCGCCACGGCGGTTACGGGTCCCACCGGAATTACGGGACAAACCTACAAAAATATAATCCAGGACATGCTGGACTACTACGCCTATTCCACATACGGGGGCGATTGCGACGTTAGCACAGGTTCCTATCGCGGGTACGCCGGCAGTTGCGCAGGAGGCGCCTGGTTGTACGGTCCCCAGCAAGGTGACGACGACTCGACATCTCAGTGGGCAGCGATCGGATTTATCTCCGGGCAGCGGGGAGTGGGCCTCACCATACCCCCGATCGTGACAGATACAAACAACGTTTGGATCACCAACGCACAAGACGTGACGGATTCGGCGGGAACCGGACCGGATTCATTCAGCTCTAACGACAATCAGGGCGCTTATGGATACCGTGGATCGTTTGCTTATTCCAACGCATGGGGTCCCTTTGCTGTCACTCCTTCGGGATTGGTACAAATGGCCATGGATGGCGTCGGCAGGACTGCAAACACCGATTTGGGAGACTCCAGCACAGCGTTCGATCAGCGCTGGAATCACACCGAAAGTTATTACGCGGATAATTTCTGCAATAGCTCGACAAGCGCGTATTACGCCCCGAGAGAATACATGTACGGCCTGTTTTCCTTTACCAAAGGCATGCTGTTGCACAATGTAGCCGGTTCGATCGCTCCCATACAATACCTGAGGACACAAACGCCGGGCGTCTTTACCACCAACTCGTCGGTGCCAAAGAATAGCATTGATTGGTATGCGGCCCTATCCTCCACTAACGGCGGCAGCGACCCATGCGACGGCGTGGCGCAGACTCTCGTGAACTATCAGGCTAGCCCGGCGTACGGCGTCGCCGATGGCCATTGGTACGGAAACGATTACTACGGCTACCAGTTCTATTACGAAACATCCTGGGCGCTGATTATGTTGAAGCAGACTTTGTTCATCAGTTGCATCAACAATCTCGCCGGCGCGGGAGCTTCGGCCGGTTCCACCGGACCAAGAGTTGACCTGAGTTGGAGTAATCAGCAGAACTCTAACTCTTACAATGTGCTGCGGAGTACCAGTCTCAATGGCACATACTCACAGATTGGGACGACGAGCAATACGTCGTTCTCAGACACAAAGAACCTTGTCAACGGGGATACATATTATTACGTTGTTGAACCGATCATTGGAGGAGTAGAGGCCTGCCAGTCGAATAAGGCGGTCGTCACTGTTCCCAAACTCACTGGCAGGCATTAAATCGGCGGTCTGCAAGTTAACCTCAGGCCTTCGAACAGTTCGAGGGCCTGGGGTTGTTTTTCTTTTTTTCGGAATCCTTCTTCAAAGTCTGTCTTAACGCTTGATTCACTCCCATGAAATCCATTCTTTTTTCATTTTTGTCCGCGGTTTTACTTGCCGCACCAGCATTGGCCGGGTCCGGCGCGGCCAAAGAACCCGTTTACATTTACCTCTACGCCCGAGTGACCGATCATGTGAACCTGGACATCACGGAAGACCGTCTGCGGCGCCTGTTACCGCTCATTGAACGCTACCGGAGAGAAAACTCCGACGCGCATATGTCGGCCACGATTTTGTTCTCCGGCGCGGTGAGCGAGGCGCTCGCGCAACGGAATCGCGAAAGTCATATCGTCGATTTCGTGAAGGGTTACGTGCGGCGTGGCGTAATTGAAGCGGGCTACGACGGAAGCGATGAGCCCACCTATGTAAACCGTCCCGCGGTGGACTTTACGCAGATTCCGAACGCGCAGGATCGATGGTTGGCGCGCTTAGCCGCGGAGGAAAAGTTCTTGAATGAAGGACGCGATCCCCTGACGGGCGCTTTGCGTCCAGGAACTGCCGGCGGCTTGAAAGAAATGCAGCAGGTTTTTGGATCGCCGGCCTGTATCACGGGATTGACACTCCCGATGAAGATGGGTCCCGGTCTGTTCAATGTATCGGTCACCAGGGCTGATCGGGCCGCGGAAACCGCCAGCCCAAGAGAGCCCATCGTACCAGGCACTTTGCCCGAAATCGGAGCCGACACAGAAGCGATAATCGATCTACGGCATGACGTCTCGAGAGCGATTATGTTCGGGGTTACGGACACCAACCCCGCGCGCATTCCCGGCTTCCGTGAAGGCCGCGCCGGATTCAGCCGGCTGATGAGCCCCCTTCCGGAGACACCGCCTGAGCTTTACTGGCAAGACAATGTGCTGCGCTCTTCGGAGGCAAGCGACGATACAGTTCGTTTGGTTCACGCGGATAATGGCTTGGAACCGATGAAGAAGCTGGTGGCAACCGCCGATCGCACCAGAGTTCACGTGGTGCATGTGGAACTCGCCTCCGAGCAGGACTACTTGCAACCCGAGTTCGTGAAAGGACCTGAATTTCCGGCATTGAAGTATGCATACGACCATCCGGACGCGCCGCGCCTGCCGTCGAATGCGCTGCGTTCGAAGAGCGATATAGACGGTGCGTTTGCCAGGGAAGACGCCCTGCTGAAGTGGACGGTGGAGGAATTCATTCCGGCAGACAGCGGCAGCCGATTTGTCTCAAGCACGGATTTGAGACGCATGGCCGGTCCCAGCACAGGTTTTCGCATTTCAGTGAACGAACTGCGAAGCGCAGCCGGGGACTTCCTGAAATTGTGGGGCAACGACACATTCGCGCCAGCGCTGTTTCGAGTGGAGGGGCGCTATCTCTCGCGGGCGGAGTTGTTCCAAGTACTGGCCGATTGTTTAGCCGAATTTCATCTTACGGGTAAGTTTCCCGATTCTGTCGAGGTGATTCCGGTTTATGGACCCATACGGGTGTTGACCGGGCACGGGCCCAATGTCGGGGAAACTTCGGTTGAATCGGTAGCCCGCATCAGCGCCGAGATAGCCCCTGGACTGCACGACCAAAGCGCCGGTCCCATCCCGAAAAATGCTTTGCCCATCGCCGTTACAGTCGAAGGCGCGATGCTCAACCCGGCGCAATTCCTGAGATTGATGGCCATGGCGCTAGTGAATCCTTCTCCAGAAGCAAAACTCAACATTCGAATGGAGTATGAGTTCACCGGGGTAGGCCAGCTCATGCCCAGAACACGGCCCGATATGGACGATGGCTTCATTTGGACCTTGAAACCAGCCCCCATTGAAGTGAAGACGGACACGCGCGCCAATTAGTGAAGCTGTAGATGTCGAGAGCAGTCTTAGAGCGGGTGGCTCCGAAGATCGAACGCGCGCCTCCGCCCGGCTCCGCGAAACTGCTGTGGCTACCATTCGCGGCGGCATTATCGCTGGCGGCGTTTCCTGTGCTCGTGCCGCGAGCCGGCGACAACGCCGCCCTCGCCCGCACGTTCTGGGCAGTCAGTGGGGCGCTTCTTATCTTTCTCGTACTGCTCCGCCGTCAGGTTATTCGCGCTCAGCGCACCTTGCGCTATGAAGTTGCCCTTAATAAAGCGCATTATGTGCAGCTCACGATGCACGCGTGCGTGTACGCGTACTGGGGTTGGTATTGGCGCGAGGTGTATCACTACATACCGCTGCTGGTGGCGCAGATACTGTTTACCTATGCGCTCGACACGCTGGTCTGCTGGTCTCGTAGAGACAAATGGATTCTCGGCTTTGGACCATTCCCGATCGTTTTAAGCACCAGTCTCTTTCTTTGGTTCAGAGATGAATATTTCTATCTCCAGTTCTTGCTGATTGCAACCGGAGTGATTGGTAAAGAGTTCATAAAGTGGAAGCGCGCGGGCCGTCTTACGCACATCTTTAACCCCTCGGCCTTTTCTCTGTTCGTGTTCTCAATCGCGCTGATCGCGACCAAGAGCACCGATATGACGTGGGGAATCGAAATCGCCGACACTTTACATCGGCCTCCGCACATTTATCTCGAGATTTTTTTGTTGGGGCTGGTTGTGCAGGGACTGTTCCGGGTAACACTCGTCACGTTGTTTTCGGCGGCAGCCTTATGTATCCTGAATCTCTTTTATACGAGAGTGACCGGCGACTACAATTTTATCGATTCGAGCATACCGGTTTCAGTGTTCCTGGGGCTGCATCTTTTAGTGACCGACCCAGCTACTTCTCCGCGGAAGAGTCTGGGAAAAATCGTGTTTGGCCTCATGTATGGGGCAGGCGTATTCGGCATGTACCGCTTGTTGTCCGCCATCGGCGCGCCCGAATTCTACGACAAGCTGCTTTGCGTTCCCGTGCTCAATTTGACTGTCAGGGCGCTGGACCGGATGAGTGAACGGGTTGAGGCAAAAGTGGCTTCCCTGAGAGTTCCGGTCTTCAAGAATATTTGGGCATGGAG
Organism: uncultured Acidobacteriaceae bacterium; assembly: GCA_963730865.1. GTDB lineage: Bacteria > Acidobacteriota > Terriglobia > Bryobacterales > Bryobacteraceae > Bog-105. The sequence goes on along the minus strand of CAVSTO010000003.1, from coordinate 96,686 downwards.
CCCGGCACGCGGCAATGTAGCGTGGATGGCGGTTTGGTGCTTGTTTTTCGCTGGGATGGTGAGCACCGGGTTTCTGGCAAAGGGTAAAGACCATCCGGGCGGAGACCCGGAATACTGGCACCGCGCTTGCGAAGCGGGCCGGGGAAATGCTTGTAAGACCTGGGCCCGCGCCCTGAACGTGATCTGCGACAGCAACGTAGCCGAAGCTTGTTTCAGGCTGGCCGGGATACTCGATGCCGGTCAGTTGATTCCTCGCGATACGGAAAAGGCGGGCGTGCTGCTGGGGCGTGCCTGCGACCTCGGTTCTACAGAGGCCTGCTCGCGGTTGATGCAGTTCGTCCAGAATGGCGGCGGCGATACGTTATCCAGGGCCTGCCAGAGAGGCGACGGTGCGAGTTGCTTTATCCTCGGATCGCTCTACAGCGGAGGCGCCGGCGTCGAGCAGAATGCTTCGGCGGCATTCGATCTGTTCCAGAAATCTTGCGATCTGGGATGGCCACGCGGCTGCGGTCGTTTGGGAATGAGTTACCTGGTAGGGCAGGGTACCGCGGTCGATGCCGGCAAAGCAGCGCAGAATTTCGAAAAGGGTTGCGAAGGCCGCAATGGCGCCAGTTGTTTTGAAGCCGGTAAACTGTATTTCCAGGGTCCAGCCGGCAGGAGCAACCAACCCCTCGCCCGCAAGCGCTTCCGAGAGGCCTGCGAATTCGGCGTGCAGCAAGCCTGTGCTCTGGCGGGCTCTTAATTCAAAGCGGCGCAACCAAATCGTGACGGCAGTTTACACTTTCGTGAGAGGGCACCGCTCATGGAAGAAAAAATAAAAATGCGCGATTTCAGTCTGGCGAGGCGTGGGTTTCTGAAGACGGCCGCCGCGGGGTTAGCGCTAGACGTAGCCAAAGCGGCTGGTAGCCCGCAGCAGACCGCTCCTGAATCCGTACAACACGCCGGAGTGAAGCGTGAGCTTACGGAAAAAGAAAAAGTCGAGCGAATTGCCTCCAACAGCTATCCGATCCGCTTCAACTTCAAAATGCGGAATGAGCCGGAAGATCCGCAGAAATCGGCGGAGATGAAGAAAAAGTATGGCGAACTCACTCTTCTCGACTTTCCCGAATTTACCAAAGAGACGTTTCCCGGCGTCACTCGCATGGACCTGTGGTCTTCGCTGTTCGGCGACACCGGTGACGACAGTATGTATGTTCAGACAGCGATTACATACAACGGATCGTCACATGTGCTTTCAGAATTCGATCCGTCCAGCGCTTCGGGCAAGAAGTGGCTGGAGAGAATGGCCAACAAACTCGTGACGACCGGCACGAAATGCCATCACATCTCGAACAACGCTCCGAGAAACATCTGCGATCTCGCTGAAGAGAAGCGGAAGCAGGGTATCCAAGTGGCGAAAAACTGGTTGGACGGAGCCGCGATGCTGGGCACGAAATCCATGCGGGTGAATAGTGGAGGGCCTCGTATTGCGTCGACTCCGCACGCCGATCCCAGTTCTTACCCAAAGAACCCGGAGCTGACGCAATATCTGACGAATTGCATTGAGTCATTCAAGGAGATGGCCGATTACGGCGGCAAGTTGGGAGTCAAGGTCACGCTGGAAAACCATTGGGGCCTCACCGCGAATCCCATCAACATTCGTATCGTTGTCGAAGAGGTGAATCATCCGTTCTGCGAGGCTTCCCCTGACTTCTGCAACTGGGAGCATGAATACCTGCTCTTTCACGCGTTGAACGACCTAGCGCCGTACGCCCATACGAATGTTCATGCGAAGTACTGGAATCGCTGGAAAAATCCGGACGTTCAGCGGAACGTGCGGATCATGTTGAACAACAACTATGAAGGCGTGTTTGCGCTGGAGTACGAGGACGGTCCCTGGGATGGCGTGGAAGGAGCGAAATACCTCTATAGAGAGGTACTCGCCGCTTTGTAGTCTCAAAGCGCTTCAGCGATTGCCTTACGCCCTTGAACGGCCCCGCGGTGTAGGGTTTCGGACGCAGGCCGGGCCGCCGCGGAAATTACACAAGTCTTACAAAGCAAACGACAAATTGCTGGTACGTTCGAAACATATGCCTTTATTTGCAGAAGAGCATGTGCTTGCGGACTTTGATAAGACGTCAAAGACCGAGCGGCTCAACTGGCCCACAACCATTGTTATGACGCTGTTTCACGTGGGGGCCGTGGCTGCGCTGTTCACATTCAACTGGCGCTCATTAGCGGTAGCTCTCTTCCTTTATTGGATGACTGTGGGTCTCGGGATCAGTCTCGGTTATCACCGGTTACTGACGCATCGTGGGTATAAAGTGCCTCTTGCCCTGGAATATTTTTTCGCGCTGTGTGGCTCGTTGACACTGGAGGGCGGCCCGATTTTCTGGGTAGCAACCCATCGAGTTCATCATCAAAAATCGGATCACTACGGCGATCCGCACACTCCGCACGATGGCGCCTGGTGGGCTCACGTGGGATGGCTGCTTTTTGGAGAGAGCAACCATAGCAATACTCGACTGATGTCGAAGTACGCACCGGATTTGGCCAAGCATCGCTTTTACGTGTGGCTGAACAATTACCATTGGGTTCCCATGGTCGCGCTGAGTGCTATTCTGTTCGCCTTTGGCGGAGTCTCCATGTTCTTGTGGGGCATCTGCCTACGCGTGGTGGTCGGGCTGCATGCCACTTGGCTGGTCAATTCCGCCACCCATATGTGGGGCCGCCGCCGTTTCGCGACTCGCGACGATTCGCGCAACAACTGGTGGGTCGCTCTTCTGACGTTCGGAGAAGGCTGGCACAACAACCATCATGCGCATCCCACCTCGGCCCGCCATGGATTGGCCTGGTATGAATTCGATCCTTCCTGGATTTCACTGAAGATTCTCAAGCGCCTCGGAATCGCGAAGAACGTGCAAGTCGCGAAGGTGGAAAGTTCGCTGCCCGAGCAAAAGGCCGCTTAAACTTTGTATTCGCCGCGCCGGCGGCATTACCGGATTCTCCTAAGCTAGATTCATGGTGGTCCCCGGCCGGCATAAGTCCGTCGCGTTCTTCATCTCGCTCGGCGTCGGGCTCATTCTCATCACGCTGTTGCTGTATGTCGGTTGGGTTGTTCTCAACTGGCATACGGGCATTTTGCTTTTATTCGGGGCCCTGCTGCTGGCTGTTATCATCAGCGGCGTTGTCCTGAACACCACGTTTCTTGTCCGCGAAATCAGAAGGAACGAACAGCATGACGCCTTTATCAATGCCGTCACGCATGAGCTGAAGACTCCGGTAGCTTCCATTCGACTCTATCTGGAAACGCTGATGAGCCGGACAGTCGATGAGGAGAAACGGAAAGAGTTTTACCAGATCATGCTGTCGGATAGTGAGCGCCTGCTGTCCACCATTGAGCAGGTGTTGCGCACCGGCCGCATCGGGCCGTCCAATCGGATCCTGAATTTTTCATCCATCGATATCGGTGAGCTGGTAGAGGAATGTATCGATCTAACGCGCAAGCTCCGCGATCTGAAACCTGAGTCCCTGAAGTATCATGCTGGACCGCCGGTGAAAGTGCGCGGTGACTTGGACGAAGTTCGCGCCGCTGTGCTGAACCTGATCGATAACGCCGTGAAGTATTCAGGGAACAGGGTGGATGTCACGGTGGAAACCGCCAAAAGCGACGATGGACATATGGTCGTGCGTGTAAAAGATCAAGGGGTGGGGATTTCCCAGAGTGAGCTGAAGCGGATTTTCAAACGCTTCTATCGGATTCCGGGGCCGATCTCGCGGCGGCCCAGCGGTACTGGGTTGGGTCTATACATCGTACGTTCCGTAGCGAAGAGACACCGGGGCAGAGCATGGGCGGAGAGCGAGGGTCCCGGTCGCGGCAGCACTTTCGTGCTCGAGCTGCCGATTTCGAAATGAGCCGGGTTTTAGTAGTGGAAGACGAGCAGCACCTGGCCAACGGCTTGCGTTTCAATTTGGAAGCCGAAGGCCATCAGGTGGAAGTGGTGGAGACAGGGGAAGAGGCGCTTGATCGGCTGGCGCCCGGCCCGGCCCCGTTCGATCTTCTGATTCTGGATGTCATGTTGCCCGGCAAGAATGGATTCAGCGTTATGTCTGAATTGCGCCACGCGGGGCAATTCATTCCAACCCTTATGTTGACGGCCAGAGGACACTCCCACGACGTTCTACGCGGTTTTGAAGCCGGAGCCGACGATTACCTGACCAAGCCCTTTGAACTCGCCATTCTGATCGCCAGAGTTCGGGGTCTTCTGCGCCGGCGAGATTGGCTCAAATCGCCTCCCAATTACGCAACATCTCCCGCCAAGCCAAAGGATATTTTTGTCTTTGGCGATCGAGGCGATAAAGAGGTTAACTTCGATCTTTTGGAGCTTTCGATTGGCGGCCAGATCTTTCGCCTGACACTGATGGAAGCGAACCTGCTGCGTTATCTAATCGAGCATGAGGGAAAACCGGTATCGCGCAAGACGATGCTCGAAGAGGTGTGGGGTTTACAGGAAGACACGGACACGCGGCCCGTTGATAACTTCATTGTGCGGCTGCGGCGCTACATAGAGGACGACGCCACGCGGCCACAGCATCTTCTGACGGTGCGGGGAATCGGCTATCGATTTGTAGCGATACCGGGTCAGCACCTTGACAAATAAGAGGACCCGAATCTGAATTTTAGATCCGGGTCCCTAGAATAAAGGCTCAGAAGGCGAGCTTTAGGGCAAACTGCACCAAACGCGGGTTGTTCAATTGGGTGCCGATTTGACCAAAATTGGACGAACCGAAGGTCTGTCCGGGATAGTTAAACTGCACCCGGTTGAAGACGTTGAAAAACTCCGCGCGGAATTGCAGGTGAGCGTTGCCTTCCGGCGTTAGAGAGAAATTCTTGAACGCCGAGAAGTCCCAATTAGCCGCTCCAGGAGAGCGCAAAACGGGATCGGTTCTGGATTCGTCGCCAAACGTGAACGCAGCCGGTTGCGTAAAGCAAGCGGTGTTGAAATAATCGTCCAGCTTTGAAGTGATCGATCCGGACACGGTTTTCGTGCAACCCGCAATGACGTTGGGCCGTTGTGAGCCTCCGCCGAAAGAGTTGCTGTTATTTGAGTTGGTAGTGAAGTGGAGCGGGAAGCCTTGCTGAAGAGTTGTGACTCCTTCAACGCCCCATCCGCCGATTGCCGTATCCTCGAACCAGTTTGCGTGGCTCAGGAACCTTCGTCCTTTGCCGACAGGAACATCGAGAACGTAGCTGACCACCAGACGATCCGGGACATCAAAAGAAGCGAGAGACTTTTCGGCTTTCAGATTATTCCAGTTCTGAACGCCTCCAGTCCCACCGGCCTCTAACCAACCGGTGATCGTGTCTGTGTTGCTGATGAGTTTCGAGTGAGTGTAAGCGACGAGGATGGAATTTCCACCAGAGAAGCGCTTTTCAGCCTTCACCTGCAGCGATTCGTAGGTGGAGTCGCCAACTCCTTGACCGGCAAATTGCACGCTCGTGTATTCCGGATAAGGCTTCAGCAGTTGGCCGAGTTGCACGGTCGGCTGCGAAAGCGAGGAACCCGGCGTTGTGATGAACCCATAATAGGGATTCGGCACGTTCTGGAGCAGCGCGTTACCCATGGACAGATATTGGTTAGGCATCTGGTCGATATTGGGCGAATCGATGGGCAGATGCGTTCCCTTGGCGCCGCCGTAAGCGACATCCAGCAGAAGTCCGCCGCCAAACTGCTGTTGTATGTCCGCGTTCCATTGCTGAGCATAGCCGTAGGGATTGTTCAAAATGTTTTCCGTGGGTCCAGTCCCGAGAGCCGTGGCGGCATAGATGGGGGTGCGGCCGGGAGGAGGAATGATTCCGCCCGGGAACGGATTCGCGATGGTGTAAGCGCCGGTCCCGGTCACCGCCGAAGCTGTGGAACAGCTCGCGGGATAGCAGGCGGGCACGCCGGTATATACGGATTCAAGAACGGGTGTGCTTGCGGAATTGACCGGATCGTTGTTCGGACTGGTATCCCAGGCTACGTCGTTCGGCAGCCAAAAGATTCCATAGCCGGCGTGAAACACGGTGTTGTGTGCTAGCTGGTAAGCCGCACCGATACGAGGAGCAAACTGTTTCCAATCGGGTCGAATACCGCTGCGATAGGGATCGGCGCCGGTATTCACCAGACCGATATTGCCGGGCACGGTGAGGCCGTCCGCGGCAAGAACCGAATTCGGTGCGCTTGGATCGAAGAACGAGATGCGATTGAAGCGCTCCGTCCACGGACCGGCGTGCTCCCAGCGAAGACCGACATTGAGCGTCAGCTTCGGAGTGACATGCCAGTCATCGCTTGCGAAGACAGCGGGATAGAGTTGCTGCGCGGCGACGAGAGCCGGGCTGCTGGCGCTTCCGCCCGAAGGATAGCCCAACAGGAAGGTGGCTAATCCCAATCCGCTTCCCGCTGTATTATTTGCGTTCAGAGCCGTAAGATCGGGATTGAAGTTGAATATTCCAGTTGGAACGTTAGTTTGAGCGTAGTTATGCGTCAGCCGGAGGAATTCAGCGCCGAATTTCAGCGTATGGTTTCCCTTGAGCTTGGTCAGCGTGCCGGCCGCCCGATCGTTGTCATTGCGGTCGATGATGACACTACCCGCGCCTTGGCTTCCGAAGGTATTATTGGTGTCGAAGTTGTTGATCACGGGGACCGGCAAATCTCTGAAGACGGCCTCGCTGTTCAAAGCGGCGGGCCATCCCAGTTTCGTCAGGTCATAGCCGAGTGTTTCTGGAATGCGATTGTAATCGAAGCGCTGATAGCTCAGCCGTACTTCTAGAATGGTCGTTGGGTTGAAGCTATAGGTATCACCGAAGACAAAATTGTTGGTGTTGAAGGTCTCAGTGCAGCGGTCCTGGCAAACGCCATTGCCAAACGGATCGGTCGGCAGGTTTAAATTGCCCCAATACGTATAGCGCGCAGTGATGTGCTGCTTATCGGAGACATTCTGATCGATGTGTACGACGGTTTCGTTATTGTTGCCGCCTTGACTGCCATTGCCTATCCAGTTGTTGACACCCGTTGCAGTACCTGGGGCGTTGGGCGATGGATAGAGATTTAAGAGAATCTGCGAGGTGGGATTGATGCGGCTGGCTGGAATCACATTGCCTGGAAATTGCGCTCGTGTTCCAGTGGCCACACCGGCGCCGCAAGCGGGTGTTCCCGGCGCCCCAGTTCCGCACGTTGTCAAAGGATCGTAGATATTCACGCCCTGCGAAGCTGCCAGCGCGCTCAGATCCCCCGTTCGCTCGGCCGCCGTCGGCACCGTTTCCGTGTAGGACACGCCTTGTCGAAGACGGAAGCCTTCGTAATCCACAAAGAAGAACGTCTTATTGCGGCCGTGAACGAGCTTTGGAATTTCTACCGGACCGCCCAGGTTAAAACCAAATTGGTTTTGCGTGAACGCTCCGCGCGGGGTGCCGTTCGTATTGTTGAAGAACGTGTTCGCATCCAGGTCGCGGTTGCGCAGGAATTCCCACGCTTCGCCATGAAGATCGTTCGTTCCGGATTTCGTCGTGAAGTTGACCACGCCACCGGCGAAACGTCCATACTCAGGCGACAGGTTGTTCGTGGCGACTTTAAACTCCTGCAGTGAATCCTGGGTCGGAATCAAAGCCGTGATGTTGATATAGCTGCCATTAACCGGCGAGCCGTCGAGCCAGACCATGCTCTGGTTCGCCATGCCGCCGCCGATTTGATAATTCCCCCAGGCGAACGGATTTTGCCCGTTCGGGTTTGACATGGAGCCGCCCTGTGGGACTACGGATGGTACCAGCGCAACGAGGTTAAGCGGATTGCGGCCGTTCAGCGGCAATTCGTCCGTTTTTCGCTCATCGACGACTTGGCCGAGTGAAGACGATTCCGGCTGAAGCAGCGGCGTTGCGGCTGTGACTTCTACCGTCTGATTGACTGCGCCAACTTGTAATGCGAGATCGATCTTGGTGGTGGTTTGGGTTGCTACGGTTACGGGCGATTGCACCACACGCTTAAACCCAGCCTGTGCCACTTCGACGCTATATTGACCTGGAGGCAAATTGACGAACTGGTAAAAACCGTCGTTATTCGTGTTTTCGGTACGCTTTTCGTTCGTACCGAGATTCGTGATCGTAACCGGCGTACTTGCGACGGCTGCTCCCGATGGGTCTGTCACATTGCCGACGATCGATCCGTACGTTTCTTGTGAAAATGCAGGCGATATCGCACAAAAGAGTGCGAATACCGCCAAAAGACACTGACTAAGTAGTCTTTTGAACATGTTAGAACCTCAATACTCCCTGGGTGCTAACTGTATCAAATTCGCGATGGCGTTTCGTTCGAGCAGTAGAAAAACAAAGCCACGAGCGCGTTAGGGGTGTTTTAAGCGCGCTGCGGCACGATAAAGGTCGAGCGAGCCGCAGCTCAAAGTCTATTGAGCCAGCGCCTCCAGCACATTGACGACTTCGTGCATGGACCTCGCGTGCGCCTGGAGTTGTTCACCGGCAGCGGCGTTTTCTTCGGCGCTGGCGGCGGTGCGTTGAGTGATCTGCTCGAGGTGGGTGAGCGCGCGGGCGATTTGCTCGACGCCTTTGGCTTGATCGCTGCCGGCGAGACTGACCTCTTCCACGAGGTTTTTGACTTTGGAGGCGCTTTCCGTAATGGAGGAAATAACGGAAGTCACTTCTGCGAGCCGCTCGGTGCCTTTGCGAGAGCTGGACACGGATTCGTCGATCAAGCCGGTGGTTTCGCTGGCGGCCTCCGCGCAGCGGCGGGCAAGGTTTCGGACCTCGTCAGCGACCACGGAGAATCCCATACCGGCCTCACCGGCGCGCGCGGCTTCCACAGCGGCATTGAGGGCCAGGATATTGGTTTGGAAGGCGATCTCGTCGATGATTTTGATGATCTTGGCGATGCGGTCGCCGGAGGTGCGCACGTCGGCCATGCTAGTGGCAAGCTGAACGAGGGCTTTATTGGCGTCCGACACGCGTTGGTCGACAGCGGCCATCAGAGATGCCGCGGTTCTTGAGTGGTCCGCCGTGCGCTCCGTGAGAGCTCTGATTTGTTGGCCGGAAGCGGAAGTTTGTTCGAGTGTGGCGGCTTGGTCGGTGGTGCCTTGCGATAGGTGCGTGCTGGCGTCGGAAATATGCGCGGCGGCGGTGGCGACATTTTCGGCGGCCTGCTGAAGCTGTTCAGAGGTGATGCCCTGCGCTTTGATAGCGCGACCCAGGCGGCGCGCGATGTAGCAGGCCGGAACGATTTCAAAAATGACGAAGAAGGCGTGGACAAGAACAATGCCGAACGACGCTTGGTAATTGAAGACGCTGGAAGGTATGAAGGCCCAGAAAGCGACGTGATGGAGCGCGATGACAACGGTGGCGGCAAGCAAAGGCCAGATACTGCCGAATACGATCAGGAACGCCAGGCCGGTGAAGATATGAAAGTGCATCTCAATCATGCCCTTGCTTAGGTGAATGAGAAGCGCGCTCATGCCCATGGTGGCGACGGCCAGAGAAATGGAGGTGAGCATGGATTCGCGGTTGCCGAAAAAAAGAACGATGGGACCGGCCAAGAGCCCGGCGCTGATGATGAAGGCAGCCAAGATGCCGGTACCGAACCACGCGGCTACGCCCATACACGCCGGAATGTGCGCCAGAAGAATCCAGAGAAAGACTCGGTTTGCCCAGGCGCGATACGCGCGCTCAAACGCTGTGTTCGTGTTCATTTGTCAGTTCGAGTATTTAATGCCAAGGGGATCTAAGGTGTGTTGCAGGCGCTTGCCCAGGGCGCAGCCGAGAACGGGCAGCGGCTCGACAGCGCGGCCGCTCGACAGATCGGCCCAGACCTGCTGGTCCTGGTAATCGTTGCGGGCATGAGCCGGAGTATAGCCGCCCTGGTAACGCAGGTCGCCTTGCGGAGAAATGAAGACCAGCCAGGGCGCGCCGGCCACGTGGTAGCGCTCGGCGATGATTTCCGGATCGACTGAGCGAACCAAAAAACCAGCGTGCGTCAAGCGGTGGGCTAAGACGTCATCCTTTCCTGCCAGAACGATTTGCTCTTTCAAATTCGGCATGGGTCCGCGCGCGATAAGGTGTTCGGCTACGCCGCGCGAGCAGGAGCAGGTGGTGGAGAGCAGGTGAATCGCCTGCCAACTGCCCCTAGCCGTTCCCATTTCGCGGGCTAGGCAAGAGAGCCCATCGGGGTTGGCTTGGAAAGGCGTATGCGAGGCCATCATGATGCTTCCAACTACCAAAGACAACAGGGAAGAGAGCGCGAAAACAACCATGGGCCAGATCCGGCGGGACCTCTTAACCGGAGCGCAAGTCGACATACTTACATATCGCGCGAACCGTTCGGATTTAGATAACAGAACTAAGGTAGAACGATTACTCGAGGCGGTAGTTGGGGGCTTCTTTGGTGATGATGACGTCGTGAACGTGACTTTCGCGCAGGCCGGCGACGGTGACGCGGAGGAACTTGGCGCGTTCCTGAAGTTCGGGAATTGTTTGGCAACCGCAATAGCCCATGCCGGCGCGCAGGCCCCCGACGAGTTGGTAAACCAGATCCGCGAGCGGTCCTTTATAAGGTACGCGGCCCTCAATGCCTTCGGGCACGAGTTTGCCGTTGGCGGATTGAGAGTATCGCTCGGAACCGCCGGCGGGCATGGCGCCCATTGAGCCCATACCGCGATAGCTCTTGAATGTGCGGCCCTGATAAAGGATGGTTTCGCCGGGACTTTCGTCTGTGCCTGCTAAGAGGCTGCCGATCATAACGGAATCGGCGCCGGCAGCGATAGCCTTGGTAATGTCGCCCGAGAATTTCACGCCGCCGTCCGATATGAGCGGCACGCCGGTTTCGCGCGTGGCCTTGGAACACTCGGCGATGGCAGTGATTTGTGGGACGCCGGCGCCACTTACCACGCGGGTGGTACAGATGGAGCCGGGGCCGATACCTACTTTGATACCGTCCGCGCCGAGGCGCACGAGATCGCGCGCGCCTTCGTAAGAGGCCACGTTGCCGACCAGCACCTGCACTCCTGGGAGAGCCGCTTTCACCGCCTTCAAGGCATCCATCACGCGCTGGCTGTGCCCATGAGCGGAGTCGATGGCGATGATGTCCACCTTCCTCTGGCACAGTTCCTGGGCGCGCTCGAGAAAGTCGCCCGTAGCGCCTATGGCGGCGGCAACGCGGAGACGGCCCTGATCGTCTTTCGCGGCGTTGGGGTACTTTATCTTTTTCTGGATGTCCTTAACCGTAATGAGACCCTTCAGGGCGTAGTTGTCATCGACGACCAGAAGTTTCTCGACGCGATGCTTGTGAAGAATCTGTTGCGCTTCTTCAAGCGTTGTGCCGACCGGCACGGTGATGAGTTCATCCTTGGTCATCACCTCTGAAATGGGCAGCTCGTAGCGATTTTCGAATCTTAGATCACGATTCGTGAGAATGCCGACCAGCTTGCCGTTCTTTGTCACGGGGACGCCGGAAATGCGGTAGCGGCTCATCACTTCGAGGGCGTCGGAGATCTTGCGTTCCGGCTCGATCGTGACCGGATCGACGATCATGCCGCTTTCACTGCGTTTGACGCGGTCGACTTCTTCCGCCTGCCGGTCAATGGGCATGTTGCGGTGGATGATTCCGATGCCGCCTTGCTGCGCGAGCGCGATGGCCATGTGCGATTCGGTGACCGTATCCATGGCGGCGCTCAGAACTGGAATTTTGAGTTCGATTTTCGCGGTCAGGCGGGTGGTAGTATCGGCTTCGGCAGGGATTACCTGGCTGTGCGCCGGCTGAAGAAGGACATCGTCGAAGGTGAGGCCTTCCTGAATCACCTCAGGTATCATCGGGGGTTAATCTCATGCTAACAAGAAGGACGCTCCGACTTGTCTAGAGCCTTGTATTTATAGGTATTTATCGCGCTGGCGACCTATACTGAAGGTGCGTGAATCAGGTTGGCCGCTATCAGCTCCAGGAGGAACTGGGTCGTGGCGCGATAGGCGTCGTCTACAAGGCACTGGATCCCGCAATAGGCCGCACGGTGGCGATCAAGGCTATCCGGCTGGCGGACTTCAAGGATCCGGAGGAGCGGGAGCGTCTGCGCGAACGGCTGCTGCGCGAAGCGCAGGCGGCCGGGCTGCTGTCGCATCCTAATATCGTCACCATCTACGACGTGCTCGAGAAGGAAGAGTTCGCCTACATATTTATGGAATATGTCGAGGGTGAGTCGCTTGACGCCATGCTGAAAAAGGGATTGCTTCCCTTGCAGCTCATGCAATTTTTGCGGCAAATCGCTGACGCGCTGGATTACGCGCATCTGAAGGGGATTGTGCACCGGGATATCAAGCCGGCGAACATTATTATTTCGCCGGGTGGCCCGGGTGTGGAAACGCTCGCCAAGATCGCTGATTTCGGGGTGGCGCGTTTTGTGTCACACGACACAACCCACAACGGCACGGTCATTGGGACGCCGAGTTACATGTCCCCGGAGCAGATTCAAGGCACGACCGTGGATGGGCGTTCCGATCAGTTTTCATTCGGGGTCTTGGTATACGAAGCGCTAACGGGCGCAAGGCCATTCCGGGCGGACGATCTGCCCGCCCTGTTCTATGCGATTTGCAAACAGGATCCGCAGCCGCCGGATCAGGTGAACCCGAACTTAAGCGCGGCGGCCGCCAAGGTGCTGCAACGGGCGTTGATGAAAGATCCCAATCAGCGGTTCGCGTCGTGCGGGGCATTCATCGGAGCGCTATCGATTGCGCTGGCAGAAGCACCGGCGCCCGAGAGCAGCGCATTGGATGCGGCGATTGACCGAGCGTTAGCCACCGAGGCTGTAGCCGCTGCTCGCAGTGTCCCGATCATTAGCATTCCGGCGGAGCCGACTTACGAACTACCGACGCGGGCGCGTCGGCGGCTCGGCGAGGACGATTTCGATCGCGATCGGCCGGAGCGAGGTTGGTCGGGCACGAAGAAGCTGGCATTGATTGTGGCGATGTGTTTTGCCATTGGCGCCGCTATTGTTTTTATCGTGTTATCGAATTCGGGGCCGAGCGTGCCTGTGCAGGTGCTGGATACGAAGGCCGGACCGATGACGCCGCCTCCCCAAGGAATGGATATTCCCAGCCCGGCGCGCACGGCTACGGGGGAAAGTACGGCATTCCATACGGCTCAAAACCGGCCTCGGCAGGAGCTTACACACCCGGCAAATCGATCGCAGACAGGAGTCGCGGGTCCCATTTTTCCAGCTCGAGGAGGAGACGTTAACGATGTGGAACTGCTGACGGAACCGCCTGGTGCAAAGATCGTGGTCGACGGCAGACCGGACCTGACTTGCAGCGCGCCCTGCACTCTGTCGTTGCCCAATGGCCGTCACACGCTCACAGCCGAGTTGGCGGGTTACAACATCGCAAGGCGGATCTTCAATATTCCGAGCGACACCAGTGTCTTTGTGAATTTGGGGAAGAGCATGGGGGTTGTGGTGGTGACATCTTCGCTGAGCGGGTGCACGGTACTAGTAGACGGCCGGCCCTCGGGATATACGCCTGCCACGCTTCATCTGACTGCGGGATCGCACCGCATTGCAGTAGTCAGTAAGATGTCACGGCACGAAGAAACCGTCGAAGTGGATACAGACGGCTTCGATGTGGAAAAGTTTTTGTGCCAGTGAAACGTGGGATTTTATCGCTTTGTGATGTCGCGATGAGCCGGGTAGCCCGGAATCCCGGTTGCTTTTAGGACTGCACGATTTACGGCGCGCGCCATCACTTCCGCCGCCACGGCTCCGATGGCGGTTACGTCCGACTTCCCTTCATGGGTGCAGAGTTGCCGCGGCAAATATTGTGTCGCCATCCGAAGCCGTGTGCACGGGGTTGATGGTGCGGGCGAGCCCGTCGTGCGCCATCTGCGCCACCTTCGTCGCTTCTGTCTTCGTGAGAGTTGCGTTCGTCGCCACCACTCCGATGGTAGTGTGCGCTCCGGACCGAGCGCGGTTTGCGGCGCCGTTCATGATCTGCGCGATAGTATTGCGAAAGCGCGTTGCCGTCTACTGTTCGGGCGCCCGCCAGGATCTTTCCCGTCGTGCGATCGAACACATCTCCAACTGCGTTCACCGCCACAATCGCAGCGACGGCGAGCCCGCTATTACCAATTTGAACCCTGGCTGTGCCGATGCCCGATTTCATGGCTGATTTCATTCCGAACAGCTTGCCGACGGTCGCGCCCGTGCCCGCGCCGACATTGCCTTCCGCCACTTTTGAGGACGAAGCCGCTTCGCAGGCGGCATAACCGGCGCGCGCATCGGGCCGAATCTTGGGATCGCCAATATTCAAATCGAACAGAATGGCAGCGGGAACGATGGGCACGATGATCGGGCCTACGTGAAAGCCGATGCCGTGTTCGTCGAGGAAGCGCATGACGCCGGTGGCGGCATCCAGACCGAAGGCGCTGCCGCCTGAAAGCAAAATGGCGTTGACTTGCTGGACCGTGTTGACGGGCTGCAGAAGGTCGGTTTCTCGTGTGCCCGGCGCGGCGCCACGTACATCCACACCAGCTACTGCGGGACGGTCGAAAAGAATAACCGTACAGCCAGTAGGGCGGCGCGAATCCGTGAAATGACCGACGCGAATGCCTCCGAGATCAGTAATGCTGCCAGCCGATTCGATGGTTGACTCCTCGGGCGCGTGCAGATCGTGCGCGGCCGCGAGAACAGGCGCGAGGGCGGTCGATAGCTTCAGGAAGTTGCGTCTGCGCATACCCGCTACGATCATAGTCGTTGCAAACTTCTAGTGAAACTTCCGCGTCATGGCGCTGGTTTGTGGTTGGCGTGTTCGTGATCTCATCAACGCTGAATTATTTGGACCGGAACCTGCTGAACGTGCTTGCGCCGCTAATTATGGCGGAATTGCATTTCAATCAGACACGTTTCGGCTGGATCATTTCCGCATTTTCAATCGCCTATGCAGCCAGTTCGCTCGCGACCGGCTGGTTCCTGGATCGCGCCGGCATCAATCGGGGCATAACTGCGGCGGTGGGCTGGTGGTCTGTCGCAGCGGTGAGCACGGGATTCATTGGCAGCCTCGGAGGGTTGACGATTTGTAGAGCGGCCTTGGGACTGGGCGAATCGGCGGGCGTGCCGGCAGTGGGCAAGCTGAACGGCATGCATTTGAAGCCGGAAGAGCGGGCGCTCGGGGCCGCTGTCAATCAGATCGGGCTGAGCGCGGGCACCGTAATTCTGCCGCTTTTCATCGGGATGGCGGTGGCGCATACGTGGCGGACGCCGTTTGTAGTCACCGGTTGCTGCGGGTTTGTTTGGATCGCTGTCTGGTTGGTGGTCAGCAAGATCTTCCCGCCGCCGTATCAAGATGGCGCGCCGCTGCGCGGGTCACCACCTTCATGGTCGCTGCTGCGGGATCGTTCGCTGCTCTTACTGGTGGTCGCTAATGTCCTTTGGATGGGCGGCTATTCCCTGTGGTCGAACTGGACGTCTTTGTACCTGATTCACGTGCACCACATCACCTTGCAAGAGTCTGCGAAGTATATCTGGATTCCTCCGATGATTTCCAACCTGGGTGGATTCTTCGGAGGCTGGTTATCGCTTCGCTGGATGAAACGGAATATGGACGCTCTCGATGCGCGGCGACGCGCCGTTTGGGTCAGCGCGCTCGGTTCGCTGCTGACATTTCTATTGCCTTTTGCGCCCGAGGCGGGTGGGGCCACGGCGATTATTTCCATCAGCTACTTCTTTGCGCTCGCCGGCAGTGTGAACATCTATGCATTGCCAATTGATCTTTACGGAGCGGGACGGTCCGGCCTGGCGATTGCCGCGCTGACCTTCGGCTATGGAATTTTGCAGACGGTCATCTCACCCATCATCGGATTCCTGGGCGATCACCATCTCTATACGCAAGTCATTTGGATTGCCACGATTCCGCTGGTGTGCAGCGCTTTCGTTTTGCAGCGAATCAGGATCGGGGAAGTTGAATAACCGCTGTTGTGCTCCGGTAGGCGCCGGCGTAGGTGTTACGGCGCATCAGTTGTCATGCTTGAGCGCCTGATGCCGGAAACAGCAAAGACGCGCCTTTCGGCGAATCCAGGGACCCGTAGTGAAGGCCAGCTTTTACCTGAGTTTCAGAAGATCAGTAATGATAACGAGCCTGGAGGAAATGAATAGTCTCGTCAGTAACGCGGTACACCAAGCGGTGTTCTTGCGTAATACGGCGTGACCAACATCCGGCGAGAACATACTTCAGAGGCTCGGGTTTCCCCTGCCCTTGGAATGGATCGCGCATCGCCGCTTCGATGATATCGAGCACCCGGAGAGCGACGCTCCGGTCCGACTTTACCCAAAATTGCAAATCCTCTCGAAACTCCGGTGCAAAAATAGCGACCCGCTTACCCCCCGATTTTACCCAAGATTCCTCGCCGCAGTTCTGCCAGAGATGTTGCCTTCTGTTTTCCCCGCTTCGCACGTTGCAGCGCGGCAACGAGGCGTTGCGCATTATGAGGCGAGCGTAGCAGGTGAGCGGTCTCGAGAAGCCCGGTCAGTTCGCTAGCCGGAATGAGAGCAACGTCGCGAGCTCCCCTGCGGCGAACGATCACGGCTTCCTGCTGGTCCACAACTTGATCAAGAATGCTGGCCAGATTTTCACGAAGACTTGTATACGTTGTTTCTGTCGGCATGAAGAGATCCTTTCATATCGTACAGGATTCCTGTACTTCCCAGATTTCTGGACAGGAGTGCCGCTACGCCTGAGTTCGGGTCATGCGTAGAGCGCAGCGGCTCGTTTGGAGGCTAGATGCGGTTTTGCGGTAGTAATCGGTTCGACATCAAAGTTGCCGACCAACCGAACAACATCCCTAAACACTTGGCCGTTACGGAGGATCTATCGCGGCTTGCAATACCTTCCGAATAACACCTTACCGCTGACTCTTAGTCGAAAGACAATAGCAGTCCTGCGTTTTGCTGGTTTTATATGATAGCCCAACGCTATGGTCTTTTCTGATCTCTTACTTTCAAGGCGCTTAGAGAATGCGGAAGGGCGTGCGTGCGCCGAGTTTGCTGAGGCACGGCGACGTCTTTTCCCTGATAGCCGCGCCGAGAAGATGGAATCTATCGGAGCATACGCGATCTTTGACGGTGTCGATTCACCTGTGACTCAGAGTTTTGGGCTCGGCGTCTTAGAGGAATTAAGTGCGGAGACACTTGATCGAGTTGAGGCATTTTTCATTGACCGCGGAGCAGCGGTAAACCACGAAATCAGTCCGCTGGCCGGAGTCCAGGCCTTGGAATTGCTTTGCATTCGCAACTACAGGCCAATTGAAATCAGCAGTGTCCTCTATCGGCCTGTTGAACTACCTCCTGGCGATGATCACCAGCACATTCAGGTGCGAGTAATCCACTCGGAGGAAGGGCAACTCTGGGCCCAGATAAACGCCCGGGGCTGGTGCCACGAACGCCCAGAACTGCTGGAGTTTGTTGTGAACACTGGTGTCCTCGCATCGGGGCGATCGAATAGCGTGAGCTTTCTGGCGGAAGTTGATGGTGTTCCTGGTGCGGCCGGCGGGTTAAGCATAGACAACGGAGTCGCATTGTTTGCAGGCGCAGCGACCATCCCCGAACTACGCGGTCGGGGCTTGCAGGGAGCACTACTCGCAGCGCGCATGCGCTACGCCTTCGACCATGGTTGCGATTTGGCAATGATGGTCACAGAGGTAGGCAGCAGTTCACAGCGCAACGCCGAGCGAAAAGGCTTTCAGATCGCATACACGCGAACGAAGTGGCGGCTGTGCAGTTCCTCTTAATCATTGCCTCGGCTGGGCTGCCATGAGGCACAACTCTTTCAACTTGTCCATTACTCGCGAATAGTCACGAGGTGTTGGGTAATCCGGAAATCCAGCCGATCGCTTTCTCAGATCGTCACTACGCCGCCACAGAGGATCTACGCGGCGGGTAAGTTCAGTTCCTGGTTGCCCGTGATCCGACTGAAGCCTGCTTGACGTCTGGACAGGGTCAACCGCTGGGCACCATCCGTCCAATTCGCACGGCGCGTGAGTCTCGATGCGGAGGTAAGGGGCACGATGAGGATCTTGCTTTACTAACG
Source organism: uncultured Acidobacteriaceae bacterium (assembly GCA_963730865.1). Taxonomy (GTDB): domain Bacteria; phylum Acidobacteriota; class Terriglobia; order Bryobacterales; family Bryobacteraceae; genus Bog-105. The sequence continues at coordinate 78,607 of CAVSTO010000003.1, read as the reverse complement.
AGAAATGCCCCTCTCGGTCAACTTACTAACTGTTCACGCCCGCAAGATGGCCGCAGCGCGGCGCGAGCTCGCGCCGGGGGCGGTTGGCTCGGCGTGGGGGCCAGCCCTGGACAAGCTTTGGGAGTTCATCCGCAGCCAGCCAGGCCTGCGGACTGACGGCCACACATATTTCTCTACCACCATCCGACACAGCAGGGCGCGCCGATGCTGTGCGACTTCGGTGTCGAGGTCACGCGCACATTTGAACCTGCGGGCGAGGTGTATGCGACCGAAACGCAAGGGGCGAGGCTGCTGTTGCCGTGCACCGCGGCCCCTACAATCGCATGAACGAGGCGCACGACGCGATCCAAAGGTGGATGGCGGCGAATCGCAGGGAGTCCGCAGGGCACTCGTGGGAGATATACGGAGATCCGACGCCGGATCCGGCTGACACCGAGACGACGGTCGTGTACCTCTTAAAGTGGCGTTCGCGCTCTTCGCGCGAGTAGTCAGGGATCCGGGCAGAATCACGTTGAGGTCGATAGATCCACTGTGGTCGCGAAGGGACGGGTCATCCGTCCCTTGCAGTCACGGTTCAATTCCGATTTTGTCGTTCACAGCGAACCGGAGTTTCTGTTTACAGCCGAGGTAGCGCTTTGTTATCTGTATGGAAACCTGGCCGAGCAGGAATTGAATTTGGTCGAGTTCGCCGCCGGCGAGGTGGCAAAGCCGCGCATATGTTCGTCGGAGATCATGCGGCGCCAGCTTGTCTATGCCGGCAGCCTAGGCCGCTCTCTTGACAATCTCCCCAAGCGCCTTCGGAGTCATTCTCTGGCCCCAGATCTTCCCCGAGTTGTAATCGCTCTAAAGAGACAACCCTCCTTGATTCCACTTGCTTCAGTCCAGCGATCGAGCGCCTGCTTCACCCAAGGTGGAATCGGTACCGTCCGAATGCGTCCAGCCTTTCCATGAAGGTCGGCAATCACCCAGTGGTCCTCTCGGAGTTGAATGAAGCCGGCGGTAAGGGCGAGGAGTTGACCGCGCCTCAATCCGCAACCAATCAGAAGGGCAAGGATCGCAAGTTGCGCTTGCTCCTGAGACTATCCCCCTGGGACTTGAGCAGCAGCGAGCGGCCCTGGTCGGCAGCTCGCCTACCGAACCATGCCTCAATTCGCCACGGTCGTCCAGCGTCGGTGACGCCCGGGACAACATCCACCGCGGTGTTTGATGAGTGCCGGGAACGAGGTACTCGATCTTCAACAGAGATCGTGTTCCCGCGGCGTTCTCAAGACCAGCTATTAAGGTTGCGCGGTCATCGGGAAGGACCTATTCGTCAAGGCACCTCGCGGCGGTCGTTTCCGAGTCGGAAAAGTAGCATCTCGTCTGAGATGGCGCATTTCAGAACCATCGGGGCTCAAGCAGAAAACGACCGGGCTGTTCGCCAGAAGCAGGGAGCAAAAGCGCTCCGCGCCCTAGCAAATGTCGTTCCTGGCTTCCGAGCACTCAGCGTTAGGCCCATATCGCGCGTTTCCAACCGACGAGAACATTGTCGAACAAAGTGTGAAGCGACTCGTTCGCTGAACGCGTTCTCGAACTGTGATCTCGAACGCCCGAAGAGGAAACCAGGAGTATATAGTCAGCCGAGCGGTTGCGGATTTGATCCTGAAGATCACGATCTCTCTAATTGCCTGTAGGTGGTAGCTGGTCTTTCAGCTGCGTCGGACCACCTCCGGTCATTTGGCAGTGCCAGTCCCCAAATGTATCCTTGAAGCAGCGTCCGTACCCGCCTGCTGCCGCCGGATACTTCATGCAGTTATGCGTCTTGGCAAAGTCGGTCTGACGTTCGCTCAGGAGGTCGCACTGGTATTGGGTGTAGCTGCCGCGAATATCGTAGACCGGCTGACGAGCATCGATCCCCGTCGCCATGGAGTCCTGATTGAAGTTGAATGGCCTTGAGCTACCCACCTGCACCTTTAAATCCGTGGTCAGATACAGCCTCCCTGCGAACACGCCCTCTGTGTCGCACTTAACGTACGTCATGGCAACGGCAGCAGACGCCGGAACCGTCTTGCGGTTGGTGCAAGTTGCCGGATCACGAGTACCGTATTGCGCACCGATGCCGTTTCCCGTCGGTAGCCGTTTCAACGCAGCTTTCGTCTCAGCGTCAGCAGCGGCGTTTGCTCCCGCCGGACAGGCCCGAAGATCGCGTGAGTTCGCCGCCACTGTAGTCTTGATCGCGCCCCAATCCACAGGGTAGCCACCGGCCTGCTCCGGTCCGGAGATCGTGGCGGTTTCCCAGCCACCCCCATAAGAGAACTGCACACAGTCTCCCTTTTTCAACCCGTGCACTGCCACAATCTGAGCACTTACTGGCGGCACGACTACAAATGCGAACATCGCGAAAGCCAGAAAGCCGGGCTGGCGCCAACGATCGAAGGACATGGTGACTCCCTTTTGAGGTTTCAGTATAATGCTTTGCCGCGCCATCGCGACGCTAGGAGACCAGAGCCACCGCACAGCAGAGGCAATCGCTTGGATCAAATCGAACTATGCGAGACGATTGGGCATGGAGGAATTGGCAGAAGTCGCCGGCATGGCTGTCTTTACTCATCACCACTTCCGCGCGATCACCCCATGAGTCACTTCAGTATCAGAAGCAAATCCGATTGCAGGCCGCAAGAGCACGGATGTTGGCCGATGATGTGGATGCAGCGAGTGTCGCGTTTGAGGTTGGATACGAAAGCGCGAGTCAATTCAACCGTGAATACAGCCGCTTGTTCGGTCAGCACCGATCCGTGACATCCGGACTCTACGTGCGCCGAGTGCTCCCGGACTCGAACTCTCCACCACGGCCTGACCCCATCTCTCACTCGTTCTGCTTGTCAGTATTGGGCGAGACGGTTGCTTGTATATATAGACCGCGAGTAGTCGCAAAGGGTAGAGCAACTCAAACACGTCCCTTTCGTTCAACCGGCAGTCTTCGCTTGGCGCGACCACCATTGAATCGCCACATCTGTCATGAGTTTCTGAGTTTCCGCCACACCATGCAGAAACTGAATATGGATCGACGCAAGATGCGGGGGAACCCGGTGGGCAGAGGCGCGTCTTCGTCCCCAATGTCGGCACACAACGGCTGTTCCGCGATCCTTCACTACCACATATAATTGTCGAGTACCAATGGTTTCGATGAAAGGAAACATCATGCGTCTGATTTCCGGTTGCGTTTTTGCAGTTGCTCTCACCATGCTCATTCCGGCAGCAATAACTGCCCAGGAGGAAGGCGCCTCGCGGACGGTGACGGGCGGCGGTATCTCTGTCCCAGGCTGGAGTGGAATGATCGACCCGAACGAAAAGAAAGCGGGGCAGTCCCTGGATAGCGCGAAGCTGAGTCAGGGTGGCGATGCGGATGTTCTGCACGTCATGACGGGCCCGGCGGTGACTTATTGGAAGCCGGCCGATCAAGCAAGCGGCAATTATACGGTGAAGGCAACGTTTAATGAGCCGAAATACATGAACCTGAATACTCATCCGCATCCCTACGGCATCGTTATCGCGGGGAACGACATGGGAACCGATCAGGCAAGCTATCTCTACTGCGCGGCTTATGGCAACGGAACGTTCATCGTGCGTGGATTCGGTCCTGAGCCGTTTCAAATGAATGGCAGACGAGAAGCGAACGACGCCGTACACAAGGCGGCGGGTCCCGGGCAACCGGTGACGCAAGAGATTGCGATGTCGGTAAAAGGCGATAAGGTGGATTGCGCGATCAACGGCACCGTGGTCGCAACTTATGATAAGGCGGCCCTTGTCACGCCTGGAAAACTAAAGACAACTGACGGCGTATACGGCATTCGCTTCGCGCATAACACGGACGCCACCGTCACTGGTCTGAGCATGACCAAGAACTAGGGCTCGGCTCTACTCTTCCGTTTTCGCCGGCCGGGGCTGAACGACACGCACTATCTCACCGTCCACTAGCGAGTCGGGTGGATCAGCGATCAGTAGGGCGTTGTCCGAGAGGCCCGCCAGCACTTCCACCGTAGTGCCAAAATCCCGGCCTAACGTAACGGCAAGAAGAGCCGCGCGATTACCGTTTACCACGGTTGGGACTCGAACGCCGTCGGATCGGAATATCAATGACGTGGACGGAACAATGAGCGTGGCCACATTCGTTTTGATAGCAAAGTGAACCTCCGTGTAGGCGTTCGGAAACAGGAGCCCGGTGGAGTTGACGACATCCACTTCAACCAGCAGCGTTCGGGTGGCAGGATCCATGGAATCGGCGGTTCGAACTAGGGTGCCTGGAAAGCGACGGCCGGGAAGTTCGGGAAGTGTCAGGTCAGCCTTTATGCCTGGAACAGTAGCGTGTGAATAAGTCTGAGGCACGTTCACAAAGACGCGCAGCTTGTTAATGGCCGCGATGTGAAATAGCTCATGGGCCGTTCCCGTGGCCGAACCCGAATCGATGAGCTGGCCAATATCCGTGTCACGCGCGGTGATCACGCCGTCGAAGGGCGCATAAATTTTCTCAAATGCAACCATCTGCTCCAGACGCCCCACATTGGCTTGTGCGGATTTCACCGTGGCTGCTTTGGCCGCGGCATCCTGCACGGCGTTATCAACGTCTTGTTTCGCGACGGAATCTGTCTTGAAGAGCGTCGTGTACCGGCTCGCGGTAATTTGCGCGAGCTTCAGATTGGCTTGCGCGGTGGTCAGATCTGCACGAGCTTGCTGCAACTGCTGATCTACTTCCGGACTTTCTATTTCCGCCAGCAGTTGTCCTTGCTTGACATGCGCTCCGATATCGAAATACCAGCGCTTGAGATAGCCACTAGTGCGCGCGTAAAGAGGAGCGTCGATAAATGCCTGAATGTTGCCGGGAAGGACAACCTCTTCGGAAGGAGCACCGGGCTGTGGGCGCACTACGCTCACCGTTGGCTCGGCCGCGAGATAGGTCTGCTGCCGGAGCATTTTTTGCGCGCGCAGTCTTGGAAGAATGCCCGAAGCCACCACGCCCGCTATTACCAGCAGAACGAGAAACAGGCCCACCAAAGTACGTAAGCGAGGCATCTTACTCGCTCTTCCGGCGGCCGTGCAGGAGACTGAAGAACACCGGGACGAAGAACAGGGTCGCTACTGTAGCAAAGAGCAAGCCGCCGATAACGGCTCGTCCCAGCGGAGCATTTTGTTCACTGCCTTCTCCGATTCCGAGGGCCATCGGAAGCATTCCAATTATCATGGCGAGCGCGGTCATCAAGACCGGGCGGAAACGCGTGAAACCGGCCAGGATGGCAGCTTCGGTCGCGCTGGATACGTCAGGCAACTGCTCCTTGGCGAAGCTCACCACCAGGATGCTGTTGGCCGTCGCCACGCCCATGCACATGATGGACCCAGTAAGCGCCGGAACGCTGACGGTTGTGTGCGTGATGAAGAGGAACCACACGATGCCCGCCAGGGCCGCGGGAAGCGCCGAGACAATCACGAAGGGATCCAGCCAAGATTGAAAATTGATGACGATCAACATGTAGACGAGCACAATGGAGAACGCCAGGCCGCCGATGAGGCCGCTGAAGGAAGAGCGCATCGTCTGAATCTGACCTCTCACAATTACCCGCGAGCCACGCACCAACTCCTTTTGATTTTTCCCGACGATCTCATCGATGCGCTGCGAAACGCCGCCTAGATCTGTGCCTTGCACCGAGCCATAAATGTCGATGACGGGTGCTATGTTGTAATGCGAAACGGTGGCGAGCCCCGTTCCACGCCGAATGCGGGCCAGACTTTCAAGAATTTGCGGCTGGCCAGACGCTGCGGTCATCGGTATGTTTCGAAGGTCCTGCAAAGAATCCATTTCGTACTGTGGAGATTGGACGGCAATGTTGTAGGTGACGCCGTTCCGGGGATTAAGCCAGAAAGTCGGCGACGTTTGGAAGCTTCCGCTCAGCGATACGAGGACATCGCTGGCCACATCGCGAGCGCTATATCCCACCTGCTGCGCTTTGGTCCGGTCAACATCTACCAACAATTCCGGTTGATTGAAAGGCTGTTGAATGCGCAGATCGGTTACCCCGGGAATGAATTTTACCCGCTCCATCAGCCGGTCGGCGAACTGACGATTCGCTTCCACATTGCTGCCCATCACTTGAATGTCGATAGGCGCCGGCAGGCCGAAGTTCAAAATTTGACTAACCAGATCAGCCGGCAGAAAGTAAAAGGTTACGCTCGGGAAATCGCGCGGCAGTCGCGCGCGCAGTGCGGATATATACTCCGAACTCGGCCTATGGTCCTGCGCTAAAGAGATCAGGATGTCGGCGTCGGCTGGTCCTATGGTTCCGTTATTGCTGTAGGACGTGTTGATTCCGCTGTAGGGCAGGCCAATATTGTCGAGGATGTTTACCAACTGATGCGCTGGAATCGCGTCCCGGATGTTGTTCTCGATCTGATCGCAGAGCTTTGCGGTCTCCTCGATGCGGGTACCGGTGCGCGCCCGAATGTGTAGCCGGATCTGCCCGCTGTCAGATGCCGGGAAAAAGTCCTGCCCCAGCCAGGGAATGAGCGCGCCGGAGCCGATGCACAGCAGGAAAAACATCACCGTGAACGGACCGCGGCGCTGGATGCAGCGTTCAAGCACGGTCCGATAGCCCGAGCGAAGCCTCTCAAACTGGCGTTCGAACGCGAGTTGCAGCCGGAGAAACGGATTTCTAGGATCGGCATGCGCCACGGCATCGTGGTGCGAATGTCCGCGCAACAGATACTTCGCGAGAGTGGGAACAATGGTCCGCGACAGGATGTAGGACGCGATCATCGCAAATGAAACGGCTTCGGCCAGGGGTACGAACAAATATCTCGCCACGCCGGTTAGGAAGAACATCGGCACGAATACGATGCAGATGCTGAGGGTAGAAACAAGGGCGGGTACCGCAATTTGAGCGGCGCCGTCTAGGATCGCCTGCTCAATCTCCTTACCCATTTCGAAGTTTCGGTTGATATTCTCGATTTCGACGGTGGCGTCGTCAACGAGGATGCCGACGGCAAGCGCGAAGCCTCCCAGCGTCATGATGTTGATCGTCTCGCCGAGTGCGCTTAATGCGAAAAGCGAGCACAGGATTGAGAGCGGGATGGAAATCGCGATAATCAGCGTGCTCCGCCAGCTTCCTAGGAACACCAAAATCATGACCGCGGTGAGGCACGCGGCGATGAGACCCTCACGCACCACCGCGCTAATGGAAGCGCGCACGAAGACGGATTGGTCCGCAATGGGTGTGATTCTAAGCTGCGGCGGCAGGGTGGCTGCCATGACCGGCAACATCCTGCGAATACCCGAGATGATGTCCAGTGTGGAAACATCGCCGGACTTCAGAATTGTTATGAGCGAACCGCGCTGCCCGTCTGATCGAACGACATTAGTCTGCGGCGGATATCCATCGCGCACGTGCGCCACATCGCGAATGTAAATGGTCGCTCCATTCTGTGTCTTGATGGGAAGATTGTTCAGATCGGCGACTTTTTGAGGGCTGCCCTGAATCTCAACGCTGTATTCGAGCGTGCCGATTTTCGAAGTTCCTCCCGGCAGAATTAGATTCTGATCTCCCAGCGCATTTACCACATCCGAAGCACTCAGGCGTTTCGCTTGCAGCGCTTGCGTATTCAGATCGACCTGGACTTGGCGCTGTTTTCCGCCATAGGAGTTGGGAATCGCCGTACCCGGGATGGTCACCAACTGAGTGCGAATGAAGTTCGAGCCAAGATCGTAAAGCTGCTGTTCGCTTAGACCTTTGCCCGAAAGCGCAAGCTGAATAATCGGTACAGTAGAGGCGCTGTAGGTAATGATCAATGGAGGCGTGGTCCCAGGCGGTAACTGCTTGAGCTGGGTCTGGGAAATAGCGGTGACTTGCGCGATAGCCGTGGCGATGTTTGCATGCGGTTGGAAAAAGATCTTTACGACCCCAATTCCAAACATCGATTGCGATTCAACGTGCTCGATGTTATTCACGGTCGTAGTGAGGGCCCGCTCAGTGATATAGATGATACGGGTCGACATGTCCTGCGCCGACAACCCTGCGTATTGCCAGACGACACTCACCACCGGGATGTCGATATTGGGGAAGATATCCGTAGGCGTCCGTGAAATCACTACCGGCGCGAGGATAAACAACATCAACGACAGAACAACAAACGTGTACGGTCGCCGCAGTGCAAGGCGAACGATCCACATACTTCTCTCCTAGGATGGCGTCCGCAAAATTGCCGGGCGGTCGTCCGCCATCGCATTCATCGGCAGAATGCTGTGCATGCGCGCGATCTTTTGGGAACCAAACTATGATTATGGAACATTGCTATGCGTGTTCCTCAGAGACGGCGCCACATCGCTCTTTCGTAACGCTTCTCTACGGGTGGAATCCAACGGTCGGCAACATCATTGCGCGGAAGGAGATAAAGCGTGAAAGGTATTTTTTTAATGGGCCGGATCATCTTCGGTGGATTCTTCCTGTACAACGGCATTAATCACATCAAGGAGCGGGAAGCGATGCAGCAGTACGCCGGCTCCAAAGGCGTGCCGAGTCCGGAGGTTGCGATTCCCGTTTCTGCCGCTTTTCTGGTCCTGGGCGGCGCCAGTATTATCTCGGGAATACAGCCGAAGCTTGGAACGCTTGCGATTATGGCGTTCCTTGCGACCGTTAGCCCAACCATGCACGATTTCTGGAATGCCGAAGATCCCGGGGAAAAACAGAACAATATGATCCACTTCTCAAAGAACATGGCGCTGCTGGGTGCGGCGCTTGCCCTGAGCGGAGTCAAGGTACCGTGGCCGGCTAGCCTCGGGAATTGCTGCCGTTCGTAGGTGAGTCGGCTGATCTATTCCGGGCCTTAATCCATTGAGGTTCGATTTGGAATAAAATAGCTGTCCGTGGGGGCAGGCGTGATCAAGGTCATCAGCATCGAACGCGAGTATGGCTGCGGAGCCGGCACAATCGCCGCGAAACTCGCTGGCCGTCTGGGATGGAAGTTGTGGGATGGCGACATCACCAAGGAAATAGCCCGGCGCCTGAAGTGCAAGGTCAGCTTGGTGGAAGAGCGTGAGGAGCGCCTGGACCCCACGTTTTACCGGCTCATCAAGGTGTTCATGCGCGGCAGCTATGAAGAGAGTTTCGAGGGCCACAACGCGGACTTATTGGACGCAGAGCATCTGGCGCGTCTCTTTGAAACCGTGGTGACGGACGCCGCCTCTCAGGGTAATTGTGTCGTTGTGGGGCGCGGTTGTCCCTGGTATCTGCGCGGTCGTCGCGATACTTTCCACGCGTTCATCTATGCGCCGCCGGATGAAAAAATCCGGCGGTTAACCGCGCTGGGAAAGAGCCGCAGTGAAGCGGAAGCGCTGATTCGGACGGTTGATGCTGAACGCGGAGCTTTTGTGAAGAAGTTCCACGGCAAAACTTTTCCGCAGCGAGACCTCTATCACATGATGCTGAATTCGAAGGTCGGCGATGAGGCCGTGATAGAGACGATCTTGAACAGCATTGCTCGTCTGAATGAGCGAACCGTCCCCGCGGCAAGCGCGTAGCCCTATTTCTTGCGAGACTTTTCTTCCTGGTCCTTATCTTTCAGATCTTCTTCGACGGTCTCCAAGTCGCCTTCGGCCTGGGAGGGAACAGGCCGCTCTTCAGCCGCCAGGTTCTTGTCGGGCTGTGTCTTGCTCTTGTTTTCTTCGTTCATATTCAGTAGAAGGACTCACCAGATAGGACGTTTCACGCGGCCGGACGTTCAGCCCCTGCGTTATTCAACAGAAAATTTAAAAACAGTAGTCGCCTGATATTTTTGCCCCGCCTTCAGTACCGCGGAAGGGAAGTTGGGCTGGTTCGGAGAGTCGGGGAAGTGTTGTGTCTCCAGGCAAAATCCAAAGCGGAAGCCGTACATAACACCGCCCTTGCCTCGCACCTGCCCGTCCAGATGATTACCGGTGTAAAACTGCAAGCCCGGCTGGGTCGTGGATACTTCGAGCACGCGGCCTGATTTTGGGTCCTTGACTCTCCCTGCAAGTGTTGGGCGGTTGCCGCTTCGATTCAGTACGAAGTTGTGATCGTAGCCCACCCCGTATTGCAGTTGCTGGTCTTTTTCATCGATCCGGGCGCCAATCCGCATTGGCTTCGTAAAGTCAAATGGAGTGCCCTTCACGTCCTTCAGTTCGCCTGTCGGAATCAGGTTTGAATTCACAGGAGTAAACTTGCCGGCATTGATCGTGACTTCATGGTCCAAAATTTTTCCTGCGCCTTGTCCGCTCAAATCGAAATACGAGTGATTCGTGAGATTAATCACCGTATCTTTGTCAGTGGTCGCTTCGTATTCGATTCTAAGTTCGTCGGTATCGGTCAAGGTGTAAGCGACCGTTGCGGTCAAATTGCCTGGATATCCGTCTTCGCCGTCCTTGCTCAGGTAGCTCAGCTGCAAACCGGAATTGTTCTTACCAGGCAATTCGCTCGCGGTCCAGACCACCTTGTCGAAACCCTTTGTTCCGCCATGCAGCGAATTTTTGCCGTCATTTTGCGCCAGCTTGTAGGTCTTGCCGTCGAGGGAGAATTCAGCATTGGCGATTCGGTTCGCGTAGCGGCCCACAAGAGCCCCGAAATAAGGATTCTTTCCGAGATACCCTTCGAGACTATCGAAACCGAGCACGATGTCGTCGAACTTACCATTGCGATCCGGCGTGCAGAGCGTTACTAAGCGTCCGCCGTAATTGGTGATGGTGGCTTCGGTGCCTGGAGAGTTTCGCAGCTTATAGATATCGATCTCCTCACCGGTGGTGAGCGTGCTCCAATGTTTTTTGGTGATTCCGGCCATTCGTTGTGTGGATTGCTTGCCGCTGATAAAAGTATCACAGCCGGACGGCCAAGAGATCATTTGCGCGACAATTGTTTCCGCAGGATGCATACCGACCCCGAATGGGCTTTGGATTAGACTTTGGGACGACGAACAGCTCGCTGGCGGTGACCGTGGCGAACGGGACGGACGTCGAGCTGGCGCGTTTTGTCTCGCCGGGCGGTCCGAGCGAATCGTTTCGTTCACTTCTTTACCTGGAACGGTTGCGCGAAGCCGGCCGGAGCACCATCAAATCCTGGAGCGGTCCTGAGGGTATTGAACGCTATCTCCACGCGGACGATAAAGGCCGGCTGATCCAATCTTTGAAATCGTTTCTGTCAAGCCGTAGCCTCCTGACAACGGAGATTTTTGGACGGCGCTTCCGCCTGGAAGAACTGGTTGCCAATCTCTTACGCGACATTCGCACGAAAGCGGAGACGCAATTCGGTCGGCCGGTTCGCGACGTGGTGGTTGGCCGTCCTGTGCGTTTCGTCGGCTCGGAATCGCAGGAAGACGATGAGTACGCCCTCGGACGCTTAGAGACCGCACTAAACAAAGCGGGCTTTGAAAAAGTGGTGTTTGAATACGAGCCGGTCGCCGCTGCTTACTACTACGAGTCCACTCTCGATCATGACGAGCTGATCCTGATTGGCGATTTCGGCGGCGGCACTAGCGATTTTTCACTACTGCGTGTCGGCCCGTCCAGCCGAGTGGATCAAGGCGGAGCGCGACGCGTTCTGGGAAACGAAGGGCTGCCCTTGGCAGGCGATGCTTTCGACGCAAAAATTATTCGCCATCTGGTATCTCCCGCTCTTGGCGCCGGCTCTTCTCTTGATTCCAATGGGAAGCTGCTGCCGGTGCCGAATTGGGTGTATTTCAAACTGGAGCGCTGGCATCATCTTTCATTCTTGAACTCGCGCGAGACGCTTGCCATGCTGCAAAACGTCGCCGTACAAGCTCTGGAACCGGAGAAGCTGAAAGCTCTGCTGTATCTGGTACAGCACGATCTGGGCTACCAACTCCACCGCGCGGTGCAGAGGACCAAGGTCACCCTCTCACATGCGGAAAAGACCACCTTTCGCTTTATGGATGGCGACGTGGAATTGGATGCGGAAGTGAACCGGTCTGCCTTTGAAGAGTGGATTAAAGAAGAACTGGTCGGTATTGAAGAGCGTATTCACGCGTTGCTTACAAAGACTGGCGTGCAGGCGGCGGACGTAGATAGGGTGTTCCTCACCGGTGGTTCCTCCTTTGTGCCGGCCGTCCGGCGTATCTTTGAATCGCGTTTTGGACCGGAAAAAATCCGCACGGGCGACGAATTCACGTCAGTTGCACGCGGCTTGGCGTTCAGATCTTTGCACTGAGAAGGTCGTCTCGAACACTAAGGGGTCGTCGCGAAGCTCACGCCAATGGCTATGACGCGAACAGGGCGATCACCGCCGGCGGTCTGAGTCGTTTAAGTCCTGTAGAAACACAAAGCACGCTCCGCCTTCCCAATGTATCTTCACGGTTGATTTATTGAAGCCTTCCCCGCACAGTTTCACCTCCACTCCGGCGGGAAGCTTGGAGATTGCCCCCAGCGCAATATGGCCGGACGCATCGGGCAGAAGGGGAATGGCCGGGATACTTCGGGACAGAACGTAGGCTTCCGGCTTTACTGACGCGGATACATTAGCTAACACGGCTCGCTTCGTCTAGATGTTGAATTACGGGCATCTGAACGTAAGACGTGAAGGTTCGTTTAGAGATAGACCGCTGCCACAGAAATCTACTGATCAAGTTCGCATTCATTAGGATGAGCGGTATGGGGTGATTTAAGATTGAAAACAACCGGGTCGTAAGCAGAGGGCTAATTGAAACGTTTTGCTTGTCAGAAGGGTTGCACAAAGTGCTGCACGCGGCGAGGCTCGGTGTACATGACCGAGTCCGACCTACAACGGGCAGCCGCATATCTGGGCATGACGTCCGCCGAATTCGAATCGCGGTACGTGATTCGATATCGGCGCGTGCTCCGTCTCCGCAGAGCTCCCCGGGGCCAAGATCATTGTCAGTTTCTAAGCGCGGAAGGATGCTCAATCCATGCCGTGAAACCCGCCCAATGCCGCACTTACCCGTTCTGGCCCAGCTTGGTGGAAAACCGGGCCGCATGGACGATAGAGGCAACCTTCTGTCCAGGCATTGGGAAAGGAGAGCTGGTTCAACTCAATACAGCCCGAAAGATCGCAAGCGAGCTTTCGAGCGCCTTCCCGACTCTGAAGACCTTTTAGATCTCGATCGGCTAGATAGCAGCGCCGCTGACGCGTACGCCTGCTTGCCGGTCAACCGGAGATGGTGCGGCAAGCAGGCCTTAGAAAGTAAGCGGAAGCGGATCGGTGACGACGTCCTCGGCGTTCCGCCTGGCGGGCTTACTTCGCCTTTTCCAGCTTCTCCGCGCCTGCCTTGTGTTTCTCCAGCGTCGCGATATCCTCTTGAGCATACGCTTTTACGTCAGCGTTTTGACCGTCGCGCGCCTCTTTATTGAAGGCAGCGATGGCCGCTTCGTGTCCCGAGACCATCTCGTGGATGTAGCGATGATCGAACGCCTTTCCTTTCAACTTTTCGAACGGGGCGATCATCTTGTTGTGCTGCGCGTCGATTCCCGTTGGAACCGTTAGACTGGCTTTTTGGGCAAGCGCAGTCAGTTTGTTGTAGTCGTTGGTATGGTCCGTTACCAGCATCTGCGCATAATCCTTGACGTCTTGTGAGGCGGCTTGGTCCATCGCCATCTGACCCAGGTGAGCCTCAGTCATATCCGTTTGTGCAGCCAGATTGACGAACGCCTGGTCAGTTGTTGCGGCAGACCCGGTGTTTTGGGCCAATGCGGGCGCAGCAATCATCGCGCAGCAAATCAAACCCGAGACAAGCAGTTTCATTTATATTGTTCTCCTATCGGTAGGCGAGCAAAAATGCAGCTTCGCATACGCTACCAGCACCGATGTTATCTAATCGCGGAGCAGAGATTAACCGGCTTGTTCCATAAACGCGTGGCGATGCTGCCGAAGTTGTTGAAAACGCGTAAGCGCCGGCAATGGCTGCACACGCGCTCTGACAGTGGCATCACTCAACGGAAACGCTGGAGAGATCGGAAATCCAGAAGGATTTCTGAATGTTCAATCATTCAAGGAGACTCAGTATGAAGCGCCACTTCACATACCTCATTCTGACGGCTGGCCTCTCCGCTATGTTGGGGAGCCCTATTGTCAGTGCACAGCAAAGCCAGGCTGAAATCGCGACTGTGCCATTCGCATTTCAAGCCAACGATACAACCTTACCCGCAGGTCAATACAGAATCACTCACAATGTGACCGGCGGTATAGTTACAATGCGTGAAAACAGCACGGGTCACGCCATCTTCGTCATGACAAGGCCGGGCGATCAAAGTAACGTGGATAATCCGCGGCTTACTTTCACTTGTTACGGCGACGATTGCATTCTCTCTACAATCTGGATGCCGGATAAAGCGGGTTACGCGGTATACGCGCCGGCCCATGACAACCTGACACGCAAGATGGGACTATCGACGCAGATCCGCTCTGTCCGCCTGACAGCACGGTAATAGTTCGCGGCAGCAACCGCTCTGGAACGCCGGTGATCTGCAGAGATCACCGGCGTTTCCTGTTTGCGCGTCTTCTAACCGATACAGTAGAGGTACCCGCCTACACTTAGGAATAAGTTGTCTCTCTCCTCTTCTTCGCGCAGACTACAATCGAAGCGGTATGGATGACATCAGCCGATTGCCGCACAAGCTAGACAAGCGCGAGAAGACCTGCAGGGCGATTATCGAGACGCCGAAAGGGCGCAGGAATAAGTTCAAGTATGAGCACGAGGAGGGACTATTCTCCCTGTCGCGCGTTCTTCCGCAAGGATTTATCTTTCCGTTCGACTTTGGCTTCATTCCTTCGACCGTAGCTGATGACGGCGACCCGCTGGACATGATTGTGCTGATGGACGAACCGGCGCATGTGGGCTGCTTGTTGACCGTGCGGATTATCGGCGTGATCAAGCTGGTGCAGACGGAGAACGGCAAGAAGTCCGAAAATGACCGGCTGATTGGCGTGACCGTCCAGTCGGACCAGTACAAAGGTGTGAAGTCGATCCAGGAAGTGAATCCAGACTTCCTTCAGCAGATCACTGAGTTCATGGGTCTCTATAACAAGAACTCAGACAAGCAGGATGAAGTAAACGGCGTGGAAGGCCCGGAGAAGGCGCTGAAGCTGCTGGAGAACGCAATCGCTAAGTTCAAGGGCAAGGAAGACTGATTACACGAGTTCGATGTTGCGTAATCTGAGAGCATTCGTGATGACGGAGACGGAGCTGAATGTCATCGCGGCGCTGGCGATCATGGGGCTGAGAAGGATTCCGAAGAAGGGATAGAGAATGCCCGCCGCAATCGGCACGCCCAGGATGTTGTAGACGAACGCGAAGAAAAGGTTCTGCCGAATGTTGCGGACCGTGGCTCGGCTGAGACGCAGCGCGCGGACGATGCCAAGCAGGTCGCCGCGAACCAGCGTGATCCCGGAGCTTTCAATGGCGATGTCGGTTCCGGTACCCATGGCAATGCCGACCTGAGCGGCCGCCAGCGCGGGCGCGTCGTTGATGCCGTCCCCTGCCATCGCGACGATGTGATTGTTCGCTTGGTGTTTCTTAATAGCGGCGGCTTTGTACTGCGGAAGAACTTCAGCTTCGACGTCGTCGATTCCGAGTTGTTTCGCGATGGCGAGCGCGGTCGAGCGGTGATCGCCGGTGAGCATTGCAATACGCAACCCTTCTTCATGCAGGAGCTGGATAGCTTTGGCAGTGGAGCGCTTGATTGGATCCGCAATGGCGAGCAGCCCGGCGGGTTGATTGCCGATGGCGACGAAGATGATAGAGGCCGCTTCCCCCCGCAGCTTTTCGGCGTGCGCGGTAAGATCTGCCACCGCAATCTTGGAGTCAGCTAAAAGCGCCGTGTTGCCTACCCGCACGTCGTCGCCGTTGACAACCCCTGTGATACCTTTGCCGGTGACGGAATGAAAGTTCGTGGCCTTTTCGAGCGTTAGCTTGCGCTCGGCCGCGGCGCTCAGGACGGCGGATGCGAGTGGATGCTCACTCGACTGTTCCAGGCTGGCGGCGAACTGCAGAATTTGATTCTCTTCGAAGCCGTTCAACGCGAAGATAGCTGTAAGCTTCGGTTTGCCTTCTGTCAGCGTGCCGGTTTTATCGATAACTAGCGTGTCCACTTTGCTGAGAACTTCGAGTGCTTCGGCGTTGCGGATTAAAACACCTGAGGTGGCGCCGCGACCGGTGCCGACCATGATAGACATGGGCGTGGCGAGGCCGAGTGCGCAAGGACAAGCAATGATGAGCACGGCCACGGCGTTCACCAGGGCATGGCTCAGTCTCGGTTCCGGGCCATAGATACCCCAGATGGCGAATGTGATGGCAGCGGCAAGGATGACCGCCGGAACAAAGTAAGAAGCGACTAAATCCGCGAGCCGCTGAATCGGTGCACGGGTGCGTTGAGCCTCGCTGACGAGGCGCACGATCTGACTGAGGAGGGTATCGCGGCCGATGCGGTCGGTTTCGAACACAAAGCTTCCGGTGCCATTCAGAGTTCCACCCGTCACACGATCGCCAGGTGATTTCTTCACCGCAAGCGGTTCGCCGGTAACCATGGATTCGTCCACCGAGCTGGAGCCGTCGCGAATGATTCCGTCGATAGGGATCTTCTCGCCGGGGCGAACACGGAGGCGATCGCCTATTTTGATTTCGGCAACGGGGACGTCGCGCTCTGAGCCATTTTGAACGAGGCGGGCGGTCTTGGGGGCCAAGTTCAAAAGAGCTTTGAGAGCGCTACCGGTTTGAGCGCGCGCGCGCAACTCGAGGACCTGGCCCAGCAGCACCAGAGTTGTGATCACGGCCGCGGGTTCGAAGTAGAGGGGCAGATTTCCCATGCCATTGCGGAAGGAAGCGGGAAAAGATTGCGGCAACAGCACCGCGATGACACTAAAGAGGTAGGACGCGCCGGTGCCAAGCGCGATGAGCGTGAACATGTTGAAATGACGGCTGACCACGGAGGCCCAGCCGCGTTCAAAGAATGGCCAGCCGCCCCACAGAACGACGGGTGTGGCGAGCGCCAACTGAAGCCACGCCGCGAGAGGCGTCGACGCCCACTGCTGCGCAGAGTGACTTGCCAGGACCTCGATGAGCATCAAGACGAGAAAGGGTACGGTGAGCGCGAGGGACACATTGAACCGGCGCTGCATGTCCTCAAGCTCAGGATTCGCTCCATCCTCGCCAGTAATCTCGAGAGGTTCGAGCGCCATGCCGCATTTAGGACAGGAGCCCGGTCCGCTCCGGCGCACTTCGGGGTGCATGGGGCAGGTGTATCCGGCTGCGGGGGCGTCAGGACTAGCAGACGCGGCGGCTGGAGCGGGCGCGATGCCGCCGAGTTGCACGAGATTTGGCGCCCGCTTTGGAGCAAGATACTGTGCGGGGTTCGCCTCGAACTTTGTTTTGCAGCCCGGCATGCAGAAATAGTACGTTTTGCCCTGATATTCGGTCTGCCCGGGCGCCTTCCCCGGATCCACTTTCATACCGCAAACAGGGTCAATCGCTAGCGCGCTCATCTTTCTTTGATTATCGAGAACTGCTGCTCGATGCGACCGCGTTCAACGGGCCTGAAAGAGTGTAGTTCTGGAGAGCAACCGAAGCGGTCCAGAGATTTTTCAGCACCTCTATATACGAAACCCGGAGTTGGAACAACGTGCGCTGCGCAAGAAGCACCTGCGGGTAGGCCGCGGCCATTTGGTTGTACTTGTCGAGGTAGAGTTCGTAAGCTCGTTTCGCTCTCGGGATCATTCGATCGCGGTAGAGAGCCGCTTCGTCGCGACGGGCGAGGTATTGTTCGAGACATTCATTGCCAGTTTGGCGCAGCGAAACTTCGACGCGCTCCGCTTCGGCGCGGGCGCGTTCGATCCCGGCTTCCGCGGCCGCTACATTTCCTTGATTGCGATTGAAGAGGGGCAAAGTAATGCCTGCCGTGGCAAACCCCTCCAGGCCGACCACTCGATTCGGCTGACCCGGCACGAGCAATTCGTTGGCTTGCTCTAAACCGCCGCGAACCTGGAGATCCGGAACGCTCTCCCGTTTGGCGGCTTTCCATTCCGCTTCGGCGCTCAGTACGTCTTGTTGCGCGCGCTTCAGGGAAGGGCTGTCGCGCAGGATGATTTCGATGATGTGGTCCGTATCGATTGTGGGAGCCGTCTCCAGGCTGCCGTTCAATGCGGCAAGTGGCAGGTCGGGTTTACCGGAAGCGGCCGCCAAGCCACCGAACTCTGCTATGTACTGGTGCTGGGCGGTTGTGTAATCGACGGAGGTTTGGTCGGCTTCGACTTCCGCTTGCAGAATATCGGGTTCATCGGCTTGCCCGATGTTCGCGAGTTGCTGAGTGGTTGCGACGGTCTTGCGCGCAAGATCGAGAAGATCCCGGCGCAGTGTGACTGCCTCTTGTGCAGCCAGTGCTGAATAGAACTGTTGCGCGACGCCGCTGAGAACTCTCGATCGCTGTTCACTCGCGCCCATTTCGTCAGAGCGGCTTTGTTGCTGGTAGACATTCTTGCGAAGGCCGAGCTTACCGCCGAGAACGATGTCCTGCTGGACAAAAGCGCCCTGTTCGCCGCCGCCGTACGAGCCGCCGCGGATGTGTTCTCCCTGGTAGCCGATGCTTGGATTGACCAGGCGTGCGGCTTGCGCGGCTCGCGCCGCGGATTCACGTGTAAGCGCAGCGGCTTGCTGCAGAGTCGGATTTGAGGCGAGCGCAAACGTCTCGAAATCGGACAGCGAAAGGCGGGGACGTTCGGAGGCTTCTTTCAAAAGATCGGGAGGCGTTTGCGCGAGACCGGCGATCGCGGCACCGAGAAACAGGCAGAAAATGCAGTTCTTCATGGCTAGCTCGGCATACCGGACATCGACATATCGCCTTTATGAATCTGCTGTAGGATCCGGTCATACTTGTCCGGAGGCAAGACGCGGACAAAGGTCATCATGCCTTGCGCAAAGCCGCTCCAGCCCGGGGCCAATCCAGAGTTTTCAGGTTTTTTGACCATGTCGTCCATGGCCATCATGGGCCCTTCCATGTAGGCGTCTTGAGGAAAACCGGGGACCTTGTTGGCGTCGGGAGCTACACCGTGCATGTCCATACCGGGCATCGCGGTGTGAGACAGGGGCGCATTGGAAATTGGCTGGCCTGCCGCCCCGTTCGACGACATCTGGTTCATCATGTGGTGCGGCAGGTGGCAATGGAACATCCAATCGCCGGGATATTTTGCCTGGAACTCGATGTCGCGAGCCTGTGCCACTCCCACCAGTACGGTATTGCCGGGAAACCAGGCGCTCTCCGGAATGCGACCGCCCTCGGTTCCCGTAACGTGAAACGTGTTGCCGTGTAGGTGCATGGGGTGGTGGTCCATCCCGAGATTGATGATGCGAATACGAACCCGATCTCCGAGGCGCACAATCATCGGCGTGACCGCGGGGCCCGCTTTCCCGTTGATGACGAGCCAATTGAACTCCATGTTCATGGTGTTCGGAACCGTGTTGTTAGGGAGAATGGCGTATTCCTGCAGCATGACGACAAAATCTTTGTCGACCTGAGGTGAATAAGAGGTTTTCGGATGCATGATGAAGGCACCCAAGCTGCCGATCATCTCTTGCATGGCCATGTGGGAGTGATAAAAATACGTGCCCTGCTGGTGCAGCGTGAATTCGTAGATGAAGCGACCGCCGGGTGGAATCGGCTGCTGGCTGATGCTGGGCGAGCCATCCATATCGATCGGGATCTCAAAGCCGTGCCAGTGCATGGATGTTGCTTCGGGCAGGTGATTCTCGACAACGATCCGGACGCGATCGCCTTCTGTAATCTGGATAGTAGGTCCGGGACTGCTGCCGTTGAACCCCCACAAACTCGCGGTTTTGCCCGGCGCGATCTGTTGCTGGACCGGCTCGGCGACGAGGTGGAAGACCTTGATACCGTTCTCGAAAGTGAATGGTAGGTCCGGTAAGTTTGGAGTTTGCACGTGGACCGGTTCTGGTATTGCACGCGCTCCGCGTAGTTTGGAGGCGGACAGCAGTCCGGCCCCGAGATTCAAGGCATTTCGAACAAAGAATCGACGATTGTTCATACTGCTTTCTCCTGAAGCTGAAATCAACGGACGGGCACGCACACAAAGGATGTGCGCCGCGATCAGGGCAGTGAATCAGATACGGAGAACAGAGGAAATTGCCGGAGGTGCCGTGCCGGGCGGCGCGGCTTCGGATATTGACACCGCGTGGATCAAAGGAACGCTCAATACGGGCGTGAAAACGAACGGCAGGCCTGAGATAGCGGCGGGCGCGAAACGAAACGCCTGTTCGGGGCTCGAAAACTCTGAGGTTTGGTGATGGTGGCAGTTTGGTTCGGGCTGGGCCGGAATTTGGGCGTGATGCGGACAGTCATGGTGAGCGCGAAGGCAATGCGGCGCGCCGCTCAAATTGGTGCAGTTGATATAGCATTGACCGCTTAACAGCAGCCCGGGAATGAGCAGCAGTAGAACGAATCTAAGCCGGAATGGGAGCATTCCTATGGTTGACAGTAACACGCGCCGTTAGGGCCCGTTACGAGCTACAATCCAGCGAACGCCCGCCCCGATATATGCGCTGACCGCCGCAGGAACGGCCAGGACCATCAGCGACAGAGGATTGCCGATATGGCCACCATCGCGAGGCAGGATGCCGAAATGAGGAGCGAGCAGGTGCGCGCCCGTCAAGCAGCCCGCCACCATCAGAGCCCATAGCCAGCCGAGCCGGCCATAGATCATACCTAACAGAAAACTGCTTACCAGGATCACGAGCAGAGGTGCTTGCACTTGAGTGGCATTGAAATCGACGTAGGCCGTGTACAGGCCCGCCGCGAGCGCACCTAAGCATGAGAAGAGAGGGAGCTTGTTCATGGCTGGAACTCCTTTTTGCCGCTTGACTACGAGTACTTTGGATTATAAAGCTCTGTCCGTTGTGAGGTCAAGAGCAGATTCGAAACAACTGCCGGGCGAAAGCATCGACCCAAGTAGAGGACGGAAGCGATGGCACTTTTTGGCAGCGATGAAGGCGGCGGGAGGAAGATCCGCTACGCAGTTGTTGGACTTGGATGGATTGCGCAGGAAGTAGTTTTGCCCGGTTTCAAGGGCGCGGAGCATTCTGAGCTGGCTGCGCTCGTTACGGACGATCCCGAAAAAGCCCAGGAGCTTGGCAAGAAGTACGACATTTCTGAAATTGCGGATTATGACGGATACGAAGGTCTGCTGCGCGGCGGCAACATCGACGCTGTTTATCTCGCGTTGCCCAACAATCTGCACAAAGAGTTCACCGTGCGCGCAGCCGCGGCCGGCGCTCATGTGTTATGTGAAAAGCCAATGGCCGATTCAGCCGCCGAGTGTCAGGACATGATCCGCGCCTGCGAACAGAACGACGTGAAGCTGATGATTGCCTACCGGCTGCACTTCGAACCGGCAAACTTGAACGCTATTGAGCGCGTGCAGGGCGGGGAACTGGGCGAGCCGAGGATCTTTAGCTCGGTCTTCAGCCAGCAGACGCCGGAAGGCAATATTCGTTTGAAGAAGACGCTGGGCGGTGGCCCGTTGATGGATATGGGGGTGTATCCCATCAATGCCGCGCGCTACCTTTTCCGCGCCGAGCCTGTGGAGGTGACCGGCGTAGGCGCCAACGGCGGCGATCCGCGTTTCCGCGAAGTGCATGAGATGGCGACGGCTGTTCTGCGCTTTCCGGGAGATCGGTTGGCCACCTTCACCTGCAGCATGGGAGCAGCGGTTGCCGACTCTTATCAAGTGGTGGGAACTAAAGGCGCGCTCGAATTGAAACCAGGCTTCGATTACCACGAAAAGAAAACGCTCACAGTCACCATCGACGGAAAAGAGAAGGAGACAACCTTCGGCAAAGTAGACCAGTTCGGTGGCGAAACGGATTACTTTTCTCTATGCATCCAGGAAAATCGCGATCCCGAGCCGTCGGGCTATGAGGGTATGGCGGATATTCGGATCGTCGAGGCATTGCTGAAATCCATGCGCGCTGGACAGCCGGTGAAGTTAGAGCCTTTCGACAAAAAAGGAACTTGGCCGGGAGAGCAGCAGAAAATGGACAAATCCGCGGTGAAGCCGGAGAAAGATCTGGTGAACGCGGAATCCGCGTCGAGCCAATAGACGAATCATTCGTGCCGTAGCGCTGTCATGGGATCAATGCGCGAGGCTCGCCGCGCCGGCACGTATCCGGCGAGCATAGTCGCCGTCATCAGAATAGCGACGGCTACAGCGAATGTCGTCGGATCGTGCGGTTTCAAACCATATAGATAAGACCGAAGAAAGGCCGTAAGTTCCCAAACGGCAGCTAACCCAAACGCAAGGCCGACCGTCCCAACAGCCAAAGCTTCGCTGACCACCATCCAAACGATCCGGCGTCTCACGGCGCCTAACGCCATCCGAATACCGATCTCATTCGTTCGCCGCGCTACAGCATAGGCCGTCGATGCGTAAAGGCCGACGCAGGCGATCAGCAGCGCCAATATTCCGAAACAACTGCAGAGAGCAGCAAAGGTTTGCTCTTGTGAGATGGTCTCGTCTATAATCTGGGACTGTGTCGACACATCCGCAACCGGAACTCGCGGGCCCACATCGTGCATGATTCGGCGTACCGTATTGGCGAGCGCCAAAGGATTGCCTGTTGTGCGCAGCTCGAAGTACATCTGCTGGATACCATCGTTTCCAACCTGCAGATACGGCACATATGCGACGGGCGGGATATCGCCTTTGAGCGAGTTGTAGCGCGCTGATTTCGCCACACCGACGATCTGTAACTCGCTGGCGTACCTTCCATCGTCGCCCAGCTTGAAGTGCCGGCCGATCGGATACGTACCGGGAAAATATTTCTTGCGAAAACTTCGTTTATGACGACAACGGCTGGTGCGCTCTCGCGATCCCGTTCGTCGATCGATCTACCGGCCAGCAGCGGAATTTGCATGGTCGCGAAAAATCCGGGGCCAATGTTCAACACAGTCGTTTCTCGCCCCTCCTGATTAACTTCCGGAAGCCCGGGAATATGCACGTCCGTGCTGCTCCACGAATCTGAAACCAAGGGCATCTGGGTGAGCGTTGCATTACGCACTCCCGGAATCAAACGGAAGCGGCGCTGCAGTTCGGCATAGAAGTTCTTGAGCGCAGTGCCCCGGTATCCTGCTTGTGCGGCATCAAGACTGAAGAGTAGAACGTTCCGGCGATTGAACCCGAGCGCAACGGAATTAAGATTTCCAAGCGTACGTACAAACAGCCCGGCGCAGGCCACCAGCAACAGGCAAATAGCGATTTGGGAGACCAGCAAGATGTGCCTTAGTCCGAATGGCAGGCCGAAGCGTCTCGTGTGTCCCTGTGAATCGCTCGCGCTGCTTCTTTCAAAGCCGGTGTGACGTCCACTTTCGTCGCCTGTATTGCGGGCGCGAGTCCGAAGAGGAGACCGGTTACGACTGCGACGAGCAGGGCAAACAAGAGTACGCGCCAGTCAAGCACCGCATGCAGCGTAAAATCCTCACGCCCGTTTGCGAGTAGCAAGGTGAGGGATCGAATTCCGAGCGCGGCGATCAACATTCCAAGCAAAGCTCCGCAGACCGCAAGCAGAATACTTTCCGTGAGCAGTTGCCGGACGATCCTTAGCCGTCCCGCACCAAGGCTGAGCCGTACGGCCATTTCGCGCTGGCGGCTGGCGGCTCGCGACAGTAGCAGATTGGCCACGTTGGCGCAGGCGATGGCCAGAATCAACGCGACCATGGTCATTAGGATAAAGAGCGGTTTCGAGTACCGCCGCCGTAACGCGTCAACTCCTGAGCCGCCCTCTTCGAGCCAGAGCGTTGGAAGCGAAGCGCGGTCTTTTGCATTCCGAGCGGTATCGCTCACCCAATGCGCGAACAGCGCGGCCACTTCGGACTGCGCGCCGCCCAGAGTAATCCCGGGCCTGAGCCTTCCCATCATGTCGACCCAATAGGAATGATCGTTGCTAAAGCGCGTTTTGGCGTCCTGGTAACGGTTTAGATCAATAACCGGCAGATCCTGAATGGGGATAAAGACTTGAGGCAGATAATCCGGACGAACCCCAAAAAATTCCGGCGGGGCAACGCCACTGACGGCAAACGGCTTTCCATTGATCAGAATGGATTTTCCTACTGCATCGGTACGCCCCGCAAACCTTGTCTGCCAAAAGCTATACGAGACTGTCACAACCGAGCTGCCAGTTGAACGATCGTCTTCCGGACCGATCAATCTGCCCGCTGCGGGCCGCACGCCGAGGCTGCCGAAATACCCGCCGGATACATATTCGCCATCGCCGAGTTGTGCTTGTCCGTTCACCACCAGATTGAGGCGGCCGGCACGGGCAAACGCAAAAAGGCTCGAGAAGACGTGATTCTTGTCGCGTAGAAGTTCGAAAGCGTGGTACGGGAAATCCGGGCTGATCTCGGATCCCGCTTTATCGGTGTAGGAGGAGCCATCGTGATCGTTCACAACCGCGGAATGCCCTTTGACACGCCAGTTCAGGAGCACAAGTTGTTCTGGTTCTTGCACTGGAAGAGCCCGAACCATGATCGCGTCCATGAAGCTGTAGATGGCAGTATTCGCGCCGATTCCAAGGGCGAGCGAGAGGGTTGCGAGCGCGGTAAACAGCTTGTTCGCCTTCATCGCACGTAGGCCGTAGCGAACGTCCTGTGCAAGTTGTTCCCAAAAAGTTCCCAACCACATACGCCGGCTGCTCTCTCTCCAAAACCTCACATTGCCAAAGTGCGCTCGGTTGGATTACCGATTGAGCGCCCGGTCCATTCTACTGCCGCTTGTTTTTGGCAGTTGTGGCCAATATGAACAATGGCGGGCTTCATCTTCGGGCACTCGTGGGCGTTTTGGTCCGCCATGGCTCTGCGCATCAGGTCCGGTAAGAGGCGCGAGAATATGATCGGCATCTTTGGCCCACTATCGCTGGTGGTGTTGATGTTCTTCTGGGCCGTCATTCTGATTGTCGCGTTCGGTTTCGTTTTCGATGCGCTGCAGCCTTCCTCCGGTCTATTGCACCTGCTGTATATGAGCGGCGTAACATTCTTCACCTTGGGATATGGAGACGTCACGCCGCAAACGCATTTCTCGAAAGTAGCCGCGGTCGCGGAAGCAGGAACGGGTTTTGGCTTCATAGCGGTAGTTATCAGCTATTTACCTGTCCTTTATCAGATGTTTTCCCGCCGGGAGATGCACGTGACTCAACTCGATGCTCGCGCAGGGTCGCCTCCGGTTGCCTCTACCCTGCTCACGCGTCATCTCGAGGGAGGAGGGCACCGGTACCTTTATCAACTACTGCAACGCTGGGAAGAGTGGGCGTCGGAAATGGTGGAAAGCCACCTTTCCTATCCCATGCTCGGATACTATCGCTCACAACATCACAATCAGAATTGGCTAGCCGCTATGTGCGCCATCATGGACACGTGCGCGCTCTGCCTGGTGGGACTGCGCGATGTCGAGACCTTCAGCGCAAAAAGGACGTTCGCGACAGCCCGGCTCGCCTTAATCGAGTTATCGCGGATTTTCGAATTGGCCCCCAAGACAAATGCCGCAGACCGCCTTCCGGCCGCCGACTTTCAAAGTCTGTCCGCGCAACTCAGCGATTCAGGAATCGTATTCAGCGCGCCCGAGGAAGCCGAGCAGCGTCTCAACGAGTTCCGCGCCACTTACGAGCCTTCTCTGCTGGCGCTTTCCGATTACCTGCTCATCCCATTACCGCGCTGGCTGCCCTCCGACGATCTGGACAATTGGCAGAATAGTCCGCGCGGCCGAAGCGCTAAAGCGCTTGTTGAATCGGATCCCGCCAATCCTGAGTGAGCGCTGCGCATGTTTTCCTGTAGCCTAGAGTCATGTTGCTGCACTCCGCCTCCACAGAAGTCAGCAATCCTGCCACACACGCCACGTTGGAAGATACGGCCCGGCTATTCCAGGGGCCGTTCGGCATCCGCTCCATCGCGCTGACCGGGCTTTTCGTCCTGGCCTGTTTCTATACGCTGTATATCGCTCGCGATTTCTTTCTGCCCGTGGTATTGGCGATTGTTTTCAATTTCCTGCTCGCCCCGGTTGTCCGGTCACTCAAACGGTTCCGCGTTCCGGAGGCTCTGAGTTCCGCCGTGGTGATCGTTGCGGTGTTCGCGGTTTTCGGGTTACTCGCTTATGAACTCTCCGGTCCATTGGCGGATTGGCTCGAAAAGGCTCCTGAACTGGGAAGCCAATTACAGAGTAAGATGCAGCCGCTCAGAAAGCCAATTGAAAAACTGGCGAATGTTGGAGATCAGATCGAGAAGCTGACGAACATGAATTCCTCGACGCGGAAAACGCCGCAACGCGTCGAACTGAGACAGGGCAGCATACTCGATACGCTGTTCCGCGGGACTTCTAAATTCGTGTTCAGTTTGGTCGTCGTGATTGTCCTGTTGTATTTTCTGCTCGCTTCCGGCGATCTGTTCCTCAGCAAGCTGATCCACGTCTTACCCACTTTGTCGGACAAGAAAAAAGCGGTGCAAATCGCGCGAGAAATTGAGAAGAACATCTCTCGTTATTTGCTGACTATCACCGTCATCAACGCCGCCATCGGTATCGGAAGCGGGTTTCTTTTTTGGGCGTTGGGTATGCCGAACCCAGCTCTTTGGGGCGCCGTCGCAGGACTGCTTAACTTTATCCCTACCGTCGGCGCTTTAACGAGCGCTACTCTGGTCACCGTGGTCGGCGTAATGACCTTTCCATCATTAGGACACGCACTGTTAATTCCAGCGGCGTTCTTATCGTTCACCATGACGATGGGAACTTTTATCAGTCCGTTGATCATGGGCCGTAGGTTAACCCTGAATCCGGTGGTGATCTTCCTCGGCCTCAGCTTCTGGGGCTGGCTTTGGGGCATTCCCGGCGCCCTGCTCGCCGTTCCTATGCTCGCCATGTTCAAGATCTTCTGTGACCATATCCAGCCGCTGGCACCGATCGGCGAATTCCTCGGCAATTAGCTGAGGCGCAGGGTACGCCCGGTAGCCCGATGTACACTCTCGAAATCCTGTAATCAACTGACGCGCCGCTACGCCGGAGTTTCATCTCTCTTGGTATGGTGCGGCGCGTCGTGGCGCAGACACCGGCTAAGGCTGGTTCTGTTGCTTCTTGACCTCTTCTTTTACGTCGCCGTAGGCTTGCTTTGCATTCCCTTTCACCTGGTCCTTCAGACCTTCGGCCTGGGTTCCGGCGTCATCGGTAGCTTTGCCCACCTGTTCCTTCGCCTTGCCCTTCACCTCATCGAACTTCCCGGAAACCTGTTCCTTGTTCATCTACGTGGACCTCCAAAATATGGAGGCCGCTTCCTAGCTGTTGGTTTCTCCAGGATGCTGCAGCTCACGGCTGGCGCACCGTTTTGACAGCGGCTTTCATCTAATTCGCTAGAGTGCCGTCTCACCCGGCAGCTGCTTCGTAGGCCCATCCGCCAGCTATGCCTTTATGCCTTTCCACGATGCCCGAACAGAGCGAAAGCGCGCGCGCTGAGGATCAGAAAGCTAGTCTGATTCTGAACACCCTTCCTGCCTTAGTCAGCTACATTGACCGGGACCTTTGCTATCAGCTCGCCAACGACGCCTATTCCAAATGGCTGGCCCTTACGCCTGAATACATTCTTGGCAAGCACGTCTCGCAAGTACTCGGCGAAGCCCTCGCGGCTAAGCTTCGGCCCCACATGGAAGAAGCCTTGGCCGGCCAGCATGTGAGTTTCGAAGCTGAGTTTCCTGGCAGTGAGGGCACTATCCGTCACGTTCATATCAGCTACACGCCCGACGTCGATCCGCAGGGCAAGGTACAGGGATTTATTGTTCTGGCCAGTGACGTGAGCGACCTAAAGACGGCCGAGAACGCCCTGCGCCACAGCGAGCAGTTCACGAAAAGCATTCTGGCCAGCAGCCCCGATTGCATCAAAATACTCGATTTAGATGGCCGCCTCCTCTCCCTCAATGAAGGCGGTTGTAAGCAAATGGAAATCGATGATTTCTCGCTGTGTGCAAACCAGCCATGGCTGGATTTCTGGCAAGGAGACGAAAGGAAATCGGCAGTAGCAGCCCTCCAGCTCGCGATGGAGGGCAAGACGGCCCATTTCGAGGGGTATTGCGCAACCGCCAAGAGTACGCCGAAATGGTGGGAAGTGGTCGTGACCCCGATACAGGGCGACTCGGGTGAAGTGGTTCGTATTCTGTCCATCTCGCGCGACATTACGGAGCGCCACCAGGCAGAGCACGAACGGGAGCAACTGCTCCGGGAACTGCAGCGTTCGAACGACGAACTGGGCCGCTTCGCCCATGTCGCCGCGCACGATCTTCAGTCGCCGTTGCGCACGGTGAAGAGCTACACGCAACTGCTGGAGCGCCGTATCAAAGACCATTTGGACGACTCCGCCCGTGAGTTCATGCGTATGGTTCTGGATGGCGCAGACCGTATGGATCAGCTTGTGGAAGCGCTGCTGAATTACGCTCAGGTCGGGCAGGATGAACCTGAAATGAGTGCTGTATCGATGGAAGCGATCGTCGCGGCCGCGATAGATAATCTTGATCTACTCATCTCAGAAACCGGGGCTCAGGTAAATTACTCGAGCTTGCCGGAGATTTACGGTGATGGCGTGCAACTCAGCCAGCTTGTCCAGAACCTGATCGCCAACGCCATCAAATACCGCCGGAAGAATGTTGCACCGTGTATTCGCATCGCGGCAGAGCCGCAAGGCACAATGTGGCGTTTGGCCGTGGCGGATAACGGTGAAGGAATCGCGCCGCAATATCAGGAGCAGATCTTTTCCCCACTCAAACGCCTCCATGGCGGCGAAATCCCGGGGACCGGTATGGGCCTGGCTATTTGCCGCAAGATTGTCGAAGGCCATGGCGGAAAGATGAGCGTCGAATCCGAACCCGGACAGGGCTCGACCTTCTTTTTCACTCTCCGCGCTCTTCCGGCTACAAAGAGTTAGCGAACATCGAACGGCTGCGCGAGGGATGTGCGCGCATCCGTAGGCAGCTTATCGGCGTTAGCAAGCATTAAGCTCACCTGCCACATTTGCGTTTGGTCGAGCGTTCCGGTGTACGCGGGCATGCCTGTCAGCCGGATGCCGTTTGCGACTTTCCAATAGGTTTCTCCCGCTGGATCGTCTGTGACTCCGTGGCCTTTGAATAACTGCGGCGGCTTCGGAAACATGCCTTTCGAAGTGGGGGAAGGCTCTTGCTCCGGCAGCCCATGGCAGATGGCGCAGTTAGTGCGGTAAATACGCGCTCCCGCCATGTAGTTTTCATCGCTGGCTTGAATCGGGGCGCTCTTGGGCGCTTCCTTTGCTATGCGCGCATTCAGGGCCATGTGCGCCAGCGTTTTTTCGAAAGGCATGGGCGATGACGCCGTGGCTACCGGAGCATACCCGAACCGAAAATAGAGCCAGCCAAAAACAGGCAGCACCAGTAATCCGATAATAAGTCCAATAATGAATTTCATCGCGCGTTCTTATTATTGCTTGACGTAGGGAGCACTTCAAAGTTTTGGGAACTTACTCCCCCTCTGCCGCCTTCTAATGCATCAGTAACCGATCGGGCGCCCGCCGGGCGCTCCTTCCACAAATTAACTGAGGAGTTTGCACGCATGCAGATCTCTGTTATGCCCAGGAGAAGGTTTGTCTTCGTTTTACTGGCGACCGGTGTGGCAATCGCCGCGTCTATTCTTCAATCGGCCGAGCTTGCAATGACGCAAATCGTTCTCTATAAGCACGGTATTGGCTATTTCGAGCGCCAAGGAACGGTGGCCGACGGTGAAGAAGCGCGTCTCGATTTCAAGAACGCCGACATGAATGACATCTTGAAGTCACTGGTTGTAACAGATAGTTCTGGCAGACACGTCGCAGGCATTCGCTACGATTCCAACGAAACGCTCGAGCAGCGGCTCGACAGGTTTCCGTTTCAAACTGGGCGACGGAGAATTTCTCAGCACGTTCCTCGATCACCAGAAAGGCGCGCGCATAGAACTCAAGTCGAATGACCGCACAGTCACCGGGGTAATGGTGGGATCTCGCGCCATCGCAGCTGGTTCGGATGCGGACAAGCGGGTGATGCGCGAGCAACTCACTCTACTGCTCGATTCCGGCGATCTCGTCAACTACGACTTGTCCGCCATAAACTCGCTGCGCCTCGTCGATTCTCATCTCGAAGAGCAACTGAAACAGTATCTTCAGACCCTTGCTCAATCCAAGTCGCGCGACAGCCGTAGCGTGTATATCGATTCCGCCGGGCACGGCGAACGCAATCTGCGCGTCTCTTATATCAGCTCCTACAGCAATTTGGAAATCTTCGTACCGGCTGACGCTGGAAGATCCGGGCTCGCTGCTCGAAGGTTGGGCGATTGTGGATAACACCACTGACGAGGACTGGAAGAATGTCAAGCTCTCAGTAGTATCGGGACGCCCCATCTCATTTATCAGTCTGCTCGATACGCCACGCTACGGCCAGCGCCAGATTGCGGAATTGCCCGAAGATCGCGCCGCCGGCCCGGTTGTCTATGGAGGAACAGTTGACATGTTTAAACCAGGCGCCGGCCTCACACTGGGCAGCGGCAGTGGCGATGGTTATGGTCCGGGCGCAGGCGGCGGAACGGGTGGAGGCAGTTACCGTATAGCCAATAAAGGTGTACCTGAATCTATGAATCAATCGATTCAATTGGAACAAGAGGCCAAGCTCCTGCCCAGTTCCGTCGAAGGCGCAACCGGCGCCACGCTCGGCGAACTCTTCGAATACAGGTTTCGGCAACCCGGTCACGATCAAGAAGAACCAATCCGCCATGCTCCCGTTCCTGCAGGATAAAGTAGTCGCGCGCAAACTGCTCATCTACACGGATCGCGACAGCGAGCATCCGGTGAATGCAGCCGAAATCGCAAACACGACCTCAAAGACCCTGGATGGGGGCCCCATCACCGTGTATGAATCCGGCGCTTACGCAGGCGAAGCGCTCTTTGAGACTTTGAAACCGGGTGACAAGCGCCTCATCGGCTACGCGGTCGATTACGGCACGCGCATAACGACTGCCTTCGACACGGCCCGTCGAAACGTCCGCGAAATCCATGTGAAGGACGGAACGTTGCAGCTCAATTACGGCGAACGCCAAACCAGGACGTACACGATCCGGAACGTGGATGCCAAACAGAAGACCTTAATGATCGAGCAGGATGGCGCGGATGCCTTTAGAGTGCTCTCTCCCCAGCCGGCCGAGCGCACAGCGCGCGCGTACCGCTTCGAAGTGAAGCTGGCGGCGAACGGTTCGCAAACGTTGAAAGTGGAGCAGGAACGAACTTATTTCAACAGCACGGCGCTCACAAGTTCTACACCGGATTTTCTGGCGACGGTTATTGAGAACAAGGAGATCGGCGAGCATGCCCGCAAGCAGTTGCAGCCCTTGGCGGATCTCAAATCCCAGTTGGTTGAAGCCGATCACAACCTGGAACTTGCACAAATGCAAACCAACGATTTAACTACCGATCAAACGCGCTTACGGCAAAACATAGACAGCCTGAACCGCGTGAAGGGCCAAGAAGATCAGGTCCGCAAATACTCCGGAAAGCTCTCCGATAATGAGGCGCAACTCGCGAAGCTGCGGGATCAACAGCGCGATTTAACAACGCGTAAAGCGAGCCTGGAATTCCAGGTGCGAAATGCGATCGATCAACTGGATTTCTAACGATTCGCGCCAAACAGGGTGGGATATCCAGCGCCCGTCTTCCGTTTTTTGCGCTCCTAAGACGCCGCTGAGGCGCGCCGCGGCTCGGCTGGCGCGGCCAGTTCGAAATCGGGACTCATCTTCTGAAGCCGACCGTTCAATCCAAGCGCATTCCGCAGTTCGCCTTCGATGGTTTGCCTGAGTTCGGGCCGGTCGAGCAGCGTCTGCCGCGCATTCTCACGCCCTTGTCCGATGCGCTCTCCTTTGAAGCTGTACCAGGAGCCACTCTTCTCAATCACCGCATTCAGCGCGCCTAAATCGAGAATGTCGCTCTCGCGCGATATGCCTTTCCCGTAGAAGATGTCCACTTCCACTTCACGAAACGGGGCCGCCACCTTGTTCTTGACAATCTTGATCTTGGTGCGGTTCCCCACCACGGTTTCGCCGTCCTTAATGGCGGTAGTGCGCCGCACCTCGACGCGTATGGACGAATAAAACTTCAACGCTCTTCCGCCGGTGGTCGTCTCCGGGTTACCGAACATCACGCCGATCTTCTCGCGTAACTGGTTGATGAAAACCAGACAAGTGTTGGCACGCGAAACGGACGCGGTCAACTTGCGCAGCGCTTGCGACATCATCCGCGCCTGCAATCCCATATGGCTATCGCCCATCTCGCCTTCGATTTCCGCCTTCGGCGTGAGCGCGGCCACTGAATCGATCACAATCACATCCAAGGCCTGGGAGTTGACCAGCGCCTGCGCGATCTCCAGCGCTTGTTCGCCATAGTCCGGCTGCGAAACGATCAGGTTCTCGGTATCCACTCCCAGCCGGTTTGCATAGGTGGGATCCAATGCATGCTCGGCGTCGATGAAGGCCGCCGCTCCGCCCAGCCGCTGCGCTTCGGCAATGGCATGCAGGGCGAGGGTGGTTTTCCCGGACGATTCCGGGCCGAAGATCTCAATCACGCGGCCGCGAGGAAATCCTCCCGCTCCAATCGCACTGTCCACCGCAATCGATCCGGTCGAGATTACCTCAACGGGCAGCGTCGCCCGCGACCCCAGCATCAGCACGGATCCTTTGCCGAACTGCTTGTCCATCTGGGCGAGCGTCGCCATGATCTGTCTCTTCCGGTCGTCCAAGTGCATCACCTCCTCGGTGTAAACAGGAAGTCGTCCCGCCGCTCGACGCTTCTCCCCAACTCCAGCGCAAGAAAAACCTGAGACAAGAGAATGCGAAGGAACTCTGTACTCCGAGTACCGTTCGTCCGCTTACCCCTTACCTTTTTCTTCAGAAAGGTCTGGAAAATACCAGAAAGATGTGAGAGTCTTGTCCACACGATGTTCCGAAGACGCGGTTGTTACCTGTTGTCGGGTTCTTTCGCTTTTCTGTCACTTTGGGGAGTGCTGGCGAGCGCCGGCTCCTCCAACCGGCTGGATCATGCCTGGAAGCACTACCACAATGTGCGGAGCGATTATTGCGTCAGCTATCCCTCGCGTTGGGACAGAGGCGATGCGTTTGAGGGTGCGGGCCTGTTCGTCGAAACAGGCGAGAAGAAGTTCTCAAAGCCCATCGGAGAAATCGATGTGGCCGCAGTGCCCGCTCCCACAGAAGCAGGCAGCAAAGGCGCTTCGCTCACGCTGGTGGACGACCTGAAAGTACACTTGGCCGGGCTTGCGAAATTCGAGCGCGCCGAGCGGATGCAAGTGCTGGAACAGCGGCCATTGCAGCTTGCCGGCAGGCCGGCGCTCTTTACTAAAGACCGTTATTACGATCCGCTAGAACGATCCACGTGGATTGAGGAATTGGTTTTGGCGCGCCGCGACGACGTGGTGTATCGGCTGGAACTCGAGTGCCGCGCGGATCAGGCGGATCGCTTTGAGCCTGTTTTCACGCGCTTCGTCGATACCTTCCAGTTCGATTGCGTCGGCGCGCACTGACCCGGCCTGGCGCGACGGGGCTAAAACTTCGTGCAGGCTAAACTTCGTGCCGCTTCGTTTTGCCCAGTAAGTGACGCGCCTTCGAAAGGGCCTGCGACTCCGCCTCTTGGGCCGTGGCAGCGGAGAAGCGCGCCAAACAGGCACCGGGCGACACATTGTCCGCCTGGCAGATATATTGGTCGCCCACTCGATAGCTGGTGAGTTTCACGGGCCAGCCGTCAATTTCCACCTGCCGCTCTTGAAAGTTCGCCGAAGTTAGGGTGGCTTCTTGAGTTGCCATTTTGTCCTACGCTCCCACCGCCTGCGCTGCCCCGCGCTCCACCGGAACGCCTACCAGATTCCCCCACTCGGTCCACGAGCCATCGTAATTCACCACATTCGGCAGTCCCAAAAGGTACTTCAGGACAAACCAGCTATGGCTCGAACGCTCGCCGATCCGGCAGTAAGTAATGGTCGGACGCGACTCATTCACGCCCTCAGCGCCATATAGCGCTTGCAACTCTTCAAGAGATTTGAACGTGCCGTCTTCGTTGCAAGCCTTGCCCCACGGAATACTCCGCGCACCGGGGATATGCCCACCGCGCTGGCACGTCTCCGGCAATCCCGCAGGCGCCAGGATCTCTCCGGTAAATTCCTGAGGGCTGCGCACATCGACCAGCGAGGCCGCCCGGTTTTTCACCGCCTCGTGCACCTGCGGCAGAAACGCCCGCAGCGTCAGGTCCGGCTCCTTGGCCTGATAAGTGGTTTGCTGGAACGAAGGCGTGTCCATACTCAATTCCCTGCCTTCGGCCAGCCACTTCTTGCGTCCGCCATTCAAAATGCGGACGTCCTTATGGCCGTAAATTTTCAATTGCCAGAAAGCCCAGGCGGCAAACCAGTTATTGCTGTCCCCGTAAAGAACGATGGTCGTCTCCGGCGTCACGCCGGCATTGGAAAGCAGCGCTTCGAGTTGCTCTTTCGGCAGAATGTCGCGACGCAGCGTGTCGCAAAGCTGTGTGTTCCAAGCCCAACCCGTCGCGCCCGGAATGTGTCCCAGATTATAGGCGGCTGTATCCACGTCCACTTCCGCTATGCGAATCGATGGATCGGACAACTTCCCGGCCAGCCAATCTGTCTCGACAAGAACCTCAGGGTGCGCATATTGTGGCATAAATCCACGGTAACACGTGCAAGTCTATAGACAAAGGGGAGCTAGCCTGCCCCAGTACCATGGCGTCCAGAAGTCCGGCTCTATGGTCGAGCTGCATTGCGATGCCACAAGCTGCTCGAGCTGGAACAAACCAGAACGGCGACGCGTTGATATTTGAAGCGGGTATTCATTATGTCGCCGCAAGAGAGTACACGAGAACCGATCATCGGACAAACGCAGCTATTTGAAAGTTATGCAACTTCCCGGCATCCGTTGTGGCTGCTAGTGGGTTTCTGGGCCTGCGTAGCTATTTCGATTGCCGTCGTAATTCGCAGAATTGTGGCACTCATCGGCCCCACGAGCGCCGGCGCGACTCGCATGGCCCAGATCAATGCGACCTTCTCATCGCACCGCGCGCTGACAATGGCGCACATCGTTCCGGCACTTGTGTTTGTCTTACTCGCGGTAGCCGTGCTGTTTCGCAAGAACAACGGCAGATCAGTGCAGCGGCTCTTTTTTGTTTTTGGCGCGATTACGGGCATTACAGCCTACGCAATGAGCCTGTACGCCATCGGCGGTTGGATAGAGCGCTCGGCTGTTCTGGTTTTCGACACGTGGTTTTTGTTCTCGCTGAGCCGTGCGCTATCGTTCTATGTCCGAAATGACTTAGCAAAACAGCGGGAGTGGACCAGCCGCGCGGTCGCTGTACTTTTGGGAATTGCAACGACTCGACCTGTGATGGGATTCCTTTTTGCAACCAGTCCGCGCACGCAGCTTGCTCCCCACCAGTTTTTCGGAATCGCTTTCTGGATTGGCTTCTCGGTAAATGCATTGGTGATCGAGCTCTGGCTGCACTCCCAAAGGCGCCGCTCCGCCGTTCTGGGGAAGACGATTCCTCGAACCCTGGTAGGACCCTGAGCCGGCGGGACCTCCACGGAAACGCGCCAAGGGCCGCCGGGTTTCTTGTACTTTGGCGCCGTGCACCTGGTCATTTACTCAGTACGAGCAGTACTGACCCGATGAAGCTTTCATCAGCGATACCACGCCTTACGAGACAGTGGCAGTTCCAGCGCTATTTTCACTCGGCGCTCTGCTCATTCTGTTCGGAAGGATATTATGCGTTCAGTTTTTTCCTCTTTTCAACAGGCGCGGCGTTAACTTGCGCTCTACTGTTCTCTGCAAACGTCGCCTCGGCGGATGTCACGTTTGACCTCAACAATGTCGACCTTGTCACCGGTACCACCGCCAGCGGAACTTTAACCGGCTCCTTCGTGACGAATGACGCTTTCACGACCCTTGTCTCGGCTGATATAGCGGCATCGCCCTCCGGCACCTACACGGGCGAGACCTATACGCTGGCGAATTCTACTGATAATTCAGTGGTGCCCAACTTCCTGCAACTGAATCTCAACCCAGTCACCAGTACCTCGCCGGAGCTGCGCCTAGTGTTTTCAAGCGCTCTCAGCCCGAGCGGAGCTTCTTTGACCAGCTCTTCTTTTGAATTCGAAATAACCGGCGGCGAGCGCTTCGTTTCTTCCGGTACGGTCACTGAGGCTCCCGTCAGCGGGACGCCGGAACCGACTTCAGCGGCCCTGATCGGCGGTCCGATGGCATTGCTGATTCTGCTCGGCCTGAGACGGAAACAGCGGCGCATCTCCGCTTAGGTGAGAGCTCAAATCACGGACGCTTAGGCGCCCGGCGAAATGTCTTTCAGTTCGCCCCTACGCGGGGTAGTCACTTTCATAGCCGGCGTGATACTCTGATTGCCATTCATTCCGAAGTGGAATCACTATGGCTCAATCTCGAATCTATTGCCGCCGCCGGATGCGCTTTGACTGGTTTTCGCTGTTGTCACTGGCGGTTTTCACCGGGCAGTTAAACGCGCAGGTGGTGATTCCGCCGATCACTCCGCAGATCGGCTCGCCGAACACCGTTTCCGCGGATTCTCGGGTTCCGCGGCCGCTCACCAAACCATGTAAGGTGCAGTTATTCGAGAACCTGGAGTTCGCGGATTTCAGTAACAAGACCTTCAGCTATGCGCCGCCTTCGGATTGCCACGGGCCGTGGTCGAAGGTGGTGTTCACTGCCGATTTCACAGTCACGGAAGGGCGCCAGTACGACCGTACGGCGCAATTCTTTATCGACAACGTGAATGTCTTCTACGGCACTACGGCGGAGCCGCGCAGCACCCTGAGTCCGTCCTGGCACGTGGAACGGGATGTGACGGATTTGAGCACCATTTTCAAGACGGCGCAGACGGGCGAGGCGAGTTTAGGAAACCTTGTTAACTCCACGTACACAGGGATCATTTACGCCGATGCCGCTCTCGAGTTTTATCCGGCGGACTTTTTCGCTCCGGCGCTGCCGGTCCCCGATGTGGTGATTCCGCTTCCGGATCAAAGCGGCGCTGCCACGTTGAGCAGCACTGGCAGCGAGCTGACCCAGGAGATTACATTACCTACTAACACGGAACGGCTATTTCTGGACGTCATTGCACAAAGTCAATCTGCCGACGAGCAGTGGTTCCTATGCGTGCCGAACGATGTCACGGGCGAACTGCAGAGCTGCGGAAATACCGGCTTCCGTGAAACGGAAATCTCAGTGGACGGGTACCCGGCGGGGGTCGCCCCCGTGTATCCGTGGATCTACACGGGGGGTATCGATCCGTATCTGTGGGCGCCCATTCCCGGCTTACAGACCTTGAACTTCAAACCCTATCGTGTGGATCTCACTCCATTCGCCGGTCTCTTCGCCGATGGAAAGCAGCATACCGTCAGCCTCAGCGTGTATAACGCGGACAACTATTTTTTGGTCGATGCCACGCTTCTGGCATTCCTCGATCATGGATCGAAGGTGGTGGAAGGCCATATTCTCAGCAACACTCTTTCAGCGACGCCCGAGCCGGTGGTGAAGGAGAACCTCACCACGGCCGGCAGCGGCACGATCTCGGGAACGGTGTCGGTCACATCCGCCCGGAATTTTTCGATCTCGGGTTACGTGCGGACATCGCACGGGCGTATTGAAACGACTGTAGAGCAGCGGGTGAAGTTTTCCAATTCTCAGCAGTTCGTGGTGGCGGGAGCGCAATACGTTCAGAATCTGACGCAGTCGAACACGGTGGATTCAAAGACAACCACCCGCGACGGTTTCCTGGTCACGGAGGATGAGAAGCATTTCTCTTACCCGTTTACTTTCGATCTGACGGAGAATTTCAATCCTGACGGCTCGATCACGGAACCCAATGCGAGCAATCAGAAGTATTTCGAAAGCGAGACTCAGAGCATCTTCGGGATTCCCGTTTACAAGAAGAACGTGTCGAACGAAGTAGCTTCGGCGGATACAGACACGATCGTGTTTGCGAATGGGGGCTATTCACTTTCCGGTCATACTGGACAGAAGAGCTCGCAGGACTATTTCACGAACGATTCTTTGGGGTTCTGCTATAGCGAAACTCTGCGAGCTGCGGACAGTATGTTAACCGGCTATTCTTACGGGCGAGGATGCCCAGCGAACAAGAACCGCTGGTGAACGGGGCGCGTTTTGCTGGAATGGATGCGCGCCTCGTTTCAGTGAATCTCGGCGGCCCTGCTGAGATCGCGTTACGCGACCGTGTCGTGATCACGAGCATCTTTAAATCGCCCACGGCAAAGCGGGTTGCGGTCCGGGGAATTAACCTGGAGGGCGACCGGCAATCGGATATGCGCGTCCACGGCGGTCCTTACAAAGCCGTGTACGCTTATCCTTCGGAACACTACGCCTACTGGGAAGCCGAGTTTCCAGAAACGAGCCTGCCCTTCGGCGCTTTCGGAGAGAACCTCACCACGGCTGGATTGCTCGAAGAGGACGTGGCCATCGGCGAACGCTTTCGCATCGGTTCGGCAACTTTGCAAGTGACGCAACCGAGGATGCCCTGCTATAAGCTGGCGCTTCGACTGGGGCGCAACGACGCCGTGAAGAAGTTTTGGGATAGCGGGTATTCCGGCTTTTATCTTTCGATCATTGAGGAGGGCGAGTTAGGCCAGGGAGACGGAATTGAGAGAGTCGCAGGTGAGGAATCTGAGCGAATCACCATCGCGGAAGTAGTTGGGCTGCATAAGGGGGAAGTAACCGATCCGGGGATTTTTCAACGCGCTCTAGGCGCGCCTCTGCATGGAAGCTGGAAGAAAGACATCCGCGAGCACTGGGCGGAAAGCTCTTTGCCGCTGTTTTGAAACAGCGCGCTATAAAACGGCGCCCGTTACATAGGCCCTGGCGTGCAGCAGTTCGGGACCGGCAGTGTGCGGGTGAACGTCCCGTCCTGCGAGTAACTGCGCGTAATAGCTTTTGGCGTCTTCCGGCCGGTGCGCCAGCTCGGCGGCGTGAGCCGCTCCATACAGGCTATTGAAACGATTGGGATCGGTCTTCAACGACAGGGCGTATTGCACGAACGCCTGTTGCGGCTGGTTAGCCTCGAGCAGCATATCCGCCAACATCTCGCGTGCCGGTATCTCCACCTCGCCCTTACCGTCACGGTCCTGTTCATCGGCAACGTGGGTCAGGAGTCTTGTCGCTTCAGGGATATTTCCTTGGACGAAGGCTAACCAGCCGTGCGCTTCATCGTGGCTAGTAGCCATTTCCTCCGCCACATAGGCATAGCTGCTCTTGCGTACGGCGTCGAGAGCGGCGTCATAATCCGCAACCGATTTTTCCGCTTCGTTCACCTCGCGCAGGTGAGCCGCCGCAATCGCCTTCGCCCAGTAAATCGCCGCTTGGAAATCGGGCGCTTCATCGCTTGCAACAGCAAGCCGCTGAATGTCTTTCCAAGCCTTGATTTCGAGAAGATACAAGGTCGGAAAATGCACCTGGACGTAAAAGAAGAAAGCGGACATATCCTTGCTGTAGTCCTGATGCGGTACTTGGACGGCCTCCTCTTCCATGGCCTTCGCTCGATCGCGCTGACCGAGTTGAAGGTAGGCATACTCGAGAAAATTCATGGCATGCAAGCGGTCGGCCGTTGCATGTTGCTCTTCAGCCATCGCTTTTGAGGCGAGATTCGATTGGATGTCGTCTTGCCAGAGTCCGAGTCTGGCGAAAATGTGGGACGGCATATGAATGGCATGAGGCGATGCGGGCGCAATCCGCGCATAGCGGCGGGCGGCCGGTAACGCCTCGCTCGCCATCGCAGGGTTATCGCAAGCGTGGATGATGTAATGCGCGGCTCCCGGGTGATCCGGCCGTTTCGCGAAGACAACGTTCAGAATGGCCACGGCCTTCCTGCGAAGCGCGAAATTGTCCTTATTGGCGTCCGGCGAGGTCATCAGAGACAAGGCGTAGAAGGCGGCGGCTTCATCGTCATCTGGAAATTGCTGATGCAGCGTCTGCATCGCTTGTGAATACGCCCCCCGACGGCTCTCGTAAGTCGCCTTGGGGTCGTTTGTGTAAAAGGCCGCGGCAGCGCGGATATACATGCGTTCCCGTTCTGTTTTGCCGCCGGCCTGCTGGGCTTTCCGGATCAAAGCGAAGCCCGCAAGAAAGTCCGCTTGGGAGGGACGGTCCCACAACTGCCGGTACATGGCCATCGCGTCTCCCCAGTACGCCATGGCGCACGAAGGATCACGCGCTTCAATTTCCCGGAACTGATCCCGTGCGGCGTTATAGCCGAAGGAGTGAAGAAGGGCTATGCCGCGCTCGAAGGGGGCCTGCACGCTTTCCGTGTAGGAGATCGGGAAGGAGACCGTACCGAGCTGTTGTGTGCTGGACGACTCCGGATGCTGATGTTCCTGGGCTTCGGACATCACACCCGTGGACAGACAAATACAAGCAAGAAGAAACAGATTCCTGTAAAGAGTCACCCAGCGCCTCCGCTGGCCAGTTTAGCGGTTTCCGCCAGCCGTTGAGAAATCCCGCATCCGCAAGGGGGTAGCGCTATACTTCGGGTTTTGAGTAACATCATGCGAAGAAAAGTAACTGTCGTGGGCGCGGGGAACGTGGGAGCGAACACTGCTCAGAAGATCGCGGCAAAAGAGCTGGCCGATGTCGTATTGGTGGATGTCGTCGACGGCGTACCGCAGGGCAAGGGACTGGATATGCTCGAGTCGGCGCCGGTGGAAGGGTATGACGTTCGCATCACTGGCGCAAACGGCTACGAAGAGACCGCCGATTCGGATATCGTCGTCATTACCGCCGGATTCCCGCGCAAACCGGGGATGAGCCGCGACGATCTGCTGCTGGCCAATTATGAGGTTGTCAAAAGCGCGACTGAGCAGGCGGTGAAGCAGTCGCCGAACGCCATTTTGGTGCTGGTCACCAATCCGCTCGATGCGATGTGCTGGACAGCGCTCAAAATCTCCGGATTCCCGCGTGAACGCGTGATCGGTATGGCGGGTGTTCTGGATAGCGCGCGCTTCCGGACCTTTATTGCCGAAGAATTGAATGTCTCGTTTGAGAATGTCACGGCCATGGTTCTCGGAGGCCATGGCGACACCATGGTGCCATTAGTGCGTTTCACCAGCGTCAGCGGCATCCCGCTTTCTGAACTCACCGATCAGGCGACGATCGATCGCATGGTGCAGCGGACGCGCGATGGCGGCGCGGAAATCGTCAAGTATCTGAAGACCGGCAGCGCGTACTATGCGCCCGCCGCCGCCACCGTCGAAATGGTGGAATCCATTCTCAAAGACAAGAAGAAGGTTCTCCCTTGCGCCGTGTATCTCAACGGCGAATACGGGATCAACGAGCTGTTTGTCGGTGTCCCGGTGAAGCTTGGCGAGGGCGGTGTCGAGAAGATCTACGAGATCAAACTCGAGGCCAACGAGCAAGCCGCCCTACAGAAGAGCGCCGACGCGGTGCGAGAACTGGTAGAGGTGATGAAAAAGAAGGTTCAGTAAAAACCAGCTTTAGTAAAAACAACGATAGCCTCTGAGCGGCGAATCCGCTAACCTGTCGAGATGGCGAGCACCATAGCGGCCGGCCGCAACGGCGCAGTGAACGGCAACGGCACAGCGGGCGTTGAGAGCATCAAGGTTGTCAAACCGAAAGCTGTCAAGCCCACCATCGACCCGAACTATGCCTGTTTCGGAATGGAGCTGAGGCGTTCCCGAATTCATCGCTGGGGTATCTTTTCGACTGAGTTCATTCCCGCGAACCGGAAAGTGGTTGAGTACACGGGTGAGCGGATCAACCGGGTTGAGACCAAGCGCCGCGCCAATTCGCGTGAGTTCACCTATCTCTTCACGCTGGATCCTTACTGGACTATCGATGGCGCGGTCGGCGGCTCAGGCGCCGAATATATTAATCACTCTTGCGAGCCCAACCTGATCTCGCGCATTCTGAAGGGCCACATCCTGTACTTCACATTGCGCGACATTCAAGCGGGCGAAGAACTCACAATCGACTACCGCTTCGATAAAAAGGTGGAACGGGTTTCCTGTCTCTGCGGCGCGTCCAGGTGTCGCGGCACGATTAACCTCAACGAATAGTGCCGCGGCTCAGGGCGCGATCGCCAAATCGTTCACGACGTTGGCAACTCCGTCGAGTTGCCGCACGGATTGTTCCGCTTGCCGCTTTTGATCTTCAGAGGGAACTGTACCTTTCAAGGTGATTACTTGGCCGTGTGCATCAACCTCGATGGAAGTCGCGGTAGAGATGCCGATGTCGGTTACTAGCTTCGCCTTCACCTTGGCGATCAGAGCGGCACGATCCAGCTTCACACCGGCCTTCTGTCCCGCAATTCGCAGATCCTCGCCTCCCTGGCGCAGCTTCTCTTCGGCGCTTTGGGTGGTTGCCGGCTGAGCCGGGCCGCCGCTATTCACCGCCTGCTTGATCTTATGGCCCAAGTCACGGGCGTCTTGTTTGGCCCTGGCCTCATCCGATCTGTTGCAGCCGATTGCCAGGGTTAACAGCGCCCCACACGCGACAGCAGGTAAGAATCGTCCCATAGGTTTTCCTCCGTAAGCGGTCTGGTCTCTACTTACCACGTTATATTCCCGCCCGAAAAGTGGCCATCCGAGAGCAATATGAGTAAACCCCCACTCAAGTGAATGGGTATCCCTGCCGATAAGGAGCGTAGGCAGATTATGGATGTGCAAATAAGCAAGAGTAAGAAGACGGTCTCGATCTGCGAGACCCAGCCGCTCACGGTTAAGGGGCTCATGCACCTACTGGAATCGACAGACGATTTGATGTTCGGGTCCTCTCATGGGTCGCCTGCAGAATGGATGCTGAGTCCAGGTGCAGAGAAAGCTGACGTTCTCATTATCGACAAAGGACTTGGAGCTAAGACGGTATTAGACGCTCTGAATCAGTTACCGGCCGAGCACGGCCCAGCACGTTCGACAGTGCCCGCCGTTGTGGTTTGGGGAATGTCGATCACCGAAGCCGAAGCGCTGAAGTTTCTGCAAGCGGGCGCAAAGGGCATTGTGCGTAAGTCTGCTGACACGAATACCGTTTTGGCATGCTTGCGAGCGGTTGCTCAGGGCCGAAGCTGGATGCAAGACTCGGTCTTCCGTGAGTCCGCGAGCGTCGAGACGCAAGTCAGGACCGACCTGACGCCGCGCGAGCACCAGGTGATGGAACTCGTGGAACAAGGGTTCAAGAACCGGGAAATCGCCCAGGAACTCGGGATTCGTCCGGGGACGGTCAAGATTCACCTGAAGCATATCTTCGAGAAGACGGGCGTACGCGGCAGACACGGGCTCGCGCTGAATGGATTGCGCCAAAAGGGCGTGATCTCTCTGCTCGCCTCATAACCAGAAGCTGTCGCTTGACATAAGGCGAACAATAGGCGAAGATTGCTGATGAGAGGTTCCTCTCATGCAGCAGCTTGTCCGTCTGGTCGGCATTGCCAGACTGGCCTCAGAAGGCACCATCGTCGCTGAAAAGCGCCGCGTTGAATATCGCACTCTCCCGACTCGCAAGTGGCTGAACCGCTGC
The DNA here is from genome assembly GCA_963730865.1 of uncultured Acidobacteriaceae bacterium. GTDB lineage: Bacteria > Acidobacteriota > Terriglobia > Bryobacterales > Bryobacteraceae > Bog-105. The sequence goes on along the minus strand of CAVSTO010000003.1, from coordinate 34,967 downwards.
AATTCGCAGCGAGTCCCGTTCCACTGGTCCATCAATCCTTACCGCGGCTGCGAATACGGCTGCAAATACTGTTACGCGCGCTTCACACATGAGTTGATGGAGCGCCGTGATCCCGCAGCTTTCGAAACCGAAATTTACGCGAAGGACTGGGATCGAACCGCGTTCGAACGAGAACTCCAGTCCGTCAAACCTGGCCAGATCCTTGGGATTGGCACTGCCACCGATCCGTATCAGCCCGCCGAGCGAAAGTTCAAACGGATGCGCGAACTTCTCGAAGCCATGCTGGCTTTGCGTGGCAATTCCATCTTTATCACCACTAAGTCCAATCTCGTCAGCCGCGACACCGATTTGCTGAAACACCTCAGTGAGCATAATCAGGTCGGTGTGACGGTAACGGTTACTACCATGAACCGTTCGCTCGCCCGCCTGCTCGAACCATATGCGCCGCGTCCGGATCTGCGGATACAAGCGGTCGCCGAACTTACCAGTGGGGGAGTCTCAGCCGGGGTGATCGCTAATCCTGTTCTGCCACTGCTCACGGATTCGGAACAAAATCTGGAATCGGTTGCGAGAGCCGCCAAGCGGGCTCAAGCCGACGAGTTTGGCGCCAATGTCGTGTTTCTGAAACCCACGGCTCAGCGCGTCTTCTTCCCCTTCCTCGCGGAACATTTTCCGCAATACCTGCAGCGTTATGAAACGGCCTTTAGAGCAGGCGCCTATCTCCACGGCGCGTATCCGGAACGCATCCGCAATATGGTTCGCGATATTCGCGAACGAATCGGCATACCGTCACGCGATCTCGCCCGCATCAGGCCGCCGCAACTACCCGAATCGCAACTGTTGCTGTTCTAGTCAAAATGGCTTGGTCTTTTTCGGCACGCCCATTAACTGGATAAGCTTTTCCCACTCGAAATCCAGATGCGAGGCGCCTAGACGACCAGTACCCGGTTGTGGTTCTGCAGCGCGGCCTCAATGGCATCGACTACGCTTTCGTCTCGTTCTTGCGTGTTAAGAGCGGAGAGGGTGTGTAGCAGCGTCTTGGGCTGTTGTGGAGGAGGATATGGATTAGCATCTGGCGTGACTTCGAGGTAATTGAGAGGAGGCGGCATCTTCTTGGCATACCAGCGGGCGAAATCATCCGCGCTGAACCGCTCCGTGCCGCTTTTCCTGCGGAATGTTGTTCAGAATCCAAAACGCCAGGAAGTCCTGAATCGTGTATCCGTGCGCCTTAGACTGAGAGTTCGTCTGAGGCGGAGGGCTCGCCTGAGTAAACCGGGGCTCGGATCTGTAGAGCGGAATAGGCAGCGATGCTGCTTTCATCGCAGGCCTACCCAGGGATGTTGTAGTGCGCCGAACCGCACTGTTCGACCGAGCCTTCACAAAATGCGGAGATTTGAGATGGGTCGACTCCTTCAATGATGACGGCGTCCGGCGGCGCGGTCGAAAACACTTGCTGGATTGTCTTGAAGACGGGATCGGCGGCCATGGGGTCGGGAAAGAGCACGGACGAATGATGCACGGCTAAGACATAGATCAGCGTCTTCCCGTTGCGATGGAAGGTCTCTACGAACGGAGCGTTCCTCGTCGATGGAGGTTTGGGGGTAGCGGCAAGCATCGCGGTCGTCAGTGAGATGAATGCGAATTTCAACAACATGAAGGTCTACACGAAAAGGTAGCTCTGTTATCCTGGCGTTCGCAATGAACATCTCGCTGGCGAACAAGGCCGCAGTGGTGACAGGAGCTGGCCGCGGCATCGGGCTTTCCATTGCCAGGAAATTGGTGGAGGCCGGCGCCTCGGTGCTGCTCGTCGATATCGATCAATCGGCGCTCGAGGAAACAACTGCCGGGATGAATAAGAGCGAGGTCCGGAGTATGGCGGGCGATCTTGCTGACCCAGCATTCCCAGATGCTGTCATATCGAAACTTCTCCAGAATTTCGGCTCCGTGGATATTATTGTGAACAACGCCGGCTACACATGGGACAACGTCATTCAAAAGACTACGGACGAGCAGTTTCAGGCCATGCTGGACATTCACGTTGTCGCGCCCTTCCGGCTGCTTCGGGCGGCTTCGCAGTGGCTTCGTGAAACAGCGAAGAACGAGAACGAATCGGGCGTCCGCGCGATGAGGAAAGTAGTAAATATCACTTCCATTTCAGGGCTGGACGGCAACGCGGGCCAGATCGGTTATTCATCCGGGAAGGCGGCGGTAGTTGGTCTGACTAAGACGATGGCGAAGGAGTGGGGCCGCTATAACGTAACCGTGAACGCCGTGGGCTTCGGACTGATCGAAACGCGGTTGATCCGGCCGATGCAAGGGAGACAGGATGAAATTTCGATCGGATCGCGGCATGTTCGCGTCGGGATGCAGGAGCAGGTTCGGGAGCAGGCGCTGAAGAATATCCCGTTGGGCCGCTTGGGAACGCCGGAGGATGCCGCTAATGCGGTGTTTTTCTTCTGCTCGCCGCTTTCCGACTACGTCACCGGAGAAGTGCTAGTCTGCGGCGGGGGCGTTCACTTTTAGAGCGGCCGTTCTCCGAGCGCTCAGGACCTGCAAAGCCACTGGAACTAATGAAACGGCGATAATCAGCAGAACGACTTTCTCAAAGTTCTGCCGGATCACCGGGACATTCCCCAGCAAGTCGCCGAGCGTGATCATCAGGGTGACCCAACCGACCGCCCCCACCACATTGAACGTCAGAAAGCGGGCATAGTGCATTTTCCCCACGCCCGCTATGAAGGCCGCAAAGGTGCGGATGATGGGCACAAATTTGGCGTAGATGATGGTCTTGCCGCCGTGCTTCTCATAGAAGGCGTGGGTACGGTCGAGGTATTCACGGCGGAAGATTTTCGAATTGGGATTCTTGAACAAGCGATAACCCAAGGTGGAGCCCAGTAGAAAGCCGCTGCCATCGCCGGCTATGGACGCGATCGCCAGCATGGCGATGACTGCTCCGATTTGAAGTTTTCCTGCGCCGCAAACGATCCCGACCGTAAACAACAGCGAATCGCCGGGCAGAAAGAAGCCCACCAGCAAACCACTTTCAGCGAAAACGATAAAGAACAGTACCGCATAGCCGGCCCAACCAGTCAGGACCGTCGATAACAACTGGATGAGCTGATTTGGGTCGGTAAGGCTATGAACGAAGTGTAGGAATTGAGAAAGCAAAAAGGTTCCTAGCTTTGATACGAGCCGACGATGCGCTCGATCGCGCCCTGATTGACCTTAATCTTGCCGCGGCGTCTCAACTCCGAAACAACGCTGTTGCGGAAGAGGGGCTGCTGAAGTTGCTGGCGTTGTTGGGTCAGGCTTTGGATGATGGAGTCTTTGTTTTGGGCAAACTGGCTCATGTCGGCGGGAATCTTCTGCGATACCTTACACACTAACTTGCCCGCTTGGCGCGGAGATCGGGCCAATGCATATCGCCCATGTTGCCTTTGAAGGCGGCCGCGAGAGTGGTCGCGGCACCAATACCCTCTGCGGCTCCATCGATGGTGAATGGCGCGGCGGTTTTGAGCTGTCCTCCATATTGCTTTGCGAGCGCGTCCAGGCTCTGGCCCTTGCGGGCGGCAGCCGCGGCATTCTTGGCAGCCTCTTCGGCGAGCCGGCTGGATTCGGCGGTCGTGTAACTCGTTAGCACCTGATCCTGCACTTCCGCATACTCAGCCTGACGCGCCGGGGCGACGTTCGTGATGAGCGCGAAAGCGTCTTTGCCCTGATTCCCAGGTCCATCACGTCTGTAACGCCGCCCTTGGAGTGGAAAGACTGCATTCGTCACTTGCGGCTGGGTATTTACTTCCGGCATGTCTGGCCGTTGGTGAAATTGTCGAGCTTGAAAAATTTCAGATTGTACTTCCTCGCAATGGCTTCGGCTTGCCACGGAGTGTGCAGAGATTTCCGCATGGGCCGCATCCATGGCCTTTTTGAGTTCATCGCCGCCGGCTTCTCCTGAGCTTCGGCGAGGAGCTGCGGCTTCACTTCGTCGAAGCTTTGGGTGTGAGCGGCCTGTTTCGCCTCCACCTGAAGAATGTGATATCCATACTCGGTCTCAATCACGCCGCTCGTCTGACCCGGGTTTAACGGGAAAGCAGTCTTCTCAAAGTTGGGAACGGTTTGACCTCGCACGATCCAGCCGAGTTCCCCGCCCTTGGGCGCGGATCCCGGGTCTTCAGAGTTCTTTTTGGCGAGGTCGGCGAAATCGCCGCCATGCTGCAATTGCTTCAAAATGTCGTCCGCTTTGGCTTTGAGCGCGGCACCTGATCCTTCGGTTTACCTTGGGTCTTAATAAGGATATGGCGAACCTGCACCCGTTCGGGAACGCGGTAGCTGTCGATGTTGTCCTGGTATTGGCGCTGCAAATCCGCATCTGAGATCTTGGCGTTCTGTACGAAATCGGCGGTAGTACCGACGATGAGGTCGAAGCTTCGCTTTTCCTGTGTGCGGAACTGATAGCGGTTCTTATCGAAATAGGCCTTCACCGCCGCAGGATCCTTGTTCACCTTGGCGGCAAAGTCCTTGGGGTCGAAAGCGATGTACTGAAGACGCGACCTTGAGGTTCTTTCGCTGATACTCAGCCTTGGCATCCTGCTTCGGAGACAATCAGAGACTGGGATTCGAGATTCTCCAGGCGGGAAGCGAGCATCGACTCGCGTTGGGAATTCTCGAAATCCGCTACTGTCATACCCTGCTGCGCGAGAATCATCTGGTAGGTATTCAGGTCGAATTTGCCGCCCATGGCAGGAGCAACTTCGGACTGGATGGTGTCGGCGAGTTGCTGGTCCGAGACTCGCAAGCCCATTTCACTGAGCCTTATAGGCCATGGCCTTGTTCTCGATCATCTGATTGATGATCATCGGGACATACATTGCAAGTAAGCCCTTTAGGCAGATTCTGCTGGCCGCGAGTGATGTTCTGTACTTGCCGTTGCACATCGACCGCGGTAATCTTTTCGTTGCCGATGGATGCTACGCTACTCTGGCCCGATGGGCCGGAATTTCCGAAACCGCCGGGAATGAGATAGAACAACATCGAGAGGGCGACAAGGCCAAGCAGCACGCCCAACAGGACGCGCACACTTTTCTCTCGGCTACGAAACAGATCGAACATAGGTTGGGACGGAAACTCCTGCTGAGGGACCTTTTTGATCGGCATTGGCGGGGGAATCTGCCGCCAATGCTGCCTTTCGCCAGTATAGCGAAAAGCGTAGTGTTCCGCCCGCGCCGGAGCAGTCGCCTGGGAGAGAGGCGGCCGCAGGGAAATTTAGCAGGAAAGCCAGGCGATAACTGAATTGACATCCTCAATGCCATTTGATAGGAAGAAACGAGCAACCGCAAGCGAAGCTGCGGCTCTAATAGTTGAGATGATAAGTGATGTGAACCGGAATCGTGTGGAACGATGCCCGAAGTGCGGCTCGAAAGATGTGCAGAGATCTCGCCGAAAAATATCCTTGAGTTGCCTTGGCTTTTCGTTCTTCCGTGGCGCTGCACGGTTTGTTCACTCGTTTCTATCGGCCTCAGCTGGATGAAAGCCGTGCCCCGGCGCATCGATGCGCTGAAGCGGTTTGACGCAACCGGCGCTGCGACCGAGCGGTTCGGCCTTTGCGGCAGCGGAGGCGCGGAGACTCCAGAACTTCATCTTCGTGCCGGCAAAAAGATCGCGCCAGGATTCGTCGAGCGAAATCCAATGATCGGCTTCTTCCCAGCTCGGCGCCAGATGGGGCGACGTGCAGGACGCCGTGTCCTTCAGTGCACAGCAGTTCCGTTCCAGACCAGTTCAATAACAGGCATCCCGGGCATCCCATCGCACCGGGAAGCACAGTAATCGCAGGCATACACGGCAACGGCTCGCTGGTCGGCTTACAGCCCAGAAGAACACGGCCATGCTCCAATTATGTAGAACCAGACCAGCACGGGACCATTGGCGGGGTCCTTCGATGCAAACAGGATGGCCGATTCGGACCGGGTCGTTTCCAGACCCGCAGTAAAGACCAGCAGTAATCCGACATCAACTTTTCCAAGGAAGAAGCAGGCGCGGCGTGCTGCAGGCGTGCCGGTTTTCGCGTCTGCAAGGCGACACGGATTTGGTGCGCGCGCACCCGGCACATCATGAAACTCAAAACGGCGGATACAAAGACCGCGCCACCAGGAAGAAGCCCAGCGGGGTGAAAAGTTCAGATCTCAAGAACGAAAGCCGCAATTGGGAGCGTGAAAAAGTAATAACACAGCATCTCGAGCGATCCTGGTCAACTCTTTGTCGATTCTTGCGGTCTCACGCCCGGATTAGCTCGCGCGACGACCATGACGCGCGCATCGAGCATACGGGGCCGGACCAGGTAAACGGACGGACGACGGGTCAAGAAATGGAAGGATGGCGGGAGCACTGCTGCTATCAGATAGAGTTTCGCGTCCGATTCGGACATATTTCCCGACGACCATGCGGATCCGACCCGAAATTCGAGACCCAAGCCAGATGATCGAGAACAACACCCGGACGTTTGCGGCAGAGTTCCCAGGGCGGCGTGGGCCTTGAATAGCGGAAATAAACGTGGTTCGGTTGTGATCACCAGCGGAGCTGGGAGCAGCGTGCGCGGCGAGACAAGCTTCGCCCTGCTGATATTGAATGGAGCGACCGCTTCAGGAGCCGGCTGTGCGATGCCCATGCGGGAGCAACATCCGCCGGAACGCCGCGGTCGGAGCCGCCCATAGCGGGATGAAGCCACATGAAGAGCAGATCGCTGTCTCCCGAAGCAGAATGAAAGCCGAGGAGTTGCCGTGTGGCGGGGAATCCAGATGATAACAATCCGACGATCAGCAAGATGGCGGCGAGCGCACCCAAGCAGGTCCAGGGGGATCGAGCGCAAGAGCGGACGCGCCTTTGAACAGTATCTTGAGCAGCCAAGTGCCAAAGGCATCCGGTATGGCGCCCGGCAGTTTCGCATCAGCCGGATGTCTTCGCGCCTGTTCCACTCACCCACGTGAGAGAGAAACTGCCAGCGGTGCCAGATTTCGGCCAGCCATTCCTGCTTCCAGTCGCTCGCGCTGAGCAGAAGGCAAAATGCGCGCAATCATCCGGACTATCGCATTGCAGACCGTAACCGAAAAAGGTCGTTTGGGGATCCGCCGGCATGGGATTGCCTCTATCTTTTTGTCACCGCCGCGGCTTGCCGGCCGCCAACTTGCTGAGCAAAGGGTATCGCTTCTGCGATTGCTCGAGAACCTGTGCGCCTGCGCGGGTAATGCGGTAATACTTGCGCGCGGGACGCTGTTCAGAGAGGGCCTTCTTTTCCGCCTCCCATTGTGAGGAGATCAAGTCCTTCTGTTTCCATCCGGCGCAGCGCCGGATAGACGGTACCGCTGGGCAACCCGGTCGCATCCATGATGTCGAACCCGTAGCTGGAGCCGTTGTCGACGGTTTGGAGGATGAGGGCGGCCGTATGAGAGAGTTTGGCGGAATCGCTCATAACCTATATCGCATGCTACACCCTTTCAGGCGAGCTTCAGAAGCTCAAAGGCCGAAGAAGCACGCTCTTCGAACACGAGGGCCTCATATATATCCAAAGTATCGCGCTTATAGCTTTGCAAAAAGGGCCAAACAAGCACGATCAGGATAGCCGCGGGAATGAATCGCACGGGACGAACGAGCATCCATTGCTCCAGGGCGGCGAGCATGGGAACTGCGATCAGCAGAGCAAACAGGGAGCCCAGGATGCGGGCAAGGAAGCGCTGGATGTCGGGTTGGACAATACAGGTGAAGGGAATGGCACGGAATCTGGCGAACAGCACTTCAGCGGCAAAGACGGTTAACACGGCCACGCTCGCGGTATGGGCGAGCGAAATGCGCCATCCATAGAAATGAGCCATCAGGGGAGTTAACAGCAGCAGTTGCCACGGCAGCGTGAGCGCAAGGGCGAGCTTCAGGGCAACGGAGCGGAGCGGTGGACTTGGCTTTTCAATAGCTGAGCGGAAGAGCCAATTCGCAGGGAGCACTGCGGGAATATCGAAGGAGAAGCGGAGGCCGGTGATCAGGAAAAAGGAGACCAGAATGGGCATGGTCAACAGATTGGCGCTGGGGACCAGCACGAGTCCAACGCCGAGATAAGCTCCAAAGAACAGCACGTGGCGCTCGCTGCGGAGGAGTGTTTTGAGGGTGAACGAGAGGCAGGCGCGTTCGAAGCGGGAACGGAACAAAATGCGTTCGAGCCAAACCGGAACGGGCAGATGGAAGCGATGGTTTGGGCTGCCGATCAGATCGAGCGATTCGGCGAGGCGCATGTAATGATGGCGGTAACAGAGCGAGTAGGCGGCCAAGGAGATTAGGATGACCGCCAACAGAGACCACAGCGCGCGAGTGCCAAGCTGGGCCATCTCGGGTGAAGCGAAGCCCGCGATGTTTTCGTAAAGGCCCAGGAACCAGACGGGCGGAAGAAACTGGCGTAAAGCGGCGGGGTTGGATGGCAGTTCAGCGAGCAGCGCCACTACGAACGTCACACGCAGCACGACTGAAACGGAACGGAAGAGGCGCTTTGGCACGGCGAGCATGAGGACGCCAACCAGCGCAAACACGGCGAAGAAGGCAAAGAGGCTGGCGCAGGAGACGGCGGCGAAGTGGCTGATGAAGACGCGCAGATAACCAGAAAAGCTGCCGTCGGCGAACGTGACGACCGCGGGATAAAGGAACCATGATACGCCGTTGACCACCACGGCAAACAGGAATCCAAGACCAACGAGCGCGATTAAGTTTGCAAGGAAAACGTCGCGGGCCGAGATGGGTAAGGCGGCGAGGTTTGCGAAATCCCTGCGATCGGGAAGTAAGCGGTTCCAGCGCAGCACCATAATGAGGCCGACGATGGCGGTGGAGAGGACGATGAAAAAATATTCGTCCTGGGCCGAAAGCTTGTAGGCGTCGAAGCGGTGGCCCTCCAGAAGAATGCGTGGATGAGCGTATTTCTCAAGCAGGAAGAAGCAGGCAAGAAAGCCGGGCGAGGCGAGCAGTGCGATGACCGCTCCCACGCCAAGGCTCAGGCTTTCGGTTCCGGTCTCTTCGTCGCTCGAGAACATGCGCTTGACGAAGTGAAGAACCAGGCGCTCGAAGGGAGTTCTCATACATTCATCAAGGCGTTAATGATGAGTTCGGCCGATTGTCTGGCATCGCCGTCTTGCACAAGGTGAGAGAAAGCGGCTTCTAGCGACGGCATGGACTGAAAATGTTTGAGATCGTCAACCGGGCCATAGGCGAGTTGTCTTCCGTTCTGCAGGATCGTGACATGCGAACAGACTTTCTCTACTGCGTCGAGCACATGTGAGCAGTAGAAAATGATCTTTCCTTCGCGGCTCAGGCCGGCAACGAGTTCGCGGAAGATCAGGGCGGACGTCACGTCCAGTCCCGAGAGAGGCTCGTCGAAGATGATGAGATCGGGGTTATGAAGCAGGGCCGAGATGATGAGGATGCGTTGCCGCATGCCCTTCGAGTAAGTGGCGATGGCGGTATGGCGGTGGGAAAACATGGAAAAGATCTTCAGCAGCGTGGCGGCACGGTGCTGCAGCAGCTTTTCGGGCAGTGCGCGAAGACGCCCCGTCAGTTCGAGATACTCGAGGCCCGAGAGGAACGGATAGAGGTTCGCCTCTTCGGGAACGTAGCCCAAGCGGCGCTTGTGGGCGGTGAGGTCGTCGTGAATATTCGCACCGTTGAAAAGTACCTGGCCGCGCGTTGGTTCTAGCAGGCCGGCGATCATCTTGACAGTGGTGCTCTTGCCCGAGCCGTTGGGTCCTATGTAACCGAGGACTTGGCCGGGCGCAATGGTGAAGCTGACGTTTTCTACCGCGGGGAGCGAACTATAGCACTTGGTGGCGGAGCGCACGTCCAGCATGTCAGTAGGATACTACATAGTCTCTTGAGGGATATCCGCGTTTACGGACAGTTTCGGCCGATCTGTAAGCTACGAGGCTGCTGCCTTGCCGTTGGAGGTGCGGGCGCGGACGAGCTTGAGGATGATCTCTTCGACTTGTTCGAGAGTCAGGCCGGTAGTGTCGATCAGTTCGGCATCGGGGGCCTGGACGAGAGGCGCTTCAGCGCGTTTGCGGTCGCGCTGGTCGCGTTCGTGCATTTCGCCCGCCACTGAATGCAATTCAGCCGCATGCCCTCTTTCCTGCAGTTCCAACGTGCGGCGGCGGGCGCGCTCTACCGGGTCAGCATCGAGAAAAATTTTCACCTGAGCATTCGGGAAAACGACGGAACCGATGTCGCGCCCCTCCATGACAACGCTATTCTGTTCCGCGATACGGCGCTGGTGGCCGAGCAGTGCACGGCGCACGCCTGGGATGGCAGAAACGTGCGAGGCGGCGGCCGACACGGAGGGTTCGCGAATGGCGTCGCTGACATCCTCTCCATTCAGAAGGACGCGACCGTCTCCTGGGGCAAGGTCCAAAACGGCTTCCTTGGCAAGTTGCTCGATGCGATGCATGTCGCTGGTTTCTACGTGCAAGCGTAAAGCCCAGAGAGCGATGGCACGATACATAGCGCCGCTGTTGATATAGACGAACCCCAACTTGCCGGCCACGCGCCGGGCCAGTGTACTCTTACCCGCGCCGGCAGGACCGTCGATAGCAACTACGATGCGTTTGTCGCTCATGACGAAAATTAGCGCGAGGGGGGCGCATTCTTCGAGAGCAGTTGCTCGACGGGCGTGGTGTTGCGGTAAAAACCTTCCAGGAACGGCTCGCCGGTACTCTTCAGATGGCTGTGAGTTTTCGGGTCGGTAAACGGCGGGAGCCCGTCCTTCACCGCACGGGCGAGCGGAACTGCGCTGAGGTGCAGGACGGGATGATCCGGAGTTTTCAATGTCACGCTGAGCGATCCATCGGGCTTCGGAACGAGTTCGAGAAAAGAAGCGCGTGTTCCGTCGAAATGATTCAGCACAAACTTGCCACCCTCATAACCACCAACGAGCGGTCCGGTATCGCCATCGACACGCAGAATGGAGGCGGATGCGTCGGAACCATTCTGCTTCACGATCAATCTCCAGGCGTGTTCCCCTTTGTCGTTCTCGTGCGCCATATACCAGACCCCAGCGATGTCCGGCGGTTTGATGTTCGCCCGTGTAATGTTCCGGTGCGGCTTCGCTTCAAAGTCGTGAAATCCGTTGCGGACGCCGCCGTAGGAGCCTTTGATCTCTCCATCCGCCACGACGGCCGTTAACTTCGTTCCGAACTGGTCGAAGCGCACGCTTAACGTGTTGCCCGTCAGTGTACCGGAAGTGGAAGTAACCCGCTGATCGCCATTGAAAAAAGAGGCGGCAATGCCATTTCCGCTTTGCGAAAACTCGATGGGGAACGGAACGGTGAAAGTGTCGAACTTCACGGTTGCGTCCCAGAGGCCGGAGATCGATTGTGCGTGAGCTACGGCGGCTGAGACCAGGAGGAGAACTGCGAAGGGGCTTGGTTTCATGTGATTGCTTGGTCTGTTCTCGCGATGCCCTCTATTGATTATTCAACGGGCGCTATACGAAGGGCTATTCGTTCAGAAAGAGCGCGCACAAACGATCGATGAACGTCCGTATCTCCGATTCGGGGCTGGCGGTCGCGTTGACCATGACGGAAAAAGCGAGCCAGCGATGCCGATCGGTTTCGATGTAGCCGCTCAATGTGTTGACGTGCGAGATGAAGCCGGTTTTTGCGTGGACTCGTTCCGCTCCTGCCACGTTCTGAAAGCGACGTTCGAGCGAACCGTCGATCCCTCCGATGGGCAGGGTTCGGAGCCAGAGATCGTGTTCCGGATGCTGCCACATATATCTGAGCAGGTTGACGGTCGATTGCGGCGTGGTGAGGTCCTGGCGCGCAAGGCCCGACCCATCTTCAAGCGCGGTGCCGCTGCCTTCGCGGCTGATGCCGATCTGCTGGAGAAAATCATCGCGCTCGGCGAGTGCTGCATCGAGCGTTCCGGCGCCCCGCGAGAAGTGACCGACTTCGCGCAAGAGCATCTCGGCGTGGAGATTCTGACTGACTTTTTGGATGACTTGCAGGTCTTCCCACAGCGGAACCGACTCGTGGAGGGCGAGCAGCGTGCCGCCTGCTGGAGCAGTCGGTCCATCGGCATATTGCGAGCGCGCCACGCCGCGGACCGTAATATTCTGTTCTTCCAACACGTCGATCAGCGCTTGCGCCGCGAAGAGAGCCGGATCTTCCACAGCGACATCTTCCCGCCACGGATTTGCGTTTTGTCCGATGACGCCCGACAGCTTGATTTCATTGCTGTTTGGACGGCGAGCGATTTGGATCTGCGTGTTGCTCGACGGGTCCGTGGTCACTTCGTTCAGAATGACCAGGTGGCCGGTCGACGGCTCCAGCGCCACGCCGGCCAGTTCGCCCGGGCTCGTTGGAGTGACGGTTAAAGAAATCGCGTTGTCGTTCAGAGTGAGAGCGCTGACCGGCGCGCCGTAGCTGTAGATGGCGTCGTCGATGGTCCATCCATCGGGATAGCGGCCGCCAGGATAGCGAGTGGAAACCCCGGTTACATCTCCGTCGATTTCGCGGACGCCGGCGGCTGCCAGTTTGGAAGCGAGTTCTTTCAACGCCGCAAGCCGATCCATGTCCACGGAGTGCAGTGCGTAGGGAAGTACGCGGCCGGAAAGGTTTGGATCTCCTCCCCCAATGAGTTCCAAATCGCTCAGACTTGCGGCGCCGGCGCTCCACGGCCCACTGGTTCTTAGTTCAGTCTCAAATTTGTAGTTCGGTCCCAGGCGAACCAGCGCCAGAGCGGTGGTGTAGAGCTTGGTGTTCGAAGCAGGCGTGAAGAACTTCGAGGAATTCAGTTCGGCGAGTATGTCTCCGCTTTGGAGGTCGACAAACTGAAAACCGATATTGCCGCGCTGCGCCGCGGGTGAACTCTGAATTATCGAATCAATTTGGAGTGTGACGTTGCCTATACCAGCAGCGAAAATGCCGACCGGCAAGAAGAACGTGAACGCGAAGCGGCTGAAAAGCAAGACTAATGTCTTCCCGTTCCGGCCGTGCTTACGGCAGGCTTACTCACTTTGTTGTCGGTCATCAACTTCGATTCAAGCATGATCAGGAGCGCTAGCGCGAATACTGCGACGGATCCGAACGCCGGGAGCAACATGACGTAGCGGATTCCCAAGGCACCGTCGACATAGCCCAGGAGCCAGGGAGCACACATGGCGCCGGTGATGGCCACGGAGAAGATGCCGTTGTAAAAGCCGGGATGGTAAGAGAAGCGATCGTCCAGGGATTCGGCCACAAGCGGATAGATGGGTCCAAAACCTGCGCCGATTACGAGCACGGCCACCCAGACCCCAGCGAGCGAAGTGGTGAAGCTAAGCAACAGGTATCCGAGCATGGCCAGAACGACGCTAGCCAGAAGCAGCTTCTTGTGGTTCACAGAAGGGAGCAACGGCTGCACCGCCAGCCGGCCAATCATGAGGGCGAGGAAATAGCCGGCCAAGGCGAAAATGGCCCAAACCGGATTCGTGCCGAGACGATGGATGAGGAAAAGGGGCAACCATCCGGCGATGGCCCATTCGTTGCCGAACTGAAAAAAGAGGAGTAAGGCGAACAGCGCGGCACCGATGCTACGTACATCGCGTACAGATGCGCGGCGGCGGTTTTCCTCCTCGCGCGCCTGCACCCGTTGACGGGCTGCCGGAAGCTTGTTAGCTGCGAAGATAAAGAGATAGATAAGCGGAACGATCGCTAACATCGCCGTTTCGATCTGCACGGAACCGGCGAAGTAGGTGATGCTAACGATCAACGTAGCTACCAGGCAGCCCCAACCAAACAGCACGCCGGTAAGGTTCACCATGGCCGCGGGGGCCGCAGCGAAGTAGGGAGACAAAAGGTAGAGCAGGGCGGTCGCGAGAGCGCCGCCTGCCGAGCCGACGAACGCGAGACCCAGCATGCGCCAGAGGGGCGCCACGGGCGGCACAAGCAACGAGAGCGCCAGCAGACTCAGGCATCCGACGGCGCAAGCGGCCAGCGCGAGGGAGCGGATGGAAACTCGATACAGCAGCTTCTGAGCGATGAGGACTGCACAGACGTAGCCGGCGTTCAGGGCCAGGAAGTGCAGCCCGATCAGTTCAGGATCGGTATCGATGTGGTACTGCCAGGCAATGAGGAGCGATCCGAGAAGTCCGACCAGTACACCGAGAAGGAGAAACCCGCTGACCCATTCGCGCGCCTGGCGATTGGACTTGAAATCTTGCTGGGGCACGCTGCTAGTCGTTGACACCTTCCGGAGGTCATCTTACAATGGAGGCATCACTGAAAAAGGAGGTGGTCCAGTCGAATGAATTCTGGTAGTGACTGTAGCATACAATCCACGCGCGAGGTGGCCGACTCTTAAAGTCGCCGTTCGTACGTTCAGGTTTCGTTCAGTGACGAGGCCGAGGTTCCCGTGGACCGGCTGCCCGTCGCGCGTAACGTAGCTAGAGTAATAGCCGTAAGGCGTTGTAAAGCCCCTGTCAGCACCCTCCCGGTGGCTGGCCGGGGCTTTACGCATAAAATGTGCGCTTTCCGTGCTAAAATAGGCTTTACCCACCCGTTTTCGAAAGGATTCCAGACATGAAAGCAGGGATTCATCCTGCCTACGATGAAGTGAACGTGACGTGCGCGTGCGGTTCGACATTCCGTACCCGTTCCACTCACAAGGGCGATCTACGCGTTGAAATCTGCTCCGCTTGCCACCCGTTCTTTACCGGGCGTCAAAAGCTTGTGGACACAGAAGGCCGCGTAGACCGTTTTCAAAAGAAGTTCGCTAAGGCGCGCGAACTGCAGGCCCAGAAGAAGGCGGCTGACGACGCTAAAGCGGCGAAGAAACTCGTCCACTAGAGCTTGAGACTTGGTGCCGCGCCGCGGAGTTACTGCGGAGCGACAAGTCCTTTTCGGATCGCAAAGAGCACCAATTCCGCCGTCCGATGGATATTCATCTTCTCCATCAGGTTGGCGCGGTGAACGGAAACGGTGTTAACGCTGAGTTCGAGCAAACTGGCAATTTCTTTGTTGGATTTCCCTTGCGCGATCAGTTGCAGAACCTGCTTCTCGCGCCCGGTCAACCTGTTTAGTTCATCCTCTTGTTGATGCGCCACATACTTCAGACCGGAACCGATGTACCGTTTGCCCTCTGACACGGACCGGATGGCGCCAACCAAGTCCACATCGATCGCGCTTTTAAGCAGGTACCCCTTGGCCCCCGCATCGAGTGCATTCCGCACATAGTTATCGTCGGAATGCATGCTCAGGACGAGCACCTCGGTGCCGGGCAAGTGTTTGACGATCTCCTTGGTGGCTTGTACTCCGTCGAGTTCGGGCATGGAGAGGTCCATAACGATGACTTTCGGCTTCAGTTCGTAAGCGCTGCGAATGGCTTCTACGCCATTGCTCGCCTCGCCTACGACCTTCATTCCTTCTTCGTCTTCGAGAATGCGACGAAAACCGCGGCGTACTAAGCTGTGATCGTCGACCAGCAGAACTGTTATTTCTTCACTCATGATTTGCGGCTAACTACCTCTTCTAGGGTTTGGTGTTCTGGCGTTTCAAAGGTTTGCTCTTGCTGACGCACGGGCATGCTGAGGGTCAGAGTGGTCCCGACGTTGGGAACCGAGGTGATCGCAAAGGTGGCGCCGATCAGTTCCGCGCGTTCACGCATAGCGATCAGTCCTAGACCCGGCGTGTTGTTGCCCTTTTTCGAGTTGCTCATGCCGCGGCCATAATCCTTTACTTTGATCGTTAGTGTGTCAGGCGCGAAGATCATGTCTACTTCGGCGCGTTTGGTCCTTGAGTGCTTGGCCGCGTTGTTCAGCGCTTCCTGAACAATCCGGAAGCAATGAATCGCGGGCGGTCCGATGATTCGCACTGGCTCCCCGTCAACGTGCGAGGTGGTCTCGATTCCCGTTTGCCGCTCGAATACACCGGTGTACCATTCGATACCTTTGGCGAGCCCATAATCGTCCAGGACCGCCGGATGCAGCATTTGGGAGAGACTTCGCATTTTCTCGAGCGTGTTGTGAGTGATCTCGCGCACTTCGCTCAACTCGGTGCGCAGCGGCGAATCGGGCGGAACGCCTTTCCGTTCCGCTCGCTGGAGCATCGCTCCGACGGCTGTCAGAATCTGACCGAATTCGTCGTGAAGCTCCCGCGAGACGGAACGCAGCACTTCCTCTTGTACCGTGATCAACTTTGCAGCCAGCACTCGCCGCTGGCGCGACATCGATTCGAGGCGCGCGAAAAGCTCGCGGTTCGAGTAAATCAGGTAAAGGCTGGTGACCAGGATGGCTATCATGATGGCACCGACGAAAGCGTATACGTTCCGCTCCACTCCGTCGTAAATAGACGCCACCATTTGGTCCGCGCGCTGCTCGGCCTCGGTGTTTCGTTCCAGCAGAGAAGAAACCTGCGTGGCCAGCATGGATTGCTGAGAGGAAAGCTCGGTCGAGATCAACGCTCGCGCCGCAAAATCGTTGCCTGCCGCTGCTTGCCTGAATACCTGGTCGGATGTTTTCCAAAACTGAGCGAGGGAATTGACCAACCGGGCCTGCTTGTCCGGCCGGCGCGTCACCGCCTTCAGCTTGGCTTCGGCCCGGATGGCGTCTTCGAGATCGCTCCGCAGCACGGAAAATTCACCCCGATACGTGCCGATCCCAACACTTTCAGGCGTTTGGGTCATATCCCGGAGTTGAAGGCCGACAGTGTTGATGTCGTTCTGAACCCGTAGCAGCAGCAATGAGTCATGGCGGTTCAGGTCGATAATCTCCGTTTGCAGCGCCCGCAGCTTATGAAGTTGCGACAGGTCGTACCACGAAAAACCGGTCACGGCCGCTAGCGTCACGAGCAAACCGATGAGGAGCCGAATTGTCGGGGACTTTGTCATCGAAACGGTCAAGAGGCCCGGAAAACGCTTTGCTATCGCTTCCACTAGGGTCTCCCCGCGCGCAAGCTAAAGCCAGCAGACTAGCCCTATATGAACTGACGAAGCAAGGAGGTTATTTGTTGCTGCTAATCGAACTATATAGAGCAGCCGTTAAGCCAACTCTTTGTCCAGCGCCGACCAGATCCTGTCTACTGGCAGGGAAACCATCCGGTCAACTTCTTCTAACCCATAACCCGCCAGCAGAAGAACATCCGAGCCTCTGGATCGACTACATACACGTTCTCAAAGCCCCAGTTCCGATACATTCTGCACTTGGAGAGCATGCGCGGCATAGGATCCTCGCCGGAAAGGATCTCAATGACAACTTCCACCGCCTTCGTCGGATATGGCTGCTCGATTCGTCCCCGGTCGCAATCACATCCGGGACGGGCTGGAAAGAGGGATCGATCTTCAGCTTCACTTCCGATCCGGCTTTGTAGCCCGCTTCGGATAACAACTCCATCAAGACTCTCTGGAGTAAACCGTGAAGCCATGTCGGCGTAGTCTTTTGTACGGCTTCTCCATGCCAAAATTCGTAATATGGCTTCTCACGACCGTACTGCTGTTCGAACTCCGCGACCGTGAGCTTGTGCGCACTCGTAGCCATAATCCGTCCGTCATTTCATGGTAAGGCAGTTCGGAGGAATGTCAAAATTACTTTCATGCGAACTTGTCTCGTGCTTCTCGCCAGCGCCAGCGCCAGTCTCCTTCTTGGCCAGGAAACTCCGCTCACCGTTTTGCCCTATACACCCAGCCTTGACACGCACTTCATGGACAGGTCCGCGGATCCCTGCACGGACTTCTACCGATACGCCTGTGGCAACTGGAGCAAACTGAATCCAATTCCGCCGGACCAGGCGCGCTGGGAAGTATACGGAAAGCTGGCGAATGAAAACCAGCGCTTCCTCTGGGGCGTGTTGCAGCACGCCGCTTATGCCACTCCCTCGCGCACCCCCAACGAACAAAAGATCGGCGACTATTTCCGCGCCTGCATGGATGAAGACGCAGTCGAGCGTGCGGGCGTGAAGCCTCTGCAGCCGATGCTTACGGGTATTAACAACCTGAGGTCCATCGATGATATCGCTAGCTACATTGGCGGCGAGCATCACGATGGAATCGACCGTAACGTGCTGTTCGGATTCGGCTCCGATCAGGATTATGACAACTCATCACAAGTGATCGCCTTTGCCTTTGCCGGCGGTTTAGGGTTACCGGATCGCGACTACTACACAAAGACCGACGCCAAATCGCAGGAAATTCGTGAGCACTACGTGCAACATGTCCAGCGCATGCTGGTGATGCTCGGCGAGTCCGCTCCCGACGCGCAGTTAGACGCCCAAACTGTGATGCGAATTGAAACCGCGCTCGCTAAGTCGTCCCTGACCCGCGTGGATAAACGCAATCCGTACAACCTGAAGCATAGGTATACACGCGACGAACTCACCCACCTCACCCCGGCGCTCGACTGGGACGCTTACCTGAAGGATGTCAACGTTCCGGAATTCGAAGCCGTCAACGTCACCGAACCCAAGTTCTTCGAGGAACTCAATCGGGAACTGAGTGAGGAGAATCTCGCCGCCTGGCGCGCCTATCTGCGCTGGCACCTCGTCCATGCAGAGGCAAATTACCTTTCCTCCAACTTCGTCCAGGAACACTTCGATTTTTACAGCAAGTACTTACAAGGCGTAAAGGAGATGCCGCCGCGCTGGAAAAAATGTACCCGCCTGGTTGATCGTCAACTGGGCGAAGCACTCGGTGAGGTATTCGTCGCCCGAACGTTCTCACCCCAAACCAAACAGGACGCGCTCAAAGTGACGCAACAAATTGAAGCCGAGATGCACCGCGATATCGAAGACCTCTCCTGGATGAGCGGCACCACGAAGCAACAGGCTATCCAGAAGCTGCAAGCCGTGGTCAATAAAATCGGTTATCCCGACCATTGGCGCGACTACAATTCCGTCCTGATCGCGCCCGACAACTTTCTCGTGAATGTGACGCACGCTGCCGCATTCGAGGAGCATCGCGAACTCGCCAAAATCGGCAAACCCGTCGATCGCAGCGAGTGGGACATGACGCCACCGACCGTCAACGCGTATTACAACCCGCAAATGAACGACATCAACTTCCCGGCTGGGGTTTTGCAACCGCCCCTGTTCGATCCGAAAACCGACGCCGCTCCGAACTACGGCGATACCGGCGCGACCATCGGCCACGAACTCACACACGGGTTTGACGATGAAGGCAGGCAATTCGACGCGCAAGGCAATCTGAAGGATTGGTGGACGGACGCGGACGCGAAGGCCTTCGAAGAGCGCGTTTCCTGCGTTCGCAATCAATACGCCCAATACGTTGTAGTCGATGACATTCACATCAACAGCCGCTTGACGCTGGGCGAGGATGTCGCCGACATCGGAGGCACGCTACTTGCCTACATGGCCTGGAAGCACGCGACCGAAGGGCAGGATCTGAAACCCGTCGACGGTCTCACGCCCGATCAGCGCTTCTTTGTCGGTATGGCGCAATGGGCGTGCGGCGATGAGCGCCCCGAATCCAAACGCATGCACGCTATGACGGATCCTCACTCGCCCAACGAATACCGAATCAACGGAGTAGTCTCCGACCTGCCGGAATTCGGCCAAGCCTTCGGCTGCAAGATAGGCCAACCCATGATGCCGGCCAAGGCCTGCAGAGTTTGGTAACCAGACCTCCTATTCAATAACTGCCCGCGCGCCCGTCCTACATCCCGAGAGGGAGGTGCCACGTAACTGAGTGCGAATGGTGGCCGTGCGGGCCAATTGAAGAAAAGCCGCACAAGACGCAACCTGCACTGCACGCGCCGCGGTAGTAACATCAGCTCGAATACGTCGTGAAAAACGATGCAGAGGAGAATGAATCCAAGAAATCCCAGTACGGAAGAAAAAGGGATTACGTCTAAAGACATTCAGCCTCTAGTCTCTTTATCTGAAGTTTGAAGGTCCGTAGCTATAAAGATAACCGTGCAACGGGTCTGGAAATAACCTAAACTGACATCTACACCGCAGTCTGTCGCCCGCGCAGCTCCATGTCTGCTTCGCGCCCCGGACCGGCGCTCTCATCGAAGCTGTCGAAGCTGGCGCGGCTGATCTGGCCAGCCGCGCCATACGCTCCACTGTTAGTCCCTGGCCGGCATTCATTTCTTCTTTGACGTTCCGGTAGACGGCGGACTTCCAGTCGACCCCTGCAGCTTCCGCGCCGGCTCGGGTATCCATCCCTCCGCATGCTGAAACTTCCGCGGGCGACGGTCGCTAGTACGATCCGTACTTTTAACCTGTTGAGTTAAGGTTTACCCCGCGAGATCATTAGAAAATCGCAATAGATTTCCCCTGCTCTCCTGCTCGTTGATATGACTCTCGGAAGCGCGCCCTCTACCGATCAGGAGAAGCTTCATCTTGAACACCCGCAAACAACAGCCCTCCTCACCGAACTTATCGAATCTGTTTTCGGAATTGCGCCACGAAATGAGGGAGAATCGATTTTTGAATTAGAAAGTTGTTCGCCGGCAGCGCTTAAACTATTTCAGGAAGAGTTTCAGAAGAGGTTCGACCGGAATCTCACTCTCGCCACTCTCTTTCAAGCTCCCACTATTGCAGCCTTATCAGCCTTTCTCTGGCAATCACCGCCGAATGAATCTTCGAGGTTTATTGTTCCACTGCAGGTGGCGGGAGAACGGCCGCCGTTCTTCTGCGTGCATGGCGCAGGAGGAAACATCATGCCATTCCGAAGACTGTCCAGTCTTCTTGGTCCGAATCAGCCGTTTTACGGGCTGCAGTCGCCGCAATTGGCCGAAAATCCTGTTCAGGAAACAACGGTAGAAGATCTGGCTTCCGATTACGTCGAAGGGATACGTACTGTACAACCTCGCGGCCCCTACTACTTAGGCGGATATTCGTTTGGAGGAACGGTCGCTTTCGAAATGGCTCAACAACTCCTGAACGCTGGGGAAGAGGTCGCGACCGTTGTTCTCATCGATACGCTTTTCCCGGGTGGACGGTTTCCTCTTACTGGAGATCTCAACCCTAGATTGATTCATCGCCTTGATTATGGAGTCGGAAAGTTTTTCGCGCTTGGCCGGGGAAAACGTATCAACTGGTTGAAAGGACTGCTGTTGCGAAAAGCGAGCGCTGCGCTCAAGAGAAAACGTTCGGTGGACGAAACAAGTCCATCGGCGCGCAACATCGCGGCGCATTTGGCTTATGAGCCCACAGTGCTGGATGCTCGAATGGTTCTCCTTTGGGCTTCGGACTGCGCGTTCCGCGCTTTTCAAGATAGCCGCTTAGGATGGTGTGACCTTGCCGGCAGAGGTCTCGAAGTTCGGCGTGTCAGCGGCACTCATCTTGACATGCTCAAGCCGCCGTACGTGGACGTACTCGCGCGAGAGTTGGCCGGTTGTTTACGAGATTAGTCCACACGATTTACTTCGCGAAACGGACTGGTAAGCGCTCGAGTCCCCGAAGACCAAGGTTGCTGCGCCAAGTCAATTCTGCCGAGTTCAAGGATGGTTCGGGCATCTTGGCGAGAAGCCCGAATGCAATTTGTCCCTCCAGCCGAGCTAAAGGCGCGCCAAAACAGTAATGGGTCGCCCATCCGAATGCAAGGTGGCGGTTACCGTGGCGGCGGAGATTGAGCGTATCCGGCTCCGGGAACGCATCCGGATCGCGGTTAGCCGCTGCCATGACGGCGATAACGTGTTGGCCAGCCTCGATCAGCTTGCCGCCAATTTCGACTGCAGTGGCGGCAATTCGAGCCGTATGTTGGCTGGGGCAATCGTAGCGAAGTAACTCCTCGATCGCAGTCGGTAATAGAGATAAATCAGCGCGCAGCCGCTCGAACTCCGCAGGATGTTCGATCAAAGCAAGAAGCCCATTGCCAATGAGATTGGTGGTGGTTTCCTGACTCCCTACGAGGGTCAAGATGCAATTGGCAACGATCTCCTCTTCCGAAAAGCGTTCGCCATCCACTTCAGCCGTCATGAAGGAATAGACTAAACCGTCATTGGGATGACGTGAGAGCTCGCGCATTTGGCCGCGAAAATACCTCACCAGATTGTCTACGGTCTTCAGCATGTCCGAGCCGCGATCGGTATTATTCTGGAAATTACCTAAGACTTCGCCAAACTCCGCGGACCACTGCTTAAGCTGCCTGTGATCTTCTTCCGGAAGGCCCAGCATGACCGCGGTGACGATCGCGGGTAACGGTTCCGCAAATTCTCCGATTACATCGAAGGCGCCGCCATCCATTGCTGGGCGTAACAGGTTAGAGGCGATGTCTCCGATCCTCGAGTTCAGCACTTCGATGCGCGCCGGCGCAAAGGCGGCGGCGGCCAATTTCCGAATGCGAGTGTGATCCGGCGGATCCAGAAAGATCATCTGCTTGACCATCACCGCGGCAATTGGAGAAAAATCGGCCAATCCTAGGAACTCGACTTGTTCAGGCGTTGGTACTCTGCGGGCTGACAGGGTTTTCAATACTTGAACAACGCTGTCATAACTGGTCACTACCCAGGCATGGAGAAAGAGATCCCAACTGACAGGATCCGCAGATCGAAAACTCGCGTAAAGTGGATACGGATTGGCGAGAACTTTTGGATCTAATAGCTGATAGAGACTGAGAGTCGAATGCGATTCAACAGCTTCTCTTATAAGCGCTGACACTGTGGCTCCTCATTCGTGGGCAGAGCCTGGGTAGGTCCGGTCGAACCGGGCGCCGAAAACCCGGTCAAAACCTGCCGTTCGATCTCCCGCGCAAGACCGGCAATCGTCGGGTGTTCAAAAACCGCCCGCAATTCAAGGTTGAGCCTAAATTCTCTTCGAAGCTGTGCCAGAATCCTTGCCGCCAAAAGCGAGTGGCCACCGACGCGGAAGAAGTTATCCTGAGGACCCAGTGTGACGCCCTTGATAATACTCGACACGATGCCCGATACGGTACCTTCGATTTCGGTACGAAGTGCTTCGATCGCGTTGACTCGATTCTGTTCTGCTTTGTTGTAGGCCGTTAGCACTGTTCCGCGGTCAGGCGAACCGTTGGCTGCGACCGGTAATTCCGACATTCGCAAGAACCGATCTGGAATCATAAACGACGGAAGGAGGGGACGAAGATACTCCCGAATATCAGCATCCAGCGGTTCGCTTCCAGCCACAATCGATGCAATCATCTGCTTCCGTCCATCGCCTTCGATGACGGTCACCGCGGCAGCCGAAATGCTAGGATGCGAGCACAGAGCAGCGACAATCTCGCCTGGCTCAATGCGATAGCCAAACATCTTCACTTGATCGTCTATGCGACCACAGAACTCAATCGTTCCGTCCGGAAGTCTCCGGCCCAAATCTCCGCTGAGGTACAAACGAGGAGCGCCAGACCAGCAGTTCATTTTGAAGCGTTCTTTCGTAAGTTCCGGGTTGCCTCTGTAACCGGCTGCTACACCGTCCCCACCGATAGCAATCTGACCTCGGATATTGTTACCTACGGGCTGCAGTTTGCTGTCAAGAATAAAGATTTCGGCCCCCGGGATCGCCAAGCCGATCGATGGCTGATCGAGTTCACCGCAGTGTAAGGGTACAATCCCCGAAGTACTCAACACCGTACATTCGGTTGGTCCGTAATTATTCACTACGTGAAAAGGAAGCTCCGCACGCGGATAAGTGCGTAATGCATCTCCACCGGTCAAAAGATACCGCAGACTACACTCTGAAGGCCACGGAAGCTCTAAAAGGGCTTCTGCAAGGGCCGTCGCGGCAAATGAGATCGTGATCTTCTTCTGGAGAAGAAAGTCACGAAGAGCCTCAGGATTCAAAACAACGGGCCGGTCCGGCACATGGAGCGTTATACCGCAGGCTAACATTGGCCAAAACTCAAGTACTGAGGCGTCGAACGTAAGAGGTGCGAACTGGGTGCCGATGTCTTGCGACGTGACACCGAATGTGTGGCGATACCACTGCACTAAATGCCGCAAATTGCTCTGAGTAACCTCGACACCCTTTGGCTGGCCAGTCGATCCCGACGTGTAAATGACATAAGCGATGTCGTCGGATTGGAGACCACTCTTTTCAGACGAATCCCACGAAATCGAGGACAATGACGAATCCGGATTTGGCGTGAGAACAGGCACGTTTCCGACACTGAGCAAATGATCGCAAGGATTTTCACTGACGATCAGGGCCGGATTGGCATCGGCAAGGATTCTCCGATTCCGCTGGACCGGTCCTAACGGATCGATGGGGAGATAGGCGCATCTCAGCTTCCATGTAGCCAAAGCCGCAACCGCCAGCGCGTGTGGGTCAGAAGTGCATACGGCTACAATTCCGCGCCGGCGGTCCAGAACTCCTGCCATTTGCGCGGCAAGCCGCATTGCATGTGTCAGCAGTTGCCCAAAGGTCGTCTGCTTAGATGTCGAAACAATTGCCTGCTTGTCGGGGGTCGTTCGAGCGTAGGTGATAATATCATCCAAAGGGAAAGAATGCTTCGCTCGCTCTGATTCCAGTTTCATACAGCCGGGTCGCTTGGACCTTTCTTCGGATGTGCGCGGTACGAGCTAGAGAGCACATTTGAACACATTCAGCCCACCGAGTATCAGTTACCTTTATCTCACCATTAGCAAAATGGACACGAATATTGGAAAAGCACTAATATCGATTACCGGTACTAGTTACTACTCAGCTAAAAGGCTGCAATATTTCAACTAATTAAGCCCCTGCCGCAACGCAATCATTCCGATTCACAATTATAGGCAGGCAAGCACATACCCGCCTCACCCTTTGAAGTAATGAAAGTACTAGAACATTTCTGGAATACATGAGATCACCAGATGGATTTAAACCGGGTCAAGCGCATTTTGATCTGGCCTGGCTCTCCGCCTTTGGCGTAGAACTCAACGCCGCTGGCGCCGGCGGGTGGAAATACGAGGTTGGTGTCGGCCATGCGGCCCTCATCGGCGAAGATCTCTATCGAGTCGCGGTCTACCAGCACGTCCAACCGCAAGACGGCGTCGTGCAACACGAGCGGAGCTTCGACAGCCTGTGCGAAATCGGTGCTGAAATTGGTGAGACCCGAATGGCTGCGATCAAGAGATAGTTTATGCGCCGCCACGTTATAGCTAATTGCGGTGTAGTTAGTGCCGCGCTCAAGAATGTGCCATCCAACCTCTTGCGCGCCGGCCAGCGGAATCTCCGCCTGGAGTTGGAACGTACCGGTTTTGGTGATGTCGGTTTTTGCCAGCCAGCGATTCACGGCCTCCACATTTCCGTCGATTTCTGCTTTCTGCTGCGTGAGATCGGCAAGCTGGTCAACCGGCCGTTGAAGAAGCCGCACGCCATCGCTGGTCCTAGTGAGCGAAAGACGGCGGGGGAAGGTCATCTGTCCGCGCCACGGATGGGTCGGCAGATCTTTGGCGTATTGCCAGTTGTCCATCCAGCCGATCATCACCTTCGGGCCAATGATGTCCCTAGGCTGCGCGGGCGGTAAATTGTTGAACGTCAGGGCGCAGTAGCAATCCTTGCCGTAATCGGTCCACATGGTCTCGGAAGGAGGATTGTCATTGATGAAGCGCGCGCCATCGAAGCGGCCGATGAAATACTGCTCGCCCGATCCGCCTTGCAGCGCGCCGGGGTTCAATCCGATCTTCAGCACCCAGCGCGTCTTACCCTGCGCGCCGTCCACGGGCAGTTCGAATAATTCCGGGCATTCCCATTGTCCGGCGGTTGCGCCGGCGGGCCCGAAATCGCTCAGCGCCGACCACGTTTTCAGATCCTTCGATCCATAAATCCGAACCTTGTGATCGTTCGGCAGCGAAACCACCATCACCCATCGGGCGGAAGGCTGTGACCAGAACACCTTGGGATCGCGAAAATCCGACATATGGAGATTCAGCACAGGATTGCTTGGGTATTTGCTCCAGGTTCTGCCGCGATCGTTGCTGAAGGCCAAATTCTGCGTCTGGAGCGCCGGATGTCCATCACTCTCAGGCACGTGCCCCGTGTAGATCGCCACGAGGCACGGTTTGCCGCCGGCGCAAAATCCACTGGTATTTTGTTCGTCCACGACCGTACTGCCGGTGAAGATCATCGTCCCGTTTTCTTCCGGGATGGCGGGCGGCAGTTGCTGCCAATGCAGCAGGTCCGGGCTGACGGCGTGGCCCCACGTCATGTGGCCCCACTCGTCGCCAAACGGGTTGTATTGAAAGAAGAGATGGTATTCGCCCTCAAAATAGACAAGGCCGTTCGGGTCGTTCGTCCAGTTTTCGCGCGGGGAGAAATGGTACTGCGGCCGATATGGCTGGCTGTACTGCGAGGCAGTTGACGTTGTTTGAGCAGACAGCAGAGCTACACTTATTCCCAGCCATAACACGGTGAGTCGCATGTGGATGATCCCTCTCGGAAGCATACGCCAAGATATGCAGACGAGTGTGGAATGAGTGGAGTTCTCGTGATCGGCGGCGGCAGCACCGTTGGGCGTCAGGTGCTTTCGGGGTTGCAAGTCAAGGGCGGGCTCGTGCGCGCGCTGATGCGGAACCCGGAGAGTGCGCGTTTGCCGCCACAGATCGAGGTGGTGCGCGGGGATCTGATTCTTCCGGAAAGCATTGAAACGCCGCTCAAAGGAATCGATGCGGTATTCCTGATTTGGACCGCGCCGCCGGCCACGGTGGAAGCGGTTCTGGAGCGGATCGCGAAGCAGGCGCGGCGGATTGTGTTTCTCTCATCGCCTTACACGACGCAACATCCGTTCTTCCAGAAGCCACAGCCCAACGCAATTTCAGTGCTGCACAGGGACATTGAGCGGTTGATTGCGAGGTCAGGACTTGAGTGGACCTTTGTGCGGCCCGGAATGTTTGCCGCGAATGCGCTGATCTGGTGGGAGCGGCAGATCCGCGCGGGAGATGTCGTGCGCTGGCCGCATCTGGCTGCTGAGACCGCCCCGATCGATGAACGTGATATCGCCGCGGTTGTGGTGCGCGCATTGTGCGATGACGGACACGTCGGAGCGGAATATATTCTGACGGGCCCTGAATCATTGAGCCAATTTGAGCAGGTATTGACGATTGGTCGGGCGATCGGGCGATCGCTGCGCGTCGAAGAAATCCCGCCGGAGCAAGCGCGTAGGGAGTTGTTCAGTTTCTGGCCCGCACCTGTCGTGGATATGCTGCTGGTGGCCTGGGCGGCCGCGACTGGCCAGCCGGCCTTCGTCACAGCGACGGTCGCAGAGGTCACGGGAGCACCGGCGCGGACCTTTTGGGAATGGGCTACCGATCACGCCGCGGAATTTCAGGCGTAGCTGTTCGGCCGCTGGCATCCCTAATTGGGGCAATAACTTCGTCGCAAATCGCCGGTGATAGGCTCGCGTGATAATTGCGAGTGATCGAAAGTGACCAGACCACAACTGCTTGTCAGTCCTAGCTTAAAGAGTACCGACAAATTGCGTCAGGTGTATCGCAGACCATTCAAACAGGCCAAAGAACTTTACATCGCTCCGCGTACTTAACGGAATGGGACCCTAGCCTGAGGGTCGGATCACAATGTGAACGAATCACAGTTCTCGTTGGAACCGATTTTGGCGTCACAAGACGCCATGCGATGCATTCGCTGCTGAACTGGCTCCCCAGAAAGGCAGCAATATGTCGCGCACTAGCTGTGGATTCATATTCCGAAGGTGGCTTTCACCCTAAGGTAATGATCTGGAAAACACCGTCAGGAAAATGTTCTTGCTTGGTGGGCTCATCGAATCTCTCAAAAGCCGCATTTTCCAGCAACTACGAATGCAATGTAACCTTTTCGACTGATAACGTTCAATATGAGCGCATGCGCTTATGGCTCGAATCTGGTTTGAAGCATTCGAGTGAGATTACCCCAGACTTCATAACGGAGGACTACAAGGAAGCGCTGCCAACCCGCAAGAAGCGCCAAGGGCAATTAAGATTCGCACCCACCAGAATCAATCGCCCGGACAGCCCAGCGTGTCGCAAAGAAGTGCGCGCCGCAGGCGCAGACAAAAGCTATTTAAGCGCGACATCGCTCAGAACTTTCGCGGTCTCCGGAGTCAGTTCGATGTAGCTTCTCGATATTCTTGCGCGGTCGTCCGTCGATATGGCCGGCCCTTCGCGGGCAAGTAGCCAGTTGTGCAAGACGGCAGTTAATCGCCCCTGGGCTTGCCCGCGTGACACGCCAGGCGCTAAGCGGCCAATCAGATACAGCCAATGCTCGTTGGGCTTATCGAGCAAGGCGCGTTCGCGGTTCAATGGGAGATCCGCCGACAACGGGAGCCATAACGCGGGCGGGTCGGGTCTCAGTGTTTCGGCGTAGAACTCCGGGGGCGCGATGCCGATAATCGTGAAGGACGTCTGTCCGACAGAGATACTGGAACCGATGACGGAGGGGTCGCCACCCAGTTTGTCTTTCCAGTAGCGGAAGCTGACGACCGCGACTGGCTGCGCGGAGGGCGTATCGTCCGAGGGCGAAATGGGGCGACCCAGCGCGGTGTCGACGCCCAGCACGTCAAAATAATTCCCGGAGATCAGTCTGGCCTGCGCCAACTCGGGCTCGCTCCAGCCTGAGCGACGTACGCTGACGTCGGTTTCGCTAGTGCTTTGGACGGCGCAGAGCCCGGCAAACACTTTTGTATCGCGAAGATGCTGATAAAGGTCAAAAGAATAAAGCGAAAAGGAACCGGTATCAGGGATTCCGGTTCCACTGCCTGAGCCGCGAGCCGGACCAAGGATAACCAAAGTTCCTGCATCCCGCACCGGCAGCGATTTCAAAAGCACTGCGTTGATAATCGTGAAGATCGCGGTATTCGCGCCGATCCCTAAAGCAAGCGTCAACACGGCGGTGATCGCGAATCCGGGAGATTTTCGTAGCTGCCGCGCCGTATGGCGAAGGTCGTTGAAGAAATCTTCGAGCCATCTTCCGCCCCAGGTTCTGCGAACATCTTCTTTGACCAGGGTGGCGTTGCCGAAGGCGCGGCGCGCAGCGTAGCGGGCATCGTCTTCCGAAAGGCCTTGTTCCCGCAGCTCCGCGGCCTCTAACTCCAGATCCGAACGCAGCTCGCGCTCCAGATCCCGCTCGCGATCTTTTTTATGGAACCAGCGCATTTCAGCTTTCCTCCGCGGGCCACATCACCTGTGCGATTGCATCCGCCATTTGTTTCCATTTCGACTCTTCGGCGGCGAGCTGCTTTTTGCCTGCTGGGGTGAGCCGGTAATATTTGAATTCACGCTTTTGATCTTTGGCGGCAGGTTCCCACTTCGCAGCCAACCACCCTTTGCGCTCAAGCCGATGAAGCGCGGGATAAAGCGAGCCATGCTCAATTTGCAGCAAGTCGTCGGTAGTGCGTTGAATGTGCTTCGCGATCTGATGCCCGTGTGCGGGACCGAACAGCACCGTGCGCAGGATCAGCATGTCCAGAGTGCCTTGCAAAAGCTCGATTCGCCCGGAAGGTTCTTTCGGCATGTCGTTAGAAGACATTCTACCCAAAAAACGCCAGTCTGGGTAGATGTTCTTCCAACAGCCCGGGCGATTGCCTGCAGTGACGCGAAAATCCAGTGTTAGGCAAATTGCTGTTTTTGCATCTAGAGGGTGGTGACTAGTCTTAAGGAGCATCTATCTCGTTGCGCCAGTTGGGCTGAGCGGTTCCCCCCTGAACAATGGGCTCTCTACCAGCGGGTCATCGCCGCAGCCGACGACCACAAGCTAAGATTCGCCGTGGGCGGTGGTCTGGCGGCTGCCACATATTGCGGTCAGTGGCGGGATACGAAGGATCTCGATCTTTATACTTTCGAGCGAGAGCGCAAACAGCTTATTCAACTACTCACTTCTCTTGGCTTTGTCGACTACTTCGACCAAAAGGCTTACGATCGCAAGTGGATCTACCGCAGTTGGAAAGATGGAACGATCATCGATGTGATTTGGGCCATGGCAAACCGGCGTGCTACGGTCGATGACCGCTGGCTGAGAGGCCCGGAAGTGGAGGTGGACGGTCGTCTTTTTTCTCTGCTCGCGCCGGAGGAGATGATATGGAACAAACTATACGTTCTGCAGCACGACCGCTGCGATTGGCCTGACGTTTTCACAGTGCTGCACTCCATCGGTTCCGATCTCGACTGGCGCCATTTAGTAAACCGGGTGGGCGAAGATATTTCACTGTTAGCCGGTTTGCTGTCTACGTTCGCTTGGCTCTGCCCCGGCCGTGCGTGTTCTTTTCCGTCGTGGCTCTGGGACGATGTAGGCGTGCGGCCGCCCGCGCCCGATTCTTCCCGTTCCTCAGGCGAACGTGCCGATCTTCTCGATTCACGCGCCTGGTTCGGGCCGGTTGCGGGCCATCCTCCTGAGGTTCATAATGCCGACGTTCCGGAGGAGGTTCAATGCTGATCGGCACCATGAACCATCCGGAACGTCCCGTCCTCGAAGAAATCGCATGGATGGCGGATGCCGGAATGGAATTCCTGGATCTCACGTTCGAGCCTCCCGCCACTGCTTCCTGGGAAGTGGATACAAGGGCCATTCGCGATCAGTTGGAGCAGGCGCACATGGGCGTTGTGGGCCACACAGCCTGGTACCTGCCGATGGCCAGCACGATCCCCGAGGTTCGCGCCGGCGCTGTCGCTGAACTGAAGCGCTGCATCCAGAGGTTCACCGAAGTGGGCGCTAAATGGATGAACATCCATCCGGATCGGCACACGCCATGGCATCCACGCAGCTTCTACATCGAGCAAAACTTGCGGAGTTTTCACGAGCTGTTGCCCGAGGCGCAGCGTTGTGGAATCGGCTTGATGATTGAGAATCTTCCGGCCGACTACAACTCCGCCCCGCAATTGGGTGAACTTCTGGACGCCATGCCCGAGTTGGGTCTTCATTTGGATATCGGGCACGCTAATCTCGTCGTCCCGCACAACACGACAGAAGAGATTCTTGCGGCGTATGGCAAACGGCTGAAGCACGTCCACCTGCACGACAACAAGGGGGGCGACGCGGATCTTCATCTGCCATTGGGCGCCGGAACAGTCGATCTTCCACGAAGCCTGCGGGCCGTTCAAAAATCCGGTTATAACGGTACCATCACGCTCGAGGTTTTCACGCCGGACCGCCATCACCTGCTTTATAGCCGGGATCTACTCCGTTCCACTTGGAACGCTTTGTGAGTGGGACATTTGTAAGTGGGGCAAGGCTTAACGTGAATCGTCTCCTACGATCAGGTTTATTCCTCACGGTGATGGTGGCGCAGCTATTTGCCGACGTCACTTACACCAAGTCAGTGAAATATACGGGCGGCAGCATGTTGGGCTTTCTGCGCAACCTGGTAGGAAGCCCGCTCATTCAGCGCATTGTGGGGGCGGACCTCGAATCAGCCATCGAGGATCAGAGCTACACCGTGTATGTAAAGGGCTCGAAGATGGCGCAAGTGACCGGAGGCGGCTCAACTATCTACGATCTGGGCGCCGGGACCATCACAACGATCGATACCGACAGACAAACTTACACCGTTGAAACGTTTGATGAGCTGCGCGCGCAAATAGAACGCGCCGAGCAATGGATGAAACGCTCCAAGAATGCGTCCGTTCTGTTCGATGTGCAAATTGAGAAGACGGGCGAGACACGAGCGATAGAGGGCCACACGGCCAGCGAAAGAGAAATCATCCTCACGGCGCAATCGGAGGGGGCTTGGGGCCGGCCGGTCATACATGATGCGGCCTGGCTGGTGCCGGTGGATTCCCGAATGCGGCCGCTATATGATTTTTCTAAACGCGCCGCCGCGAAGCTCTCGTCGGTGATCACAACCATTCCTTCGTTTTTCGGAGCAGCCGGTGACCCATCGGGGACAGCCGGCGCGAATCTAGCGAAGCTGAACGGTATCTCCGTCCTGGACGAGATTGCAGTGACTGGCGTCAGCAATCCATTGGCGAATCTATTCCGCGGCGGCAATAGCCGCTCCGATACACCAGTAATCAGCCTGGCCGTCGAGTCTTCCAACTTCTCTTATGGAACGGTAAACCCGTCGCGATTTAGTGTGCCTTTAGGATACCGTCAGGAGCAAAACCGCCGTTAGAGCCTCCAGCTAAAGCGGATTCGTTTTCCACCATTCGCGAGACGCGGCATCTTCGTGCGCAAAGGATTCCGCCAAAGTTGTGAAGCAATTGTATTGAATGATGTACCAGACGGCGGCAAGGGCGTCTTTAAACGTTATCTTTTTTCCTTCGTTGTAAGTTCGGCCGTAATAACTGATGGGCACTTCGTATATTGCGCACTGTAACTTACAGACCTTCGCCGTCACTTCGAACTCGAACCCAAAGCGCTGGGACGTAATCACCATGTTGCGAATAATATCGCCTCGGAACGCCTTGTATCCGGTTGCCACATCAGTTAGGTTTACGTTCGTCAGCAGGTTTGAGAGAAGCGTCAGAAGCTTGTTGGCTATGTAGTGATAAAAGTAGAGGACACGCGTGGCTTTGCGGACCAGGAAGCGTGACCCATACACGACATCGGCATGCCCCTCAAGGATCGGCTGAATCACATTCTTGATCTCAGCCGGGTCATATTCGAGGTCCGCATCCTGAACCATCACGATGTCGCCTCTAGTGGCCTTAAATCCCGTTTTCAATGCGGCGGTCTTTCCGCGGTTCACGTCATGCCGCAGCACGACTAATTGTGGGTTGCAGGCCGCTATCTCCTGCAGAATCGAAGATGTTTTGTCGCTCGAGCAGTCGTCCACAACCACTATCTCGAGCAGATCAGGAACCAGAAGGAGCTTCGAAATCACCGCGGAAACGGTTGCCTCCTCGTTGTAGGCTGGAACAACAACCGAGAGTCTACCGGAATCGATGCTCACGTATCAGCGGTTCCCGTCAGAACGTTACGTTCCATTCTAGCCGGCGAACGGTGAAAAACCGCCGAGCTGCGGCCGGGTGCACCACACAAAAAATCCCTCAGCAGCAAGTCGCTGCCGAGGGTCAGCTTTTAGCTGAGGATGGAATCGATGTTCAATTCAGACAAGCTCTCAAATACGTGTAACAGAGGCCGACAATTGCGAAACCGGCAAGGCCGAAGACGAACAGACTGATGGAGGTTGGCTCCGGCACTGCCGCTGGCGAATAAGTGGTCAAGCCGTCGGCAGTACCTCCGCTCAAATCGATGATGTCCGTCGTGCCTGTGAGGGCGAAGGAGGTGGCGCTGGTGGAGATCTCAAGCCATTCCGAGGTGTTGTCGGGAACCAGGAAGTCATCGAACCCAACTGTGCTGCCATCAGGGCTGCGATCGGCCCCGGTGGGCGGAATGCCACCGACTGGGATTGTTAAGTAGGCAACTGCAAGACTAAAACCCGTGAAATTGGTGGCCGTCATGCGAACGACGGG
The DNA here is from genome assembly GCA_963730865.1 of uncultured Acidobacteriaceae bacterium. Classification (GTDB taxonomy): domain Bacteria; phylum Acidobacteriota; class Terriglobia; order Bryobacterales; family Bryobacteraceae; genus Bog-105. The sequence goes on along the minus strand of CAVSTO010000003.1, from coordinate 1,684 downwards.
TTGGTTGGAACTAGAGCTGTTTGTTACCAAGTAATAGAAGTCGAGTGTCCCACCCGCCTCCTGATAGACCCGCTGATCTAGTGTGCCACTCACGTTTGGAGAGGTCGTGCTGAAGGGGATAACGCCAGTGTCGGCCCGTTCAGTACCGGTGAAGCCCGAAGCGCCTGGATCCAAGGTAAGGGTTGTGGCGAATCCGGATGGCAGCAAGATGGCCAAACTGAAACTACAAAGAGCAAAAAGCTTAGGAAGCATGAGAGTAATGAAAAGCCCGAAGTGAGCGAACTTCGAATCTACGCGGTTTTCGCTGCCGAGGAAAGGCCGTAACAGTCCCGGCAGTACTGCGCCGCCGATGTGTGTACCTTCCCGTACTTCCCGGCCGGAATATACGAGTACTCCCGCCGCTTAACTGGCCCGTGGTACGCAACGGGAATTGAAGCGGTGTTGCCGCGGAGCCGATTATCATCGTTATGGAGCTGCGGCTTTCAACTCATCCAATGACACTTTCAGAGACACTTTCACGCCTTCGCGTATTTTTCGGATTGTTTTTCCTAGTAACTAGCCAGCTATTGAAGGCTCAGACGGCTGCTGAGGTTCAAAAAAGTGAACCCGACGTTTTGATTTTTGTAGATGGCGAAAAGCTGATCGGTCATCTTGAGAAATCGATCGGTAATTCAGTGACGTTTAAGAGCGATATCGCGGGGGAAGTCACTGTGGATTGGAGCAAGGTGAAAGAGCTGCATTCATCGCGGAACTTTGCCGTGGTGAAGAAAGATACCAAGCTTCGCTGGCGGCAGAAGACGGACATTCCGCAAGGAACGATTTCGGTCGCGGATCAGAAGATCGAGGTCGGGGCTGCGCAACCGGCGGCTCAGACGATACCGGTGAGCGACATCGGCGAGGTCATCGACCAGGCGACATTTGACAAGGCTGTTTTGCACAACCCTGGATTATTTGAAGACTGGAAAGGATCCGCGACCGTCGGCATCTCACTGGTGAATGGAACTCAGAGCAGTGAGAGTTACACGAGTGCGATTTCGCTGGAGCGGAGTCTTCCAACGGAGACGTGGCTGGATCCGTCCAGCCGCACTACGTTGAACTTCAACTCGGCTTATGGACAGCTCACCCAGCCGAATACGCCCCTTGTGAAGACATCTCTATATAACGGCTCGATCGAGCGTGACCAATATTTTCGTCCGCGGGTGTACGGGTTCGCGAGCGCGACCTTCGATCATGACTATTCGCAAGGCCTGGATCTGCAACAGACATACGGCGGCGGCGTCGGGTGGACGGCGCTGAAGAGGAGTAACGCGGAACTGGATCTGAAGGGCGAGTTGACCTTTGTCGACCAGCAGTTCTTTGCCGCTGCATCCAATGAGAAGCTGTTGGGATCGATCTTTTCGGAGAGCTACAGCCGGACTTTCAGAAAGAAGATTGTGTTGCGTGAGCAAATCAGCCTCGACCCGGCATGGACCTACTTGCACGCCTATACGGGCAATGGCAACGTGAACCTGACGGTGCCGATGGTCAAACGCATAGGTCTGACGCTCAGCACGGCAGACCAATATTTGAACGATTCGTCGCCCGGATTCAAGAAGAATTCGTACCAATTTTCCACGGGGCTCACGTATACGCTTCCCTAGCGGCTGCAACACCCTTCGAGGGCGGCGCGAACGGCTGGCCTTTG
>CAVSTO010000002.1:0-207224 GCA_963730865.1 uncultured Acidobacteriaceae bacterium | reverse complement strand
ATTCGCCAGGTGCTCGCGTGCGCCGACCGCGGCTGCGATGTTGGCATCTCTGGTTGTGAAGAGCAAGCGCGAACGCGGGGAATCGTCGGCGAGGAATGGCTCAAGATCGCGAGACTGCCAAACGTCATCGATGACAACGAGAGCGGCCTTGCCGCGAATGGTGGAACGGTATTGGTTTTTCGCGGCGACTTCAGTGTCGTAGAGCGAAAGGTCATCTCCCAGCGCCTTCCCGATTTCGCGAAGGCGCGAGACTGTATCTGTTTCCTGCGCCTCACGACCGACCGTGACCCAGGCAATGCCATCGGGAAACGCTTGCTGGACGACTTCGTCCCGGCACAGCGCCTGAGCCAAAACGGTTTTGCCGATTCCTCCCATGCCTTGCAACGCAGTGAGTCCGATGTGCGACGCGCCATCATCGGTGATGAGCGCGTTACGGAGTGCGGTTATGGCGTCGGGCCGGTCAAGAAAGTTGATAGGCAGCGGCGGTACGGTTACGTAGGTTTCGCGGAATTGCCGCTTCAGCGAGACGCCGTTGCCGGACTGAATGTCTTTGAGGAGTGCGTCCAACGATTTCTTGTAGCCCGTGTTGCTTGAGAAATCGCGGTAGTTTTTCGCTTCGAGATGCAGCGGGATGTCAGTCTTGCGCTGCGCCAGGACCGGGATGACAACCTTGCCTTTGCGGAGGGCGCGGAGTTGCTCGGCGCGGCAGATTTCAGACACGTAGGAACCGGGCGTTAGGACTGCGAGAACACAATTGGCCTCGTCGAGAGCGTTTTCGATTTCTGTGGTCCAGGTGCTGCCCCCTTTGAGCCGGTTTTTGTCGAGCCAGGCGTCAAAGGCGTTGGAAGTTAGATCTTTTTGCAAACGCTCGGCCAGAGTTGCACCATCTTTGCGAGCGTAGGAGATGAAGACGCGTGATGGCGCGAGCTTCTTCTTTTTAGGCATCTGGGCGGGGTATCGTTTGTGATTATCGCCTGTAGCGCGTAAGAGTCACACTGCGGGGGAACACTTTGAATTTTTGCGCTTAAACCATTAACCCGTTTCGGGGACGGCAAGCGGACCCAGACCCGCATTGGTTACGCCGGTCGTGCCGCGGAGGTGAGCGGTGTTACTCCCCGATATTTAAGCAGTCCTGCAGCATACGTATCCAAAGAATGTTGCAGTGCGAAGTCGAGCGGGCCTGGGGCGCCCATGACCTGTACCTTTTGACCGATATGCTGATAGAGCGGCGGAATCGGAACCTGCGGTACTAGATCGCTGGGATTTACGATCCGTACAATGTTTGCGGAACCGGGCAGTCCCTTGATCGGTGAGAACACAGCAGCCCCCGCGAAAGTCCAGGTGAAGGCCTCGGGGTGATGCACGCCCATAATGAGGGCGACCGCTGCGCCCAGGCTGTGGCCCGTGATATACACGCGGGCATTTGCCGAAGACGCCGTGTCCCAGGCCTTCTGTAAGCTTGCGGCGATAGAGTTCCAGACGTCGTCAAAACCGCGATGAATCCACCAAGCGTCGTGGGGAACTGGCTGCGCGATGGCACGAAAGTCCTCAAGCCACTGATGTTGGGTCTCAGTGCCGCGGATCGCGATGACGGAGATGTCATCCTTGCGCGCAACAATCCCCCAATCGCAATTCTCCGACTGGACGATTTTCGCTAACCCTGACGCCGCTTCGCGGGCGATCGTCGCTTGATCTACTGTGACAATGCCCGTTTGTTGCCAGCCTGCGGGAAACTTCAATTCCTGTCCCCAGGACAGCTGATAAGCGGTTGTGTTCAGGGGCAGCAGAACGTCATGTGCAAAAGCAGCGTCGAATGCCATATCAAAAGCACTGTACACCAAAATTCACGCGAACACCACTTACTAAGTGCGCCCGAATTCGCTCTTGCGAGATAGGATTACTTACTCTTATACAGAACCGGGCCGTGCTGGTGAATGAATCGACCAACTCCCGCCCCCAGCGGGCAGACCGAGAATGCCGAACTCCGGAGCGGCCCTTCGAGTTTCTGCATCCCTGGTTCGGCCCGCGACGCCGCCGATAGCTGCACCTACCGTGCCTCCAATGATGGCGCCGGCGATCATATGGTCGTGCTCCGGATGTTCCAGCCGAACTTCGCCTATTTCGTCGCGCCGGAAAATGATTTGTTTTCTAAACCTTCCACGTTCCAGGTCGCATGTAAGGTCCGCGTCTGTAACTTTCGACAGCTCGCATTCTCGTCTTCCGCGATGGTTAAACGCAACGCTGATGGATGTTCCTGGGGGATTCTCTGTACCGCTTGCCAGTCGTTCGTTTGTCCGTTCAATCGAAAGAGCCGCTACATAGGGCGGCCACTATCCAAAGCGATCTGGAGTCTTTCACGCTGCGATAGTACGGCGGGAAACCCGCGAGCGGGGCCGTACAGGCGACACTTTCGAAAGTGTCTTATTCCGTGAAAAATCGTTCAAAACTCTTCAGCCGGGCAATACCCGCATCGGAAACCAAAGGGAAAACGATCTTACGTACGCTGTCGGGAATGGAATCGGATGTCACCACGTCGCAGACGACCGCGGAGGCCTGGTCTAGATTACGTGCCCATCTATCGGCTCTGGTGTCGCGAAAATACCGCATCAGGATCGCAACCCGCCGCGGCCAGCACAGTACGGGCGATCCGAAGAAAACCCGGCCAAGCCGAAGCGACTATTAAAGCACCTCGGGAGGATCGGAAGGTATTGAGCAAGCGCCTGATCGACGGGACACATTTGCAATGTGAGCACTTCCGACGCGGCTGGAAGTAATCGACGAACCGCACTCTGTTTGCTCGGTACGGTCACAAAGATCGAATCGCCGACGTACTGCGCAATGCCGCGGGTTCGGCATCGCAAGCTTCGACCGGCCAGCTCATTGCTCGCCGAAGTTCTTGGGTGATGATTGTCCGCAGTTCCTTTTCCGGGTGAACAAACACGAACCGCTTCGGTCGCGTCGCGAGCCAATAATCGATCCGATTGCGGATCTCATTCGCCGAAACCCGGCGATCCGGCAGCCCGGAGAACGGGAGTACGAGGCAGTCCAGCGCGTCGCCTTCAAGCGCCGGGTCACGTTGTTTCGCCCGGACGTAAACTCCGCTCCCACGAATGGACTCGACCCAGCCGGCACTCTCGAGCTGCCGATATGCGGCGCTCACTGTATTCGTGTTTGGCGAAAGCGCTTGGCGAGCGCGCGTGTACTGGGCAACCGCTTGCCAGGACCAAGCTCCCCACTGGCAATGGCCAGCATCAACTGCGTCGCCAGTTGATCGCGAATCGAAATGCTTCCGTCACGTGCAAAGCTTAAGCTGCACTTCTGACCGTCTTTCGTGAAACTTATCATGCACCGGACCGTGCAACGACAACAATCATGAAGGTTCCGGGTTTCATTTGGGGCCGGCGCTGTCCAGGCTTCGCCGGCTCCATCTCGGCGGTCGGTAAATAGATCGCATGAGTGCTGGAATCGATGCCCATCGTTCTCGCGCCGGCCGGTGTTTTCACGACTTGGGCAACTTCGAAGTTTCCCGATTTCTCCCTGGCGACGATCAGCGAACCGTCGCGACAGCTCGCAAACGCCTCACCTTCATCTATCTTCGTTGCATCCACGCCTGCACCGATCGGCAAGCTGGCCAGCACCTTGCCATCTTTCGTGCTCATGACTACCAGCTTCTGCGGTTTGCGGCAACCGATGAACAACTGACCCTTCTTCGCATCGAGTGCGAGTCCAACCGGTTCACCCCCGGGAGCAACCGGCCAGTGAGCAAGCACCTTTCGCTCCCGAATGTCCACCACGGCAACTTGATCCTTATTTTCGAGATTGATGTAGACCTTCCCGGCGTTATCGGCAGCAAGAAACTCAGGGCTGCCGCCGAGATCGATGGGAGGATCGATTTTTCCGTTGACAGGGTCGACGTCCGGCTTCAGTGTCATAAGGACTCCACCGTCACCCGAGACAACCAGCACGAGTCCGCTTCCGTGATCGTAGATGATGCCGTCGGCGTCCGGCTGCGCCGTAATTTTCCCCAAAACAGCATTTGTTTTTAAGTCGAAGATGACCACAGCTCCAGCGCCGCCCCCGTCGCTAATAAAGCCGCGCCCCACTTCCGGAACAATCGCGACGCCGTGAGCAATCTTCTGACCCGGTATATCGCCAAGCACCTTGCCGGAGTCTGCATCGATCACCATCGTGTGCGTCGACCGCGGAACGTACAGGCGATGCGTTGTCGAGTCCACCGTGAGATAGTCCCAGCCGCCTTCGCCGCCGATGTGAAGCGTGTTCTTGACTGCCCAGTTTGTCTGGAAGCCGTAAACGGGAACAAACCCTGCCAGCAGAAATAAAGCTAAAGTTCCGAAATGTCTTTGTATATCTCGCATAAGAGCGTCCTTGTAATCGAGTTGCGGGGCACCCTCGAGTTCCCAGCTATCTCAGTGTACTTGCCGCTTTTGCCGTGATCGCTGCTTCGGGTGCGCACGAACGCTTTCCGGTAATGCCGCGTGCGCAGTAACGAGACCGTAATGGAATAGCCATATTCCTTTCACTCCCGCCGAGTACTCTAGCCTTCACTATCGCCGACGTTTAGCCGTACTTCAAGAGGAGTGTTCGTGAGACTTCCGTTTCTGCCGGTTTTCGTTGGTCAGCAAGCAGAGACAAAAGTAAGTAAAAGGTCGTGGCGCACGCCCGCGCGGGCGGCGGAATTCGTTCTGTTTTGTCGTTTTCCAAAGTAGCGTCGTTCCGTGATATATTTCGTACTACGAAAGGTATCACCCTCAATGAATCTGCCGAAAATGTATGCCTTAGAGGAAGCAATCAAGGCACGACAAGCCTTGCGCTCCAGCGCCGGGCTCGAACCGGAGTTGTTCCCCATACAGGCATTTGTCGGGATGGTCAGTGACGAAGTGGAAGCGCTTCGTAACCGGGGCAAAAGCGATGAGGAGATCGCCTCCGTCATACGTAACAGCAGCGCCATTGCGATTACGGCGGATGAGATCGCGCAGTTTTACGCTTCGCCGGACGAGCGGCATCGTACGCGCGAGTGACTCCCTCCGGTGAGTCGGTCGGTTCTCGCAGCGCGCTGATCTCAACCAGTCGTTCCAGCCCGGCAAGCAGACCTTTTTGTTCTTCAGAAGACAACCCCGCAAAAAGGCTAGCCATGAACGTATGGAAATCGCCGGCGGCCGAATTTTGCAACTTCCTTCCTTTGGATGTGCTGAGTATGTCGCTTTTTCGGGCATCGCTGGGCTGGGTTTCCGTACCACTAATCCGCGATCTACCAGCGAATCGATCGTCTTCTTCAGAGAGGAAGGGCTTAGACTGAGCTTCCGCGCCAGGTCGGACAGTGTCATGCCGTTTTCTGGTATGACATTGAGGGTCATGAACTCGGTCGCACTGAGTCCGGCGCGATGAAAGCGATTGAAGTTCGCGGCTTGGACGATCTGGCGCACTCGCATCCATGCTTCGAGAAATCGGCCGGTCTCTTGTTTTAAGGACGCCACTAGCCCAATTGTCTTCCATCTGTTACCTTCGTTCGCCCGAGCAACTTACGATCAGAGGGGTGGTTAAGCATCCAGCACGCGCGACAGCTTCTTCACGCAAGCGGTCCGCAAGAGTTGCCAGATTCAACTCCGCGACGCTGATAATGTCAAGCGCTTCCAGTCGCGGAGCCACGCTTCGGATCGTTTCCGCGAACCACTCGTAATACAGCGATTCCGGGCCGCCGCTCATCAGACACTCGGCATTCGATCGCGGATTCGGAAGTTGAGCCAGTTGCATCCAGTGATAGAGCCGTGCTCCGGTATCCGGATAAGCAGCCGCCCGGCGGAACAGCTCAACCAGACACTCTCTCAAGTGACTGGGTTGTACATGCGCTACCAAACCACCCACGAGCGCGCTTTCCGTCAAGCCACCGACGAACTCCGAAAGCTCAGAAACGAAAAGCGCAAAGCCGAAATTGGGTTCGAATCGCAGAAGCGCCAACACGACGCTGAAGAACGCGAGATCGCATCGGAAATTCGCCGCCAGGAGAAGCACGAAGCCCAGGTTCGCCTCGCTAATGCCAAGGCGATGCACCTTGAAATTGACAGTGACATCCGTCAAACGATCGAAGCGCCGCTGCCCGGTAATATGCGCATGCCCTTCGACACGCTGAAGAAGGTCTTTTCGAGCGCGGTCGCCGAGGTCAACCGCGAACTCAAAGCCGCGCAAGCTGCCTAAGGTACGGGCTGCTCATTGCAAAGCCGATCTTTGACAACCGAATAAATGCCTTCCACTCACTTACAGGGAAACGTGTGCGCCGGACACGGTCGCTGCCACACAGATCCGGCGTACACTTCACCACCAAAACGAATCAGTAAACTAGCTATTGACTTGGACGGCCACTTCACTTAAGATCTATCAAATAGCAAGGATCTTAGCGATGCTTACCACATGCTCCACATCGAGGCTTGCAAAGTCTCAACAAAACGGCCGCACTGATGCGCCGCTTGCGGGCATGCAGGCGTTCGTTAGTTGGCTCGACTTCGTGCACATCGTAGTGCTACGGGCCCACTTCCTCGTTATACCGGCCTCGAAGACCGTTATCGGTTAGCTCCGGTTCTAACCTCTCGCAATTCGTTCCTCAGTGTGACTGTGGAGTAACTGTTCTCCAGCAGGCATGCGTGTTTTGCGCGCCCGTTCTGGGCCACTCTGCGCCCGGATGGTGCCTCGGAGTTCACGAGAGTTACTGCCGCGGTGGAATCAAAAAACAACCATGTAAAGAAAAGAACCATTCAGGAGTTATGTATGTTTTGGACGAAAATCACCGTGGAGGAAAGGGAGCGTGCTCTCGTGGCGCAGGATGGCCGCGTACTCACTATACTTACGCCTGGTGATCATCGAGTCGTCGCCAGGAAGAGCGCGTCTCTTTCCGTAGAGAGGCACAGTGTTAGTGAACTGGTGTTCCAAAGCATTTGGGCCGACTCGATCGCCCGGTTCCATCCGGAACTTATGGAGCGCCACTTCTATCGTGTCGAAACGAATGAGACGCAGTTGGCGCTGGTGTATGTTGATGGCGGCCTGAACACTGTGCTGACCCCGTCGAAGCGTCTACTGTTCTGGCGAGGGCTGGCGCACATCAGGGCGGAATTTGTCGAGGTTATCGGGACGTTGAAGCGCTCGGCAAAGAAGCAGAAGCCGTCCAACCCCCGGGTGTGAAGGGATGACAAGGTGTTCATCCCTTCCGCTTCAGTAAGATCACGGATATTGGAAACAGTTCTTCTATCTTGGAGCAGTGGCAAGGACAGCGCCTGGGCGCTCCAGCTGCTTTTACAAAAACCAGAGGTCCACGTTGCAGCGCTTGTGACAACCTTCAACAAGGCAGCCGATCGTGTGGCTATGCATGCTGTGCGGCGCTCTTTAGTACGTGCGCAAGCTGAGCGCATCCGGCTGCCGTTGTGGCAAATAGAACTGCCTGCGCCCTGCTCGAATGCGGAGTATGAAGAGTTACTGCGGCCCATCTGGCAGCGAGCGGCTGCGGAGGGAATTACCGGCATAGCATTTGGGGATCTGTTTCTACAGGACATTCGTGATTACCGCGAGAAGCAATTATCAGGTACAGGGCTGAAGCCTTTGTTTCCTGTGTGGCATATACCGACTCCGTGTCTGGCGACGGAGATGATTGCCGCCGGGGTGAAGGCAAAGGTTACTTGTGTCGATCCGTCAAAGCTCAATCGATCCTTTGCGGGCCGCGATTACAACGAATCGTTTGTTGGCGACCTACCTGCGACGGTGGATTCTTGCGGTGAGAATGGCGAATTTCACACGTTCGTCTACGACTCGCCGGTGTTCAGCCGTCCGATAGAGGTGAAAACGGACGAGATCGTGGAGCGCGATGGATTTGTGTTTGCGGATGTGCTTGCGAATGAAATGTCACCGGCGTGATTGCCTATGAGTTCATGGCAGAACTGTGTGATCTATTTGGCGCGCTGCGTAATCGATCGCAGCCAGGATGTCTTTGCGCTCCAGATATGGGTAGTCGTCCAGAATTTCTTCGAAGCTAGCGCCGGAGCTTAGAAAGTCAAGAACATCGGTCACCCGGATGCGCATACCTCGGATGCATGGTCGACCGCCGCACTCAGCATCGTCGAAAGTTATGCGATGGAAGGCTTCGGAGGGCAAAAGCATTACTCCAGCGATTCGAGTGAGGACAAAAGGCTTGTCAGCGCTTCGTCAACTTTTCTTGCTGAACGGCGGGCTCCGTCGTAAAGCAACGAAAATGCCTTTTGTGGCGAATTACCTTCGATTAGCGTTTGGCGATCCAGACTACTGTCAGTCGCCTCGTCGATGTCAGCTCCTTTCCGATCAGCGATACGGATCTGGTAATCCCATGCATCCCAATTATTTGGATCCCGAAAACGACTGATCGTAACGACAAATTGTCCGACAGTCGCCTGAAAATCGTTATCGCTAACCGTCTCGGTCCAGTCGACCTTACGTTCTTCAGTCAGGCGGAGCAGTCGACTAATCAATTGGGGGATTCGGTTGGGATCGGACATATCAGCTGCCAGCCTGTCTAATAGAAATCATAATGCCATTCAGGTCATCCAGCGCTCTTCCGGCAATATTGTTGAGGCGCACAGGATCGAGGTCGGCTTGAGTCTTTTTGTGCCGAGCACGTTCTATGGTCTCCTCCATTGTTCTGAATTGTTGAATCACGCCAGCAATAACGCTTCGATGTTCCTCTTTCAAGGCTGGCGACGATTCCTGAATGGAGACCAAAAGTCGTCTCAAGAGCGAGTATCGGTCCAATGAAAGCTCCCATGCCTGCAATCGGTGTAGTCGCTTGGTCTCTTCGATAGTAGCCAAGACGGTCGCAAAATCGGCAACTGTAAGCTCTCGGATGAGGCGTTCCCGTATTTCAAAAGCAGCCTGCTTGGCGGCCTCGGCCGCCTGCTTGGTACGAAGTAGGGTGTAGATCGTAAACGCGAACCCGATTACGCTTGCTAAATCGCCCCAATGTTTTTCAACAAAGTTCACGAATGTGCTCGACAGCCAAATCGTCAAGGGAAGAGCCTAGCAGACGACCTAATATCGCTGTCAAATGTTCAGTATGTACGATAAGTCTTGGCCCGTGTACGTTCGGAAGCTGAGCGTCTCGTATCCCTACTCAGCTTCCAGGGTGATATTCGCGTTCAGTGTGGCCTTGCAATTGAGAGCGGTAGAAGTAGACTTCGCGTAGATTGCCGGTCGCGTACCGCTGGGCTTCGTCGTTGAAGTGTGCCGAACTGGGGTGGCCGCTTTCTCCTCCCGCGGTTACGGCTTTCGCCCTGATGGTTTTGCCGAACTCTACCACCGCAACGAAGCTGTTGCCGCTGGTTCCGTACCATTTCTTCGTGCCGGGGTACGGGCGGGCTCCGAACGAAGCCAAGGATCCCCACACCGAAGACGTGAAGCCTACCGGGATGCTTGGGGCGCTGTCATTGAAGGGTTGCACGATGTCCCCCGTGAGGCGCTGGAAACGGTTGATGTTGCCCCATGGCGTTTTCCAGGTTCCGAAGTCGCTGGTGAGCCGGTCAGATGCGGCTGCTAACGCATCCAACAGCTGCTGCGCTGGGACTTGGGTGCTGACGTAGTCCTCGGTCGCGACGTGCAGTTTTCTAGGTTCGTTGCCCACCTGCTTCAGGACCTCTTCACCCCAGAAGACCGCGAGCGATGTGGAGACGGAATCGACGGACCAGCGTAGGTCCCAGTTGCGCAAGACGGCGATCTGGTCTTTGAGCTTCTCAGACGGCGCATTATCCCAGGCCTTGACCAGAACGGGAATGGTTTTCGCGAACCAGGGGAGATAGCTGTCATAGGCGGCGGTCATCAGGGAGTCCAGCGTGAAGTCCTTCTTGTCGTGCAGGAGGCGGATGGCGTGAAGACCGCGCGCGGATTCTATGCCGCTTTCTACATAGGCGGGATAATCTTGCCGTCTGAGGCTGCTCGCGCCGGCGCCGGACCACGGCCAGTTGTTCGAGTTATAGAGCCAACCGCTCGCCGGGTTGAGTAAGTGAGGCGTTTCATCGAGCGAGAGAAGACCGTGCCAATCTGTCGCCGGGTTGCTGCCGTCGACCGGCTTGGTGTAGTCGAAGCGAGTCTCGCGGCGGGGGATGAAGTTACCGTGCCAATAGGCGATATCGCCGTCTGCGTCGGCAAAGATTGTGTTATTCGATGAATTCGCCTCGAATTCCATGGTTTGCCGGTAAGACTTGTAGTCGCGCGCTTTAGTACGGAGGTAGGACTGCATGAGCGCTTTGACGGGCACATTCATCAACTGGATGCTGACCCATTTGCCATTCTCCTCGCGCACGATGGGCCCGTGCTGGGTGTAATAAGCAGTGAACTTCTTTTCAGCCATGCGGGTGCCCGCTTTGTAGGAAACGGTGATTTCGGTCGCGCGCATGGGCCGCTTCTGATTGCCGTATTTATAGAAAAAGCGGTCGCCCTTTTTCGTGACGGTTTCCAGATATTCATCCACTGCATCGACGCCGCTGGAGGTATGCATCCAGCCGGCACGGTCATTGAACCCTTGATAAACGAAGAACTGGCCCCATGTGACGGCCCCGTAAGCGTCGAGACCTTCGTCGCTGACCATTTGCAGTTCGGAGCGGAAGAAAAACGAGGTGTGCGGATTGATGAGTAGCAAGGCGTGATGATCGACGGTGTTTGAGGGCGCAATCGCGATGCCGTTGGAGCCACTTGGTTCGGGCCGATCAGTGTGGTTGATGAACGCCGCTTGTGCGACAGGTTCCTTGCCGTAGAAGGCCTGGAGCCGATCGAGCTTCACGCGTTCGATGTCTCCGCCGATGCTGCCCTCGGTGAAGCTGAGAGCCATCCAGGGCTCGAAATGAGTGATCACGCGCGGCTTCACTTCCGGGTGAGTGGCGAGGTAGAAATTCAGACCGTCGGCGAAAGCGTTCATGAGGGTTTTCAGCCAGGCGGGACTCACAGCGTATTGCGTCTTGAGGGCGTTGGTGTCGATGAAGAGCTTCTGGCGAAGATCCTGATAGACCTTGGACTCGCCTTCGGCTTCGGCGAGACGCCCCAGCGAGTTGAGATAGTTTGTCTCAACGCGATTAAAGTCGTCTTCGGCCTGGGCGTAGATCATACCGAAAACCGCGTCGGCATCGGTCTTGCCATAAACGTGGGCAATGCCCCAATCGTCGCGAAGGATCGTAACGTCGCGCGCTTGCTGCTGCCAGCGAGCGAGATCAGGGCTTGGTGCGGCGGTGGCGTACGAGAGTGCGGCGAGGAGAAGAAGGATCTCGTTGAAAAGACGTTTCTGGTTCAAGGAACGACCCTCTGTTCAGTTTGCCTCACGGTGCCGAGCCTCAGCTTCAGTGTCCCGAGGTGACATTCGCAGGAGGAGGCAGGTTGCGATTCTTCATCCACTCGATCCCGATGTTTTGGTTGGTCTTGTTCGCCGGGATTTCGCGCACGTCGGGCATGAATATTTGCAGTCCCGCCTGAGGTGTCATATGCGTGTAGCCATTGACGAGCTGTGTTTGATAATTCGCGAGATCGAGGTCGAACCAGGGATCTTTCGAAATGTCGATCATGATGAGATCAACGTGGTGCATGGTGAGCTTGCCGAAATCGATGGTGCCGTCGCTGAGGCGTAGGAAGTTCCGCCATTGTTCGACGCGCGTGACATCTTTGGTTGCGTTCCCGTAGATCATCTCAAGATCGGGATTCGTAACGTGCACGAGGGTGAGCTGTCCGCGGATATGGGGTGGCGGCAGGAGTTCGGCAGTGTCGAACGAAATGTCGTTTCCGGCGACTTGAACGCCCGGGAGATTGCCGGGATGGAAGAGGTCGGCGATGTTGATGTGGAAGCCGCCCAGAAGCGCTTTAAGCGGGATCTTCAGGACGTTCAGCTTCGTGACGTGGATGTGAATGTGGCCGTTTGCGTCATTGGAAAGAGTTCCGGTCAGCTCAATCGGCAGCGGGATGATTTTGTGCAGAGTCGCGTTGAGCTTGATCTGATTTCCGTCGCCGGAAAATTTGATGTTCTTGAGCGGGGAGTTGGGCAGCGCGCCGGAGTTTAAGAAGTTGTTCAGGTCGCCGATGTTGGCGCGTAGCACACCGGTTTTGATGTCGAGGAAGAATGAATCGGGATCGTCGAAGGAAGGGTTGACATTGCGCTTGGCACGGGCGATTTGACCGCTTAGCCAGCGCACGTAGACGCGGAAGCTGGGACCCTTGCGCAACATCAGGTTATGGGCGTAGACGTTGGTGGGAGCGGTCTCCGGAGTAGTAGCCGGAGGGCCGGATGGAACGGTGGCGGATGAGGAAACAGGAGAAGGGGTGGGGACGGCAGACGGTTTGGAGTGAATCGCCCAGACGAGGACGATTACAACCACAGCGGCGGCGGAGATGAGAAGTAAGACGCGAGGACGCATGAAGAACTATGGTAGGGGCTCGTTCCGTTCGAGAGAAAGACCGGGCGTGGCGGACAATTCAAAGGTGCAGTGAGCAGGGCGATTGGGTTATTTGGAAACGGAGTTATTGGGAACGAGTCGTTCGTAACGAATGCGAGTTGAATCGCATTCGGGCGCACATCGATGAAATCCGCAGCGGTGGCGGCTAGCTTTTTAGCTCTTCGCGAATTTCGGCGGCGGCTTTGCGGGCTTCGCCTACTGCTCCGGTGGGGAAACTGATAGCTCCTACTTTCGGGTGCCCGCCTCCTCCATAGCGTTCGCAAATGGTGGCCAGGTTGTGGCGCAATGGTTCGCGTACCCAGGGGTTTGAGCCGACCGAGACCTTGGTTCGAAAACTCGAAGTCGAGACCGAGACAGTGTAGGCCGAGTCGGGAAACAGGTAGTACGGAATGAATTTGTTGTAACCTTCGATGCCGTAATTCACCAGATCGAAATAGATGACCCCGCGATCGCACGAGCCGGCTTCGCGGATGATGTCGATGTTGCGGACGTGATTGCGATGGAGACGCTCGTATTCTGCTTGGATGCCCGGATCGGCCAGAATTTCGGTGAGCGACTGGTGTTGCATGGCGCGAATGATTTGCTTCACCATGTCTGGCCCTTTGCTGCCTTCGATGACCAGAGTGAGCTTCATGGCGGGAGCTTCCATTTCCACCGCCGCCTGAGCGCTTTCATATAGGGCGCCGTCGACGATGTCGGCCCAGGTCACCAGTTCTTCGAGATCAGGGGCTTCGAAGCCGTATTGGTTCTTGACGACGGTGGAGATGAACTTCGTGCAGGAGCGGTAACTCGGGTCGAGGAGCTTGCGGCCCGAGGTATCGTGGCGGAAATGTTCGGCGTCCTCAGGGCTCAAGAAGGCGCTCTGGTGGTGATCGAAATACCACGTCAATTTGGGCGTGGGGGCGTATTTGAAATCGACGATGACGTTCGCGTTGCCGTCGAAAAGGCTGTCTTCAAACAGTTGATCGGCGCGGTGGGCCAGGCCGGTGTAATGGAATTCCGCACCTGGATAGAAACGGTTCTGTAAAAAACGGGTGACAAATGCCGCTGATGCCGCGCCATCGAAGCAGTGGTCATGGTAGAGGACGCGCACCTTCATCAATAAGAGTTGTTCTCCGAAAACCTTTTAGATTGCACTAGGAAATGAGGAAAAGCAAGCGATAGGCGATAATTATCTGGAGTAAGGCCCGTTTCCTTACCCAGACGGCTCGTGAAAGAGCCGCCGGAGATTGCCCGGCAGCGGCCGGCCGCCGCGCCTATTCGCTACAAGATTGCGCCTGCAGACGGCAGAGACGTATTGTTAGATTTACGCACGAACGATGCTGAAAACTAAAGAAGAGCGCCAGACGGACCTGAACCCACAGGAAACTTCCGAATGGCTGGAAGCCTTGGAGCAGATTGTGGACGAGGCCGGACCCGACCGAGCCGCCTATCTGCTGGGACAATTGCTGGACCGCGCCTCCGAATTCGGGGTTTCGACGCCTTCGAAGATCACGACGCCTTATGTGAACACGATTCCGGTGGAGGAAGAGGCGCCGTATCCGGGCGATCGCGCTCTGGAACGCCGGCTGAAAAGTCTAATTCGATGGAACGCGGCGGCCATGGTGGTGCGCGCCAATAAATATGATCCGAATATTGGCGGACACATATCGACCTACGCCTCGCTGGCCACGCTGAGCGAAGTAGGGTTCAACCATTTTTTCCGCGGCAGCATCGACGGGCACGCGGGAGACTTGGTGTATTATCAGGGCCACGCTTCGCCGGGCGTGTATTCGCGCGCATATCTGGAAGGCCGGTTGAGCGAGCAGCACTTGCTGAATTTCCGGCATGAACTGCGCGAGCATCCGGGGCTGTCTTCGTATCCGCATCCGTGGCTGATGCCGCATTTTTGGCAGTTCCCCACCGTGTCTATGGGATTGGGGCCGATCAACTCGATTTACAACGCGCGCTTCCTGCGCTACCTGGAAAATCGGGAGATTGTCCCGCAGACAGGCCGGCGTGTATTTGCGTTTTTGGGCGATGGCGAGATGGACGAGCCCGAGTCGACCGGTGCGCTGCATATCGCATCGCGCGAAAAGCTCGACAACCTGACATTCATCGTCAATTGCAACCTGCAGCGGCTTGACGGGCCGGTGCGCGGCAACGGCAGCGTGATTCGGGAACTGGAAGGCATCTTCCGGGGCGCAGGCTGGAACGTGATCAAGGTGCTGTGGGGCGGAGATTGGGACGAACTGTTCGCGCGCGACACAAGCGGTCTGTTGCTGAAGCGCATGGAAGAATGCGTGGATGGCGAGTATCAGAATTTCAAGGCTCGCGGCGGAGCCTACGTTCGCAAGGAATTTTTCGGTAAGTATCCCGAGCTGTTGAAGCTCGTGGAGGACAAGAGCGACGAACAACTGGCGCGGTTACGGCGCGGCGGGCACGATCCCGTAAAGGTCTACAACGCGTTCAAGCGCGCGGTGGAGCACACCGGGCAGCCGACCGTGATTCTCGCGAAGACGGTGAAAGGCTACGGATTAGGCGAAGCCGGCGAAGGCAAGAACATTACCCACCAGCAGAAGAAATTGAATGAGGAGGAATTGTTTTATCTTTCCAACCGTTTCGATCTGAACCTTCCGAAAGAGACGATTCACTCGATCGCATTCATTCGTCCAGCGGATGACGACCCTGAGATGAAATATATGCGGGAGCGGCGCGAGGCGCTCGGCGGATATCTTCCGAATCGGGCTCCCAAGAAGATCGAGATCAAATCGCCATCCATGGACATTTTCCACGAATCGATGGGTGGATCGCGCGGGCGCGAGGCTTCCACCACTAGCGCATTCGTGGCCGTGTTGAAGGCGTTGCTGAAGCTGCCGGACATCGGCAAATACGTTGTGCCGATTATTCCCGATGAGGCGCGGACGTTCGGTATGGAATCGATGTTCCGCGAGCGCGGCATTTATGCCGCGGGCGGCCAATTATACAAGCCCGTGGATAGTGACGTTCTGATGTACTACAAGGAGTCGCAGAACGGGCAGATTCTGGAAGAAGGGATCACCGAGGCGGGGGGGCTTGCGTCCTTTACCGCGGCCGGAACGGCTTACGCGAATTTGGGCGTGCCGATGATTCCGTTCTTCATCTACTACTCGATGTTCGGGTTCCAGCGCGTGGGCGATTTGATTTGGGCCTTCGCCGATTCGCGCGGTAAGGGCTTCCTGGTGGGCGGTACAGCGGGACGAACTACTTTGCTGGGCGAGGGCTTGCAGCACGATGACGGACACAGTCTGGTGCTTTCAAGCGTTGTGCCGACCTGCAAGAGCTACGATCCTGCTTTCGCCTATGAAATCGCGGTGATTGTGCAGGACGGCATCCGCCGCATGTACGAGAATAACGAAGACCATTTTTACTATTTGGCGGTTTGCAACGAGAACTACGTGCAGCCTGCGGCGCCCGACATACAAGGCTTGCACGAAGGCATTCTGCGTGGGATGTATCTCTATAAAGGCGCGGAAGGCGGAGCGGCGCACGTAACGCTTTTCGGGAGCGGCCCCATCCTGAACGAAGCCATAAAAGCCCAGACGTTGCTCGCGGAAAACTACGGCGTCGCCGCGGATGTTTGGAGCGTCACCAGCTATACCGAACTGCGGCGCGATGCGCTAACCGTGGACCGCTGGAACCGTTTGCACCCCGACCAACCAGCGCGCAAGCCTTACGTGCAGGAAGCTTTGGGCACAATCGATACACCGATTGTGGCGGCGACGGATTACATGAAGATCGTGGCCGATCAGATTTCGCCCTGGCTGCCGGGACGGTTAACGGCGCTCGGAACGGACGGTTTTGGGCGCAGCGATAATCGCGAACATCTGCGGCGGTTCTTCGAAGTGGATGCAGCGAGTATCGCGGCGGCCGCTCTGGCGCGACTCGCGCAATGGGGCCGGTACGATGTGACGCGCGCTAAGCAGGCCATCATCGAACTTGGCTTGAATCCTGAGAGTATGGATCCAGCTCGCCTGTGACTCGCGCGACCACTCTGTAGCTGGAAAGTATCCGAGCAATATCAACCAATTAGTCACTTTTCCCTAGCCCAGTAAGTGCAACCGATTCGGCGGCTAACTACGTCGTAACTGTTGTAAG
Organism: uncultured Acidobacteriaceae bacterium; assembly: GCA_963730865.1. GTDB lineage: Bacteria > Acidobacteriota > Terriglobia > Bryobacterales > Bryobacteraceae > Bog-105. The sequence goes on along the minus strand of CAVSTO010000002.1, from coordinate 190,650 downwards.
AAGCGCACCGGTTCAAGAGCACTGTGCAACGAGACATAAGCGCGGGCTCCCGGAGACGGAACACCGGCTCCCGAATATGGTAGAAAAACCGCGTGCGATCTAACAAACCAGAGGAGAAGTTGTCTTGAGATCTTTACGCAACGCGATTCCGCTAATTTTTGCGCTCTGTCTAGCGCCGAGCTTCGCTCACGCGCAGAGCGGACTTGATGTGTACTTTGGTGTAGGAACCATGAGCGCTCCATCAAGCGGCCAATCACTCGACTTATTGGGTACCGGAACGCCTTTCACGACGCCAAGCTTGGCTGGTATTTTTGGCAAAGCCGGCGCCGACTATATGTTTAAACCTTCTTTTGGGATTGGAGCGGAAACCGATTTCCGGTTCGCCCAGGGAGCTTACACCGAAGTGAACTATCGTCCCACTTTCTACGACTTCAACGGTATTTGGGCCCCGACTTTGCGCCACTTCAAGCGCGTAGTGCCTGAGTTCCAAGCTGGGCTTGGAGTGGCGCACGTAGGATTCTACGAACCTACTACTTATTGCGACGCACTCGTGGGCTGCTCCAGCGCAAATACCTATGTTGAGGGATCGAATCATTTTCAAGTGCACCTATCGGCTGGTGTGCGGCTGTACGCGACGTCGCATCTTTTCATCCGGCCGCAAGTGGATGCGCACTACGTAAACAATTTCTTTCAGTTCGGCCAGAACTGGGTGCCTGAATACGGCGCCTCGCTCGGCTGGAGCTTCGGCGAGCATTAAAAATTAGAGCAACACCCAACACCCAACAATACTGATCTGCCCTTTTCGGCAGCGTGGCCCCGGAAGCTTTTTCTTCCGGGGCTTTTTGTTGTGAAGGCAAACCTGCAATGGTCTAATCTGCAACTAATGGAGCAGCGATTTAGAAAGCATGCGCAAGTAGGTTGGTTGACGGCGATTGCGAGCATAATCTCGATTGCCGGTGTATGTGTTTCTGTCCGTGGAGAGACGCCACGGAATAAAACAGCCATCAAGGTGGACCAGGCGGGATATCTTCCCAATGCCCCGAAGCTCGCAATGGTGGTTCCGAACCCGGGAATCGCTCAGCCTCCGGCAAAATTTTCCATCCGGCGTCTGAAGGACGATTCAGTCGCTTTTACAGGTGAGTTGACCGAGCCGGTGCAGGACAGCGACTCAGGGGACGCGGTGCAGATTGCGGACTTCAGCAAGCTGACGGAGAGCGGGCGCTTTTACGTCGACATCGCGGGTGTGGGGCAAAGCTGGAAATTCACAATTGCGCCCAATGTATTCAACCGGATTTACTATCTCGCGATGCGAGCCTACTACGGACAGCGCTGCGGAACCGCTGTTGATATGGGGCCGGAGTTTCCAGGGCTCAAGCACGGCCCGTGTCATTTGGTTGGCGCGTACCATCCGTCCTCGGGCAAAGAAGGTCCCCGTGTTTCTTCGAAGGGGTGGCACGATGCGGGCGATTATGGGCGCTATGTAGTGAATTCGGGAATTTCGACCGGCACCCTGCTGTGGACGTGGGAAGTGTTCGGCGACCGGGTGGGTAAGATCGGGCTGCAACTGCCGGAATCGGGCAATCGGTTGCCCGACATTCTCAATGAGATCCGCTGGAATCTGGACTGGATGCTTACGATGCAGGATACGGATGGCGGAGTGTGGCACAAGCAAACCAGCGATCATTTCTGCGCATTCATCATGCCCGAGCAGGACACGCTAGTAAGCGATGTCATCGGCACGGGAAAGACGCCTTTCAAGAGTTCGTGCGCTACCGCGGATTTCGCCGCTGTGATGGCGATTGCGGCACGGGTTTATCAGCCTTTCGATCCTGCGTATGCAGACAAGTGCTTGATGGCGGCGAAACTCGCCTGGGCTTGGGTTTCCCGGTATCCGAATGTAGTGTTTCATAACCCGCCCGGCGTAACCACCGGCGACTATGGAGATCCGAACTGCGGCGATGAACATCTGTGGGCCGCGGCAGAGTTGGGGCGAACGACCGCACAGCGCGAATACGTCGACTATTTTCTGGCGCACTACACTGAGTATCTCGACACGATACGACCGGTGGGGCCGCCATCGTGGTCTTCGCTCGGGCCGCTGGCCTTGTGGAGTTACGCATTAGGGCACGGCGGGAACGCCACGGCACAGGAGGCAATACGACAGAGGTCTTTGGCCGCCGCGAACGCCATTGTGGAACGCACGGCTCACAATCCGTACCGGATCGCGCTTGCGACGAAGGATTACATCTGGGGTTCGAATGGGGTTGCCGGGAATTACAGCATGCAACTGCTGATTGCGAACCGCATCAGCCCGAATCCGCGATATGTGGACGCGGCGATGGAGAATGTGCATTATTTGCTGGGGCGGAACACGTTTTCGCTCTCCTGGGTGACGCAGGTCGGTGAGCATTCCGTAGAGCATCCTCACCATCGGCCGAGCGAGGCGGACGGAATAGCGGCGCCTTATCCCGGGCTGCTGGCGGGAGGCCCGAATCCGGGGCGGCAGGACAGCTACATGAAGCGCTTACTTCCGGCAGGCCTGCCACCAGCTGAGAACTACGTTGACGTGACGGGTGCGTACGCCTGTAACGAAGTAGCCATCAACTGGAACGCGCCGCTGGTGTTCACGCTCGCTAGTATGGCAGCGGAGTAGCTTACCGATAGCCGCATTGGCTAAACGTCGGCTACAATGCTTGGAATGCCGCCAAACGGCCCGCTCCGAATTGTAATACCCGGCGGCACTGGCCAGATCGGTCAGATCCTGGCGCGCCACTTTCACGAGCAAGGCCATTCGGTCACCGTGATTGCGCGCCACGCCCGACCTGCGGAGTGGAAGACACTCCTGTGGGATGCGCAGGAATTGGGTGACTGGACGCAGGCCCTGGAAGGGGCTGACGCAGTGATCAACCTCGCGGGCCAAAGCGTGAACTGCCGGTATAACGCCGCCAATCGCCGGGACATCAAAAACTCGCGTACCATCTCGACCGGCGTCGTGGGCAGAGCGATCGCCCGTGCTGCCAAGCCGCCGCGCCTATGGCTCAACGCGAGTACGGCGACCATTTATCGCCACGCGTTAGACCGGCCGATGGACGAGGTAACCGGTGAATTGGGCGGGCGCGAACCCGGTGCACCTAAGAAGTGGGTGTTCAGCATCGATGTCGCAACAAGTTGGGAACGGGCATTCTTCGCGGCCGAGACGCCCGCCACGCGCAGGGTAGCGCTGCGTAGCGCGATGACGATGAGCCCCGATCAGGGCGGGGTTTTCGATCACCTGTTGCGGCTGGTGCGCTGGGGTTTAGGCGGGCCGTCCGGCGCCGGTACTCAATACATTTCCTGGATTCACGATGTGGATTTCATCCGGGCCATCGAATTCCTGATTGCGCACGAGGAACTCAGCGGCGCAGTCAACGTTTGTTCGCCGTCCCCTGTACCGAACCGGGAGTTCATGTGCTGTCTGCGCCGCGCATGGTGTACCAGTTACATCGGACTGCCGGCGCCTACGTGGATGCTTTCGCTGGGAGCCGTTTTCCTGAGAACGGAAACGGAGCTGGTGCTCAAAAGCCGGCGCGTCGTTCCGGGGCGTTTGCAGGATGCCGGGTTCGAATTTCATTTCCCGAATTGGCGCGGGGCATGCCAGGATCTGGTGCATCGTTGGCGCGAGGTGAACGGCGATTAACGCTCAAATTCGGAGCGCTGTAATGGGATCGATTCGGGTGGCGCGCCGCGCGGGAATGTAGCTGGCTAGGAGCGCTACGCATAGGAAGAGCGAAGCTACCCCAACGAAGGTGGCGGGATCGGTGGCGCTGACTTGAAATAGCAAATTGCCCATCACGCGCGTTAAGCCGATAGCTCCTGCGATGCCGATCGCCACTCCGAACAAAGCCAGACGAAAGCTTTGCCCGACCACCAGCCGGAGAATATCGATCCCCTGCGCGCCCAGTGCGCGGCGAATGCCCATCTCTTGCGTGCGTTCCGCCACCGAATAGGCAATAATGCCGTAGATTCCCATTAAGACGAGCAGCAGCGCCATGGCCGCGAAAGATCCCAGCAGCAGCGCCAGCAAACGCCGTTGTCCTAACTGCTCGTCCACCAAATCGTCCATCGTTCGAACGGCGGAAATAGATTGGTCCGTATCCAAGGCCCGCACCTGTTCGCGCAGGAGGCCGCTGAAGCCGAGCGGGCTAGCCTGGGTCCGTACGGCGAGAATCGCGAACGGCTGAGGGTTCTGCGCGAAAGAGACGTAGACCGTTTCGGGCCAGGCGCTGTTCTCAAAATTTTGATGAATATCAGCCACGATTCCCACGATTTCGGCGGGATGGGGATTCACGCCGCCGACCCAAAGATGTTGGCCGATGGGATTCTTCCCGTTCGGATACGCCGGCCAGAAACGTCGCGCCAGAGCTTCGTCGATGATTGCGACGCGCTGCGCGTCTGCCTTATCGCGCTCGCTAAAATCCCTTCCACGCCGCAACGGAATGTCGAGAGTTCGAAAGTAACCCGGCGTGATGATGGAGATCGTCGCGAGCGGGCGTTCGTTCAATTTGAGCAGCGGTTGAGCGGCATCCTGAACGGGAGTTCCCGCATAACCCATCATGGGGAGGAACATCGCGGCAGCAGCGCCGCGGATGCCCGGTGAAGATCCCACCCGCTGTATTAGTTGTTCGAAAAACGATGTCCGCTTTTGGTCCGTGTCATAACGCGAGGGCGCCAGCGAAATACGCGCGGTCAAGACATTTGACGGATTGAAGCCGAGAGCGACACCCCGTAAGCGGCTTACGCTTTCAATCAGCAGCGCCGTGCCGATCAGCAAGACAATCGAAAGCGAAACTTGTAACACCAGTAACAGCCCACGCACATTCAGTCCGGCCAGAACACGTCTCGACGAGCCTTGATTCCCAGCCGTCCCGCTCATTCGCAGCATACGAACGAGATCGGGCCGGGACGCGCCCAGCGCGGGCGCCAATCCGAAGAGCACTCCGGTCGCAATCGAGAGGGCCGCGGCGAATCCGAGCACCGCCCAATCGAGATGAATCTCTTGCGCCCGCGGCAGATTGAAAGTAGTCATACCGGGGATTGCACGCAGACTCCATGCGGCGAGAAGGACACCGAGCATTCCACCTGAAAGCGACAAGACAACGCTCTCTACGATGAGCTGTCCGATAAGCCGCATGCGAGCGGCGCCGAGCGCGGAGCGGACGGCAGTTTCGCGTGAACGGGAGATCGCTCGCGCCAGCAGCAGGCTCGCCACGTTCGCGCAGGCGATCAACAAAACAAAACCGACTGCGCCGACGAGCATCCAAAGCATGGAGCGCACATCGGCCACCAGACTGTCTCTCATTTCGGTCACTTTCTCGGGTCTTTTCGGCTTGGCGTCCAGCATGGTGGGATGCGCGATGGCGTATTGACGGCGCATCACCTTCGCCTCCGCCGTCGCTTGTGCCACTGTGACCCCGGGGTTCAGACGGCCGAACAGAGTCAGAAAGGGACTCAGAGTTCTTGATTTTGCGGGCATGAGCGGCCACTCGGAGGGCGCTGTCATCCACACGTCCACATCGGGAAAAGGAAATGAGAAGTGGGGCGGAAGAACGCCAATGATCGTGTACGGCCTGTCTCCGAGCGCCGCCGTCTTTCCGAGGATCTCCGGATCTCCGGCGAATCGACGCTGCCATAACCGTGCGCTGATCATCGCCACAGGTGGCCCGGCGCGCGAATCTTCTTCGGTACGAAAAGCACGCCCAAGCAACGGATCGACTCCCAGAATTTGCAGAAAGTTGGCGGAAACGCGAACGCCTTTCAGAACCTCCGGATCGCCTCGCCCCGATAGAGTCGAATTCTCTTCCGGCGTGAACGCTCCGATGCCGGTGAACGAGTGCGCGCCGGCTTTCATTTCCGCAAATCGCGCCGGCGTTGCGCCTCCCGAGATGTCCACCAGTCGGTCGGAGTCGGGGTAGGGAAGAGGCTTCAGCAGCACAGCGTGGAGCACGGTGAACATACGCCGTGTTTCCGCCGATCGCGAGCGCCAGGGTGAGAACGGTTGTGAGCGTGAACGCCGGTTGCTTCCGCATCGACCGCAGCGCGTAGAGGGTATCCTGCCAGATCATCTCGACAAGCCGTACCCTGTTCATAGAATCGGCGACCTTTCCCAGATGAAGGCCAGTTTACGCTACCTCCCGGGCGCGGTTACCGACTCAGCGAAGCCATCTTTCATCCCACTTCCGGAATCCCCGATTCCGAGACCGGGCATCTGTGGAATCTATTCCTCTTCCAGGGATGGCGCGCGAGAAGCGGTACGACCGCTGGAACTACTTCGCAATGGCCTTTCATTGGATATGGAACGTAGCTTGCTGCGCACCTTGCATCAGAACGAACGCTTTTCGGCCGCGGGTAGGATCAGGAAAAGAATCAAGAAGCAGTTGTCGCCGTTGTATCGACATGCCAGGGAAAAAACTTTGCTTTGAGGACTATGAAGTTGACTTTGTTCGGCGTGAGTTACGCAAGGGCGGAATCAGGATCAGGTTACAGCGTAAGCCGTTCTGTGTTCTTGAACTGTTGCTGCGCCGCCCTGGCGAAGTGGTAACAAGGGAAGAACTGGTTCGCTTTCTCTGGCCCGATTCGCACGTGAGTTTCGCGCATGGCTTGAACACGGCGGTGAATTCGTTGCGGCAGGCATTAGAAGAAACATCTCGAAGATGTCATTTCATTGAAACTCGTCCGGGCTTCGGCTACCGCTTTACCGCACTCCTGAAAGAACTGCCGGAAGTCAACGAAAACCCTGGGCCCTTACGCGCTTCGGGCAGCAGCGTCGATGCATATGAAGATTGTTTGAAGGGCCGTTATTTTCTCGACAGAATGGCGCCCGAAGAAATTTATAAAGCGATCGCTTGCTTCAGGTGCGCGGCGCGAGATGAAATATATCACTCGCTTGCCCATGCCGGCATAGCCGATGCATACTGCCAACTGGCCTCCGTGGGCTCTGTTTGCCCCTCTCAAGTTGTTTGCTTGGCCCGATCGTCCGCCGAATCCGCTCTCAAGAATAATCCTGATTTGCCGGAAGCGCACGTTTCGGCGGCTCGCGTAAAAATGCTCTTCGACTGGGATTGGGGCGGCGCTCGGGCAGCACTGGACCGGGCGTTTGCACTTAACAGCAACTCGGCGGCTGCCCATACGCTTCATGCTTCGCTTCTGTGTACTCTAGGTTGTTACGAAGAAGCGATGCAAGCTTGTAGCTTGGCACTCAGCCTGAATCCGCTCTCTTTTTCGGCGAATCTGCAGCTTGCCGCTTGTCTCTATGCCGCTCGTGATTTCAAAAGTGCGATCGATCAGTGCTGGAAAATGCTGACGCTCACATCGCCTTTCGCGCCAGCCCAGATTGTCCTGGCGCTTTCGGACCAGCAACTCGGGATGCATGAAGAAGCGATCGTTGAATTTCAGAATGCGAAGCGTTGCGCTGCCTTTCAGCCGGCAGCCATAAGCGGTCTCGGACATTTATTTGCCGTCGCGGGTTTTCACACACAGGCGGAAGAGGCGTTTCTCGACTTATCCGCGCAAGCCCGGAATAGATACGTCTCCGGGTATTGCTCCGCTGTCATTTGCGCTGGCCGAAAGCAGAACTGTCAAGCGCTCTCCTTCCTGGAACAGTGCGTTGAACTGCGTGATCCGGCCCTGCTCTGGTTGAATGCGGACGCACGATTTGACAGCCTTCGCGACCATGAGCGATTTCAAATCATGCTTGGCCGCGTGGGCATACCGGCCTTACATCATCAATGCTGCGCGGAGTGAGAACTGTGATGATGGTCTGAATGGTTTGTGATTCTGTTTCTCAATCACCCGTATGCGCCCAACCGAACCCGCTTCCCGCCCTCGCCACAAGAAGGGACGTCCTTCGAACCGTTGGGGCAACGTTGGCGTTAGCTAACACAGCTGCCCGCAGCGAGGCCGCCGGCAACGTTCGCTTCGGTCTGGACATGTTTAGTTTGCGTTCGCAGGGCTGGACGCCTTTTGCGCAATTGGACTGGTGCGCGCAACGGCACGTGAAGGTGGTTCACTTCAGCGAAATCCGTTTTATCGGCGGACTAGATCCGCAGAATCTCAAAAGGGTTCGGGCGCATGCTGATGAACTTGGCCTCGATCTTGAAATCGGCATGCGATCTATCTGTCCCACTTCAACCATGTTCGACAAGAGCGAGGGAACAGCCGAGGAACAACTTGCCAGAATGATCGAGGCTGCCCGCATTGTGCGTTCCCCCATCGTGCGTTGCGTGCTGGGAAGTTCTGCCGACCGGCGCGGACCGACCGGTATCGAACGTCACATCCAAGACACGATCAAAGTGTTGCGAAATTCGCGCTCGCGCATTGTGGATTCAGGAATCAAGATTGCGATTGAGAACCATGCGGGCGACATGCAGGCGCGCGAACTGAAATCTCTGGTGGAAGGCGCGGGACCCGACTACGTCGGCGTGTGTCTCGACTCCGGCAATCCGCTCTGGACGATAGAAAATCCTCACTTGACGCTCGAAACGTTAGCGCCGTACGTTTTGACTAGCCACATGCGCGATAGTGCCGTCTGGCGCACGGAACAGGGAGCCGCGGTTTCCTGGACCCGGATGGGACAAGGAAACGTTGGAATAGCCGATTACATCCGCAAGTACATCCAGCAATGTCCCGGACGCGCGGTGTCTCTCGAGGTGATTGTAATGGGCCCCCGCATGTTCGATTATTTCGATCCTTCGTTTTGGGATCTGTACCGGCAAACCCCCGCCTGGGAATTCGCTCAGTTCGTATCGCTGGTGGATAAGGGCGTTCCCCGTCCCACGCCGGTGCCTGTACCTAAAGACGAAGTAGCGGCCCGCGAACTGGAAGATGTGGAAGCAAGTATCCGCTGGACGCAGGCGTTTCTCGCTACGCTCTAGCCTCTGTCATCTGATTCGAGCTTTGCCTGACACCGTGGGGGCGTGCGCGCACAGATAAGATCACCGGCTGGTCCGGCCGCAACGTGACGGACGGGTTTATCGAGACGGTCTGATGATCCGGCTGAGAGAATTCAAAGCGGCGCATCATCTCGGCAAGAATCAAAACCCCTTCTGCTCGCGCCAGCGGTTCGCCGATGCACATCTTGGCGCCTCCGCCAAAGGGAAACCAGGCGAACTTGGCTGCCGCGCCGTTGTTCCAACGTTCAGGCCGGAACGAATCGGGATCATCGTAATAGCGGGGGTTACGTTGCGTGATGTAAGGGCTGAGAAGGACCGTTGCGCCTACCGGTAAGTTGTATCCCGCCAGCGCCATCGGCTGTACCACTCTCCTTCCGAAAAGCGGAACGGGCGGAAACAGCCGCAACGTTTCATTGAAGACCATGGCGGTGTAGGACAGACCAGAAACAATCTCGGCGGCGCTCTTTGTTTCGCTCAGGACACTCTCCGCTTCGGCGGCAAGCCTAGTTTGCTCGGCGCGGTGAGTGGCTAAAAGGTGGCAAGCCCAAGTTAGGGCCGTCGCTGTTGTCTCATGGCCGGCAAGCACGAAAGTGACAATCTCATTCAGTATGTCTTCATCGCTCAACGAGCCGCTTGTCTCATCATGCAGATTCAAGAGCAGCGAGAGAACATCCCGTCCGTTCGAGTTTCTTCTTCTTGCGATCAGCGGACGAAGAATCAGATCGAGCTCCTTGCGTTCCCTTTGAAAGAACAAACTGCGCCCGTTCGGAAACAGGCGGCGATAACGGCGCGTAAGGCTCTTGAGGAAGGTGACCGCTGGCGCGATACGGCCGGCGCGCTTCATCACGCGATCCAGCACGGCTGAGATCTCACGGGCCGAGTCGCGAAATTCGGGCCCGAACAGAGACATACCGATGATTGAGAGCGTCAGTTGACGCATCTGCTCGCCGATATCAACTGAAGCGCCGTCGGTCCAGTTGCTAAAAGCGCGGGAGCATTCCTGGACGATGATGTCCGTGTAGGAAGCGATCTGCTCGCGATGAAATGCCGGCTGGAGAACTCTACGGCGCTCGCGGTGTAAAGGCTCCTCCCGGGTGATCAGTCCGTCTCCGATGAGTTCTCGCAGGATGGTTGCTCCGGCATCACGACCGACTCGATGTTGCTGGATGACGAGCACTTCTTTTATGAGATCTGCGTCGTCGACCAGGTATGTGTGCTGATGCAAAAGCCGGAAGTAGGAGAGCGGCCCATGCTGCCGGGCAGTCTCTTGCAAGAAGCCGAGCCGCTGCGATCCGGACTTGAGACTGAAGAAACGTAAAGCGTTCCGCCCGCGAGGTCCGGGTGGTCTTTTCATCGAGTAGGTTTCCTAACCTACATTCATTGTCCCGCAGCGGCGCGGACCTCAGCCTTCGCGATAAGTTCTCGATGTGCCTCTAACGACCGCCGCTCACCAGCATGTCGAGCGTAGTAACGATATCTTTCATCGAATCCGCTTGCGCCTTCAGTTGCTGGCTCGCGGCGGCGCTCTCTTCGGCGCTCGCCGCCGTCTGTTGCGTAACCTGCTCCATCTGCACCAGTGCCCGTGCAATCTGTTCATTGCCCCGCGACTGCTCCTGCCCGCCCAAGCTGACCTCATCCACTAGCGTCTTCACTTGCGTCGCATTCTCGGTAATCTGCCGGATGACTTCACTTACTTCCGTTAAACGCGATTGGCCGTTCTTGGCGCTCGATACCGAATCCTCAATCAATGCCGTGGTATCGCGTGCCGCTTGCGCGCAACGCTGGGCCAGATTACGAACTTCATCGGCGACTACCGCAAAGCCCATACCTGCTTCGCCCGCCCGTGCAGCTTCCACCGCCGCGTTCAGCGCCAAAATGTTGGTCTGGAAAGCAATCTCGTCAATGACCTTGATGATCTTCCCGATCCGCTCGCTGGAACTGCTGATTTCGCCCATGCTTGAAACCATCTCTTCCAGCTTCTTGTTCGCTTCAGAAACCTTGTTATCCACGTGGGCCATCAGATTTGCTGCCGTGCGTGCATTCTCCGCATTCCGCTGCGTCATGGAGCTGATCTCATGACCGGAAGCCGATGTCTCTTCGAGAGACGCCGCCTGCTCGCTCGCGCCTTGCGCCAAATTCTGACTCGATTGCGCTACTTCGCTCGAGGCATCCGTCACTTGATCGGCGCTCTGCCGAATCTCATTCGCCGCTTGCTTCAGCGCGATATTGATGTTTACCACTACATAAAACGCCAAGCCCGAACCGCACCCCAGCGCCAAAAACATCATGATCCAGGCAGTTGAGGTCGCCATTTTCGAGGTCGCCAGGCCGGTGTCGGAATACCGCGCGGCGTTCGCATCATTGTACGCAACGTCAGCGTTCATCGCCTTTTTCAATCTCTGATACCAGGTGTGACCTTCGCCTTGATAAAGATCCGTTGCTTCGCTGATTTTGTTGGCGAGCGCCAGTTGTCGAAAATGGTCGCACATACCTAAATACCCATCGATAGCAGCCGTCACATCCTCAAACAGTGCGCGATCCTCGGGCGAGCTAATCTTGCTCCGGTACTTCGCAACCGCTTCCCCAATCTCCTTCTTCAGGCCCGTGATACGCGCCGCCTGGAGAGCCTTCACTGAGTCCGCTCCCGGAATCGCCATCATCAGTGTCGAGCCACGCGCCTCCAAGATCGCCGCCTGTATCTCGGAGAGGCTCTCCACGCTCGGCATGGAATCTTTCGCGACGCTGCTTAAACTGCTTCCGAGTTTCTTGAGCGCGTAAATGCTCACCACGCTCGTCGCTAAAACAAACGCGACCAAAACCGCGCAGGTCACCGTCACTCTTTTTCCAATAGGCCAGTTCTTCACGACGTTCCCTTCTGTGCTCTTATCGGCAGAATCCGGGCATCCTACTGCCCTGAGCCGCCGACCGAGTACGTGCAATACTCCCGTGTCTCGCGTACTCCCAAACTCTGCTATCGGCTAACTAGCCCGAAAAATTTAGTACGGCTCTGCATATGGCCGCCGTTCTACCAGCCTTACCGCCGCTGCTGCGCAATTCGCAGCCGGTCGAGCGCCTGCTGTACCTCTGGATCGGGCTTGATTCGCAACGAATCTTCGAACTGTCGAATCGCGTCGGACATCCGTCCGGGTGTATTCGATAGTGCAATTCCCAGGTTGTAGTGCGCATCGGCAAAATCCGGCCGGATGCGCAGCGCCGCCTGGAAATGTTCGATCGCGTCGGGCAGACGCCCCGGTATGAATGAGTACGCTACTCCAAGGTTGTTTTGGGCCTCGGCATAGTCGGGCTTCAGCCGCAGGGCCTCTTCGTACTGCGCAATCGCTTCGGGTATCCGATCTTCCGTTTTCGCCAACGCGACACCCAGGTTGTAATGGAGTTCCGCCGAATTGGGGTTGAGCCGCACCGCCGCTTCGTATTGGGAAATCGCCTCGGGTAAACGGCCCGGCATTTTCTCGAGCGCGCCGGCCAGATTCGAATGCGCCTCCGCTGAATTCGGATCAGCCTGCTCCGCGGCTTGCCGGTGCGCAACGGATTCCGGCAAGCGCTTGGGGTCGTTTGCTAACGCGGCATCCAGATTTGTGCGCGCTTCCAAATAATTGGGGTTAATGCGCAGCGCCGTTTGAAACTGGGAAATGGCTTCAGGCAAGCGTCCCGGAACTTGCGACAGTGCGCTGCCCAAATTATTGTGCGCCTCCGCGTAATCGGGATTCAGGCGCAACGCTGTCTCGTATTCAGTGATCGCCTCCGCCACGTGCCCCTGCATCTTCAAGAGCGTATTCCCCAGGTCGTTGTGAGTGATCGCCGCATCGGGCGCAGTCCGCAAGGCAGCTCGATACTCCGCCACTGCCTCCTCTAATCGCCCTGGCGTGTTCGCCAGCGCATTGCCCAAATCCGTGCGCGCCCTGGCGGAATCAGGCTCTAGCCGCACCGCCGCTTCCAGGTGCTGAATCGCCTCCGGCAATTTCCCGGGCCTCTCCGCTAATGCGACTCCCAGATTGTGCTGCGCCACATAGTTCGCATCTGTCACATCCAGCGCATGCCTGAACAATGTCTCGCTATCGCGCCAGTGCTCAATTTGCACCGCTGTCAGCGCGAAGCAGGAGGAGCAGCCTGCCCCCGCCAACACTAGAATCCCCGTCCTCGTTCGCGGCCGGCGCCGCGCCACCTCCGCGGCGCCCCATACAAGCATGATGAATACACCGGTCAAGGGGATGTATGTGTATCGGTCGGCCCGCGCCTGCGCGCCCACTTGTATCAACCCGATGACCGGAACCGACGTCCCCACATACCAAAGCCATCCCACAGACAAATAGGGGTAATTGCGAAAGGAGCGTAAAACGAGAGCCGTGATGCCGACCATTGCAATTGCCGCGCTCACCGCCTCCCAAACAGGCACGTGCGGCGGATATGGATAAAACACCGCCAGACCGCTAGGCCAAAACATCTTAACGATATAGATCACGTAGCTGATCAGCGCGTTCTCCGCGCGCAACGCAATGGGAAATGCCGAAACCGCTTGCACGGCGCCGCTCGCCCGCTGTACCAGATAAGTGACAAACGCAACGATCACCGCAATAGCGAAGAAGGGCGCTTTCTCCCAAACTGCCCTTTGCCGCATCGTTGGCATTCGTCGCAGCGGCCAAACATCCAGCAGCAGCAGCACAAATGGCAGCGTCACCGCCATCGGCTTCGCCATTAAACCCAAGCAGAACGCGCCCAGCATCAGCGCATAGCGCTTACCGTCTGGATGTTCCGTATAGCGGACGTACAAATACAGCGTGAGAAACCAGAACAACGCGCTCAAAACGTCCTTTCGTTCCGCGATCCAGGCCACGGATTCCACGTGCAAAGGATGCAGCGCAAAAAGAAACGCCACAGCGGCGCTACGCCACCGCGCCTTCGTCGCACGCTCGAGAAACGCGAATAGCAGCAGAGTCGCCAGCGCATGAAACAGAACGTTTGTCAGATGATGCCGGCCGCTGCGCAGCCCAAACAGCTGGCAATCGAGCATGTGCGACAGCCAGGTAACCGGAAACCAGTTTGCGGCCTCGCCGGAAGTGAAGGCCCAGCCGATATCGGGAGCAGTCAACCCGCCGCGTACGTGGAGATTTTGCGCGACATACTCCGGATCGTCGAAGTTGACGAAGTCGAAGTGCCCTACTTGCGCATACGCAGCAAATGTAGCTAATAACAGCCCCAGGCAGATGAGTAGCCGCGAATCGAAACGTCCGGACTGGACCGCTGCCGGTTTACTCGCCTCTTTTGACGGCTCCCGCTGGGCCCAGTAGCGCTTCCCCTCCCAGTCAATCGCCCAATCGGGGAAGCCATGTCTGGCTTTTTTGCGGTTCTTACCCGTGAGAACCCGCCCTTACACCTGCTGCGGCACAATGAACGGCGCCCGGTAGGTGCCCTTCAGCATTTCCGTCGCTTCCGCATCGTTACTGACCGACTGCGTTTCCGGATCGAAGTTGATGGTCCGGCCCAGCCGGTAAGACGCGTTCGCCAAATGCACCAGCGTCGCCGAGAGATGGCCTTCGAGTATAGGTGCGCGTAGATTGTCTGCGTTGCGGGTCCGCATGCAGTCAATGAAGTTCACAAAGTGCTCGTTCTTCACCGGCTCGCGCTTTTCCGGCCCCGGTTCGTCGTTCGGTCCAAGAAACGATTTGTACGAATTGTAGTCGGCGATCGCCAGGTAACCCTTCGATCCGTAATACAAGTTCCCGATCGTCGACGGCTTTCCGCTGGCTGGCCCCAACGTCTTCGGCGCCTGGCCGCTCGAAGCCGCCACAGGCTTCAATCCCGCCTCCGGCACACCGCCGCCGCCAAATTCCGAAGTCCCTATGCCCGCTTCGTGATTCGTCATCCAGCCGCGGACTTCGAACGTCATCAGTTTGGCTCTTTCACCCGGCGACTTAAACTCGTACGCTACCGTGATCACATTCGGCGTCTGCTGGTCGTCATCGAACAGGAAGTGGCCGCCCAAGGCAGTCACCTTGGTGGGCAGCGTAACGCCCAAACCCCAGCGCGCTAAATCCACTTCATGAATGCCCTGATTCCCTAGGTCGCCATTGCCGGTGTCCCAAATCCAGTGCCAGTTGTAATGAAAACGGTTTCTGGTGAACGGCTTCAGCGGCGCCGGCCCCGTCCAAAGGTCATAGTGTACGCCTTCCGGTACCGGCTCCTCCGGCGCGTGGCCAATGGTCGGCCGCCACTTGTAACACAGCCCGCGCGACATATACACGTTGCCCAGCAAACCCGAACGCATCTGGTCCATGGCGTCTCGGATTGCGGCGCTCGAGCGGCACTGGCTTCCGTGCTGGCAAATGACTTTATACTTATTCACCGCTTGCACCAACTGGTAACCTTCCCACCAGTTATGCGAGCACGGCTTCTCAATGTAGATATCCTTGCCGGCCTGCGCCGCCCAGATGCCAATCAGAGAATGCCAGTGGTTCGGCGTCGCAATTGACACCGCATCCACATCCTTGTTTTCGAGCAGCTTCCGCACGTCGACATACGTCTGCGGCTTCGGAATGTCCATCTTCTCGGCATCCGCGAGGCGCTTGCGCATGACGTTGTCATCCACATCGCAGAAGTACGCAATCTCCACGCCCGGAATCGGTTTATAGCCTTTGACGTGATCCCATCCGCGCCCGCGTATACCCACCACGGCGATGCGGATGCGGTCGTTTGCGCCGGGAATCCTCTTCGCTGACGCCGCGGTCGCCAGACTCGCCGCCGCTACGCCTGCCTTCAAAAAAGTCCGCCGCTCCGGCTTCTCCAAGTTATCTTGCATGCGATTGCCTCTCCTCGCCTGTTCCGGCATTGAACCACTTCGGGCCTGCCTTGATCATAGACCCGCTCATGTCAGCAATTAGACTTCTTTGAGTACCCGAACCAGCCCATCCATCGACTCCACGCTTGACGTGTAGGGGTCTCTCTGAGCGTTTTTATAATGTGTCTCGAGCGACATTGTACCCGCGTAGTGAATCTTCTTCAATGCCTTGAACTGCCCGATGAAATCGATCTCTCCCCCACCCACCGGCATCCACTTCTTACCGGCTGCGTCCTTTAAGTGGATGTGGCTGATCCGGCTATGATCCAACTCGTCCCAAGCCTTCGGAAATGGCTCTTCGCCCGGCTAAAAAACAATTTCCCGGATCCCAATTATGCATCAGCCGCCGGTCTGAAATTGCTTTGAAAAGCCGGGCGCTTTCGGCTCCGGTAGCCACGTTGCAACTGAACTCGTTTTCCATCAGCAGCGTGACGTCTTTTTCTTTAGCTACTCGAAGCGCCTTCCCTAGCTCATCCACAATGCGCTCGAATATGGCATTCGGATCGGCCACGCGCTTAAACGCGAAGATGCGCACGCGGTCCGTGCCTAATGCATGAGCTGCGTCGGCCGCGCGCCTCAACTCCTCCATCTGCCGCTCGTATTCTCCCTGCACCGGGTTCAAGTCCTGCGGATTCTCGCCTAATGGCGTCGTGCCCGGCAGCGCAACCTTATAAACGCCCGTATCCAGTACGGACATTTTCACGCCCGCATCGTCCAGTTGTTTTCGAATCATCTTTCAATTGCTCCGGCGTGGCGCTTAGATAGACATACCGGCTCTTGCCGTCGAGTTTCACGTTGCGGATTTCCGCCCAACGAAGTTGATACTTCGGATAAAAGCTGCCGAGTACACGTGGGAGATCGGGATCCACCTCATCGGTAATGATGCCCAACTTCCAGGGATAATCGAAGCTCTCCGCGTAACTCGCGCGCGCCGCAAGACCAAGCGCCGCCATCGTGCCCAGCCGGTTGAACTCTCTTCTATTCATAACTCGATCTTCCTTCTCGATAGAATCATGACACTAACAGCCTTCATCTCCCATATATGGACCTCCAACTTAGAGGCAAGCGAGCCCTTGTCACGGGATCAACCGCCGGAATCGGTTTCGCCATTGCGGAAGCCTTGGCGAACGAAGGCGCCGGCGTCATCGTCAACGGCCGCACCAAGCAGCGCGTCGATGAAGCGGTCGAGAAGCTTCGTTCAGCCTTCCCCTCCAGCGACATTCAGAATCTGGCTGTCGATCTAAGCACTGCCGATGGTACCCGCGAAACCACCACCCGGTTTGGCGATGTCGACATCCTGGTCAACAACCTGGGCATCTTCGAACCCAAGGCGTTCGAGCAGATCTCCGACCAGGACTGGTTTCGTTTCTTCGAAGTGAATGTACTCAGCGGCGTTCGCCTCAGCCGTCATTACCTGCCCCGCATGAAGCAAAAAAACTGGGGCCGCATTATCTTCATCTCCAGCGAATCCGCTCTCCAGATTCCCGCGGAAATGATCCACTACGGCATGACCAAGACGGCGCAGTTAGCCATCGCCCGCGGCATGGCCGAAACTACTACCGGCACAAACGTCACGGTCAACGCCGTCCTGCCCGGCCCGACCGCTTCAGAAGGTGTCAACCAATTCGTGGAAAATCTTGCCGCCGGTAAGCAAGTAACCCGCCAGGAATTCGAAAAGACCTTCTTCGAAGACGCACGCCCCACATCCATCCTCAAGCGCTTCGAAAAGCCTGAAGAAATCGCGTCGCTCGTCGCATTCATAGCCAGTCCGCTCTCTTCCGCCATCAATGGAGCCGCATTACGTGCGGACGGCGGCGTCGTGCGCTCTATCGGCTGATGGCGCTACTGAATTGCACTCACCCGGCAAAGTCGAAACCCTATAAACTCTTTTCGGGTGTCTGCCGGGTACGTTCCCCAAAAGGCGGCACGGACGAAAAGCGGAACGCTGTCGTAAGCGCCTCCGCGAACCACGCGATACGGCTCTTTCTCCGGCCTGATTTTCTCTGTTCTAGGCTGCAGATCCAGACACCACTCAAATACATTCCCCGCAAGGTCGAGCAACCCTTCCGGAGTTGCGCCGAGCGGATAAAATCCAACCGGCGTCACTTGCGTAATGTTATGACCTTCTCTCGCGGCGAAATTCAGAAGTTCGCTGGTCGGCGACGCGTCTCCCCATGGGTAAAGGCGTTGCGTACCCCCCCGTGCCGCTCGTTCCCATTCGTCTCCGTGCGGTAGCCTTATTGATTCGCCGCGCCAACACGCATACGCCATCGCTTCAAACCAACTGATACCAGTTACCGGACGGTTTGAGAATGGAAGCTGATCTGCCCACCTGTCGGGGGTCTCCCATTTCCCAAACCCGCCGGCTTCCCAGATCTCCGCATCCCGGTAACCGTCTTCCGCGATAAATCGGCTGTACTCTCCCACAGTGACCGGAAATCGCGCCATGTCGAATGGGCCAAATCGAACCGTTCGCGGCGGAGTTTCCGTCACCAGCGCGCAGGCATCGTAGGATGGCGAGCCCGGGTCCTCGCCCTGAACGCCGATCACATAAGCTCCCAGCCGGAAAATTGACCCAGGTCGTCAAACCCAGGCGTGGATCGCCCGCCTGTCCCAATGCGTCGGCTGCTTCCAGGCGGATCTCGATCGGAACTTTCGAAGCGGCGGCCTCGAAGATCCCCATCACGCGCTTTATCATCTTCGCGTAACGCGGATGCTCCAGCCGGAACCGGAGCGCGCTCAAATCCCTTTGCACAGCTCCGACCAAACCCACCAGTTGAGCTTGCGTCGACAATGAGTCGTTCTCCGGTCCGGTCTCGAGAACTGCTTCCAGCATTGCGCGCACTTTGGCGGGACCCTGCCGGTGCAGAATGCCGGCCAGCAGAAGAACCGTTTCCCGCCACTCCGGAGACAAAACCTTCTTCGTGTTGTTCAGCAACAATTGAACCTGGTCTCTTTCCCGCAGAGCGGCAATCGCGCGCGCCGCCAGAAATTCTTGAAACGAGAGATGCCAGAAGCGAACATTATCACCGCGGCCGATGATGATCCCGCTGTCCAGTTCTTCTTCCACCAAGAAAGCCTCTGCCGCCTTCGGTGTAGCAAAGTCGCCCGGGGCGAGTTGCTTGAACAGCAATTCCGCTGTGTAAGATCGCGAAATCTCAACTTGACGTCCTTCACTGCCGTCCTGCATTGCCATCGCCAGCGACTGCAGCAAGTAGACGCAACGGTCGGCTGACATCCGGCCTGCTCGCTCCTCACGAACGTGTTCGCCCTCCGGTGCAGAGAGCTCAAAATCAAACGATAGCCAAGCGAACAGACGCCGGATCGAGCCAACGCGGAGCGAATTTGAAGTAGTGATCCTGGTTCGGTCGACTCCTCGGAAAGAAAGTTCAATCCCGCTATCGCAAGCTGTTCAACCAGGCCTTTTCCGGTTGTCCATTCAAAACTAAGCTGCGATAAGAGGGGTATCGCTGAGGCTGTCGCCTCAGACCTGAAGAGTAGCTGTGAAGGAACGGTCAGAGCGGAATCGCCAAAAACCGATAGAACGACAGCAGCGACCAGGTATGCAGGATTGAGCCAATGCGCGCTCCCGGATTTTCTCCATCTCGGTGCAAACAGGAAAACGCTAGAGGCGTCATCTGAATGCGTGAACCCGTTCCACTTTGCGAAATAGAAGTCGGAATGCCACCACTGCATGTCGAGCGAAGGATTCAACTCAGACCAACTCGCAACTCGCAGCAAATCCGGCCCGCACCTTACGAGGATCGACGTCACAGCCGCTGCCCCGACGTGGGACATCCTTTCCAATAGCTCGCTGTCATCCGGAGACGCCGTGAAAGCGTAGTCCGCGACCAAGCAGGAGAATGGTTCGCCCCCAAACGTGTCAAGCTCCCCGTAAACGAAACTGAACAATGCCGATTGATCAAACTCGGCCCGTTGAAGATCCCTGAGAAGCTCCTTCTTAGAAGTGTTGAGGACTTTGATACCGTGTGTCCGGGAACTGAGCGGCGATTAAAACCAGAAACTCAAGCGCCTGCCACGCCGCGCAAAGCTCATTAAAAATTTGGTCATTCTGAAGTTGTGTGGCGATCGCCTGCAATTCGTTCTCGTCGGTAGCCTTGCGTATTGCTCCGTCCAGCGATAATTGTTCCAGACTGTCAAAGGAGATGACGACCGGGCTCACGTCGCCAGGGCGCCCAACCTGCACCGTTGGCCGTACATACCGAAAGAACTGCGGCAGTGTTTCACGCGTGACGGTAACGAATCGGCGCTTCTTTAACGGGGGCAGCCGCTCTACTGGCTGGCCGCTCAGGTCCGCCAAGACGCCGATCACGAAGGGTGAATACTTGGCCGTCATTCAGCTTATGAGAAGTCTACCTCCCGCTCGTGGCCCTCAACTAAGAAGACGAGCGCCGTTTATTCACACAAATACAAGCCGATAGCTCCCGGGCGAACATACGTCCGCATTCGAACTTTGTTAGCCGTCTGGGGACCTTGACCTGCGACTCTTAGAGCCTTTCGACCAGTATGCCAGCGTAGCGGTCCATATACGGGCTTGGAGCCCGATGCGACTTGTGGGACCGGACTTTCAGATCTACGACTAGCCATTTATACGAACTTATAGGCTGTCCCTTTGCTAAGTTCAGGAGAATGTTGCTTACGAGCCGGTTGTAAAAACCTCGTTTTCGCAATTGTAAGAACCGATCCGTACTTGAACGATTGCGAAGATTATTCGTGACGCAATGCCAGCATTGGATCGACTCGCGAGGCGCGTCGCGCAGGCAGCCACGCCGCTAGAAGACCAGAAAATAAAAGCACCAGCGCCGCCATGGCAAACACTCTCGGGTCAGCAGGGCTGACCTCGTACAGCAACCCCCGCGCGAGATGTGCCATACCGAACGCGGCGAGTGCGCCGACGACACATCCGGTTACCAGCATGGCCATGCTTTCACGAAATATCATTTTCAAGATGCCGAGCCGGGTAGCTCCGAGTGCCATACGCACCCCGATCTCATTGACACGACGGGAGACCCGAAACGCTGTGACACCAAAGATCCCAATGCAACCGATGATCAGAGCAAGCAGTCCGAAGAAGCCGCCGAGCCCAGCCATGATTCTTTCCGTAACGATAGTTTGGTCGACCACCGTTGACCAAGCCGCGGCAGTGTTGACGTGCAAAGCCGGTTCCACCTGGCGTACGAGCAGTTCGATCGTTCCGGACAGCCGCATTGGATTGCCCTTGATGACACGTGCCAGGAAATTGAAATCTGTAGGTTCTTCGCCGGTTCGCTGCGTCCAAGGGATATAGATAGTCTTCAGCGCCTGTTGCTTAAGACTGCTGTATTTTGCATCCGCAACCAAGCCGACAATTTCATAGCTCACGCCCCGATTTGTCACCCTCCGGCCCAGCGGCGAGGCCTTGCCAAAGAAATAGTGAGCAAAGCTTTCGTTGACGATGGCCACTTTTCCGGAATCGCTTGTGTCTCGTTTTACGAAATCGCGGCCGGCCAGAAGCGGCGTTTTGACGGTCAAAAAGTACTTCGGCGCGATCGCATTGAATGCCGCCGTCTCATCTTCACCTGAGCGAAACGTGTAGCCTTCTACCTCGATATCACGTATCCACAAACTGCCACTGATCGGGAGAACATCGACGGCAGTTGCAGAAACGACTTCAGGTATTTGATTTAACCGTTCAATCAGAGAAAACGCCGCTGCACTACAACGGTGCACTGGGCACTTGCCGTCGGTTCGAAGAGTGAACGTCAGAATGCCGTCCGTATGCACGCCGCGGTTCACACTGTAAAGTTTGACCAGAGTCGCCGCAAACAAAGCTCCGCCCGTGACCAACACCATCGAAATCGAGAGCTGAGCAATCACGAGCGCCTTGCCGAGCCGCTGATGGCCGCTGCTCGTAGAGGAGCGCAGTCCCAAATTCAGACGGCTCCGAACACCGTGCAGACCAGGTGCAACTCCTGCGAGAACACAAGCGAGCAGTGAAATCGCTGCCGTGAAGACAAGTACGCGCCAGTCCGGCGCGCTGGAAATTGTAACGGCCTCGCCATTTGCCATTGTGGTCACCAGGATGCTACTGAACCAGCGTTCTAACACCAAGCCAGCAGCTCCGCCGAGTGCGGCCAAAGTGAAACTTTCAGTTAAGAACTGACGAATTAACCTACTCCGGCTCGCGCCGATCGCCAGGCGGATCGATATCTCGCGCTCGCGAGAGACAGCCCGCGCCAGCAATAGACCCGAGAGGTTCGCGCAGGCAAGCAACAGGACAAGAGAAACAATCCCCATGAGGATTAGAAGCGCCCGCGAGTAGCGGTCGCGGAGCGGATCGAAGCCGTTTCGTCCGTTTAGAACGGCTGCGCGCTCTTGCAATATGCTGGGACGATCTCTTTCAGGAAGAGTTGCGGCTACGCGCTGTTTAAAGGCTTGCCAACGGACCTGTAACTCAGCGTTTGCCTGCTGGCGCGTGGCGCCGGGAGCTAAGCGCCCCATCATCTCCAGCATGTTGTTAGTCGGTTCGTTCCGGTCCTCCGCACTCAGCATCGCTGTGAGCGGTAACGTTATCTCGGGATCATTCCCAACAACGGCGCCGTGGTACCCCGCGGGAGTGACTCCGATGATCGTGAACTCGTCTTTATGGCCTTCGACAAGGAAAGTTTTGCCAATGACATCCGGATTTAACCGGAAACGACGTTGCCAATATCCGTAGCTGATCACAGCGCTTCTTGCCGCAGGAGCAATCCCGTCGTCTGCCGGGATGAACAGCCTTCCAACGAGTGGCCTAATTCCCAACACGGCATATTCATTTGCAGAAACTAGTGCTGCGTTGACTACATCTTCCTCGCCGTTGATGACGATTACTGACTTTTGTCCCATTTCCGCAGCCGCTTCGGAAATCGATTTGAGATTGTCACGCAAAAACAAATAAAGGGGATATGAAACAGCCGATGGCTTGCCATCAGCTTCTACGCGTGTGATCTGAACCAGTTGCTGTGGGTCCTTAACAGGCAAAGAGCGCAACATGAGCGCGTTGATGAGGCTGAAGATCGCAGTGTTCGCACCGACGCCAAGTGCCAAGGAGAGCACCGAAACGGCGAGGAAACCGGGACTGCGGCGCAGTGTACGGCTAACGTAGCTCAAATCTTTTCCAAAATCTTCGAGCCAGTGACCGCGCGCATCTCGGCAGTCTTCTTTCACTTGCTCGGCTCCCCCGAACTCCTGGCGTACACGCCGACGCGCTTCGTCCTCACTCAACCCACTGCTTTGAAACGCTGCGATTCTCTCCGAAATGTGGAACTCAAGCTCTCGGCTCAGATCCCTTTCCAGTCGTTTCCGCCGCCACAACCGTGACCACCAATTCATCGAGCACCCTCCTCGGCCAAGTCCAGAATCAGGCCCACGGCTCCCGCTAGTCGTCGCCAGCTCGCCGTCTGCGACTCCAAATGCGCTCGCCCTTTATTTGTGAGGCGGTAAAACTTGGCATCCCGCCCGGTTTCCGTTTCCTTCCAGTCTGATTTGACGAAACCCCGGTTCTCCAGTCGATGCAGAGCCGGGTACAGGGAACCGCCCGCCACTTGGACGACTGCGCCGGAGATTTGCTGGAGCCGTTGTGCAATAGCGTAGCCGTGCACCGGTTGAACAGCGACAATCTTCAGGATGAGCAAGTCCAGGGTTCCTTGGGGCAGATCAGATTTCGGGGAAGAATCGGCCATAGCTTTAGCTTCTATCTATCTATACCGCCGCTATAGATAGAAGTGCAACCTATTCGGTTCAGGCGTCCGATAGCCCAACAGCTCTTTCCAGTCCCGCTGGTTCTTTTTCCCTGACTCTTGCACCCCGGTGACAACACTCGAAAATATTTCCAACGCGCTGAGCTGACTCCACTTAACCCGTTCTCATCGCAAACCGGCAATCCGTTTTCGACCCCGATTGTGCTACTGTCAGCCAGGCTCACGGAATCTTCACCAGGTTCCGAGGGCCATTTCCATTTCTAAGGAGCCTCTCGTGTCCACTGCTGCCCAAATCACAGCCAATCAGCTCAATGCGCAACTCTCTTCGGGTCCCACTTCGGAGACGGGCAAGGCGACATCCTCCCTCAATGCGCTGAAAACCGGTCTCACCGGGCGCACCGTCCTGCTTCCCAGCGACGACGCCGCTCTCTATGAAGCCCACGTGAACCAATTTGCGAAGCGTTTTGCGCCGGAAGGCGACGACGAGCGCAATCTGGTCCAGGCCCTCGCCGATACCGAGTGGCGCCTGATGCGCATTCCTTCCCTCGAAATGGGCCTCTACGCCGTCGGCCGTGTCGAACTCGCGGAACTGTTCCCCAACGAAGAACCCGCCATTCGCCGGCAAATGATCGAAGCCAAAATTCTGCTCACCTACAAACGCGATTTAAGTAACCTCAGCATCCAGGAAACCCGCTTGCGCCGTCACCGCGAGAAGGATCTCGCCGCGCTCAAAGAACTGCAGGACCAACGCCGGAAGCAAGCACAGGATCGTCTTGAAACGGCTGCCTACCTTTACATCCAGGCCGTTCACGACAACACCTACCTCCAATTCGATCCCGCGCAATTTGGCTTCGAATTTTCACTCGAGCAAATCGAGGTCCGCGCCATCGATCTCTGCCCCAATCTCTTCGCGGAATACGAGCGCGGTCTCATCGAGTGGCACAAAAATCGCAAAACCGCCGCCTAGCACCGACTTGCGGAGGCGCGACGGTCACGGAGTCCGAATGGCCCGCTAAACCGAGACGCCGACAGTGATGGTGCGTGCCTGCCCCTCGTGGCTCAATTTTCGACATGCTTTCAACGGAGCGCGCATTCACAAGTAATCGCGAAAAAGTCGACATGCTTAACTCATAGAACATCAGTGACTTTCACCGGCGCTCCCACGCCGCAATCCCCGGTTTATCCGCCCGCTCGTAATAGCGTAAGGGCGATGAACAAGGCCGATCTGGCGCGATGGCTGGCCCGGGAGGCAAACCGCTCGCGCGCCCAAGCCGCGGATGAAGTGGACAAGCTCGTCTACAAACTTCTGAAAGATTTCAAGCGCTGTACGGACAAGTCGAACCGCGAAGAAGCCAAAAACCCGTCGGAGCTGACCGGAGCGCAGCCCAAGGCAAAGCCGTGAAAAAGCCAGCTCTCCGGAAGACCCTGCTCAGGCTGATCTACCGCAGTCTTTGCGAGGGCGATCCTGTCGAGATTGACGGTTTAGGGCGCTTCGAGCTGAATGAGAACCATGTCGTCTTCCGTCCGAACGGGCGTCCGCGCGTGTTTCTTGCTTACGCTAGCGAGGATCGCGATCAGGTCAAGAGGTTATCCGGCGAACTCCAGAAAGCGGGATTCGATCCCTGGCTCGACCAGGAGAAACTACTTCCGGGACAGAACTGGCCGCGCGCTATTGAGCAGGCGATCGAGCTCGCCGATTACGTTGTACTCTGCTTTTCCTGCCGCTCCGTGGATAAGCGAGGCTATTTCCAACTGGAACTGCGGTATGCGCTCGAAGTGGCTTCCTGCGTGCCCCTGGATGAAATCTTCCTCATGCCCGTGCGTTTGAACGAATGCACCATTCCGCTGCAAATTGCCAAAAAAACGCAGTACATCGACCTCTTTCCAGAGTGGGCCATTGGTGTGAAAGCACTGACCCTGATGATGAACGCTCAAGCGGCCCTCCGGCAAACCAAGCGGCACCGCTCGAAGTAAGCAGCGCAGTTACGACTTACTGCTTAGCTTCTTTTTCGCTTCTTGCGCCAGCTTCGAATCGGGGGCCAATCGAATGACTTTCTGAAGCGCGATGCGCGCGGCGTCTTTGTTCTTCAGTTTCTCTTCCGCTTCGGCGACTTTAAAAAATGCTTCGGCAGAGGAGGGATTGTATTTGGTGGCATCTTCATAGCGGCCTAAGGCAGCCCGAAAACCTCTTGCGGTGCCCTGATGCATGTAGAAGTTGCCAACCTTGATCGAGCGCTGGGATTGAACCGGATCGAACGCGTAAGTTGTGGGTGCGACGGACTCGTCCTCTTCGGGTGGATTCGATTCATCCGGCGGCTGTTGAGTCTTAGGCGCGGCTTGCGGCTCTTGCGCGCGGGCGGCAGTTTGAGTTTGTGCGGCAGCAGCGCCAAAACGCGCTCCAGCTTCGGCAAAGCACGCAAAAAGCAGCACGCAGGCCAGATACAGTGCGCGTGTCACAATTGAATTATAGCTGCCAGATGGAACTTCGCGAGAAAGTAGCGCAGCTTCCCACCCAGCCCGGTGTTTACCTCTACAAGGACGCGGAAGGAAACGTTCTCTACGTCGGGAAAGCGAAAAATCTTCGCAGCCGAGTCAGGAGTTACTTCAACGAAGACCGGCTGGCGGAAGCCAAGACCGGAAGCCTGATTTCGGAGGCCCGTGACGTCCACTTCATCGAAGTTGACAACAACAAGGAAGCGCTTGCGCTCGAAAACAACCTCATCAAACAATACAAGCCGCGTTTCAACGTTTTGCTGCGGGACGACAAAACATATCCATACGTCAAATTAACTAACGAGAAGTATCCAAGAGTTTTCGTGACACGGCGCATTCTGAAAGATGGCGCTGGCTATTACGGCCCCTACTTCCCGGGCAACTTAGCGCACCGGCTGGTTCACTTTATTCACCGTCACTTCAAAGTTCCTTCCTGCAAGATCGATCTTGAACGCAAGCATACGCACCCTTGCTTGCAGTACCACATTCATCGTTGTCTGGGTCCGTGCACGCCGGGCCTCACCACAGATGATGCGTATGCATCCGCGGTGCGGGATGTGCGCTTGTTTCTGGAGGGACGTCACCGCGATCTGGCGGACGAACTCGAAGCCAGGATGAATGCCGCGGCGGACGAGATGCTTTTTGAAGAAGCCGCCAGTCTGCGCAATCTGATGTCCACCGTGCGCGAGATGGAGCAGAAGCAGAAGATGGCCGCGGTTGAGGGTGACAATATCGACATCTTTGCCTATCACGCCGAGCCACCGCTAGTGGCAGTGAACCTATTTCACCTGCGGAATGGCAAGATCGTCGATCGGCGCGAATTCTTTTGGGAGGACCAGATCCATTTCGATCCGTCGGAGTTTTTCGAAGCGCTTCTGAAGCTGGTGTACTTGGGCAATGAGTACATTCCCGGATTGATTCATGTGCCCGCTGACTTCGAGCAACGGGAAGAACTGGAAGAGTTTCTTTCCGACAGGCGGGGTAAACGGGTCGAAATCGCTACGCCGCAACGTGGCACCAAGAAGGCCTTGCTGGGTCTGGTCGAGATGAATGCCAAGCATAGTTTCGATCAGCGGTTCCGAGTGATGAAGCCGTCGTCCAAGGCGATCGAAGAAGCGCTACAGGATGCGCTCAACTTGCCGGATCCGCCTCGGCGCATTGAGTGTTTTGACATCTCGCACATTCAGGGTACCGACAAGGTAGCGAGCATGGTGGTGTGGGAGGACGGAAAGATGAAGAAATCTGATTACCGCAAGTTCATCATCAGAACCGTCGTGGGAAACGACGACTTTGCGTCCATGCGCGAAGTCATCACTAGGCGTTATTCCAAATTGCAGGAAGAAAAGCAGAAGTTTCCCGGCCTTGTTTTGGTGGACGGAGGCCTGGGGCAGTTGCATGCGGCGGCCGAGGCCCTGGAGGCGCTGGGCAACACCTATCAGCCGCTTGCGTCCATCGCAAAACGTGAAGAATGGATTTACGTTTACGGCCAGGAAGATGAGCCAATCATCCTGGACAAGTTCTCGCCGATTCTGCACCTTGTGCAGACCATCCGCGACGAGGCGCATCGCTTTGCGGTCACTTTTCATCGCACTCGTAGAAACGCCCAACGGCTTACGTCGGAGCTACACGAAGTGCCGGGAATCGGAGCCAAGACGGTCGAGAAGCTCTTGCGCGCTTTCGGCAGTTTGGAGCGTGTGCGGCAGGCGCCCCAGCAAGACTTGCTCAAGCTGGTGGGGAAAGTGGCGGCTCAAAAGTTGCAAAGCTATTTTGCAGGACCGGGCATGCCGGGTCCCTTCGTTCAAATATCTGGAGCCGATGCCGGCGACCGCTCAGACACCCTGGAAGAGGCGGAACGCGAGCACGTCGGGTAACCCCGCTGCTCTGATTTCCGCTGCGGTTTTTTCCACCGGGTATGCGACTCGCCGGAGCGAAACGATCTTCCGGTCCGAATCGTAGATCGCGTATGCCGCGCGAGCGTCGCCGTCGCGCGGTTGACCGACCGATCCCGGATTTACCATGTACATCGTATCCGGTTCGAGTTTCCAGGTCGATTCAGATTCATGGCTGCGAACCGCGGCAATGGACCCGACGCGCCCACCCTTTGCAAAGAAACCTCCCTGCAGATGCGTGTGGCCGAAAAATGCCAGCGGCAGTTCAAAACCGGCGAAGCACTCCGCTGCCTCCCGGGCATTCGTAATGTATTCATCCTCATCCTGCGGGGAACCGTGGCACATGTGAAATTCGTCAAGCTTCAAGGGACCCTTTTGCAACTGGCGCAGATACTCGATCTGCTCAGGCTGAAGTTCGTTCATCGTCCAGCGGGCGGCGCTTTGAGCCACCTCATTGAACCACTCCAAATCCTCCAGGCCGGCGACTACTTTGTCGTGATTACCGCGAATGACTGTGGCGCAGTATTCACGGGTCCACTCCAGAACTTGCGCTGGCTGTGCGTTGTATCCCACCAGGTCGCCACAACAGACGATTCGATCGTATTTGCCTCCGGCATCTACGAGTACCGCTTGCAAAGCGTGCCAATTCGCGTGTGTATCGCTAAGAATCAGGAATTGCACAAAGCGTATTGTAACGGCTGCATGACGAACAGCACGTTGCGAACAGCAGGGAAGCTACAATGCGAGTCGATGTCATTGGTTGTGATTGGGTCCGTTGCGTACGACGCAATTGAGACGCTACATGGAAAGCGTGAACGTACCCTCGGGGGTTCGTGCACTTATATTGCCCTTAGCGCGAGCTACTTCACGCGAACGTCTATCGTTGCGGTGGTCGGCGAAGACTTCGCACAGGAAGACCGTGCAGTGCTGGAGAACAAGGGCGTTGATCTGGAGGGGCTGGAGCAAGTACCGGGGAAAACCTTCTTCTGGTCGGGTGCGTACTCGGCTGACATGAACGACCGCACGACGCTTCAGACTGACCTGAACGTATTCGCCGATTTCAAGCCGAAGTTACCGGCGGCGTATGCGAAAAGCCCCTACCTGTTCCTAGGCAACATCCAGCCGGATTTGCAACGCGGAGTGCAGGACCAGATGCCTGCTCTGAACTTTACCGGCGGCGACACGATGAATTACTGGATCAGAGAGACCCGCGATGAACTGATCGCCACCATCGCCAAATGGGATTTCCTCCTGATCAACGACAGCGAGGCGCGCATGCTTTCCGGCGAGCACAACCTGCGCCGAGCCGCCCAGAAGATTTTGGAGATGGGACCGAGTACTTTGGTGATTAAGCGCGGCGAGTATGGCGCCATGCTCTTCCGGCGCGACACTCTGTTCATGGTGCCGGGCTACCTTCTTGAAGACGTGTTCGACCCTACGGGCGCGGGTGACTGTTTCGCCGGTGGTTTTGTTGGATACTTGGCTGAGCGCGCTTTCGATCTACGCAACGGAAACTTCGATGTTCACGAATTGCATCGCGCGGTAATCTATGGTTCCGTCATGGGAAGCTTCTGCTGCGAAGAGTTTGGAGTTGAGCGTTTCCACACGCTTACGCGCAAAGATATCGACCAGCGTTTTGACGAATTTCGCCGCTTCACCGCGTTCTAATCGGCCGGCATCAGGCCAGAGTACTTTTGTTTTCATCGGCTTGTGCTTAGTTGCCTTCCTGGCGGCGTGGTGGTGTTTCCACAATGGCTACGTGCTCTACTACGGCGACGCTCAAGCGCATCTCAACATCAGCCGAGGTCTGATCGACTCACGCACACCAGGCTTGGATCAACTCGGCACCGTATGGCTGCCGGTGCTGCACGTGATCTGCTTGCCGTTTGTTAGGAATGACTGGCTGTGGTCGACGGGGCTGGCGGGAACGCTTCCTGTGGCGCTTTGCTTCGTTGTGGCCGGGCTGTGTTTTTTTCTTACTGCCCGCGATGTGTACGGTAGTTCCCTAGCGGCCTTCATTGTGGTGGCGTGCTTTGCCTTAAATCCCAACATTCTCTATCTCGCGTCCATTCCGATGACCGAGTTGGTGTTCTTAGCTGGGTTGGCGGCGTTGATGTTCGCGCTGTTCCGATTCCGGAGAACACAGAATCCCTATCTGCTGCTGTTGGCCGTAGCGGCTTCGTGGTGGATGAGCTTGACGCGATATGACGGCTGGTTCTTGATTCCATTTGCCGGCCTGGGTTTTGCAGTATTCGTCAAACGACATCGGCTGCTGACCTTTATCGTTTTCTGCGCACTTGCCACGCTCGCGCCTGCAGCATGGGTTGCCTACAACTGGTGGGAAACTTCTAATCCGTTCGACTTTTTCAACGGCCCGTACTCGGCGGCTGCAATCCAGCGCGGTCTCTGGTATCCCGGCTTTCACGACTGGATTCTTGCGCTGCGCTATTACTCGGCCGCTTCGCGTCTCTGTGCCGGATGGTGTCTTTTGTTGTTGGGTGCTGCTGGATTAGTCTGTGCGGCGAAACGGAAGGTGCTGTTGCCTTGCTTGTTCCTGCTGCTTACGCCGGTCTTTTACGTTTGGAGCATGCACTCATCGGCTTCGCCCATCCACGTGCCCCAGCTTTGGCCCTTTAGTTACTACAACACCCGCTACGGCATTGCAGTGGTTGCCGCCGCCGCGTTTGCGAGCGGAGCTCTGGCAATGACGCTCGAAGCGCGCTGGAGAAAGCTTGTTGTTCTCATTCCCGTGCTCTCGATTCTTCCCTGGCTCCTGCATCCTTCGAAGCAATACTGGATCTGCTGGAAGGAATCGGAAGTGAATTCGATTTCGCGGCGCGCCTGGACGGAGCAAGGCGCTCAGTTCCTGACCGGGCATTATCGCCGGGCGCCGGCATTCTCGCTTCAGCAGGAGACCTGACGGGAATCTTTTGCCAGTCGTCGATACCGCTTCGCGAGACTCTTAATATCGGAAACGGTCCCGCGTGGCTTGCCACAACGTCCCGCCCGGATCTTGTGCATCGAGAACTGTGGGCTATCGCCCAAGCGGGAGATGACTTGTCGAGACGGTTGGAACGCGCAGGCAGCGCGTATCAGGTGGTAGACGAAATCCAGGTGCCGGAGGCGCCGGCTTTGCTGGTTTACAGGCGACATTGGAAATGACAGCCATACCCTTTACGAAACTCCACGGCGACCAAAACGATTTCCTGCTGACCTGGGCGACCGAAGCACCGGAACACAATCTGCCTGAAATCGCTCGTCGGATCTGCGCAAGGACCACAGGGATCGGCGCAGACGGCTGGATGCTGGTGTGGCACGAAGGAGACGGGCTTCGTACGCGCTTGTTTAACTCCGATGGCAGTGAGCCGGAGATGTCGGGCAACGGGACCAGATGCGCCGCAGCATTTGGATTGCTTCAAGGCGTCGTATCAGGGCCGCTCATTTCCGTCGCCACCGCGGCAGGTCCGAAAAGTTTGCGACTGATATCGCGGCAAGAGAACCGTTTCTCGTTTGAAATGAACATGGGTCTGCCGAGAGTCGAGGAACTCCACACGACGCTTTGGCTAGCGGGCAAGCACTTCGACGCCACACTCCTAAACGTGGGCAACCCCCAGTGCGCGATCTTTGTTACGCAGCTCGCCGAAGATTGGCGAGCAGCGGCGAAACAAGCGGAAGGGCTGGAGCGATTTCCGAACAGAAGCAATGTCTCAATGATCCGAGTATTGGACCGGCACACGATTGAAACAGTGTTTTACGAACGTGGTGCGGGCGAGACCAGGAGCTCGGGCACCGGGTCCACGGGAGCGGGCGCCGCTGCCATCCTGCGGGGTGAAGTAGACAGCCCGGTCGAAGTTCGAACTCCGGCAGGCAGCATGAGTTTGCGCTGGGATGATAGCGTCTATCTGACCGGACCCGCGGAACTGATCGGTGAGGGCAGATTCTTCGTCGAGTTCTGAAGATCTCTGTAAGTGATCAGCTGAATATTTTCCGATCTCAGCACGTCTCGAACCCGGCGGCTGGTGAGCGCGTTCAGCTCTGCTTCCCAGTTGTAGCGCCAATGAGCATAGCTCATTTCGGAGCTTCGATCACCTTTTCCAGGATGACAAACAAGTTCTGTCGAGCCCTCTGGAAGGCGCTCAAGTATCGCCAGCAATTCAGTTTCGCTGAGCGCTCCACTTTCGAAGAGGCCAGCCATACGGTCGCAGGTGGCAAAACGCGAGGTCCGCAGGTACCGAGCGTCCCAACGGGCCATCATGCACAAGAGTGACTTCTGCAAGGACGCGAAGTGATGCGGGGGTGAATCACGCGGAAGGCGCATGCCGGGAATCTCGAATTCCTCGCCGGTCCGAATCGCAATGCGAAGGATGGAGGGAAGGGTGTGAACGTGTTGGTGGCTATCTAAGTGGGTGGGCCTCAAGCCGGCATTGAGACACTTCACTACTTGAGCACGCAGCTCGTGCTCGATGTGCTCGCTCTGAATGCGCCCGAGCACAAGGCCAGAAAGAAGTTCCGTGTAGTTCCGCGGCAGCTTGCCGTTTCGCCGCAGAAGTGTCGGGATGTCTTTGGGGTCGGAGACCGGCAGCTCCTCAACTAACGTCAGGTGCACGCCGATTGCAAGACTCTGGTTATGGTGAGCCTGCCTGACGGCATACTCGAACGCTGCCCCCGAGGCAATGATGGACGTGCTGGTGACGATGCCGCGTTGGTGCGCTTCGATAATCCCGTCAGTCATTCCCTCAGTGAGCCCGAAGTCGTCCGCATTCACGAGAAGCTGTTTTGAAGGTTTAGGACGCACCGCTTGCCTGCCGAAGTACTTTCGGCCGGCGGCGCCGGGCCGTGACGCCTAGCTCACTGCGAACGATGTAGAGCGGCCGCCTCTTGACCTCCTGCAACACACGTCCCAGATAGAGTCCGATCACGCCAAGCATCGTGAGCTGGATGCCGTTAAGAGCGAGCATGGTCATGAAGGTGGAAGCCCATTCGGAGAGATCCTTGTGGTCGTAGATCTTGTTGTACAGCGCGTATCCCATCAGAATTACGCAGACCACATCGATGGCGAGGCCAGTGTAAAAGCCAAGAGTTAAAGGGACAGTCGAGAAAGAGGAAATGGCGTTCACCGCTAAACGCAGCATCTTGCGAAAGCTGTATTTAGTAGTCCCGTTCGCGCGAGGAGACGCTGTATATGTTATCTCCGCTTCCTTAAAGCCGATCCAGGAAATCAGGCCGCGAAGAAAGCGCGCCCTCTCGCGCATCGAGTTCAGACGCTTTACAACGCGCCGGTCCAGAAGTCTGAAGTCGGCTACTGAATTTCTGATCGTGATATCCGAAAGGGCGTTCATGACCCGGTAGAAAAACGCCGACGAGAACTTCTTAAACCAGGACTCGCCTTCGGATGCTTCCCTTACCATGGATACGACGTCGTATCCCTGCCGCCACTTCCGAATCATGGCGGGCAGCATTTCGGGTGGATGCTGCAAGTCGCCGTCCATGGAGATGACAGCGTCACCCACGGCGTAGTCGTAACCAGCGGTCAGCGCTGCCTGATGTCCGAAATTCCGCGATAACCGTAGCGCGTGTATTCGCGAGTCGCCATCGTGGAGTTCGCTGATGGCCCGCCAGGACTTGTCCCGGCTGCCATCGTCTACCAGCACTATCTCGTAAGTAATGTCCTCGACATCGCTCAGAGCCTGAGTGATTCGTTCGCACAACGGTCCGACGTTCTCGGCCTCGTTGTAGAGAGGCACAACGACTGAGATCGTGTTCTGTGGCAACGTGTCAAGTTTGCGCAATATGGCGTCGCCCGAAAGATGCAGACCCATTTTACAACGGGAAGCCTTACCACCCGGCGTAGGGCCCTCATCATCTGCTAATTTGGGATTGCACGCGGTCTTCCAGGAATTCGAAATTTGCTCGCACATACCGAAGAATCTCCCGTCACTCAAGCCAGTCCCGAAAAACCATCAGTTGCCGTTTCTCCAAAGAGAAGACTTGTTCCCGGGTACTTGCTGGTCGCGCTAGTGGCTGCCGCGGTTTACC
Organism: uncultured Acidobacteriaceae bacterium; assembly: GCA_963730865.1. Classification (GTDB taxonomy): domain Bacteria; phylum Acidobacteriota; class Terriglobia; order Bryobacterales; family Bryobacteraceae; genus Bog-105. The sequence goes on along the minus strand of CAVSTO010000002.1, from coordinate 156,713 downwards.
TGGGCTGTATCGTTTCTCCGCCGTCGCTGATGGACGATGTCGATGCCGTCGAGGCGCAGATTGCCCATAACATGATCACGTCGGGCGATTGGGTGACCGAACGCATTGATGGCGTTCCGTTTCTGGAAAAGGGCCCGCTTGTTTATTGGTGTATTGCAGGTAGCTTCGAGGTATTTGGTGTGCACGACTGGGCCGCGCGCATTCCGTTAGCTTTGGCTTCCATTGCGCTGGCTTTGTTGACGGCGGCTTTTGGCACATGGGCGTTCGGCCGGCGAGTGGGCCGCTATGCGGGAATCTGTATTGCAACTTGCGTTGGTCTTTTTCTCTTCACGCGCGTGCAGATTCCCGATGTCATTCTGACGCTTACGATTGCCTTCAGCATGTGGGCATTCCTGCGCGTGCTGGATGAGAATGAGAGGCATCCACGTCTGTGGGCTTTCGTGCTGGCCGCCAACCTAGGCGTGGGTCTGCTGCTCAAAAGTCTGATCGGCGTCGTGTTTCCGGTTGCTGCCGGCGTGATCTATTTGGCGCTGACGCGGCAACTCTTCAATCCATCGGTTTGGAGGCGGCTGCGACCCTTTTCGGGAACGCTCATCATCCTCGCAATCGCCGCACCCTGGCATATTCTTGCGACGCTGCGCAATCCACCGTACTTCGCTTTCACGATGCGCAGCGTGCCGGGCGAATATCACGGCTTCTTCTGGTATTACTTCATCAACGAACAGCTGCTGCGATTCTTGAACATTCGTTATCCGCGCGACTACGACACCGTGCCGCGGCTCTACTTCTGGCTATTTCACCTGATTTGGCTGTTTCCCTGGAGCGTTTACTTCCCGGCTGTGGCGAAGCTCTCTTTTAAGCCGTTCGATCGAGCCGGACGGACTCGTTTGCTTGCCCTCTGCTGGACGGGTGTCGTGATGGTCTTCTTTACTTTCTCGACCACGCAGGAATACTATTCCTTACCCATCTACCCGGCGTTGGCGCTGCTTCTGGGATGCGCCATGGCGACAGGAAATGGCTGGATTAAAGCAGGAACCCGCACTCTTTCCATTTTGACCGGATGCGCGGCGCTCGCCGGCTTAACGATTCTCTTTCTGGTGCGAGGTGTGCCTACACCGGGAGATATTTCGGCAGCGCTCTCCGCGCATCCGGATGCCTACAGGCTCGCGTTGGGTCATATTGAGGACCTGACGCTGCAATCTTTCGCTTACCTTCGATTGCCTCTCGCGCTCGCCACCATCGCCTTCTTGATCGGCTGTGTTGGCACTTGGCGAGCGCGTGCCAAACAAGCGTATCTGGCTGCCGCTTTGATGATGGTGATCTTCTTCCAAGCCGCCCGCCTCGCGCTGGTAGTTTTCGATCCTTACATGTCCTCGCGCCCACTGGCTACTGCGTTGCTCGATAGCCCGCCGGGCAAGCTGATCGTGAATCACCACTACTTCGAGTTTTCTTCTGTGTTGTTTTATACGAACCGGACGGCGTTATTGTTGAACGGCCGTTTCGACAATCTGGTATATGGGTCGTACGCCCCGGGATCCGCGCGGGTATTCATCAGTGACTCCGATCTCCAGAAGTTATGGCCGGAAAGCGGCCGTTATTACCTGCTGACAGATCAGGAGCGATTGCACCACATTGAACAGTTGGTAAATCGAAACGATTTGATTACAGTGGCCGAGAGTGGAGGCAAGTTCCTGCTGACGAATCACCCATTTTCGAGTTCGGCCGAGCCGCTCTCCAAGCCCATTTGAGATAACCGGTAGCGGAGAGCGTTGCGCGTGAGTCCCAGTAGGCGAGCGGCTTGGCTCTTGTTCCCGTTGGCCCGGCGCAGCGCTTCGCGGATCATCGTCTGCTCCCAGTGTTCCAGGGTCTCACCTTCCGGGAGTAACGGCGATTGCTGCTGCGCGGAAGAGAGCGTTTGATTGCGCGGCGCTTCGATCCGAATATCCGGAGCTTGCAGGATGTCTCCGGAAGCCAGCACGAGACTGCGCGCAATTGTGTTCTCCAATTCACGCACATTACCTGGCCAAGGATGGTCCAGCAGCCGGTCGATCGCTGCGGGGCTGATATCTTTTGCGGTTCCGCCCAGCTCTTTCGCCAGCTTATGCACAAAGTGAATGGCCAGAAAGGGAATATCTTCCTTGCGCGCGCGCAGCGGAGGGATACTGATGGGAACCACGTTCAGGCGGTAATAAAGATCCTCGCGAAACCGGCCCTGTTCGAGGGCGGCGCGGAGGTCCACGTTGGTCGCGGCGATGACACGAACATCGACATTGCGCGTGACGTTCGATCCAAGGCGTTCAAACTGCCGGTCCTGGAGAATGCGCAGTAGCTTTACCTGGATATGACCGGGGACGTCTCCGATCTCGTCCAGGAATGCGGTGCCCTGGTCGGCCTGCTCGAACTTACCCGGCTTAGTGGCCGTCGCACCAGTGAAGGCCCCCTTTTCGTATCCGAACAGCTCGCTTTCCATCAGGTTCTCGGGCAGCGCGCTGCAATCCACTTTTACGAAGGCGTGATTTTTGCGCGGCGAATGCTGATGAATGGCGCGCGCGATCATGTCTTTGCCGACTCCGCTCTCCCCGGCCAGCAGAACGGTTGCCCGAGTGGGAGCGACGCGCTCAACGGTATGAAAGATGTCGCGCATAGCCTGGCTGCGGCCGACGATGTTGTCGAATTGATAACGCTGATCTAATTGCTCGCGCAGACGGACATTCTCCGCGCGGAGCGATTGCACGGCCATCACCTTGTGAACCAGCGTCGTCAGATGATCCAGCGAAAACGGCTTCTGCAGAAAATCCGCCGCGCCCAGTTTCATGGCTTCGACAGCGGTTTCAACCGAACCGTGGGCCGTCATGACGATGATGCCTGCCTGCACTCCCCTGGATTGCAACTGTTGAATGAATGCAACCCCATCCATCCCCGGAAGCCGCAGATCGGTGATGATCACCTGCGCGACGGTCGCGAGTGGCAGAGCCTGTTCGCCACTGGGCGCGCCGTCCACCTCAAATCCCGCCGATTCGAGTTGCAGTTGTATTACGCGGCGAAGCTTGTCTTCGTCTTCGACTATCAATACGCGTCCAGCCGGCATTTTACGCTTGCTGCACCTTCGGAAGAGTGATTTCGAATCGGGTACCGCGTCCAGGTTCACTGAACACTGTCACATGCCCTTGATGCTCATCTACGATCTTCGAGACAATCGCGAGGCCCAGGCCCACGCCTTCGGGTTTCGTAGTGAAGAATGGATTGAAGATGTTTTCCAGATGCTGGGGCTGAATACCTTCGCCTTGATCGCTGACGAGAACTACCACGTCTTCATCCCTTTCTGCCGCCCTAAGTTCGACTTCCTGGCCAGGAGCGCTCGCCTGAATCGCATTTTGCACAAGATTTGCGATCGCCAGCTTCAGCAGATCGGGATCGAAGGTGAAGGCAAGTGAGGCGTCGAGTCCGCGCACGAGAAGGTTGACCTCGCGATTTTTAGCCAAATCCGACTGCTGCTTCACTACTTCGTCAAAGACGACCTTGAGATCGGCGGTTGTGGGGTGAATCTGCAATGGGCGGGCGAAATCCAAGAAGTTCGAGATCAGCGCGTTCATTCTATCCACCTCGCTTCCAATGTATCCGGCCATTTCAGCCATGACGTCCGGCCGCTGTTTTGTGGATTCCTTGGTGAGCATTTCGGCGGACGCTCTAATGGTTCCAAGCGGGTTGCGCAATTCGTGCGCGAGCCCGGCGGTTAATTGTCCCAGAGCGGCCAAACGCTCACTCCTGCGCAGCGAGGCTTCAGCTTTTCGCAGGCTTCTGTTCGATGCCGCGAGTTGCAGAGCCGCTTCCTTCGTGCGCTCCATCTCGTCGCGTTTGGCCTTGGCTTGATCGTAGACAAGGAAGGCCACGATGGCGTAAAAGGCGGCGTGGAAAGACATCAGGCTGAGCTGATCGGGTGTCACTTCGTAACGGCTGTAATCGAAGAAGATGGGCAAGAGGAAGGAGAAGTAAGCGAGGCAGGCGATCGCCGTCACGAGCATCACGCCGGGCAATTCCAGGATCATGGCCGCGGAAACGACCGGGATCAGGAAAATGGAAGCGTAATAACTGTAGATAGTGTGAGTAAAGCCGATCAACAGATAGCTGAATAAGAGCTTGAGGATGATGGAGGTGATCTGGCCGCGGTGCGAAGCAAAGACGCGTAAGCGCGGTTCGATGATCTGAAAAGCGCCTATGAGCGGCAGCAGGATGAGTGCATCGTTGTTTCTCTCGGGCGCGGTAAAGATCAGGACGGCGACGAAAAGCAGCCAGGCGAAATCCTGCACACGGAATAAGCTCCCGCGGCGTGTGGCGCTAGCTCCAGGATTTGTTGTGATCACCGTCATTTCCTGGACCCTGTGACAGAATAAGGGAAATCCTCGCAGTCATGAGTAACGTGAATTCCGACTCCTTTGTCCCCGTTGAGGAAAGCGCTCAGCGGGAGGACTCCACCTTTGCCGATATCTTGTCGACTTTCGAGCAACAACATGCTGACGGAAGGCATGGAGAAACTGTTACGGGAACCATCGTTTCAGTTGGTCCCGACGCCGTCCTGGTGGATATCGGCCGCAAGGTGGAAGGATCGCTGCGACTTTCGAAATGGCGCGAAACGCAGGAGGGTGATCCGCAGCGCGGCGCTTCGCTTTCAGTTAGCGTCGGCCCACGGAACGAAGAGGGTTATTACGAGCTTTCGACCATTAAAGTAGCGCGCCCCAAGGACTGGAGCGGACTACAGATCGCGTTCGCGGAAAAGCGCAATATCGCCGGGACGGTTGTCGAGCAGGTAAAGGGTGGCTTCCGTGTAGACGTAGGCGTTCGGGCTTTCATGCCGGCGTCGCGTAGCGGAGTGCGGGAAGCCGAAGAGATGCAGAACCTGCTTGGGCAGGAGATCCAGTGCCGGATTACCAAGCTGGACGTCGACAACGAAGACGTTGTGATCGACCGCCGTGTTGTTCTTGAAGAAGAGCAGGCCGGCAGGCGCGAGCAGGCGTTTTCGGGGCTTCGTGAGGGAGCGGTAATTCGCGGGCATGTCCGGACTGTGATGGATTTCGGCGCTTTCGTCGATGTAGGCGGGGTAGACGGATTGCTTCACGTGGTTGACATGTCCTACTCGCGCGTGGGGAAAGCAAGCGATCTGGTGAAACCGGGCGACGAACTGGAGGTCAAGATTCTCAAGATCGATCCAGCGACGCGCAAGATATCGCTCGGACTCAAGCAGCTCCAGGAGGATCCTTGGATGGTGGCGGCGCGTACTTTCAACGTTGGTGAGCGCGTCGGCGGGACGGTGTCGCGGCTGACGGATTTTGGCGCATTCATCGAGTTGCTTCCCGGAGTGGACGGGCTGATTCATCTTTCTGAGCTTTCGTGGAACAAGCGCGTCCGCAAACCTGGCGATCTGCTTAAAATAGGCGAGCGGGTCGAGGTAGTCATTCTTCAGGTGAACTCCGTTGAGCGGCGCATCGGTCTGGGTTACAAACAGGCCCTCGGTGACCCGTGGGAGACGGTTGCCGAGCGGTTTCCGGCCGGTTCCGTGGTTGAAGGTCCGATCACCAATCTGACCCCGTTCGGCGCCTTTGTCGACTTGGGCGACGGCGTCGAGGGGATGGTGCATATCTCCGACGTCACTAATGAGAAGCGAATCGAGCATCCCAGGGAGAAACTCGTCAAAGGTCAAACAGTGCGCGCGGTTGTGCTGGAGGTGGATCGTGAAAGGCGACGTTTGCGGCTCGGCTTGAAGCAGCTCGAACCGACGACGGTGGACCACTACATCTCCGAACATCAGCCTGGGCAGACAGTGAGTGGACGGCTGCTGGAAGTGCAAGGAAATCGCGCCAAGGTGGAGCTGGGCGAGGGCGTTGTGGGTACTTGCCAATTCAAGCAGGTGGAAGATGCGGCAGCTCCCGCGAGCCAGCCGAAGGGTGGGGATGTATCCTCGCTCAGTGCGATGTTGGCGGCGAAATGGAAGCAAGGAGGCGGGCCGGCAGGTCCGGCGAAATCCGCCGCGCGCGCCGGGGAAGTGCGAAGTTTCCGGATCGCTCACCTGGATCCCGCTAAGAAATTGATAGAGCTTGAGTTAGCTAGTTAGTACGCTAGCATGTCGAGCCGGGCTTGCCGCCGGCGTATCATGGTGAGCCGAACGCCCGTGACCAAAATGAGTTTGGAACGTCCATTTTGTTGGTGGCGACCCAAACCGAAGTCCTTGGAAACCTAGCCGTGCAAGGCACGACGCACTGGACAGACGAGAAATCTCTGATCCAAGCCGCGCAAACCGGCGACTCAGCGGCATTCGAGCAACTCGTCCGGTCCTATGACCAGAACGTCCTGCGAATGGCCGTCAACCTGTTGCATTCGGAGGAAGATGCGCGCGACGTCTATCAGGAGGCGTTCCTCCGCGTCTACCGGAATCTGCCAAAATTCCGTTTCGATTGCAACTTCAGCACGTGGCTTTACCGGATTGTCGCCAACCTCTGCCTGGACCAGATTCGCAAGCGGAAAGTTCGAAAGGAAGAAGCGGCCTCGGTGGATACCGCGAGCGGGGAATTGGATCGTTTTCAACTGTTGCCGGAGCGGCGGGCCGATGTGGATCCGCAGCGGCAGTTGATGAGTTCGGAAGTAAATACCCGCGTGCAAGAAGTGCTGGGCCGGCTCACACCGAGGGAGCGGCTGGTGTTCGAGATGCGGCATTATCAGGGAATGAGATTGCGGGCTATCGGCGACGCCCTGGGGGTGACGGAAGAGGCCGCGAAGAACTGCCTATTCCGCGCGACGCAAAAGATGCGGGCCGCACTAGGGGATTTCGTATGAATTGCCAGCAGGTTCAGACCAATTTATCGCTCTACCTGTACGGCGAATTGAATTTCGCGCATGAGGAAGCTCTCGAAGAGCATTTGGATGGCTGTGCGTTTTGTCAGCGAGCCTTAGCGCGTGAGAAGGAATGGCACAGCGCCGTGAACGGCGAACAGGCGGATGTGCCGCTTAGCCTTTTATCCGACTGCCGGCGCGACTTAAGCCGCGCCATCGGAGCGCCGTCTACCGGCTCGCCGGCCAAACCGTCGTTGTGGGCCTGGCTGCAGGGGTTCGGCTTTGGCGGAACTCGCTGGTCTTTACAAATTGCGGTTGCTTCGTTTTTGGTGTTCGTAGGCTTCAGTGCAGGGCGGCTGATCAAGGAAGCGAATGGGCCATTCTCCCCATTTGTGGGGATGAATTTGGCCGGGATCCACGTTCGAGACATTCAGCCGGATGGCAGCAACGGCGTGCGCCTGGTTATCCAGCGGGTGACGGAACAGGAAATCAGCGGGCGAGTGGACGACGGCGAGATTCGGAACCTTTTGTTATCGGCTATGCGAGATCCGAGTGATCCCAGTATGCGTGTTTACTCCCTTGAGCTACTCAAGGGACAGCGGGGCGGGGACATCCGCGACGCTCTACTCAAGAGCGCGCGCAGTGATTCCAATGCGGCGGTACGGCTGAAGGCGCTGGAAGGGCTGAGCCAATTCCCGCAGGACTCCTCCACGCTGGAGACACTGAAATACGTGCTCGAGCACGACGACAACGCAGGCGTTCGTTCGGAAGCCATCGATATGCTGGCGCCCGCCGGCCAAATTCTGCAATCGACACCGGATCTCGCCGGCGCGCTTCAGGAGATTATTCGTTACGAGCGCGACGACGATTATGTCCGGAGCCGCTGTGTCCAGATGCTACGTGAGATGAACGCCGGCACCAGCGTTTATTAACAGGATTGCCAGGCAGGTATGCGTGCTTCTCTGGTTCGAGTCATGCTGGCGCTTGGTTTGCTGCCGGCCGCCGGTCTCGCTCAATGGGGAGTTCCTGGCTTCTGTCCCGCCGGCCGCTGGCAAGTGCAGCAACAGGAGACGCGTCCGGCGGGGAGCTATCTGGGAATCAAGCTGTCCGATATCGATGCTGATCGAGCGCGAATACTAAAGCTTAGTGAGAGCCGCGGCGTAGAAGTAAAAGCTATTGAGGAGGGCAGTCCGGCGGATCACGCCGGCATTGAGCCCGGCGATGTTCTGCTGAGCTATAACGGTGAAAATATCGTCGGCGCACAGCAACTGATTCGCCTGGTGCAAGAAACGCCGGCAGGCAGGAAAATCAAGGTTCAAATCTGGCGAGACGGTAAGGAACACTCAACCAGTATCACGACTGCTGCTCCACGGCGGGCAGGACTCGGCGGGGCCACTTGGTTTCCCTTTTCCAGACGGAGGCATTTATTCCGTCGCGCCCGCGACGATCATTCCTAGACCAATTCTGGTCTGGAGAGACGTAGTTTTGGGCATGGAGTTCGAACAGCTGGATTCGCAACTGGGTGAATACTTCGGTGTATCGCGAGGGGTACTCGTTCGCAATCTCGACAAGGGCTTGCCCGCCGAGAAGTGCGGCTTCAAACCAGGCGACGTTATCGTAGCCGTGCGCAACAAACCAATCGTGACCGCGCATGATTTCACCTCGTGCTTGCGAACGCCGGGTTCCCCGGCATCTGTCACTCTCGTCCGCAATCACAAAAAGATGGAAGTAATTCTCTCTTTTGCGGGCAGCGAACAGTAACCGGCGATCAGAACCAGGTTCTTACGCGCCACGCTGTTGTGGCCAGCGCTTTTGCATATACGAGCGTAAGCGTAGAATCGCTTGCGATTTCAGTTGCGAGATCCGCGATTCGTGTAAATCTACGATTTTGGCGATTTCGCGCAACGTCATCTCTTCGTAATAGTACAGTCCGAGGACGGTTCTCTCCAGTTGGGGCATTCTCTCGATTGCTTCCGCCAGTAGGCGTTCGAGTTCCGCGCGTTCGACGATTTGAGAGGGCCACTGTTCGTCTGAATCGGCGAGATAGCGCAGCAAATCGCAGCCGTCTTCTTCTGTTCCGGCATTTTCGAGACTGCCAAGGGTCAAGCCGCGCACTTCCGATAGCCAATCCTGATAGTCCGCCACTGAAAGTTGCAGCTGGGCGGCGATCTCTTCTTCGGTAGGCATCCGATGATGCTCCTGCTCGAGCACGGAGATAGCAGCTTCAATGAGCTTGGCGCGCTTTCGCTGCTGCCGTGGAGCCCAATCCAGGCCCCTAAGACTATCCAGTATGGCGCCGCGGATCTTGTATTCCGCATAGGTCTTCAGCTTCACGTCATGGCGCGCATCATAGCGGTCAATCGCCGCAATCAATCCCACCACTCCAGCCGAGATGAGATCATCTAATGCCACTGATACGGGCAGGCGTTCATGAATTCGCCGCGCAATCAGTTTGACCTGAGGCAGATGCTCGAGGATCAGCTTCTCTCTTACCTCTGCACTGAGGACCGGCGCGTCATAGCCCTTTAAATCCTCGCGAGCGATCATTGACATCCTTTCACGGTGCTCATGTGTCCCTTATGCCTGCCTAAGTCAGTATTCGGTTGAAGGAGGGGGAAACTTCACTGTTTGTGTGTTGCTGGTTTGGGACAAGGGGCGCTTATTTCCGGAGAAATCCTGACGAACAACATAGACGGGATAAGTGGACTCGGCTAATATATGGGCAGCGAGGTAGCCCGTGGAACCGTACGATCGCCAGTCTTCTAAGCAACAGCCTGGCAACGCACTGCGCGATGGCTTGGCAAGGCCAGCGGAGTTGTTTTCCTGTGTTGACCAAGCATCGCTTGGCTGCCCGGCGAGCAATGCGTCAGGCGCTGCCGCAGTCCGGCAAACCGAGCAGCTTACTGCTGCGCCGCATGAGGAGCAGCCAGAGGTGGAGGAGCGAGCGGCCCGCGTGGCAGAGCTTCGCGAGCAACACCAGCGCGGAACATATCAGGTGGACCCGGCCGCGTTGAGTGCCGACATCGTTTCCAAGCATTTGAAGAAGTGAGCGGCCGTTCGGGTCAGACGTCGCCTGGCGGCCGCGCTAACCGGCCGAATCCCGCGGGGCCAGTGGTGAAATTAAAACCGGCCTGTGCTGCTGTTCGTTGAATAATCGCTGCAATCTTCTGCTGAAATTCAGGGCAGAACCAATCTTCGTCGCCGTATCGGGCAGCGATCCGGAAGGCCAATGCACGAGTTGTGGCGCCGCGCGGTTTCGCCTGGCGAACATGCAAGGGATCGCCGATCAGGTCACGGCCGGAAGCTGCAATTGCGTATTCCGCCAGCGTCTCGGGATTGCAGGGCAGTAGCGGAGCTAACGTAGCGTACACTTCCAGACCGGCGGAGCGTAGAGACCGAATAACCTGAAGGCGCGTTTCGTTCGATTCACAGCGAGGCTCGTAATGGCGGCGTACTTCATCCCGATCCGTCGTGATGGAGAAGCTGATGCGTAGAGTTGTTACGCCGGCTAATTTTCGTAACCACTCCAGATCACGCAGGATCAACGGTCCGCGTGTTTGAATCACCAGAACCCGCGGCGGGTTTGCGATGAACGCGGAAAGCACTTTCGGCATCTGCGCCCGTTCGCGTTCCGCCGGTTGATAGGGATCGACCAGTGGTGAGCAATAGAGGACGCGATGCGGAGCGTTTCCTCGCGCGACAAGTTCAGGCGCGTTGGTCTTGATAGTGGTGAAATGTCCCCATTTCTGTACATCTTCACGCGAGAGGCCGCCATACAGGCCCATCGTCGGGACATAGCAGTAGGTACATCCGTAGGTGCAGTTGCGCGCCGGGGTCACGGAATGCGTAAAGCCGGCTTCTTTGAGGAAACCCGACGCCGGCGTGAAGAGAGTTTTCGCAGTAGACTCGCGAATCTGCCACACTTCCCAGTCTAAATCCGCAGTCTAAATCCCGCATTTGCTGTAACAAACCAAAGGTTTCGCAGTCTTCCTATCGACTTAGCTCAAGGAGGGCGAATGACGTTAGCAGATGCGCGCCGCGTGACAGCGGCTGCGGAGAAGAAGGCGCAGGAGATTGGACAGCCCATGAATATTGCCGTGGTCGATGAGGGCGGCAATCTCGTGTCCCATGTCCGAATGGATGGCGCGTGGATTGGAAGCATCGACATTTCCATCAATAAGGCCTTTACGGCTAGAGCGTTCGATTTATCTACCAAGGAACTGGCCAGCAACTCGCAATCGGGCGATCAGTTCTTTGGAATTCATGTTTCGAACGGCGGCCGGATCATGATCTTCGCTGGTGGAATTCCGCTGAAGTTGGATGGCAAAGTGGTGGGTGCCATCGGGGTAAGCGGCGGAATGGGCCACCAGGACCAAGCTGTTGCCGAAGCGGGCGCCGCGGCATTTTAGCCGATCTCCGAAAAAGTGACCGCACGCATAGCTATTCCGTTCGCGCTTCTTGATTGCCCTCGCAAGCCCAGTTGATCGTGGAGTTCGGGTGATTCGCCGGTTCAAACCAGGCGTTTACCGATTTCGGCGTGCCCGGAGCCCGCCCTGCGCTTAGCATCGAAATCGAGGCGAGACATGGTACAAACGGGCTTAAGACGGCTGCGAAGCGATTGGCAGGGAATTCTGTTGCCGGTCGTGCTGGTACTTACGGGATTGATTTTGGTGGGTGGCGATTTAATGAGCGTGTTGTCGCTCGATAGAATCCAGAACTATTGGCCGGTGGCGGTGATTGTGGCCGGGCTGACGGATCTGATTGCGGACCCAGAGCGCAACCGCCCGGCGCGGGAAGAACATGCCGGACAACTATAGAGTCAACGACAGCGCCGAAGACCGGCTGAGCAGGCGAGAGCTCCGGCGTCAATGGCGCAGGAACTCCGGTGTGTTCACCGGTGGAGCTTCGCCGGCGGGCCGCCTGTTTTTTGCGGTGTTCCTCATCCTTGCGGGTGTTGCACTGTTTCTGGACAACATCGGCGTGCTGAGGCTCCGGAATATCTGGGAGTACTCTCCGCTGCTGATGGTCGCCTGGGGCGTTTCCGTAATATCGGGTGCGCCCTGCATGACACGAAGATACTGGGGCAGTGTGCTGATTGTGTTCGGGCTGCTCGGGACCCTGTTGAACATGGGTGTCTTGCGGCTGCACACGCGAGACGATAGCTGGCTGTTGGCGTTGTTACTGATCGCCCTGGGCTTTCTGGCTCTGATGAAGACGATTGAAGGCGGTACGGCGTCCAAAGCAAAGCTGGAGTTCGCTCCGCAAGAAACGGCTCTTTCCGATACCTTGCTGAACGAGCACACGATTTTCGGCAGCATCAAGCGGCGCGTGGAGACGCCGAATTTTCTAGGCGGCCGGATCGAATGCATCTTCGGCAGCGTAGAGCTGGATCTGAGATATTCGCAAATCGCCCCCAACGGGAAGCCCGTGAATGTCGAGGTCAACTGTGTTTTCGGATCTACGAAGATGCGCATTCCGGATACCTGGATGGTTACGGTGCAAGCGGCGGGAGTGTTCGGGAGCGTGGAGGACAAGAGCATCCCGCCGAGAACTGGCGGTGGTCCCGGCACGCCGTTGATGATCATCACGGGTCAATCTGTTTTCGGTTCGGTTGAGTTGGAGAACTGACGCAATCCCCGAGTCTTCTGGCCGGCAATGCATCCCATCTTCAGAAGCAGGAGCGGCTTAGATTCTTACCTCGCGGTTTGCCTGGCCTTCGGCCTGTTGCTGGGATTCGCGCTCAGGGCCACGGCAGGGCTGAGGTGGGTGGAGAGTGCGTGCGTTACGGTTCCGCTGGTCCTGATGCTATCGGTAGCGTGTCTGGTCCCGTGGTATACCTGCCGATCTTTGCCGCTGGACTCTACTCCACAGTGGAAGCTGATTGCGAGCCACTTAGTCGCGGCGATGGTTGTCAGTGCGATTGTGCCCGGCGTCGCACGAGTATTTGCGCTCTTACTGGAGCAATTGCTGCCGCATCTGGGCGCGCGCTTTCATTCCGTTCTGCCGGCCTTATCCGGCATGGTCTTTCTGATCTACTTGCTCTCGGTGGCGCTGCATTACGCTTTGCTGGCGCTCGAATCTTCACGGCAAGCGGAATTGCAGTCGCGCGAAGCCGAATTGAAGGCGCTCAAAGCTCAGGTGAACCCGCATTTTCTGTTCAACTGTTTGAATTCGATCAGCGCGTTAACGGCAACGGACCCGCCGAAGGCACGCGAGATGTGCATTCGGTTATCGGAATTCTTGCGCAGCTCACTGCGGTTGGGAGAGCGCACCAGCATTCCGTTTTCGGAGGAGTTGTCGTTAACCAGAACCTATCTGGAGGTGGAGCAGGTCCGTTTTGGTTCGAGGTTGCGTGTCAGTCAGGATTTCGATCCCGAGTGCGCGGATTGCGAGGTGCCACCGCTGCTGGTTCAGCCGCTGGTGGAGAACGCGATTAAGCACGGAATCGCGATGCTGGTGGAGGGTGGGGAAATCACGATTGTGGGACGGCGGCTCCCGAAGTTTGTCAGCGTGGTGGTAGAAAATCCGTTCGATCCGGATTCGCCGGCCACGCGGCGAAACGGGTTCGGATTGATCAGCGTACGCAATCGCCTACAGGCGCGCTACGGGAACACGGCTCGGATGGACATTCAAGTGGAAAATCAGCGCTACCGGGTGGCATTGACGCTGCCCTGTGACGGGTCGCGTCAAGATGGGCGGCAGGAACTCCTGAAATGAGCAGCATCAGAGCCATCATCGTCGATGATGAAGAACTGGCGCGCCAGATCATCCGCGAATATCTGCGCGGAGAGGAAGACATCGAAATCGTGACGGAGTGCACGAACGGGTTCGATGCCGTTAAAGCGGTTGCCGAACGCAAACCCGATTTATTGTTTCTGGACGTCCAAATGCCGAAGCTCGATGGGTTCGAGGTGCTTGAGCTGATCGGGGGCGAAATCGCGGTTGTTTTCGTGACAGCCTACGATCAGTATGCGATGAAAGCGTTCGACGCCGCGGCGGTAGATTACCTGCTGAAGCCGTTCGACTCGGAGCGGTTCCGTTCCGCGCTGCAACGGGTGCGCAGGCGGCTGGGCGAGACGGTGCGGACGCCGAATGCCGCCGATTTGAGGAAGGCCGCGCAAGCTCCGGGTCAATATACACAGCGCATGGTGATCAAAGATGGCACCCGGATCCAAATCGTTACCGCTGATCAGCTTGATTATGCGGAAGCGCAGGACGACTACGTCGCGTTGCACAGCGGCGGAAAGACGTATCTGAAGCAGCAGACGATCTCCAGTCTGGAGGCGTCGCTCGATCCCGCGCGGTTTGTGCGAATACACCGGTCGTATCTGGTGAATTTGGATCGTGTCACTAAGGTCGAACCGTATACGAAGGACACGCGTTTAGCAATCCTGAGCGATAAATCCCAGGTCCCCGTCAGCCGAGCGGGTTATCTCCGTTTGAAGGAGCTGATGGAGAAGGGGTGAGCAGCGCTCGCAGTATGATCGAAAGTTATGCAAACACCGAGTTGTGACATTGGCCTGATCGGTCTGGCTGTGATGGGCCAGAACCTGGTTCTGAACATGAACGACCATGGCTTTCGAGTGGCGGTCTTCAACCGAACCACATCGAAGGTGGATGACTTCATGGGCAACGAAGCGAAAGGCACGCATGTCACCGGTACTCACTCGATCCAAGAACTGGTCGAGGTGTTGAAGCGGCCGCGGCGCGTAATGCTGATGGTGAAGGCCGGCGAAACCGTGGATCAAATGATCGAGCAACTGGTTCCACATCTCGAGAAGGGCGACATTATCATCGACGGGGGCAACTCGCATTTTCCGGATACCACGCGGCGCACAAAGTCGCTGGCTGAAAAGGGCATTCTGTTTGTGGGAACAGGCGTTTCGGGCGGGGAAGAAGGTGCGCGGCTGGGACCGTCCATCATGCCGGGCGGGAATCCCGACGCTTGGCCGCATGTGAAGGACATATTTCAATCGATTGCGGCGAAGGTGGAAGATGGCACACCATGCTGCGACTGGGTGGGAGAAGAAGGCGCGGGCCATTACGTCAAGATGGTCCACAACGGCATTGAATACGGCGACATGCAGTTGATCTGCGAAGCCTACCAGCTACTCAAGGACGGTCTGGGGCTGAATGCCGACCAGCTGCATGATGTATTCGCGGAGTGGAACACGGGCGAACTCGATAGTTTTCTGATTGAAATCACGGCGCAGATTTTCCAGAAACGAGATGAAGATGGCAAGCCGATGGTTGACAAGATCCTCGACACGGCGGGACAAAAGGGCACCGGCAAATGGACGGCGGTCAGCGCGCTCGATCTGGGGATGCCGGTGACGCTGATTGGCGAAGCAGTGTTTGCGCGCTGCCTGTCGGCGCTCAAAGAAGAACGTACAGCCGCGTCAAAGGTGCTCACCGGGCCGGCGCATGGCGAGAATCCGCATGACCGCAAAGAGTTCATCGAGGATGTGCGACGGGCGCTGTACTGTTCCAAAGTGATCTCGTACGCGCAAGGCTACATGCTTTTGCGTGAAGCTGCTAAAGAGCAGGGATGGCATCTGAACATGGGCGGGATTGCGCTGATGTGGCGCGGCGGCTGTATCATCCGGAGCCGCTTCCTTGGCAAGATCAAGGAGGCCTATGACAATAATCCCGAGCTGACAAATCTCTTGATGGACGACTTCTTCAGCAAAGTTGTGAACGCCTACCAGCAGTCTTGGCGTCATGCGCTAATCCATGCGATCCGTTTCGGCGTGCCTACGCCTGCGTTTTCTACCGCACTGGCGTTTTTTGACGGTTATCGTACAGGGAGGTTACCCGCCAACCTGCTGCAGGCGCAACGAGACTTTTTCGGGGCGCACACCTATGAACGTATCGACCAGGCGCGCGGCAAGTTCTTCCATACAAACTGGACGGGACGCGGGGGAAGAGTGGCTGCCGGGAGCTATAACGCGTGATAGAGAATCACACGGGCATCCGGCAGTAATGTTTTGGGAGCGCGTGAACTCTAAAGGACTGGAGAAAACATGAATTACGGCTTGAATATCCGCCCGCAAGGCGCCCTGGATTTCGCATCGATTGGCGGTCTAGTTTATCGCTTGGATCCGGGAATTATTCCGTGGCGCAAGGCTACCGAGTGTCAGATACATGTAAGCGGTGGAGAATTCAACGTCGCCGCGAATCTCTCGGACTGCTTTAAGATGCAGACCGGCGTTGCCAGTGCCATGGTGGACTACCCGATAGGGGACCTGGTGGCAGAGCGTGTGCGAGCCATGGGAGTGAAGCCGTTCTACAAGTATTTCAAACACGACGGCGTGGCGGGGCCGAACATCGCGACGGTATATAGCGATCGCGGGCAGGGCGTGCGCGCTCCGGTCGTGTTTTATAACCGCTGCAATGAGGCAGCGGCCCGCCTAAAGCCGGGTGATTTCAACTGGGGCGCCATGTTTGAGGGAGGCGTGCGCTGGTTTCACAGCGGGGGAATCTTCTCGGCCCTTTCCGATACGACTTCCGAGGTCACGATTGAGGGAATGCAGGCGGCGAAGGCGGCCGGTGCAGTCATCTCGTTCGACCTGAACTACCGCGCAAAACTTTGGAACGTATTGGGTGGACATGACAAGGCCGTGGAAGTGATCCGCCGCATCGTGAAGAACGTGGATGTGCTGGTTGGGAACGAAGAAGACTTGCAGATGGGGTTGGGCATTCCGGGGCCGGAAGTCGCGGCCAAGTCGAAGCTCGATCCGAGCACTTTCTTCGGGATGATTGACCGGGTTGTGAAGGCTCATCCGCAAGTGAAGATTGTTGCCACGACTTTGCGCGAGGTGCATTCCACGAACAGGCATAGCTGGAGCGCCGTGGCGTGGATCAACGGCAAGACATATCAGGCGCCCACGGCGGAGTTGGATGTGATCGACCGCGTGGGCGGGGGCGACGGCTATGCAGCGGGATTTATTTATGGTTTGTTAACAGGGAGGCCAGAACAAGAGGCGGTGAATCTCGGCTGGGCCCATGGGGCGTTGCTTACGACTTTCCCGGGAGACACCACGATGGCCACTCTCGACCAGGTAGAATCTGTCGCGAAGGGTGGCTCGGCGCGTATTCAACGATAATCGCTCGGAAAGATCTAACGCCCCTGTAGCCTCTCTAGGTGGAGGGCTGCGTTTGCATTATTCGGTTGGAGTTGCAAGACCTTCTCGAACATGGAAACCGCCAATTGCTTACGTCCGTTGCTTTCGTATACCAGGCCAAGATCGAAATACGCCGGGTAATACGAATCGTTTTGTTGAATAGCCCGGTTGAACTGTTCGGTTGCACCGCTCACATCCCCCTCTTTTAACAGGAGGGCGCCCAGATTGCAGTAGGCCGCACCCTCATGCGGATTGATCGAGATGGCTTTTTCGTATTGCTGTTTGGCAGCCGCGAACTGTCTCATGCTTTGGAAGGCTGCGCCCAGATTGATGGTGGCTTCCATGCTCTCGGGATTGAGCGAGATTGCTTTTTGAAACGCCTCGACGGCTTTGCCGGTTGACCCGTCCTTCAGGTACGTGTCTCCCAAGTTGACCCACAAATCCGCTGTCTGCGGACCCGTCGCGAGGGCTCGTTTCTGCAGTGTAAGCGCAGCCGGATAATCTCCCTGCTCGCGCAGTAGATTGCCAAGATTTACCAGCACATTCAGATATTCGGGGTTGATCGTGAGCGCGCGGCGGTAATAGCTGATTGCGCCCTGAAAATCGCTGGCTTCCGCGGATGCGATACCCAGGTTATAGAGCAGTACCGGACTTTCCGGATCGGTTTGCAAGGAGGACTGGAACAACCTGGTCTGATTTCCCCAATCGAGTAAGCGCGCATTTAAGCGCCACGCGCCCCAAGCGACCCACAGAAGAAGGATGCAGAAGGCGACAGGTCTGACGATTCCGTCCGTCAGGTCCGCCAACGCCACGAAGCAAAAGGCAAGGCTCGCGGAAGCCAGATAGGCGTAGCGTTCCGCCATGCCCTGATAGATGAATACGATTCCGCAAAATGGCAGAATGCAGATCAGCACCCAAGCTAAGCCTGCGGCAAGCTTAGGCGCGCGCTTGCGAATTGTGAACGCCAGTAGAACCAAAAAAAGTAGCGCGGCAAGAGCGGCAAGCGAGGCGAAGGTGACTTGGTTGGCGGGCGTGTCTGTGGAACGCTCCACGCTCATATGGACGGGCAGAACGATCCAGGATAGATATTTCAACAACGAGAGGCCGACAGGCAGAACCTTGAATGAACCGATAGGAAGATGCGCTCCAGCAGCGTGTCTGACTGCTAAGTAGAGAACGGCCATGGCGCCGCCACCTCCACAGAGATTTAGCCAGGTAATTTGCTGTTTAGGGCGCTCGATGTAGATAAGGAGTCCAGTCAGCGGCAGCGCCAATGTGCCCCACTCGTTCGAAAGGAATGCACCGAGTAGCGCCGCAAGATAGCCGATCAACAGCACGGGCCTTCTTTCGCGTAGATAGCGAACGGCGGCAAATAGGCTTAGCAGAATGAAGAAAGTTGCCTGGCAGGTATGGCGGCCTGAAATCCATGCCACCGCTTCGGAATTTACAGGTAAAGCGAGCCAGATAAGGCAAGTGGCCCCGGCTAGTATTGGTGCGATGCCGAGCCTACGCAGAAGGAAGAAGCCGATGACGCCGTTCGCCCAATGAAATACCAAATTCGTGATATGAAAGCCAACCGGACTGTTTCCGGATAGCTTATGGTTGATCAGGAAGCCTAACCAAGTCAGAGGCCGGTAGATGGAACCGGCGAAGCCCCGATATTCGGTATTGAGCTGCACCGAGGAACGAAAATACCGCAGCATGTCGTGCCACGAAGAGAGTGCGGGATTATTTTGAATCACCAGGACGTCGTCGTAAACGAAGGGCGCGTTGATGATTCGCGCGTAGAGCACGGCAACCCAAACGGCACTTAGGATCAGGAAGCAGACTGATGGCCGGGGAGGGGACCAACGAGGAACGAGAGCTTGCCCGGAGAGAGGCTTTGCCGGCGAGGGTTCCTTCCCGGAGTGTATTGAACGCGGCCGGCGCTTGCTCATATGCTCCTCTATTCTGCAATTGACCCTGAAAACGGAAGCAAAGCAGCGCGTTCGTGTGGGTTGTATTTTCCGTCTTTGAGAGTTGACAGGAATGGCGGATCGCTAGTGTCCTTAAGCTGACGAACGGGCGCGATCTGTGCGCTGGAAGCTGGTTTTGGCGATGCTATGATCAGGACAGAAA
This sequence comes from uncultured Acidobacteriaceae bacterium, assembly GCA_963730865.1. Classification (GTDB taxonomy): domain Bacteria; phylum Acidobacteriota; class Terriglobia; order Bryobacterales; family Bryobacteraceae; genus Bog-105. The sequence goes on along the minus strand of CAVSTO010000002.1, from coordinate 137,649 downwards.
GCATCGAAGTTCATGCGGACGCGCAATTTGTCTCGCATTTTTCCCTCTTGCGTCCGATCAGGAGTGTGGGTGCGTCGCTGGAATGCAACATGGGCTGTAGCATTGCTGTGTCTACTCGCGGCGAGCGCTACCTTAGCGGGAAAACAGCAGAGTACTGCGCCTGAACAGGCCGGAAAGTCCGTTTCGCCTTCTGATAGTGAGCCGGTTGCGATTGAATCCCGCAAGAGTACGGTCCCTACCCGAACGGCGCCGTCGCGACCGGTAGACCTTCGAGTTAACAAGACTCTCGTTCTGATCAATGTGACGGTTACGGACCCGCTCAACAGGTTTGTGACCGGTCTGGAGAAGGAACATTTCCGAATCTTTGAAGACAAGGTGGAACAGCAGATCACCGATTTTTCAAGCGAAGACGCTCCTATCTCCATTGGCCTGGTGTTCGATACCAGCGGAAGTATGGGGGCGAAACTGCAGAAATCGAGGCAGGCGGCTGCCGAGTTCTTTAAGACCTCCAATCCTTCGGACGAGTTTTTCTTAGTTCAATTTAACGATCGGCCCGAACTCACGGTACCTTTCACTACCGATACAGACAAGATCCAAAGCACGCTGACGTTTACGCAATCGAGGGGCCGAACGGCACTTCTCGACAGCGTTTACCTGGCGATGCACGAAATGAAAAAAGCGCATAATCCGCGGAAAGCGCTGCTTATTATCTCCGATGGGGGAGACAACAGCAGCCGGTATACGGAAACCGAGATCAAAAATGCGGTTCGGGAAGCGGACGTGCAGATTTTTGCGATCGGGATTTTCGAAGCCATGTCGGCCAGAGGGCGTACGCCCGAAGAAGCCGCCGGACCAGGCCTGTTGAACGAATTAGCGGAACAGACTGGCGGCCGCGAATACGCCGTAGATAATGTGGCGGAGTTGCCGGACATTGCGGCGAAGATTGGCATTGAGCTTCGCAACGAATACATGTTGGGCTATACTCCAAAGAATCACGAGCGAGACGGGAAGTACCGGCGTGTTCAAGTGAAGTTGAATCAGCCGCGGGGGCTGCCGCCTCTGAAAGCATATTTCCGTCTTGGTTACTATGCGCCAACTCAGTAGTACGTTGCGGGCCGGAAGCTTCATTCACTGCGCTGTAGCAACACTGTTGGCGAGCGTATCCGCGGTTGCTCTGTTCGCTCAGTTCCGGTCCGATACACGACTTGTCGTGTTACACGCGAGTGTTGTAGACAAAAAGGGGAAGCTTGTCACAAACCTGGATAAGGGCGCTTTCAAGGTTTTCGAGAACGGCCAACCGCAGCAGGTGAAAATCTTCCGGCGTGAGGATGTTCCAGTGTCGCTTGGGATCATCATCGACGATAGCGGCAGCATGATGACCAAGCGAAGCCGGGTGGAAGCGGCCGCGCTGGCGATGGTTCGAGAGTCGAATCCGCAGGATGAGGTCTTCATCGTCAATTTTAACGACGACGCCTTTCTAGACGTGCCATTCACGAGCGATCCGCGGAAGCTGGAGCAGGGACTGGCGCGGATCGATTCACGCGGCGGCACCGCCATGCGGGACGCAATCAACATGTCCCTCGATTACATGAAGCAGGAAGCGAAGAAGGACAAAAAGGTCCTGCTGGTGATCACGGATGGTAACGACAACGCGAGTACCTCAACGCTCGAGAAATTAGTACAGCGCGCGAATCAGGGCGACACAGTTGTCTATGCGATCGGGCTCTTCACCGACGAAGAGAAGCACGAAGCAACTAAAGCACGGCGTGCTCTGAATGAATTGACGAATGCGACCGGCGGTCTGGCGTTCTATCCAAAAGATGTGAACGAGGTGCAGTCTCTAGCGGTCGAGATCGCCCGCGACATTCGGAATCAGTACACCATAGCGTACAGCCCCAGCCTTCAGCAGCTCGACGGAAGTTACCGGCAGATCAAAGTAACGGTGGATGCGCCGGGAAGACCGGTTGTGCGTACGCGATCGGGATATTACGCGACACCGGACATCGCGGCTAAACAGAGCGCTGCTCTTCCAAACACCAGTACGTTTGCGGCGTCCCACCCCTGATGCTGCGCTTTCTCTGGATTGCCTCCCGGGGCTATCGCCTGCGGCCATGGCAATCTCCCTATCTGCGCTGGCGCATTGAAACTTATTCAGGGATGCCGGCGGAATCGGTGACCGCAAATTCGTTTTTCCGTTTTGTTTGGCTTGAACGCGGATCGCTTTGGCAGTATCTGCTCTGGGTCAGGCGGATGCGCAAGCTGCAGCGGAACTGAGCACGGCAGCGCCAAAACAAAAGGCCCCGCGATTTCGATCGCGAGGACCTTCAAGAGGGACAGGTTGACTACTGCTGCGCTGGAGGAGGGCCCGGGCGGGACATATCTTTTATGGTGTAGTCCGATGGCACTTGGAATAGAGAAGCCGGCGGTTCGGCCCTTTGAATGTTGGTCAGTGAATAAACGGATTGACCGAAACGAGGATCGGTGGTCTTCGACAAAACCGGAATCTGAAGATCCGGTGAGGTCCAGGTTTCCCGCGTGGTCGTGAGCGGCGCGGCATTCCCTATGGTGTTTGCGGGAATGGTGTGAGCGACGGATGTGCCGGTCGCGTTTACGCCGCCAACACTCTGCGCGCCAAGATCCGAGGTAACGCGATTCACCGATTCCTGTGCGTTTTCGGCGTGGCGCCCGCGCTCAGATGAACCCGCTGGTGGAGTTCTCAGCGCGTGCCGGGTGGCAACCTTCGTGGTCGCGTTCAGGGTGTATGCGTAACCCGTTACCGGGTCATTGATAAACACCAGCGTGGTGGGACCGGTTTGCCCGAACCGGGCGCCGTTGAACGTGATCTGTTCATATGTGCGGCCCTGACTGTCTCGTGCAACGGTTCCGGTCGTACTGTTCTGAATCGTATTGCCGTCCTGCAAAACCTGTGAGTGTGTGTTGGTAACAGTAGCGGAATAAGGCGCGCCGGTCACTATCTTGCCGCGATGCAGTCCGATGTCCATTCCCGGGCCGTCGAACCCTCGATGATGTGGTCCACCGGGCGGAGGACCCTGGGCCAGAGCCGCCGCGCAAAGAACTACATTACCTAGGGCGGCGAAAGTAACGTTCTTCATTTTTGTCTCCTTGTTGCAACCCCACAAAATTGTTTTACAGCAAACTACTGCGCACTCAAGACGTGTACGCCGAGCGGCTGTCCGTCCATTCCGATCAGCACGTCCGCCAGTACGGAGTGATTCAGCGCTGCTTCCTGCATAGAAACCGGTTCGAACGCAAGACCAGCGTCCGTAAGCGAGGAAACTGGAATCTGCATTTCCATAATGTGTGAAGTGCTAATGGGCAGGTCTGGATTGGAGTACGGCAGCGCAGCAAACGTTTCCCCATTCACCTCAAAGGTGTCGGCCGTAGGCCGCCCGGAAACGCTCATCGAATCGCTCTTCGAAGCATGACTGCCGTGTGGTGCAAATACCACGCAGAGCGCGAGAGTGGCGGCAATCGCCATTCCCCAGCCGAACCGGCGCAGCACGTTCTTTGCGGGAGGAGCGATGGATTGTGATTGCCGGGAGTCGAGTTTCCGTACCAGAAGTTCGCGCGCCTGCATCGAAGAAGCGGTCCAAATGCGGGCAGTCCAAGCGTCGATGCGCACCGAAATGTCGCGAAGATTCTGGTAGCGCTCTTTGCATGCGTCGCAGCGAGACAAATGCGATTCGACCTCGGTGGTTTCCGACGGTGAGAGTTCGTCGTCCATTGCTCTTACGAGGGCGTCGTTCGGGAGATGATGCAAGGCCTGAGCGTCACGCTCCGTCATAGCAGTTGCTTCAATTTCTCCAAGCCGCGCTGGATGGTTTCGCCGACGGTCGACACGGAAAGGTTCAAAACGTCGGCGATTTCGCGATACTTTAAGCCTTGCGTTCGCAGCATGAGTGCTTCCTTCTGCGCCGGGCTCAGGACCGCAAGCGCTTGGCGCAGCCGTCTGGTTTGCTCTTCAGCCAATAGCGCCTCTTCCGGAGAGATTCCGTCGGCAGGTAGATCGCCGGCGCCAGGTGCGTCCGGCAAAGAATCCGTTCGACTGGAGCGGTGCGCGGTTTGCGCATTGCGCGCCAAGTTATGAGCCACCCGGTACAGCCATGCCCGAAGATTGGTTTGGTCACCGCGCCCTAACAGATGTTCATGCAGCCTTAAGAAGCTCTCCTGCACTGCTTCCTGAGCAGTGTCCGGGTCGACGCCCAAAAAAATCAGGTAACGCTGCATCGGAACGTTCTCCCGATCATAGTGCTCGAGGATCATGTTACGGATAGCAGTGTCGTCCAAGTACTCCGGTTGCCAAGCCGTAGCCGGAAAGGCGAGAACATCAGTGTGATCCATGACGCTACCTAATGATTTGGCGCCACGTCAGCGAGGGCCACAAGAGGGTTTGTGGGGAGTTGCACTTGGGGTTGGGGTAAACCCCCTTTGTGGCCTGCCGTCTCGCATGCTAGGTGCCTATGAAACAGATGAGGGGCCGCTTTTTCCGGTTCCAGGTAAAAAAAGCGTAAAATATGGCGAGAGTGAATAGAGCGCCGGCTGAACAAGACCTTCGATATCCCGTCGGGCGGTTTCAACCTCCCGCCGCGATTTCGGCGCAGGACCGGAACACTTGGATCGAACAGATTGAGAGCTTGCCGACGCAACTCAGCCATGCCGTTTCCGGGTTGAAACAGTCCCAATTAGATACTGCCTACCGCCCAGGTGGTTGGACCGTCCGTCAAATGGTCCATCACGTCGCCGACAGCCATATAAACAGCTATGTGCGTTTCAGACTGGCAATGACCGAGGATGCGCCTGTTATCAAGCCTTACAATGAAGCCGCCTGGGCGGAGTTGGCGGACGCAAAGCTTGCCCGCGTGGAGGTTTCGCTCCATCTGCTGGAACCGCTACATGTGCGCTGGGCCGCGCTGTTGCGTTCTTTCAAGAGTGCCGATCTGGCGCGGACGTTCGTTCATCCGGAGCGCGGCCCCATGAGTTTGGACGTGGCGCTGAGCTTGTATGCTTGGCACGGCCGCCATCACATGGCGCATGTTACGAATCTGCGCCAACGCCAAGGTTGGTGAGTTGTTCGCCCTGGTGAGCCGGACGCCGCCCGAACGCTATCGATGGGATCGCTTCGACCGCTGTTTTGCGGGTTTATCTTCCGTCTTCACGCTCAAGTTGTGCGCGGAGTTCACGAGCGCCAGATGGGAGAAAGCTTGCGGAAAATTACCGAGTTGTCTCTGCTCCTTGGGATCGTATTCTTCTGACAGCAATCCCACGTCGTTACGAACCGTGAGCAGGCGCTCAAACAGACTGCGCGCCTCTTCCATCCGGTTTTGAAGAACGTAGTTGTCAACCAGCCAGAAACTGCACGCGAGGAAGGCTCCTTCTTCGCCGGAAAGCCCGTCTACGGATGTGTGAGTGTTGTATCGTGCGACGAAGCCGTCGTGCAGTAATCCCTTTTCGATTGCCGCCAGGGTACCTTTGACACGCGGGTCTTCCGGGGGAAGAAAACCAACCAGCGGAAGCATGAGCAGGCTTGCGTCCAGTTCCTTCCCGCCGAAATATTGAACAAACGAGTTCAGTTCCTTGCTGAAACCGAAGCGGCACACCTCGTCATGGATATCCGCGCGGAGCTTGGTCCAGCGGTCCAGAGGGCCGTCCTCGTGAAATTCTTGCATCGTGCGCACGGCGCGATCCACAGCGACCCAGGCCATGACCTTCGAGTGAACAAAGTGACGGCGCGGCCCCCTTATTTCCCAGATGCCGTCGTCCGGCTTCATCCAGATCTTCTCGAGATGGTTGACCAGCGCGCGTTCCAGATTCCAACCCGCTTCGAGCTTCGCTAAACCTCTACAACGCGCCTGGTAAAACGAGTCGAGCACCTCACCGTAGACGTCAAGCTGTAACTGCTCGGAAGCAGCGTTGCCGATGCGTACAGGTTGGGAGCCTTCGTAGCCGGGAAGCTCATGAAGTTCGAACTCAGTGAGGCGGCGCTCGCCCGCGACACCGTACATGATCTGCATCTGGTCAGGACTTCCTGCCACGGCGCGCAGCAACCAATCGCGCCAGGACTTTGCTTCATCCGTGAAGCCGGCCTCCATCAGGGCGTACAGCGTAAAGGTCGAATCGCGCAGCCAGCAGAAGCGATAATCCCAGTTGCGAATTCCGCCAATTTCCTCAGGCAAGGATGTCGTGGCGGCGGCCACAATACCGCCAGTGCGGTGATGTGTCAGGGCCTTCAGCGTAATCAAGGAACGCAGGACAGCTTCGCAGTAGGGTCCTTTGGGCTCGTGTTTGGCGGACCACTTTTCCCACGCCGTCGTGACATTGTTAATCGTAGTTTCTACACCCACAGGCGGTGGCGTGGGTCCATCAGAACGCGACCAGGTAAGTGTGAAGGGAACAGTCTGGCCCTCCTCGACGTCGAAAGTGGCGCGCGTTTTGAGATCCTGCCCCTGTAATTCAAGAGGCGTATCAAGAATCATCTGATCGGGCCCGGCGACGGCGCGCAGCCGGCCATCTTCCATGCGGCTGACCCAGGGAATCACAGTTCCGTATTCAAACCGGATGCTCAGTTCCATTTGCATGCGCACACGGCCCCGCACTCCGCGAACCTGCCGGATGACGTCCTGGTGTTCGCCACGCCGGTCCATGCAATCGATGAGGAGGACCGTGCCTTCGCTGGTTGAAAATTCAGTCTCCAAAACAAGCGTGCCCTGGCGATAGCGCCGATTGACGGTGGGACGCTCCGTTACGGGACTAAGGCTCCAATGGCCGTTCTCCTCCGATCCCAGCAGCGCGGCAAAGCAAGCGGCCGAATCGAAGCGGGGAAACCCCAGCCAGTCGATCGATCCGTTCCTGCCGACCAGGGCCGTGGTGGCGTTATTGCCGATGAGTGCGTAGTCTTCAATGAGCTGGGTCATGATGCGCGAATGGAGTTTGCTAGCTCGGGATGCCTTCTTCTAATTGGCGGAAAATTCGATGACCACCTTGATGTCGTCCGGCCGGCGCTCCAGCACGTCGTGCCAATTCGATAGAGGTTCACGCCGCGAAATGACCTGTTTTAGCCATTTCCTGTCCGCCTGAACAAGCGCCTTCTCCGCCATCTCCCAGTGGCTGCGATTGGCGTTGACGGAGCCGAAGATGACACTGTTCTCGAGAACCATGGCGCGGTTGATGCTTCCCAGGTCCAGATTGACTCTCTCATTTTGGGAAGAGACGCCGGCGAGGCACAGTATGCCGTCATTGCCGAGATGACTGATGGTCTCGCATATCACGGAAGCGACGCCCGTACATTCAATAATGATGTCCGGGACGAACCCGATATCTTTTACCGGGCCCGTGTGATACGTACCGCCGAGCGCTTCCACCAGCCGAGGCTTCGGGCCATCCTTGACGCGATCGAGAACGTGGATTTCGAGGCCCCGCTGCGCTCCAAGCAATGCCGCCAGCAGTCCGATCGGGCCGGCGCCGGTGACGAGCACGGTTTTGGGCTTCCATTCCGCTCGTTCGCCGATACGCGTAATGTGGTCCCAGGCTTTGGCCACTACGCTGGTGGGCTCCGTTAAAACCCCAACGTCTCGTAGATCGGGGTTCAGCTTGATCGCGTAATCGGGCTCAATCCGCCAAAATTCGGAGGCAAAGCCGTCGCGCTCTTTGATGCCCCGCTCGGTGTATTGGCCGTTGCGGCACATGTCCCACTCGCCCACCGCGCACGCGATGCACGGAACCGGATCGGGGCGCCGCACGATGCCTACCACGAGATCACCCTTTGCGAACCCGCTGTTGGCGGGCGCCTGCTCGACTCGCCCCAGCGATTCATGACCGATGACCAGATGTCTGTGGCCCGGCGGAGCCCAGCCATACTGACCGGAAATAAGCTCAAAATCGGTTCCGCAGATGCCGAGATCCAGTGCCCGGACCAGGATGCTGCCGTCAGGCAAAGCAGGCTCGGCTAGGTCTTCAATGCAGGCCGAGTCGGCCTTTCCAGGAACAATCGTAATGGCTTTCATGAAGGTAACAGGATTTGAGCTGCCGCTTTCCGCAAAAGTACCGATTTCAAACTAGAAATCGTTAGTCCCTAACTACAACTCGTAGACGGGGGGAAGCGGATTTCGTGACAAATGCGGCTGAGCATCGGCTGATCCGTCGAAGTTACACAATAGAAGCATGAGCGGTTCGCAGCGGATGGAATCAGACAGCATGGGCGCGATCGAAGTGCCCTCCGATCGTTATTGGGGCGCGCAGACGCAGCGCTCCCTGCATCATTTCGATATTGGACAGGATGTGATGCCGCCCGAGCTGATCCGTGCTTTCGGAGTGCTGAAGAAAGCTTGTGCGCTGGTAAATCAGGACCTTGGGAATCTGGATGAAAAGACAACGCGCCTGATCACGCAAGCCGCGGAGGAAGTGATCTCCGGACGGCTTAACGATCATTTTCCGTTGCGCATCTGGCAGACGGGAAGCGGCACTCAGACCAATATGAATGCGAACGAGGTGATTTCCAACCGCGCTATCGAATTGAGCGGCGGCGCGATGGGAACCAAGAAGCCTGTTCACCCCAACGATCACGTCAACATGTCGCAGTCGTCGAATGACACCTTCCCCACCGCCATGCACATCGCCGCGGCCGAGCAGGTGGACCGAGTACTCGTTCCGGCGATACGCGAGCTGCGCGACGCTCTGGACGCAAAAGCGAAGCAGTTTGCGGAGGTCGTGAAGATCGGCCGGACTCACTTGCAGGACGCGACGCCGCTGACGGTTGGACAGGAGATCTCCGGATGGGTTTCGCTGCTGGATCGGGACTTGGCGCGGTTGGACCAGGGGCTGGACGGACTCTTCGATTTGGCCATCGGGGGAACCGCCGTAGGGACCGGTTTGAACGCGCATCCAGAATTCGGCGAGCGTGCCGCGGCGAAGATTCGAGAGCTGACCGGATTACCCTTTCGATCTCACCCAAATAAATTCGCGGCGCTCTCGGCCCACGATGAGTTGGTAGCGGCGAGCGGCGTGCTTAAGACCCTCGCCGTATCGTTGATGAAGATCGCAAACGACGTTCGCTGGTTGGCCTCCGGCCCTCGCTGCGGTCTCGGAGAATTGACGATTCCTGAAAACGAGCCGGGCTCCTCGATCATGCCCGGCAAGGTGAATCCTACGCAGTGCGAAGCAATGACCATGGTCGCGGCCCAGGTGATGGGGAATGATGTGGCGATCGGATTCGGCGGCTCACAAGGCAATTTCGAACTGAACGTTTTCAAGCCCGTGATCATACACAATTTCCTGCACTCTGTCCGGTTGCTTGCCGGTGCTTGCCGCAGCTTCCGGGAGTTCTGCGCCACGGGAATCGATGTGAATCGCGGCCAGATTGAGCATTACGTACAAAACTCGTTGATGCTGGTCACCGCGCTGAGTCCGGTCGTCGGCTATGACAAGGCGGCTAAGATTGCGCATACGGCGCACATCGATGGATCGAGCCTGAAAGAAGCGGCACAGAAGCTGGGATATCTCAGTGCGGAAGACTTCGACCGTCTGGTTCGGCCCGAAGCCATGACCCACCCGTCCTGAAGAACTACCGCCTGGTGCTGCCCAGACTGAGATTTAGGGGACAGGCTAGCCACTCCTCTTCTAACGTGTTTGGAGCGGGCGGGAAATGGAATGTGATGCGTCGGGCGAGGAGCCAGAGTACACCTTACTTAACATCGAGACCGGATTAACGCTTGCGCGGCACGTCCGCATGACCCACGACAGTGCGTCCCGTCGTAAAGGACTACTGGGCGTCAACAATCTCGGGCGCGACTCGGGTCTCTGGATTGTGCCTTGTGAAGCGATTCATACCTTCGGGATGAAAATGCCCATTGACGTGTTATTCCTGGACAGCGACTTCAAGGTGAAGAAATTGCGTCGGCAAATGTCGCCTCGCCGGATTTCCGTCTGCCTCCTGGCTTCTTCCGTACTAGAACTGCGAGCGGGCGCAATCACAGCCTCCGATATCAAAGTAGGGGATCGCTTGAGTGTGCAACGAACGAGTAAACAGGACGAATTCGCCGCCGAGCAGATGAAATTGCGATCGACATGCCCGTCCTCCTGACAATCGTGCTGGTTTGTACCGCAACACTTGCTGCGATTTACGACCTGAGATATCGCAGGATTCCGAACTGGGTCAGCTTAAGCGGGATCGTGCTGGGGTTCGGGTGCAACACCTTGCTCCTCGGGCTCGATGGGCTAAGAGGAGCCGCACTGGGCCTACTGTGCGCGGCCGTTATCTACGTGCCGCTTTACCTGGTTCGAGGCATGGGCGCAGGAGATGTGAAGCTGATGGCGGCGGTGGGTGCACTGGCGGGTCCAAAGGGGTGGTTCGAGATCTTTCTCGCAACCGCCCTCATAGGGGGAGTGACTTCCTTGGCCGTAATCGCCACCAAGGGCCGGGTTCATCAGACCTTCTGGAATGTAGGCCTTATTGTGACTGAGTTGCTGCACTTTCGTGCACCGGCGGTAAGGGACTCGCGCCTCGATTTACGGCACAGGGAAGCGCTGGGCCTGCCTCATGGCGCTGCTATCGCTGCCGGCTCGCTCCTGTTCGTATTCCTTCACGCTTCGCGCTAACCTTACACGGCCGCGTACGCGTGGAGTATCTCCACCGTTCTGCGTACCGGGCTAATGAAACCATTTCCCCTGACCGATTAGAGACCGTAGACAGTTCTCAATCACAAGTGGGATCCATGCAAGCTACAGTCGCGGAATCGTGGGAGGTGCCTGAGGCGGCGAATATCCGCTGGTTCGTACACCTTTTCCCGTCGCTGACGGACTTTGCGTTCCTGCTTCCTGGGTTCATTCTTTTCTTCATCTTGCAGGGCGCTGCCCACCTTTTTGGAGACGGGGACACTGGTTGGCAAATCCGTACCGGGGATTGGATACTCCAACACGGCGCCATACCCAGAACAGATCTATTCTCCTTCACCGAGCCTCACAAGAACTGGTTCGCCTGGGAGTGGGGCGCCGACGTGGTGCTCTCCTTTCTTCATCGATGGGCTGGTCTGCCCGGTGTGGCCTTTGCAACTGTGTTGCTGCTGGGGTTGATCTCGGCGCTGCTATTCCGCCTCATTCGGAGAATTTCTGGCAATGATTTTCTTGCTTTTGGTTTTACCCTCCTCGCTATTTGCGGCTCCATCATTCATTGGCTAGCGCGGCCTCACCTGTTTACCTGGCTTTTTGCCCTGGTGTTTTCACACGCCATTCTCTCCGCAGAACGAGGAAATCGAAAGGCTCTTTTCTGGCTGCCTCTCGCGATGTTGCTGTGGACGAATCTGCATGGCGGGTTCTTCGTCGGTATCGCACTGTTGGTCGCGAGTGCGGCTGGGGCGGCTGCCCAATCGTTGAAACAGACCAAAGACATCGCTCGCACTGCTTACCGCCTGTCTCGGCCATATGTTCTATGCGCAGTGGCGTGCAGCGCCGTTACCTTCGTCAACCCCTATGGATGGCATTTACACCAACACCTTGTCGCGTACCTCCTCGATTCGAAGTTACTGGACAATATACAGGAATATCAATCACTCAATTTTCGTCTGCCGGGCGCCATCTTCTTCGAATGCATGCTGCTGCTCGGTGTAGCGTCGGTGTTCTGGTGCGTGCGCAGCGGGCATTATGCTGCTGCGATCACAGTGTTGCTATGGGTCCATCTATCGCTGATTTCCGTTCGCAACCTGCCCATTTTTCTGCTGCTCGGGGCGCCTTGGATGGCCGCGACGTGCCATGACGCGCTAAATCACGCGCGCTTGTTGCCGTGGCTGAAAATCAGGAAACGCGGCCTTCTTAGCGAGATCGCCCGAGATTTCCAACCCTTGGAGCGGATTGAGCGCTGGCATGTAGCGTCAGGTATGGCCGTGGTCCTGCTGGCATTCGCACTGGCGTCGGGGCGGCCTGGGTTTGAGGGCCGGTTCAGCCCGAAGACTTTCCCAGTCAACGCCATCCCATCGCTCGAAGCGGCCCATGCCTCCCGGTTATTCACGACTGATCAGTGGGCGGACTACTTGATTTACCAGTTCTTTCCCTCCGAGCGCGTGTTCATGGACGGCAGATCTGATTTCTACGGCTATGACCTGATGACGAAATACGTCCACATCCTCAATGCCCGACGTGATTGGGAGCCGGATTTAAACAGATTCTCGATTGATACGGTGCTGGTATCGCCCGACGTACCGATCGCGAGTGTGCTGAGGGAATCGCCTCACTGGAAGATAGTCGCTGAGGGCGAATCGTTCGTCCTCTTCCAGAGGAACGAACAGAGAAACGATGCGCCCGCATCGTCTGACCTAAGTGGCGGAAGCGTTGCTGCCGGGAAGCAGGTACCTTCAAGCAACGTGCTCGCGATTTCACCACATCGAATTTTGAATCCACGCCCAAAACTAAACGAAAGGAGAAGCTTATGATTACATCGGCTCTACAAGCGTTCTGGCAGGAAGAAGACGGTCAAGACTTGGTCGAATATTCCTTGCTGCTCGCATTCATAGCCTTAGCTGCGGTCGCTCTATTGAGCGGCGTTGGCAGCAATATTAAGACGATTTGGACGAACATTAGCACCCAAGTCAGCAACGCTGCCTCCTAGTAGCTAGCACCGCGAGCGACGAGTTTGTCGAGAGCCGCCGACGCACCTCTGCGGCTCTCCCGTTCTGCTGCGCTAATTGAGATTGTAAGCACTCGTCCGGTGTGCAAAGTCCTTACCGGAACCATGTCAATAGATTGCGGAGAGTAAGTCAGGTCCCATGAATCGACGTTTAGCTGCCGTGTTTGCATTTGCGCTGGTAGTCGCATTCATCGCAAGTTTTGCGGTTTACCGGTTAGTGATTTCGCAAGCGCGAACCCCTGCCCGATCGGTGGCCACCAGCACGTTGGTCGTGGCCGCCCACGATCTTCAGGTGGGTGCGCTCATCCGTGATTCTGATCTTACGCAGATCGCCTGGAGTGGGCCCACGCCTGAATACGCCATCAAAACTCGGCAGGAAATCGTCGGGCGAGGCGTGGTAGCCAATATCTACCAGGACGAGCCCATTCTTGAAAAGAGACTGGCCCCGAAGGGCGCCGGAGCGGGGCTTGCATCCACCATTCCGGTCGGCATGCGCGCGGTGGCGCTGCGGGTCAACGAAGTCGTCGGGCTGGCCGGTTTCGTGCTGCCCGGCATGCGCGTCGATGTTTTGATTTCAGGGACGGCGCCAGGCGTCAACCAGAGCGGAGGATCGCTATGTAAGACGGTGCTGCAGAACATCGAAGTTCTGTCAGCCGGACAGCGTATCGAAAAAAATGCCGATGGAAAGCCAGAGGCCGCGCAAGTGGTAAATCTGCTGGTCACGCCAAATCAAGCCGAAATTCTCAGTCTGGCAAGCGAGAATACCAGAGTTCAACTGGTGTTGCGCAATCCGCTGGATACGCAGGAGCAGGACACGCGAGGAGTCTCGCTCGCGGGGCTGTTTGGACAAGAGGTGAAGGCAGCGGCGCCTCCACCGCCCATGCGTGCCGCTCCGCGTTCTGCTCCGGAACCCGTTCGCCAGCCGCCCCCTACGACTACCGTCGAAGTTTTTAGCGGGACCAAGAGAAGTGAACAATCGTTCGACTTGCCGCACAGGAAATAATTCAGTGAAAAGTATCGTTTCCAGTTTCTTCTGCTTCGCCCTGGTTGCCGCGCAGGCGCAAGTACGACTCCCTTATAGCGACTCCGCCGCGGCACTTTCGCATCCCCGTGCGGCCACGGCGGTCCCGGCGCCGGGCAGCGCATCAGACCTGCACGTTACCGTCAGCCAGTCGATCATCTTGGATCATCGCGAGGGCATTCGCCGCATCTCGATTGCAAATCCCGACATTGCGGAAGCGGTGGCTGTGAGCTCGACCGAGTTGCTCATCAATGGCAAATCGATGGGCGATACCACGCTGATCCTATGGGACACGCTAGGCCGGACCTTGAGATTCGAGGTTCGAGTCTCGGCCAATAGCGCCAAACTCGATGCCGTGCGGGATGAGTTGTCGCGCGAGGTGGGGCCGAATGTTTCGCTATCCATAGAAGATGGCAACGTTTTTCTCCGCGGGACGGCGGACGACCAAATAGAAGCAGACCGCGCCGCCGGGATTGCAGCCACGCTCGGCAAAGTTGTCAATCTCTTGCGCGTTGTCGTGCCCGCTGGTCAGCCACAGATCTTACTGAAGGTGCGTTTTGCGAACGTGAGCCGCTCCGCTTCCGTGCAGCTCGGACTCAATCTGTTCAGTGGAAATTCAAAAGGCGTGGCGGGTTCGACCACTGGCCAGTTCGGCCAGCAGCCAACCGTTTCGCAATTTGGCGGTACCGGCGGGACTGAGACGATAACGGATCTGCTGAACATCTTCTACTTCCGGCCGGATCTTGATATCGGCGCGGTGCTTCAGGCGCTTGAGGCAAAAAGCCTCGCGCAAACACTAGCCGAACCGAACCTGTTAACGCAGAGCGGCCAAGCGGCGAGTTTCCTCGCGGGCGGAGAGTTTCCGTTTCCCACCATTCAGGGAGGCGGCTCCGGCGTAGGGCAAATCACGATCCAGTTTAAGGAATTTGGAATAAAGCTGAATTTCCTTCCGGTCGTTACTCCCCGGGGCACCATTCAGCTAACGGTGACGCCCGAAGTGAGTTCATTGGACTATACGAATGGACTGACGGTAAGCGGATATACCGTCCCGGGACTCGCGACTCGGCGTGTTCAGACTGAAGTCGAGCTTAAAGACGGCCAGAGCTTTGTGATCGCTGGTCTGCTGGATAACGAACTCTCGCAAACGCTCGACAAGATGCCCGGCATCGGCAACATCCCTGTCCTGGGCAAATTGTTCCAATCGAAGACTGTCTCTAAAAGCAAGGACGAGCTTCTGGTGTTGGTTACCCCTGAAATCGTCCGTCCCATACCAGGTGGCGTTAAGCCGCCCGAACTCAAGATGCCGATCCCGTTTGTGGCTGAAGGCAGTCACACCGCACCCCGCACTCCGGGAGTAGCTGTTACCGGTCCGGTACCGCTGCTGGCCACGAGTTCCACCTTACCGGTTGAACAGTTAAAGAGCATGCAGTCCGCTGCTCCGCTCCCCAACAACAATTCCAATCAGCAGGCGCCGCTGATGGTGGTGCGCCCTGTTGAAACGACACCGAATACGCAGTCCACTCCACCTGTCCCGAATCCTTGATCTCAACCATGCCGGCTAAACTGCTAACCCACATTCAGGACGACGGCTTGCGGCGAGAAGCCGTAGACGTTCTCAAAGATCCGGCGAACCACGTCGGGTTCGATCAGCACGACGGCGACTGGAGCAGCCTGCTCGATCAGATATCGAGCAGCAAGCCCGAGGCCTTGTTGCTCGATGTATCCGCTGTTCCTTCCGAGCTGAACATCGCCATGCGGCAGCTCAAATATCAATCGCCCGAGACGAAAATCATCGCACTCCATACGAGCGCCGATTCGCAAATCATCCTGTCGGCGATGCGCGCCGGCGCCAACGAGTTTGTACACTCGCCATTGCGCGACGGGCTTCTACCGGCGCTCGAGCGTCTGCTGAGTTCGGCCAACGAAGGAAGCGCGCCGGCCACGCGCGGGAAAATGATTGGCTTCCTCTCGTCGAAGGGAGGATGCGGCGCCACGACGCTCTCCTGCCACATCGCTTCTGAACTGCAGAATCAGACCAAGAAGCGGGTCCTGCTTGCCGATCTGGACTTAACCTCAGGGCTGGTCGGCTTTTTGATGAAAACCCCGAGTTCTTACTCGGTACTCGACGCGATCAAAAATTTGTCCCGCTTGGACGAGAGCTTGTGGAAAGCGCTGGTTGTCGAGCATCGGCCCGGTTTATCGGTTATTCCCGCCCCGGCCGTGTACACGCGTTGGGATCATCCCGACGAGAGCCGGTTGCGTCAGGTGCTTCAGTTTATGCGGACTCAACACGACTGGATCGTGCTCGATCTGGGACGCAGTCTCAATTCGATCGCGCTCGGCGTGCTGGACGAGATCGACCAGTTGTTTCTGGTCTCGACGCTCGAAGTGGTGGCGCTGCATGGATTGAAATCGATCGTGCATGGGCTGTTTGAGCAGGGCGAGAAGGTGCAATTGATTCTAAATCGTACGCCGAAAATGATGGACATCAGCACGCAGGAACTCGAGAAGATTCTCGGCCGGTCTTTGTACGCGGCTCTGCCGAACGACTACATGGGTTTATATCAGTCGTATTCAAGCGGCAATCTTCTGGACGCAAACACACGTCTGGCGCAGCACTTTGGATTGCTGGCGGCCAAAATCGCCGGCGTACAGCCGGTCAAGTCCAAAAAGAAGTTTTCGTTATTCGGTTAAGTTGTTTCGGTTAAGGAGTTCTCATGGCAGGAGCAGATACACTTCGAAGCGAAGTACGCGGAGCCGAAGCGCTTCGCCCCGGCGCGTCACCGCGTGACGCCGCCGCGCTCCAGTATCAAGAGCTGAAGTTTTCGATCCATCGCAAGCTGCTCGATCGCATCAACCTCGAAGCGGTATACGCCATGCCGGGCGACCGCGTTCGACAGGAAATTCGCCCCTCTGTGGCGAAGCTGGTAAACGAGGAAAAAACGCCTCTCAGCCTGACAGAGAAGGACCGGCTGATCGAAGAAGTTCTCGACGAGGTCTTTGGCCTCGGTCCGCTTGAGCCGCTGCTCCGGGATCCCACTGTCTCCGATATTCTCGTGACGACGCCGCGGCTGATTTATGTCGAACGCAAAGGAAAGCTCGAGCGTACGCCCATCGAATTCAAGGATGACGCGCACCTGATGCGGATTATCGAACGCGTGGTGTCGCGCGTCGGACGGCGGATCGATGAGTCGTCGCCCATGGTAGATGCCCGTCTGCCGGACGGCTCGCGCGTGAATGCCGTCATTCCACCATTGGCGGTCGACGGTCCGCTGCTCTCGATCCGGCGCTTTGGAGCCGACCCGCTTCAGCCCGCTGACATGATCGCCAAGCAATCCATGACGGAGGGCATGCTGGACCTTCTAAAGGCCTGCGTGAAAGCTCGGCTGAACATCATTATTTCGGGCGGAACGGGCGCCGGCAAAACCACATTTCTGAACATGCTGTCCGGCTTCATTCCTCCGAATGAGCGGATCGTGACCATTGAGGACGCCGCTGAGTTGCAATTGCGGCAGGCGCACGTCGCGCGGCTCGAAACCCGGCCGGCCAATATCGAGGGGAAAGGCGCGGTGGTGCAACGGCATCTGCTGGTGAACGCCCTGCGTATGAGACCGGACCGCATTATCCTCGGTGAGGTGCGCGGCGAGGAAGCTCTCGACATGCTGCAGGCCATGAATACGGGCCACGACGGCTCGTTGACCACCATTCACGCCAACAGTCCCCGGGACGCAATCAGTCGCCTCGAAGTCATGATCGGCATGGCGAGTTCCAATCTGAATGTTCGGTCCATCCGGCAGCAGGTAGCCTCGGCAATCGATCTTTTTGTCCAGTGTTCGCGCTTGGCGGATGGGAGCCGCAAGGTGACATACGTCACCGAGTGCTTGGGCATGGAGGGCGAACTGGTCACGACGCAAGACATTTTCCTGTTCGAACGTACCGGACTATCGAGCGAAGGGCGAGTGGTGGGCAGGTTCCGTCCGACGGGAGTTCGTCCGAAATTTAGCGAGCGCTTGAAATCCGCGGGTATCGAGCTGTCGCCTCAGCTCTTCCAAAGTGTGGTCGAGGTGCGCTAAGCGGCATGTTGCTCGCCGGTATCCTTTTCGTCGTCGTCTTTCTCACCGTGTTGGGATGCGTCCGGGTGGGGACGTCCTATTTCCGATCGAAGCAGAAGCAGCAGATCCGCTCGATGCTGCAGAAAGCCGATGCCGCCACGCCGGAGCGCTCCAGTTCCAGTTCCGTTGAGTACATACGGCCCGCGGACGTAGACGATCTGCTGGCGCGGCTATTGCGCCGCTTCGAGTTCATGGACCGGCTGGATCTGATCCTGGAGCAAGCTGGAAAAGACTGGACGGCGAGCAAGCTGATCACCATCTGCTGCATCGCGGGTTGTTTGGGCGCCTTGTTGGGTCTGAAGCTGCGGCTTGTCTCGCCATTCATCAGCATGCTGCTGCTCGGCAGCCTGGGAACGTCGCTTCCGTTGTTGCTGATCCTGCGTAAGCGCGGGAAAACGATTGCCGCATTCGAGGAGCAGTTTCCCGAAGCTCTCGATTTCCTTTCCCGTTCGATGCGGGCAGGTCATGGATTCTCGGTGGCGCTTGAAATGCTCTCTACCGACTCTCCGGAGCCGCTCGGCTCCGCCTTCCGCCGCGTATCGAATGACATGCAACTCGGCTCCTCGATGGAAGTGGCATTTTCGAAACTGATCCTGCTCGTGCCATTGGTCGACGTGCGCTTCTTTGTTTCCTCCGTGCTCCTGCAGCAGGAAACCGGTGGAAACTTGGGCGAAATCTTAAGCAAGCTTGCCTCGATCATTCGCGACCGTTTCCGGCTGAAAGGTCAGGTGAAGGCGGCTGCCGCTCACGGCAAGATTACCGGTTTAGTTCTGGTGTTAATGCCGGCCGCTGTCGTGGGCTTCATGATGTTCATCTCGCCCGGTTACTTACGTCAGCTGGTGAACGATCCGACGGGACGAATCATGATTTACGGCGCTCTGGGTGGGCAAGTGGTCGGCTACTTCGTCATTCGGAAGATCACCAACATCAAGGTCTGACATGGATTTTCTGGTTCCATTGCTGCTGTTCCTGTTGATCGCGGGCACTGTTTCTTATTTCGGTTACATCCACTACGTCAGGCCCTCGCGCATGCTCGATCAACTGGCGAACACCGGCGCCGATTCGATTGCCAAGTCGCTGCGCGCTCGCAAGCAGAAGCGGGAGTTTTCGTTCTCCCAAGTTCTGGAACCGCTCGGGAATCTGCTGCCCGTGTCTCCCCAGGATGCCTCTATCGCAAAACGCGAGCTCTTTTCCGCCGGCTTTCGCACCAGTTCCGCCGTCCCGGTTTATTACGGAGTGAAGATCTTTCTCACGACTGCGCTCGTCATTGCGGCCTTGGTGTTCCGAGACCGGCTGGACAATCCGTTGCTCCGCCTGGTCTTGCCGGTGGCGGGTGCGGGTCTTGGATTTCTGGTTCCCTCTTTTATATTGGGCCGTCTGGTCGGCCGCCGTCACGAGAAGATCAGGCTTTCTCTGCCGGACGTTCTGGATTTGCTGGTGATCTGTACGGAAGCGGGCTGCGGGCTCGATCAAGCCATCGTGAACGTGAGCCGTGAGCTCAAGAGCGTGCACCCGGCGGTGAGTGAGGATCTGGCTATGGTGAACATGGAGATTATGGCCGGAAAAAGCCGCGCCGAGGCGCTTCGGAACCTGGCCAAGCGGACCGGCGAGGATGAAATGAGAAAACTTGTCGCCATTCTGATCCAGACCGACCGCTTCGGTACCAGCATTGCTGAAGCGCTGCGCACCCAATCGGACTATTTGCGCGTCCGCCGCCGCCAACAGGCCGAAGAACGGGCGGGCAAAGTCGGAGTGAAGCTCGTTTTCCCCATCTTTTTCTTCTGTCTGCCCTCGTTGCTAGTAGTGACCGCCGGTCCCGGCATGCTGGCCTTATTGCACAATCTAGGACCCGCGATGGGCGGCGCACCGTAACGGCTGCCTAAGGAATTAGGCGCCAGATGCCGATATGACGGTTGAGGCGCGTTGCGTTGCTTCTCAACCCAGAGCACGTGCGCGAACTCGACAGAGCGGTTCCAAAGGAGAAGGCAATGAGTGATATGACCATGCAGGCCATCATCTGGTTTGTGGCGGGTGCCATTTTAGTTTTCTATCTAAAGCGCCGGCGCAATCGCAAGATGCAGCCCTAGGCGGCCTCGCAATGGCTGAAGCGAATACACTTCAGCAGCAGCTTTTAGGAGCGCAGAACTCAGACGGCGGTTGGGGATATCAGAAGGGTAGCTCCTGGACTGAACCCACCGCTTTGGCTCTCCTGGCGCTGACAGCCAATGAAGGTCCGGACGCGGTATGCGCTCCCGCGCGCATTTGGCTCGCGCGCAGCCAGAAACCGGACGGAGGTTGGGCTCCGCAACCGGCAGTGGATCAGAGCACCTGGGTTACAAGCCTGGCCACGTTGGCACTGGCGGGCGGCGCCGACGCTCTTCAGCAGCATCGACGCGGAATTTGCTGGCTCATCCGCCACATTTTGCCGGCGGACAATCCCATTGGACGCTTCATCAGCCGCCTACAGGGTGCGCCCGAAGATCCGCGCCCTGCCGGCGGATCGCCTTGGTTTCCCTCCACCGCAGCTTGGGTCGGCCCCACCACCATGTCTCTCCTCGCTCTCTCCGATCAGATTACTCGAAACGGCGACAATCAACTCCGATCCTATGTCTCCGAAGCCCAGGAATTTATTCTTTCCAGACGGTGCAGCGACGGAGGCTGGAACCACGGCGGCTCCAGGTATCGCAGCCAGAACGCAAGTTCGTATCCCGAGATGACCGGTATGGCGCTCCTCGCTTTGCGTGGCGCGGATCCTTCAGCATTGCTCTTTCCACTGCAACGTGCCTGCGAATTCGTCCATTCGCCCGCATCCAGCGAGGCCCTATCCTGGTTGCAATTGGGACTGTGGGCGCATGGCCGCGATTATCTTGCTCTAAAAACACAACTACCGTGCCGAACGATTCGGGACATCTCTCTAAGACTACTCGCGTTAGCCGGCAAATCGAAGACAAATAAGCTCCTCACAGCATGAGCAAACAACGCAATCCGATTTTGACCAGCCGCCGGTACTTTTTCTTCGGCCTCCTCGCCACCGCATCGAGTTGCTGGAAATCAGCCAGCCGCCGGACCTACCCCGTTTCGATCCTCCGCGCCAATTCGTATTCGGTCGATCTTGAGAGCCTCATTCGTAATCTGCTAATTGAGCATCGTGTCTTAATTCGCGGCAAGAGCGTTCTTCTAAAACCCAATCTTGTCGAGTTCAGCGCTGGCGCGCCGATCAATACAAACCCGATCTTTGTGGCGGCCGTAGCCGCCGCCTTTCGATCCCTTGGGGCTGCCAGAGTTCACATTGCAGAAGGCCCAGGTCATCGCCGCACCACTCTCGATATGGCCGAGACCGCAGGTTACTTTAGCGCGATTCCCGGTTTTGAACGAGATTTCACCGATCTGAATTTGGATGAGATCAGCCGCGTGCCTCTACGCAACCCTTTCTCTACGCTGTCTGAGCTTTATCTGCCAAAGACGGCGCTCGCGCACGATCTGCTCGTTTCGCTGCCTAAAATGAAAACCCACCACTGGACCGGCGCGACCTTATCCATGAAAAATCTGTTCGGCCTGGTACCGGGCGGCGTTTACGGGTGGCCGAAAAACATCCTGCATTGGGCCGGTATACATGAATGCAGTGGCTGATTTACACTTTCTATTCCCACGGCAATTTTGCATCGTTGACGGTATCGAGGCCATGGAAGGAAATGGACCTATTCTCGGCAGTAAGATTGCTGCGGGAGTGGTCGTCGGCGGAGCACATCCACCCAGCGTGGACGCAACCTGCTGCCGGATCATGCAAATCGACCCCGATAAGGTCCGTTACCTCCAACTCGTAGCGGAACGGTCAGGATGGAATACCACTGGGGTCCGCCAATTGGGTGAGAATATCGCGGCAGTCAGCAACCGTTTTGCTCTGTTGCCTGAACTAGAGCATCTTCGCTCTTAAGCCGCCACGAGAATGAGATCGAAATGCAGACTTAGATGAACATCTCTTCGTCGGAAGTAGCATGGTCCACCGTTGGACGACCGCCTCGGCCCAAGTGAGCCAGTGTCGTCCGAATGCCGGCGAACACGCCGTATACCTCTCGAACAGGACGGATTACACCTGATTGAACGTAAGAGACGGTTTGCTGAACGCGCGTCATGGAATCGTCGAGCACCATCTCCGCCCGTTCCATCTGTACCTTCGCCCGCGCGGTTGCATCGGTCAGCAGCTCGTCAACTTTGACGAGCTGCTGTTTTGTGACATCCAGAATCGAGCTGCTTGTAGCGCCAATCTTTTCCACGTGCTTCTCAACGCGATCCACTGTGCGCTTGGTGCTTCCGACGATCGCCTCAACCTCAGGAATAATCGGCATGACGACCTGCTGAAGCTTTCGGGCGACCAGCAAAAGCCCAAGCAACGTACAGGCTTGAATGGCCATTGCAATCGCCGCCAGAGCGACGAAAATCGATGAGAAGTATGAGAAGAGTATGCTCGTCCATGGCAGAGCGATTCTACGAATATCCTGATCTTACGAATTTTCCGCAGGTTGACCCGTCGTACCCGGCGCACCTGGAGCAGATTTGATGTCCGTGACGGCGTCGCGGTAGGCTTGCTTCCCCGCCTCCACTGCAGCATTCAACGTGTCCTTTTGACGTGCCACAGTAGATCGACCTTTGTCGTATAGATCAGCGGCGGATTGCTTCAACTCGTCCGAGCGCTGCTTGACATAATCCGTCCCTTCTTGAGCGCGGGATTTCAGGTAATCAGTGCCTTCCCCGGCGCGAGCTTTCAAGTAATCCGCGCCTTCGCCGGCCTTATCGGCGATCAGCTGGCGCGTTTCCTCACCCGGCCTTGGCGCCCACAAAATACCAGCTGCCACGCCAATTCCCAGGCCCAGCAGAAAGTATCCAAAACCGCTTCGTTCCTCCATGTCACTCTCCTTAGTGTCAGGTCCTCAAAGGCCTGTCGTTTCGCAGCTAACACCCTGTAGAGCATGGTAGAGTACTAAACGTTTCAGCAAGATGGCGACTCGCGGTAAACCCAAAAAGCTCGATGCGGACGGGCTGTGGAATTATGCCTTACGAGCCCTGGGAAGCCGTGCGCATTCAGCCAATGAGCTAAGACAGAAGCTGTCCCGGCGGGCCGATTCTCCCGGCGCCCTCGCGGACGCCATGAGGAAGCTGAGCGAGTACGGCCTTACTGATGATAAAAAGTACTCCGAGGCGCTCGCCTCCTCGCGCCTCCAGAACCAGGGCTTCGGGCGCTTTCGGGTCTTGAATGAACTGCGTTCGAAGCGTGTCGACAAAAGGACCGCCGAAACCGCCATTGACAACGCCTACTCAGGCGTTCAGGAGAACGAACTAATCAAGAATTTTCTGGCCCGAAAGTACCGTGGGAAGGACCTAAAGGCTCTGCTCACGGATGCAAAGCATCTTGCAAGTGCGTATCGTCGTCTTCGGGTAGCCGGATTCAGCAGCAGTGCCTCGCTTTCCGTGCTAAAGCGATATTCGAGTGAGGTAGATGAACTGAATGTACCCGAAGAAGATCCGATCTAGAATTTAACCTGCGGAACCTTCTTTTCTTCTTCTGTCGCCTTGAAATACGCGTCGTCTTTCTGGAAACCGAATAGAGAAGCAGCGACGTTTTTCGGAAATAGCTCGATATCGGTGTTGTATTTCTGAATCGCGCCGTTGTAATCGCGACGGTCGACGGCGATTCGGTTTTCCGTTCCGGCAAGCTCGTCCTGAAGACGGAGAAAATTCTCGTTCGATTTCAGCTGCGGATAATTCTCCTGCAGGACCAGCAGACGGCCCAGATCGCCCCGCTCAACTGATTATTCGCCCCAATTTCTTCCTGCTTGCTGTGCGCGCCAAGCAGAGCCGCCCGTGCATTCGCAACCTCTCCTATGACGTTTTGTTCCTGCTTGGCGTAGCCCTTCACGGTCTCAACCAAATTCGGGATCAGATCCGCGCGACGCTTCATGTCGTTGTCTACCTGCGCCCAACGGCCGTCGATATCGTTGCGCTCGGCTACTAATTGGTTTCGCTCGCCCATCAGCTGTCCGCCGAAAACCAAAACGATTAAGATCAGCACCACAAGTATGATCAGCGCACCCTTCATGCCTTCAAATCCCCCAAATTTCCTGTGTCCGCTCTATTTCAGCTTATCGATCCAGCCGATCCACGAATCGCACCAGCGCATCCATCTCGCTCGAGATACTTCGCGAGGAGGCACGCGGATGTGCCTTCTGTCCCCAGCTTTCCAGTTGCTCGAATCGCCAGTATCGCATTCGCGCCTCGAGCGGTTTTCCCAACACGTTTTCCAGGGCAGCCAGAATCTCATCTTTTTTCCAGCGGGTTCCTGGCCGCTCAGGATCAGCGCATGGCGGCCCAGAACGCAGAAAGTGGACAGCGAGTCAGCCAGCAGCTTTAACAGCCGATCGGGGTTCGCGCAGGAGTTCTGCCGCTTTTTGACGCAGGCGGATCTGTTTCGCCCGAAGCTCGTGTTCCACTTGCGCGCGATAAAACGACCGGTCGATCGAGAGGCTTTGAATGACGTCCGCCGCCGCAAAGAACGCGCCGGTGTTCCTGCATGTCATGGAATTCCATGGGAAACAATCGGTCGAGGTTCGCACCTCTTCGTCGGTCAACAGCAGGGGCGGGGGATTGCCTTTTTCACGCCACCAGTGAAACATCGGTTCAGACTCGGCGAGTTCCTCGCGGCGAAAGACGGTTGAGTACGCATAGCACGTTCAGATCCGAGCTTCGCTTCGTTCCAATCGCCCATCGCGGCAGAGCCGTAAAGTATTGCCGACACGAGACGATCGCCGAAAGTGTCCGTCAGCCGCTGTGTGAGTTCTGAGAGTTCTTGCTTCACCTAATTACTCCTACGTCCGCCTCACCTACCAGTCGCTGCTCGCGCCGCCGCCGCCGAAGTCGCCGCCGCCGAATCCACCAAACCCGCCGCCTCCGCCTGACCCTCCTCCAAATCCGCCACCGTCGCCCCAGCCGCCTCCGCGATATCCTCGGCCTCCGCCCAACAAGTTGCCCAGCAACATACCGGCCAAGAATCCGCCACCCCACCGCCGCCGCGCCGGCCGCCTCGCCCCAGCAACCAGATCAGAAAGAAGATACCGAAAATGATCAATGGGAAACGGCAATCCCGTTGCCCCGGTGTGCTCACCACCTCGCGCGGCGCTCTTCCGGTGCAGGAGCGTTGCTCGCGAAGCTGATATTCTTTGCCCTGCGCGATTTGATCCGCCATCGTCTGCGCAGCCGTCATTAGCGCGGCCCCATACTCGCCGCTGCGAAGTTGCGGTCTCATGGCTCGCAAAGTGCTGCCTGAAAATCCGTCCGTCAGGTAAGGCTCAATGCCTCGACCCGTTTCGATGTCGTCCTTGTGATCTTTGACCGCCAGCAGAAGCAGTACCACGCCTTGGTTGCTCTTTCTGTCACCGACCCCCCACTTTCTTGACAGTCAAGAGCAAAATCGCGGATCGGCTGATCTCCTACGCGTGTCCACCGTGACCAGAGCGAATTGCACCCCGAGTTCCTGCTCCACTCGCGTGCAGAATGCTTCCAACTGCGTCTTTCTCCGAGGGACTGACAACGTGCGCTAAGTCGCTGACGTACCCCGTAGGCTTCGGCAAGCGCATTCGCATCAAGCGCGAGCAAAGGAACGGTGGACGCAATCCACAAGGCCAATAGAGCGCAAACGTGGAGAAGCGCGGGAAAGGCAACGCTGCGCATGAAAGAAAAGGGTATCAGGACATCAGACCGCGTAGCCCTTCAGCTTGCGGCCGGTTCTTCCGTCAGCAGTAGCTCTTCTGGAACAAGCCGGTTCAGTCTGCGCAGCCGCGGAAAGAGGACAGCCCAGGTGACCACGATCGCTATAGTCCCCACCCCGCCCAAAACCACGGCCGGCACTGTCGCCAAACCATTGGGCGGTAATTCCCGATTCGAACTGGCCCACTTCGTTTGATGCTCCGATAAATACTGTATTCACTGCACTCACACGTCCGCGCATTTCATCGGGCGTGGAAAGTTGAATCAACGTGTGTCTCACGATCACGCTGACCGTGTCCGAGGCGCCGAGGAGAAACAGCATCGCGAGCGAAAGTAAAACGCTGTGCGAGAGCCCGAAAATGACTGTGAAGATCCCGAATCCGAACACGCACCAGAGCATCGTCAGTCCGGCGCGCCGCTGCAAGGGCCAATGGGCGATCACGATGCCCATGACGAGCGCGCCCACCCCTGGGGCGCTTCGTAACACGCCTAAACCAGTTGCACCGACCCTTAAGATCTCGCGCGCATAGACTGGCAAAAGCGCGACCGCCCGCTCCGAGCAGGACGGCGAACAGGTCGAGCGAAATAGCTCCCAAAATCAACTTGTTGCGCCCAATAAACTGTAGGCCTTCGAGTAGCACTTTCACCGATGCAGCCGATGCACGGCGCTCGACCTGTTCGAGATCGATGCGGCTTAGCAGAACAAACGCTGTAGAGTAGGCCAGCGCCGCACAAACGTATACCAGCAATGGGCTACCCGTAATTCCATAGATGATGCCGCCGATCATCGGTCCGGCGATGGTGGCGGTTTGGAAAGACCGACGAACTCCAGGCCACCGCGTTTGGAAAATCTTCCTGCCCAACCAGCAGCGGCACGAACGCTTGGCTTGCCGGTGCATTGAATGCGCGCACCGTTCCGTTTAGCAGCAATACTCCATAAATGGGAAACGGAGACGTCAGGCCTTGCAGAGTCAAAATCAGCAGCAAGGCGGAACAAACCGAAAACGCAAGATAGCAGCTCTTCAGAATGCGCAATCGCGGGATGCGGTCCGCTGTGTGTCCGGCGATCAGAAAACAGGCAAATGCCAGGCAAAAACTGCGCCAGGCCGACTAGCCCTAAGTCCAATGGACGATGAGTCAGCTCATAAATCTGCCAGCCTACCGCAACCGACTGCATCTCCGAAGAGATCGTGGTCAGAAACCGAGCCAAACAGTAAAAACGAAAATTAGGGTACCTAAACGCCGCGCGTGAAGACGACCCGGATGTCTTTGCAGCCATTCGCGTCTGCTGTTAGTGTCCCACGCGATGGGACTTTTACTTCATTTGGGTGTTCTCGGTCCCATAACTCAATACCATCCGGGTCCATTGCCAGCCGAATTTACCGTACTCGCATTCTTCCGTGACCTCGTCCACTTGCGCTCCCTTCGGTCGAAGGTGCGCCAGCGTGCGTACAAGTCATCGACAATGTAGTTCAAGATGAAACTCGCTTGGCTGTCCTTGAAGTACTTGGTCGAACTGGCGAATTTGGACCAAGCGGTGACGTGCTCTTGCGAAGAATCATCGGACCGGCCCCAAGGAAACGACGCGCCTTCGCCAGGGCGCGAATCGATACCAAGATGCTCCTGATACCACGCGTAAAGAGCTTCCGGATTCCCAGATTTGAAGAAGATACCGCCGATTCCGCGGACGTGCGCCATAGACGCCTTGTCCATTCGAAGATCTCGGAAAAGGAAACATTCGATATCGGTGCCGTCGAGATGAACTGAAATCGCCGGTCGCTTCCTGCATTCCGGTAGCCCGATATATCCAAACACGGCGTTCGGCGGGATCGATTACCCAAACAAGCGGCACTCCAAAGTCAAGATAGTCCTGGATGCGATCGTTAATGCGCGAGATTTTGTCTTCCGGTGAGAGAATCTCAATACAGAGAAGCGGCGCCTTGGTGAGGATCTGCTGCTTGGGCTTCCCCCGTGTGACGACGAGGTCGGGTATCCGGAATCGAGTTGGCTTTAGCATAAAGCGCCACTCCGGAATTACGCAGAGCCCGCATTCTTTGGAACGGCGATGAGATTCCGAAAGGCTCGCGGTACCTGGGCATCGAACTGAACTCCGCGTCGGCCGAAGCGGTACGGCGCAAAGGCAGGATCGTCATTCCCGGCGATATCCGGTCTACGCCGTTGCGAGATGCATCGTTCGACACTTGCGCCATGTTGGAACTATTTGTCACCTGGACGCCGAGATGATTTCGAAAGCGCTAGAGGCCTGGCAGCTCGAAAACCTTGACCTACTGTTCATTGAAAACGTAGGTAACTTAGTCTGTCCATCCAGCTACGACTTAAGGCGAGAACCTGCGGGTTGTTCTCATGTCGGTTACCGAAGGCGAGGACAAGCCGTTAAAATACCCGACGATCTTCAACACCGCTGATCTGGCCATCATTACCAAGACCGATCTCGCCGAAGCAGTCGAATTCGACTGGGAGACCGCTCGCCGGAATATCGAATCTGTCCGCCCGGCCATGAAGGTTCTTGCGGTGTCGTCGAAGACGTTTGCGGGATTCGAGCCCTGGCTGAACATTTTAGTTCAATCATGTCGCTTCAAGTATTGAAGGGCTGCTCGTGTTTCTGGGAACGCTAGCGGAAGAGCTGTCCATGTGGCAAGCGCCGTCAGAACAGACCAAATGGAAAAGGCCTTGATTTTCGTAATTTCGTTGAGCGTGAGCTTTCCTGCCATAAGAGCATCGGCGAGCAGTTTGGCGCTCATGCCAAGCGCCATCCAGGGATGAGCCCTGGAGCGATTCTCCGGACCCATACCAGCTAGGCCGGCGGTAACGGCGTAGCTTGCTAAACCGAGAAATGCATCGGGCGTGGACAAGATAGAGTAAGCCTCGCCGGAGCCGTTCACTTTGCCGGTATCGAAGGATTTTGAGCGCGGTTCCGGCAATTTCTTGATGAGCCCAATTTGATACAAGGCGACGGTCCCGAGAACGGCGCATGAGAAGAAGGACAGCCCGACGATGCCTCTCCTCCGCTTCAGAAAAGGACCATAACCGTAGCGCAGGTCCCGGCTGAGTTCTTGGGGAGTCATTGGAGGCTGCATTATCTCTTCTTTAACGTGGTGAAAAGCAAGCCGGTCAGCACCAAGGCAGCGGACGCGACCAATCCGCGGTGGCCGAGCAGCGTCATGGTTTCCAGATTCAACGAACTCTGCACACTGAAATTACTGGCGCGATCGCCGAAGATGCCGTGGGCCGCATACTCGCCTTCCACCGGCTCAAACAAATTGTCGGGCCGGTCAGGTGAGACAGGCTGAGACGTCTGCTGCCCATCGAAGCCATTTTCGGCAAGGTAGCGATCCGCATACGCTGGCGCGAGCTCATTGCCGTAGATGGCTTTCACAGTGGGAAAGCCGACGTAGACTTCGCGGCGCTTGTGGCTGGCGGCCCAGACAATGGCGCGCGCGGCTACTTCGGGTTGAAAGATCGGCGGCACAGGCTGCGGATGACGCGGCAGACGTGTGCGGCACCAACTGAATTGCGGGGTGTTCATCGCGGGCAACATGACGGCGGTGATATGGACGGCGCTGTTGTCGTGGATGAGTTCGGAACGGATGGAATCCGTGAACCCAATGATGGCGTGCTTGGCGCCGCAGTAGGGTGACTGCAGCGGAATGGAACGGTACGCAAGTGCTGAGCCGACTTGCACGATAGTGCCGCGGTTGCGTGCGTGCATGCGCTTCAGTGCCGACATGGTCCCGTAGACCTGTCCCAGGTAAGTCACTTCCGTGGCACGCTTAAATTCGTCCGGAGTAATTTGGAGGAACGGCGCAAAGATAGTGGTCATCGCATCGTTGACCCAAATATCGATGGGTCCCAACTCCTGCTCGACGCGCTCGGCCGCGGCCTCTACCTGCTGAGCGTCGGCAACGTCGGTGGGCAGCATGAGTGCTTTACCGCCCAGTTCCTCCACTTCGCGCTTGGTTGCTTCCAGGCGATCTTTGCCGCGCGCGATGAGCCCGATGTGGGCTCCCTGGCGCGCAAACTCCGTCACAACCGCCCGTCCTACTCCGGCGGTTGCGCCGGTCACTACAACTACTTTTCCCTGATTCGTCTTTTCCATTTGAATTCCTTGTTAACGCGCTTGGTTTAACGCGCTTTCACCTGATGATTGTGACCTTCCCATTGCCGGCGGTCCTTCCAGAAAAAAGTGAACTCCACTTGCGGATCGAAATCCGCGGGCGCTAAGTCGAAGTATTCGCCGCCCACCCGATTGGGCAGTGAGTCGCTATCGCGCGAAGTTTTCCAATTA
This sequence comes from uncultured Acidobacteriaceae bacterium, assembly GCA_963730865.1. Classification (GTDB taxonomy): domain Bacteria; phylum Acidobacteriota; class Terriglobia; order Bryobacterales; family Bryobacteraceae; genus Bog-105. Next base: position 107,821 of record CAVSTO010000002.1, on the reverse strand, counting down.
TCGGAAGTCCAGTGAAGGCGGAACGGTTCGGGCGCGCAGATCCGAAGCGTGTGCCCCTTCATGGCCTGCCGGATAGGATGTTTCGGTAGCCAAAATTCGATCTTGTGCGGTGGCTGGTTGCCACGATTGGATTTGGCGTAGCGGGCGGCGACTTCCGGAATCAGATCAAACACTTTGCTGTCATGGCAGGAACGAAGCAGACGCAGGTATTCCGAATGTGCCCACAACAGAGGATTGGCTGAACCGGTGGGACCGCCACGGCGCAAGAACGTTCCCGGCAGATCGTCTTGATCCCAGATCTGCTCCGGCAGCAGGTTCATGCCATTTGAGAAGCGCTCCATTGCCTGAAGGAAAGGGTTGGCATCGTGTCCCGCCGCCAGTTCGTAATGGCCCCGCTCACCGGTCAGAAGAGGCCAAAGCCGGCCTTGTCCCCACTGATCATATGGACCGCCATCGGGTTTCTGGCCGTAGCCATCATGGTTGTAACGACGCCAGCATGGTCCGAACGGAGTTTCCGCTTTGATGGTGGCATCGATTACTCGCAAAGTTTCGATAATCAGCGGATCATTCGCGGGTACAATTCCATAGCGCACCAGTTGCAGAAAACCGCCGTCCACAACATTGCGCGCCGGATAGGAATCGGGCGCGCCGGGAGGTTGGCTGGTGAGCTTGAGATTTGCGGTGTTGACTGAGCCGGGAGAAGCCACTTCGCCCGGCTTGGCTGGATTCAAGCGGACAAAGTAACGAGGGACGCCGGGGAGAAGCGATCCTTCGGTTGTGACTGTCCATTCCTCGAGATGAGATCTGAGGAAGTCGGCATAGCTCTCGAGAAACTTTGCTTGCTCTTCATCCTGCTCGGTGCGAGCGAAGGCCGCGGCGCAGATAAAGGCGGAGATGATGGCCGCGAGCGTGGAAGGCGAATATCCGCTGTCTTCTTCCCAACGCTCTTCTCCGGTGACGGGCCCGCTGTGAAGTAGAAAAGCGACAGCCCGTTTCACCATCACACATGGATTGAACTCATGCAGCAGGTTTAACTGCTGAAGACGCCAGGCGAGTAACACGGGAAAGGCGACTTCGTCCAATTGCATCCCGGTCCAAAAAGCTTCGCCATCGACCCAGAAGTTCTGAGGGAAGCTGCCGTTTTCTTCCTGTCGGGCTGCTAAGTAGACGAGGGCGCGAAAGGGCGCGGTAGTGTTGCCTGCCGCGAGCAACCCCAGGGCGCTTTCAACCATGTCGCGTGTCCAAACCAAGTGATAGCCACCCTTGCCTTCTTTGTCGTTGCGCGCCTCGCCCCAGGGAATAGTCAGGGAAGCGATGAAGGCGCCCTGATACAGCTTGTCTTCGTGAGTCAACAGCAGGTTGTAACTGGACTCGAAAAGACGTCCTTTGTCGCCGCTCGCCTTTTGCAGAGGTTGCCGCTCTTTGCTCGCGTCACTCCACTGCTGAACGAAAGTCGTGCGCTGGTCTTTGTAGGGAAGCCCGAGGCTTTGGAAGAGGCATGATACCGCGCTTGAAAGGCTCTCCCCCAGGGCGACGCCGACAGTGAACTCGCGAGTTTGGCCGAGATTGAGCCGACCGGTCAAGGCGACATTGCCGTTCTTCGCCTGGTCGAATTCGAAGTCCATGTTGCGGTTGTGCGCGAGCTCGGTATAGCCATCGCTTCGCCCTACATAGCCGCACGACAGCTTAGAGAAGCCACATGACGCGCCAAGGACAAGCCAATGATTTTGTTTCTCGGCGACCAGCAACTCGCGCCCTGACACTTCGACGACGAACGCATTATTGCCCTGGCCTCCGATTTCGAGGTGCGGCGCGCACAGTACATAGATCTGGAGAGTCTTGAGAAAGGCTTCATTACCTTCCAATCGCGTATGCAGGAGAGCGCAGGGCCGCTCCGGTTCCGCGATGATTTCCTTGGTGTAGGAAAAACGTCCCTCGCGATCGTGGGCGGTGATTTTGTAGCCCTGCGACGGGGAGATGCGTTCGATTTGGTAGTCGAGATCCCGCTTCTCTTCGAGAAATAGTCCGTTCTCGCCGGTAAACAGGAATTCTAAATCGCGCAGTTGCGGACGATCGACGGTGGGGTGATAGATCTCAGTGAGAATGCCGTTCCAGATGGTGTACCAGATGCGACTGCCAGTCGAATACGCAGTTCCGATGCCCTCCTTGTTGGCATGAGTCCAACGAGGTTCGTCTCCGGGCGCGCCGAAGGCGGCCCTATCTCCCCGAAATTTCGCCATCGATTTCTCCCTTCAGGCGTTTAGAACAAGGTCGTCAGTACAGCTTTGAAAGGGTGTCAGCAGTTCGGCGCCCGAGTGCGTGACGGTCAGCATGTCGCAGTGGCGGATTCCGCCATAACCTTCGAAGTAAATGGCAGGTTCGACATTGAAGACCATGCCAATCTCCAGCGTGTCGTGAGATTTTGGGTGAAGGCGCGGCTTGGTGTTCGCATCGATGGCGGAGAACCCGACACCATGACCGGTGGAATGCTTGAACTGTGGTCCGAAGCCGCGCTTTTCCAAGACGTCTCGAGCCGCTGCATCGACGTCAGCCGCTTTTGTGCCGGGACGAATGGCGCTCACGGCCGCTTGCCGCGCCGTGGAGATCGCATCGTACATCTGATGCCCGCGATCATCGGGTTTCCCCATGACATAGGTGCGTGTCACGTCTGTCCAATAGCCATCGGCATAGGAATTCATGTGGACCAAGACGAGATCTCCCGTTTGGATTCGCCTGGCTCTGGAACGTGCATAAGCTCCGGCGGCCAAGGCGGAGTTCGAACCCGACATACACCAGGCAAAACCATCGGCTCGCTGCAACTCCTCAAATTGGGCCAGGCTAGTGCTGAGCGGCTGACGAAACCCCGCGGCAGTTTGCACTTCGCTATGCCCGATCCTGATCTGCTCCGACCCGTGTTGAAATGCTTTTCCGGCGATCTCACAGGCGGTGCGCAGCCGTTTGATCTCGAACTCCGTCTTAGTGGCGCGAAGTTCCGATAGTAAGGTGTCGCCCGGCTGCAGTGCCGCGTGAGGAAGCAGTTGGTGAAGTAGCGATTGCATCTGTCCGCGGTAGAGATGCATAGCGGCATAAGAGGCAGGCTCGGAGGTTTCATTCGCCTCAAATGCGACGTGAACATTTCCGGTGGAGAAGCTTTTGAGCAATTCGCCGAGCGGCGCGCGAATTGCCTCGGCGGCTGTGATTAGTTTCTCCAAGGAACCGGGTTTGAAGGTGTGAACCTCCTCCGCCCATCCATTTTTAGCGAGATCTTCTTCATCTTCGGGGACCAGAAGCGAGACACGGCCATCCGACGATGCGATGGCCACTCCGGTCCCGACCACGGGCCAATAACCTGACAGAAGAAGTACGTTTTTGGGTAGCGCGCAAATGACCAAGTCCCACTGGTTCTTGCGGAGCGCGCTCTGAATGCGATCGACGCGCTCGGCGTTTTTCATTGCTAAACGACTTCCCGAATTTTGTCTTCGAGAACGGTCTTGATGATCTTCCAGCGGTCTTTGTCGCCCTTGGCGAGAGATTCGGCGAAATGAAGGGCCTGTTCGGCGCTAACGTTACCGGGTAGCGGCGGCTCATTCGGATCGACAACAGCTTCAATCACGGCCGGGCCCGGATGCGCCAGCGCCTGCCGCAAGATGCTCCCGGCGGTTTTGGGATCTTCGATTGTGAATCCGACTGCTCCGCAAGCTCTGGCATGCGCCGCAAAATCGATGGGCTGCAGGTCCACTCCGAAGGAGGGATTGGCTTCTTGCACCATCTGCTCCCACTTGATCTCACCGAGGACGTTGTTCTTGATGACAATGACTTTGACCGGGAGGTTGTACTTGACAAGCGTAGCGATCTCGCCCATCAGCATGGTTAAGCCGCCGTCACCCACGACACAGACGACTTGACGCCCGGGATACGCGACTGCCGCGCCGATGCTGTAAGGCAGACCGTTCGCCATGGTTGCCAGGGATCCGGAAAGAGAGAACTGCATCTCGTCGCGCATTTCGATGTAGCGCGCGCTCCAGGTGGCAATGGTGCCGCTATCGGAAGACACGATAGCGTTCGAATCGAGCAGCTTGTTCAATTCGTATGTGACCACTTGCGGCTTCATCGGCACGTCCTGCCGCGTGCCGCGTTCTTTCATGAGGTCATTCCAATCCGCCATGCGCTTCTGCGCCTTCTCCAGGAAGGAACGGTTCTTCTTGTGTTTAATCAGCGGCAGAAGAGCGCGCAGCACGGCGCCGCAATCGCCGACGAGCCCCACATCGACCGGATGCCGCAAACCGATGCGGGTTGCATCGCAATCGATTTGCACCGTTTTTGCCTGGCCGGGCTTCGGCAGAAATTCCATGTACGGAAAGCTGCTGCCGGCGACGACAAACGTGTCGCACTCTTTCAACGCGTCCTGCGACGGCGCTGTGCCGAGGAGTCCAATGCCGCCCGTCGTGTACGGGTTGCGATCCGGAACGACCGCCTTCCCCAACAAAGGCTTGATGATCGGCGCCGCGGCAGCTTCAGCGAGCGCCAGCACCTCTTCCCGTGCGCCGAGACAACCGCGCCCGATCAACAATGCGACCTTCGATCCATGGTTGATGAGATCGGCGGCTTCTTTTAAGAGCCGTTCGGAGGGAACGGGATAGTTCGTCGCGAACAGATCGCTGCTATGCTGCGCGATGTTTGCCTTTGACCGCTCGCTCTCCGACTTCGTCCACTCTTGCATGTCTTTGGGGATGGTGATGTGAGAAACCGTGCGGCGCGTCAAAGCAGTTTTGACCGCCTCATCGACGACATTGACGAGATGCGCCGGCCCCATGACGCGCTGATTGTAAGCAGCCACGTCCATGAACAGCTTGTCGAGGTCGACATCCTGTTGATAATTCGTACCGATTAAATCGTGAAAAGTGTGACCGGTAATGGCCAGCACGGGCTGTCCATCGCACTTGGCATCGTAGAGCCCGTTCAGCAGGTGAATGCCGCCCGGTCCGGAGGTGGCGAGACAGACGCCTAAACGCCCTGTGTACTTTGCGTATCCGCAGGCCGCGAAAGCCGCCGCTTCTTCATGACGTACCTGGATGAAGCGCATCTCCTTCTGGTGCGTGCGTAGCGCCTCCATGATGCCGTTGATGCCGTCTCCCGGGAAGCCGAAGATGGTATCCACTCCCCATTGGAGGAGCCGCTCAATCAAGTGATCTGCTACGGTGCTTGTCTTTGACATTTGTTCTCCTGGCGCGCGGTTTCGCCGCTGGATCCGACCTAGCGGACTCCACTTCGATCATCACTCTTATGGGTGGGAGGAACTGTGCCTTTTGTCACGAAGCTTCCAAGCAATTTAGCGGCGCGCCGGGTTGCGAAGGATTTGTCGCTCTTCGGTGGAGTCTCCGCGCCGGCAAATGCCCTCAGAGCTTGCACATCCGGAATAGTCACCAGTCTTCTACCCTGCATTTGAATCAACCCGGCCTTTTCCAGTTGAGTGAACGCGCGCGAAACGACCTCGCGAGCAGAGCCGAGACGAGTTGCGATTTCGGTCCGGTTCATCGTCAGTTCAACGACGCAGGTTTTGTCGTCCTGGATTCCTCTGTGCTGACAGACTGTGAGCAGGTGTTGAGCGACGCGCTCGTCCACATTTCGTAACGCGAGATCTTCAATCAGTTCCGCCGAATGGCGCAGCTTGTGGGCCAGAACGCCTGCGAGATTCCAGAGAAGCTCCGGGTGCTTCGAGCACAAGTCACGCGCATCGTGTCGCTCGATCGCAAGAACGGTCGCCGCCGTGTCGGCGACCATTGTGCTGTAACACTTCTCGCCATGAAGAATTGCCGCTGCCGCGAGTACGGCGCCGGGACGCTCCGTGGATAGAACCTGCTCTTTCCCGGCAACGCTCTGTCGAATGGAGCGAAGTTCCCCGCTAGCTACCACGTATAGCGCCGAGGCTTCTTCTTCCTGAGAATATAGAATCTCACTCCGGTTTAGATTGCGGCGAATTGTAGTTCCGGCTACCGTAACGCAGCACAGGTTCAGAGAGTGTGCCGAACAGGGCGGTCGCCCGAAGGGTTGCCAGTCGATCTAAACGGTGCTGAGGCATATTCACTGGTATGTTGGACTGCGCGCGACCACTCTGGTAAGCAATCGTTAGTGCTGAAAGATTACTGGCTTGGCTACCTAGCGAAGGTTCGGAGACAGCCCCCGGATGGTGTCAGATCTCGCCCAACAAAAACAAGACTGCTTTTAGTGAGATTTTGTGACTATTCTCACGGCGATGATCCGCTAATCGCGAGAACATATGGCCAATGGTCGAGCCTCGGTAGGAGACGTGCAGCCCGGGTATCTAAGTCAGAGTATCTAGAGATCACATGCGTTTCAATCCGAATACAAGACTGGGCAGCTTACTGACCGCCATCCCCAGCGCGGCAACTGTTTGCGCTCATTTTCACATGGCGATCCTGGGTAATGAGGAAAAGAGCCTGGGCCAGCTATGCACGGACTGCGGGATCACGTTCGAGAGTTTCCTAGAGGCGCTGGACAATCTGGATTGGACCGAAGAGTACCCCTCAATACGACCTAGTTCGGCTGCCGGCAGTTGGAACATTGAGAAGCGTTGGCTTGAATCCAAATGAGCACGGTGTAGAGGTTTACTAATTGGAGGAAAGCATTGGCGCTTACGGGCTCATTGGCGACACGGGAACCGCGGCGCTGATTGGCACTAACGGGGATCTGACGTGGTTGTGCTGGCCGGACTTCGATTCTGAGGCATGCTTCGCAAGCTTGCTCGGCACGGATCAGAACGGCATCTGGAGTCTTGCGCCGAAGTCCTCCCGCACCAGCAGCCGACGCTATCTTCCCGGAACCATTGTGTTGGAGACGACCTACACGCAGTTGTTCGGGGCCACGGTTACCGTCACGGATTTTATGCCAAAGCGCGACGGGGCTTCTTGTGTAGTACGTATTGTGCGCGGCGTAAAAGGGCGAACGAGCATGCGCACCTATTTCGCGCCGCGTTTCGATTATGGTGACGCTCAGCCCCGAATGGAGCGACAAAAGGCGGGCTGCTGGCGTGCCGTGAAAGGACCGCACCGGCTCACGTTGCAAAGCAATGTCGAGCTGGAGAAACAACAGGGCGATGTTGCGGCGGAATGGGTTGTGAAGGCGGGCGAAACCTATTTTTTCACGCTGCAGCATAGTACTTCTTATACTCAGGCTGCTCCACCGGACCGCGATGCATTCGAAGCGGAGACGGAAACGATTGCGTATTGGAGTAAGTGGAGCGCGCGGAGCACGTACAAAGGGGATTACAAGAAAGCCGTCAACCGGTCTCTGCTCACGCTAAGAGCGCTGACCTACCCCACATCCGGCGGGTTTGTCGCGGCTCCCACAACATCGCTTCCGGAAAAGGTGGGCGGCATTCGCAACTGGGATTACCGGTTCTGCTGGTTACGGGACACGACGTTCTGCCTCCTCGGTTTGACGCACTGCGGTTACATGGAGGAGGCGAAAGCCTGGCTGCAGTGGTTGAGCCGTTCCGTACAAGGCGATCCGGCAGCGCTCAAAATAATGTACGGCATTACGGGGAAGCGCGAGCACAGTGAATGGGCGGCAGACTGGCTCCGGGGCTACAGAGGGTCGAAGCCGGTGCATATCGGGAACAAGGCCTCCGATCAATTGCAGCTCGACACGTTTGGCGAGTTGCTCGATTCGCTCTATCGGGCGCGTTGCCACGGCCTCTACCCGTTGGACGATAGGAGCGGCGAAGCGCTGGAGCTTCCACTACTCGAGCACCTGGAAAAGATCTGGGCAGATCCCGACGCTGGATTGTGGGAGGTACGCAGCGGCCGGCGGCAGTTCACACAATCAAAGGTGATGGCCTGGGTAGCGTTCGACCGGGGCGTTCGCATGGTAGAGAAATTTGGCATGAAGGGCCCGGTGGAACGCTGGCGAAAGGTTCGGAGCGAAATTCACCAGCAGGTCTGTAAAAAGGGCTTTCATCGGGGAATGAACAGCTTCACTCAGGAGTATGGATCGAAGCACTTGGATTCCAGCTTACTTCTGTTGCCCCTGGTTGGGTTCTTGCCCGTCACCGATGAACGAATAACCGGCACAGTGAAGGCCATTGAGAAACACTTGCGGAGAGACGGGCTGCTACTGCGCTATGACACCGCCCGAGTGAACGATGGGCTGCCGGCGGGCGAGGGTGCTTTCCTCGCTTGTAACTTCTGGCTGGTGGATGTGTATGTTCTGCAAGGCCGCCGCAAGGAGGCTCAAGAATTGTTTGAAAGGTTGCTTGGCTTGAGTAACGACCTGCAGCTCTTATCGGAAGAATACGATGCCAAGGAAGGGCTAGTCGGCAATTTCCCGCAAGCCTTCTCGCACATCGGCTTGATTGACGCTGCCCTGGCACTTGAATCAGGAATGCCAGTCCGGCTGCAAGGACTACGTTGACTGCGACCTATGTTGACCCCGACTTTCTTAGCGCTCCAGCAGACTGCAACCTTCCCCGTGTTTACGCCGCATTCCGATTACGCACGGAGCATCGCCAACCTGAGCAACGGCGTTTTACTTACAACGCTCGGCATTCTGCTGCTGGTGGGGGGGCTGGTCTCTTACTCCTCGCATAAGTTCCGCGCCAAACCGGGGGAACCTACTCCCAAACCGGTTTATGGAAATACGAAGCTCGAAATCGCCTACACAGTCGGATTTATCGTGATCCTCGGCGTCATTTCGGTATTCTCAATCCGCTCCATGGAGGCTTCGGATCCGCCGGTGAATCAGCCGGACAATTTACACATCGTGGCTCACCAATGGTGGTGGGAAGTCCGCTATCCGGATACAGGAATTGTCACCGCGAATGAGGTGCACATCCCGATACACACGCCGGAACAGATCAGTTTTCAATCCGCCGACGTGATACACGATTTCTGGGTGCCGGAACTGGGCCGCAAGATGGATGTGATTCCCGGCATTGTGAACCGCAGCTGGCTTGCGGCGGATACGGCCGGTACTTACTACGGCACTTGCGCCGAGTATTGTGGGCAGGAGCATGCGTGGATGCGCATCCGGGTGATCGCGCAAACCCCGAACGATTTTACGAGTTGGGAGCAGGCGCAGCTTGCGGTACCTACTCCACCGACCGAAGGCGCGGCGGCCCAGGGCGCTCAAGACTTTCAGCAGTTGAGCTGCGCGAGTTGCCACACCATTCGCGGCACTCCCGCCCATGAAGACATCGGTCCCGATCTGACGCACGTGGCCAGCCGTCAGACGCTTGCCGCGGGAGTCCTGGAGAATACGGCTGCCAATCTTGCGAAATGGCTGCTCGACCCCAGTCTCATCAAACCCGGCTGTAAGATGCCGAACCTGCATCTGCCCCGGCAACAGCAAGATGAATTAGTCGCATATCTGGAGACACTCAAGTGAGTGAAGTAGCAGTCCTTCCGCGTCCCATGCGGGAGCTGAGGGAATTCGAAGAGAAGAACACTCTGCTTTCGTGGTTGTCCTCTTGCGATCACAAGCAGCTCGGCATTTTGTATTTGCTAACAGCGCTGGGCTTCTTTATTGTCGGCGGCTGCGAAGCGCTATTGATGCGCATTCAGTTAGCCGTACCGAATAACCACTTCCTAGGGCCTGAGGCTTACGACCAGTTATTTACGCTGCATGGCACAACGATGATCTTTCTGGTAATTATGCCTACGCTGCTCGGATTGTCGATGTATCTTGTGCCGCTGATGATCGGCGCGCGCGATGTTGCCTTTCCGCGGCTGAATGCGCTTGGTTTTTGGCTCCTGCTGTTCGGGGGAATTTTTCTTTACACGAGTATCTTCTTCGGCAACGCACCGGATATGGGGTGGTTCAGCTATGCACCTTTAAGCGAGAAGCCCTATTCGTCGCTGAAAGGCGTGGACTTCTGGGCCCTTGGTCTTTTCTCGATCGGCATCGGCACGTTGGCGTCAGGCATTAACATCATCGTCACTGTCCTGACGCTGCGCGCACCGGGCGTGACGATGAAGCGTCTGCCGCTGTTTGTCTGGATGACGATGTGCAATTCGTTTCTGATTGTTTTTGCCCTGCCGGCGCTCAACGCGGCTTTAGCCATGCTGCTGATCGACCGCGGACTCCACGCGCGCTTTTTCACTCCGGATACCGGAGGCTCTCCCATCCTTTGGCAGCATTTCTTCTGGTCGTTCGGGCATCCGGAGGTCTACATCATGGTGCTGCCTGCTTTCGGCATCATCTCGGAAGTGGTACCGGTCTTCTCGCGCCAACCCATTTTCGGGTATGGCTTTGTGGCGGCTTCTACGGTGGCGATCGCACTGCTCAGCTTCGCTGTGTGGGCTCATCATATGTTCGCGGTCGGCTTGGGCCATTCGATAGATATCTTCTTTGCTTTCGGCAGCATGCTGATCGCGGTGCCGACGGGTATCAAGGTGTTCAATTGGGTGTTCACCATGTGGAACGGCGCTATTCGCTTTACTACGGCCATGAAGTTTGCCACTGCGTTTCTTGTTGAGTTCACAATTGGCGGTCTAAGTGGTGTGATTTTCGCCGTAGTTCCGATGGATTGGCAACTGACCGACACTTACGTGATCGTGGCGCACATTCACTACGTATTATTCGGCGGCACGATGTTCGCGATCTTCGCCGGTCTTTACTACTGGTTTCCCAAAATGAGCGGCCGTATACTTTCCGAGCGTCTGGGTACATGGCATTTCTGGACAACCGTGGTGGGGTTCAACGCTACTTTCTTTGTGCAACACATGCTAGGAGTGGCGGGGATGACGCGCCGCGTTTGGAGTTATCCGGCCATGCCGCATTGGGGCCTGCTGAACATGATCTCGACGGTGGGCGCATTCCTGCTTGCCGGGTCTACCATTTTCCTTTTCTGGAACATGTATCGGAGTAGAAAAACGGGCAAAGTCGCGGGCTCGAATCCCTGGGAGGCCTGGACGCTCGAATGGGCGACGTCTTCTCCGCCGCCGCTCTACAACTTCGCCCAATTGCCGCCGGTGCACGGACCGCGCCCGCTCTGGGATTTGCACCACCCCGACCAGCAGGACCGATACCTGAATCAGTAACTCAAGCTCTGTTATGGAAACCGCCGTAGAGGGTCTCGAAAATCTGCTGCATAAGAAGTCGGTGCTCGCGATTCTGCTCTTTGTCTCTTCGGAAGCAATCTTCTTTGCATGCCTGATCGCGGCCTATGTTTACTATGCAACGGCTTCGCCCAATGGGCCGAACGCACATAAGGTGCTCGATCCGATGAAGACGGGCTTTTATACCGCCTGCCTACTGAGTAGCAGCATCACCGTGTACTTTGCGGAGCGCGCACACCGAAAAGGTAAGCCCGGCCTCAGCCGTTGGCTTGCCGGCACCATGCTGCTGGGCGGGATCTTTCTCTATGGCGAGATGCAGGAGTACCGCAAGCTGCTACAGGAAAATGTAACCGTCAGCCGCAACCTCTTCGGAAGCACTTACTACACGCTCACTGGCTTCCATGCCCTGCACGTCACGATCGGCCTGATTCTGCTTGGCATCATGCTGGTCATTTCTTTGCGGCGGAAGATGTTCAAACCGCAGGGGACCGCACTCGAATGCATCTCTTATTACTGGCACTTCGTTGACGTTGTGTGGGTGGCCGTGTTTTCGGTCGTGTATCTGTGGTCCACGCAATGACAACGGCTCATTTTGTGTTGACTGCTTGGGATTTCGAATGGTCGATCAACATTGGCTCGATCGCGGCGTTGGCTGTTTACTTCTGGAAAGTGAAAGCTGGTCTTTGGCGAAGAGTCTCGTTTGTGATGGGCATTCTCGTGCTGGTTCTTTCGCTCGAATCTGTTCTCGACCCACTTGGGGACGATTACCTGTTCAGCGCCCACATGGCGCAGCATTTACTGCTGATCCTGATCGTGCCGCCGTTTTTGCTGCTGGGGATTCCGGAGCAGAGCGCGCGCGAATGGCTGCGGGTCCCATTGATCGCACGAGCCGAGCGGGTGCTCGGGAAGCCCATTGTGGCGTGGTCTGCCGCCATTCTCGTGATGACGCTCTGGCATGTGCCTTTGTTCTACAACTTCGCGCTGGCGCATGAGCAAGTGCATATCTTTCAGCACGTCAGCTTTCTGGTGACAGCGACGATGTTCTGGTGGCCGGTGCTACAACCCATTCCAGAGCGCCGGATGAACACGGGCGCGGCAGTGCTGTATCTGTTCGGGGCCGCGGCGGAGAATTCAGTGCTGGGAATTATTTTGACGTTCATGCGCCCGGGTCACTATCCCGCCTACCTTCATCCCGATGATGAATACGGCGCACTGCATCTCATCCGTTACGTCTGGGGTATCTCGCCCGCTTCCGATCAACGCCTCGGCGGGTTGCTCATGTGGATTCCAGGCTGCTCCATCTACTTCATCGCCATCCTCGCCCTGCTCGCATTTTGGTACGCGCAGCCGGAACCAGATGTCATGCCCAGAAGCATGGCGATGCAGGAAAGCGCAGGTCTGCGATGAAGAAGAAAATCGAAAAACTGTTAGCAACCTCGCTGGCCTCGCTCGGCTATGCGGCTCCGATTGGTTTAGGAATTTGGCATGTATTGCGCGGCAGAGGAGCAGTAGGGCGGCGGCCCCGACCCGAAGTGCAGAGTGTCCCCGAGGTTACGCCGCAAGCGCCTTCCCCCAGCCCTAAACCGAAGCTTGAGAGCCTCTCTCTGAGCACGCCGGGCGAGGCGCCGCTGGACCGGATCGCACGTACTGCTGTTTGGGAGGAAAGCGTTGAGGATCAGCCGGAACGTTGCAATCTGAAGACGCCGGAACCGCCTGGATCTGACGCTCCGCGTCCTCCGGAAGATGGCAGCGTTGCCGGTCTGTTGAATTACCAGTCGCTTGCCAGCTACCGGCTGGAAGGCTGGAGCGTGCCCGAACCGAAGCGGCTGCCGGTGCCGACCTATGCACCAGCGATCATGGCCTTCGGCATTGTCATCTTCGCCATGGGTCTGGCGACTATCTGGTATGTCTGCGTCATGGGAGCGGTCGTCTTCGGCGTGGCCGCGTGGCGTTGGGTGGGCGAGCTGCAAGGAGAGTAAACGTGGAGATCAGCGGGATTGAAATTACACGCAGGCGCCTTTTGATGGGCCTCAGCATCGCGGCGGGCGGAGTTGTCGGTAGCGCCGTAGTGTTGCCGCTGATCGGCTTTTTTCTGGGTCCGATTTACAGGAAGTTTCCTCCGGTCTGGCGCACTGTCGGTCCGCTGGACGAATTTAAGATTGGCGCGACGGTGCAAGTTGACTTACTAACCTCCGGCGGCTTGCCGTGGGACGGACCCGCTCAAAAGATTGGCGCCTGGCTACGTCGCAACAACGAAGATAATTTCACTGTGTACTCGTCGAAGTGCACTCATTTGGGGTGCCCTGTGCGCTGGATCCCGAGTGCCGAGCTCTTCATGTGCCCATGCCATGGCGGCGTCTATTTCAAAGACGGCGACGTCGCGGCCGGACCGCCGCCAGAGCCTCTACAGCAATTTCCCGTGCGCGTACAGAACGGCGAAGTGCAGGTGGAATGGCGGCCGGAAGAGATTGAATATACAAAACTGCAAAGACCATGCAATGGGTGCTCCGGCGCGGGAGTTCAGTTGCACACGATCCAGCCTCCCGGTGGAGAAGAGGCATGAAATTGTTGCTCGAAAAGTTAAAGGCGACGCTCGATTGGTTTGAAGACCGGACGGGTCTGATCAAGAAGATCAAGCCGCTGATGGAACATCCGGTTCCCAAAGAGAGCAAGTGGGCATATGTTTTCGGTTCCGCCACGCTGTTTTCGTTCCTATTGCAGATCGCCACGGGCGTTGTTCTCGCGACCATGTACGTTCCGTCCACGGACAGCGCATTTCAGAGCCTCAACCACATTCAGAATGTAGCCTTTCTCGGGCAAGGTTGTTCGCGGTATGCACTACTTCGGGGCCTCGGCCATGTTCCTGTTCATCGGCATCCACATGCTGCGCGTGTTTCTGTACGCCGCGTACAAATATCCGCGCGAGGTGAACTGGCTGTCCGGCGTGCTGCTCCTGATACTCACGCTGGCAATGGGCTTCACCGGTCAGTTAATGCGCTGGGACCAGGATGCGGTCTGGTCGGTCAACATCGCGGCGAAGCAATCGGCCCGGCTTCCATTCATTGGCGGCTGGATGTCGCGCTTCGTGTATGGAGGGGATCATCTTAGCGGCATCACACTGACGCGCTTTTTCGATTTGCACGTTTTCCTGATTCCCGGCGCCATGATGGCGATCATCGGGCTGCATTTATACCTTGTTCTGTACAACGGGATTTCCGAGCCGCCGAAAGCCGGCGCTCCGGTAAACCCGCGCACATACAAGAAGCAGTACAAAGAGCTGCTGAATAAAGAAGGGGTGCCATTCTGGCCGGATTCGGCTTGGCGCGATGCGCTTTTCGGTTCGCTGGTGATTGCAACCTGCGTCGCGCTTGCCGCGACGATCGGCGCGCCCAAGCTTGTTCCCCCCGCGGACCCGAGCGTGTTGCAAGCGAACCCGCGGCCCGACTGGTACCTGATGTGGTACTTCGCCGTGCTCGCGCTGAGCCCGCACAACTTCGAATCCTACATCATGTTTTTAGCGCCGCTGGTGATCTTCGGCTCGATGCTGGCTATTCCGTTTTTCTTCAACAGCGGCGAGCGCAGCCCTAAGCGCCGGCCATGGGCGGTGGCCTGGGTAGTCATCGTCTGCTTGGGCGTAATTGGCCTGTGGCGCGAGGGTGTCCAGGCTCCGTGGTCGCCGCGTTTCCAATCGCCGCCGCTTCCGAACTCGTTGGGACCGTCGGCCTCTCTCGCCGCCATGCATGGCCAAGTTCTCTTTCACGACAAAGGATGCGAGTACTGCCACACCGTCAACGGACTGGGTGGCTTGCGCGGGCCGAATTTGTCGAATGTCGCCAATCGGTTGACTCATCAGGATATGGTGATTCGGATTTTGAACGGAGGACGCAATATGCCGGCGTTCGGCGGGATCCTGCATCCCGATCAGGTAAGCGATTTAGTGGCTTACCTGGAGACACGCAGACTGCACCCGGGTCCAGACGTTTCACAGGCGCGCTAACGTGTACGCACCGCTGCGCCGGAGTGACGGGCGACGAGAGTCTCCGGCGCACACTTGTCGCAGTAAGTGAGTGCAAAGCAGTTATTCAGTTGTCAAAGATCCGTTTGCAACGCAAGTTACCATCGAAAACGTGTGCCTCCAATCGCTTCGCTCATGGCTCCGCATCAACGTTTTCTCCGCGACCGGCCACTAGCCGGGGTTTAGGCGGCTTGCGCGGCTTTGAGGTCGCGGTTGACCTGGGCGACGGCGCTCGAGAAGACCTTCTTCAGCGTGTCGAAAGGCATACGCATGTTGCCGGGGAGCGGGGCTTCGATGGTTTGGCGGATGTCGCTATCGATTTCGAGGTGCATCGCTTTGGCATGGGAGAGGCGAACCTGGGCTTCGTGCTTCTCCTGACGGCGCAATTCCTGGGCTTCTTCCTGTTTTTGCGATTCGAACCCAATTTCTGTTTTGCGTTTATCGTTTCTGAACTTTCGGAGTTCGTCGGCGGCTTGGCGGAAGGCGCGGTCGTGGGTGGTTTGGTAGCGCAGGTATAACGACAGCTTGGCATCGGCTTCTTTCATCGGCAGATCGGGGCGGAAGCACTGCTCCTGGAGGTTGAGAGAGCGCTGGGCCAGCCAGAAATGCTGGGCCATTTTCTCGACCAGAACAAATTCATACGGACTGGCAGGTTCGTGCTCGGCGCCGAAGGTGGAGAGGAGCATCTCGAATTCGCTCTGGTCTTCCCAATCGAGGACTTTGAATTTGCCGGCGAAGCCGTGGCGGAGATTGTTTTGGGAAGAAGATTGTTTACCGGTTTCGCTGCGTGGACCGGTACTGTGCTGTGCGTTGGCCTGGTTGGCGGTGATTTGAGCTTGAGTAGACATGGGTGGTCGATTCCTTTCGCGGTGAATATTTTTCGAGCTGAAATGAAAAACGCCGGCGGGGCACAGCGGCCTGCCGGCGTTGATCGAAATGGTTGCGGGCATAGCTACCCGCAGATGCGTTCAGCATAACACAGCGAAAAAAGCGTTTTGCTGGATGTTGTTGATGCGATTGGAGAAGTGAGTTGTGAACGCCGCCGGGTCGTCGCTTCTTCAGATGGGTGAGCCCGCGTTTAGACGATTCTCGCTGGTTTGAGTGCGCCCTCGAAAACACTTGTCCGGGCGCCACATTCTCACACGTTATAGGGTCGAAGCACCGCCGAGAGTGGCCAGTGAGACTCCCGACGCGGTAGCTGCCAATGAGGAGAATGCCATGTGTCCCATTTGTCTTTCGACCGCAGCTCTGATCGTTACCGGCAAGACGTCGGCTGGTGGATTGGCCGCGCTCGCCGTCAAGAAGCTTCATGCGAAATCAACACCAAAAATCCAGCAGTTCAGAACTGAACCCCTGGAGAACCAGGCGAACAAAATTAAGCATCCCGACGTTGTGTCACGAGCCGAGTGGATAGCCGCACGCACGAAGTTGCTCGCCAAAGAGAAGGAATTGACTCGTCAGCGCGACGCCTTGAGTCAAGAGCGCCGCAAGCTGCCGATGGTCAAGGTCGAAAAGGGTTATGTATTTGAGAGCCCCGCAGGCTCCGTGAATCTGCGCGACCTATTCGCAGGCCATGACCAACTGATCATCTACCACTTCATGTTCGATCCCGACTGGGAAGAGGGCTGCAAGAGCTGCTCGCATTTCATGGATAATTCGCAGGGCGCGATCGTCCATTTGGCGGCACGCAACACGGCCTTTGTGGCCGTTTCACGCGCGCCGCTCGCCAAGATCAAGCCATTCAAGAAGCGCATGGGATGGACTTTCCCGTGGGTTTCATCGTTCGGTACTGACTTTAACTACGATTTCCATGTGACGCTCGACAAGGGCCGTGGAAGCGTCGAGTACAACTACACGAATGCCGGCGAACTCGCGGCGGCCCGGAAACTCTGGTACGACAACGGCGAATTGCCCGGTCTGAGCGTGTTCTTGCGTGCGGGAGGCGAGGTGTATCACACGTACTCGACTTATCAGCGGGGGTTGGACCTTCCGCTGAACACTTATAATTTCCTCGACTTGACTGCGCTCGGACGTCAGGAAGGGGAGGATGGCACGCAGTCGTGGGTCCGACATCACGACCGCTATCCGAGTGAATCGGTTTTGGACATTAGAGTAAAAGGAGAAAAGCAATGAGTGAATTCACGTACCTGTTTCGAGGCGGTGCAGCACCCGGATCGCCTGACCTGACTCAGCAGCGGATGCAGAGATGGGTCGCCTGGATGAAGGATCTGGGCCAAAAGGGTCACATCAAAGATCCAGGTAATCCACTGGAACCCACCGGCAAGTTCGTCAAAGGCAATCAGAAGACCGTGACAGATGGGCCATACGCAGAAACCAAAGACGTCATCGGCGGCTACATGGTGATCGAGGCGAGGGACATCGACCACGCTGTCGAAATCTCCAAAGACTGCCCGATCTTCGAGGCCGGCGGCGGCGTAGAGGTGCGGCCGATTATGAAGATGAACATGTAATGCAACTCGACGAGCACTTGTTCCGGCGCGAGTCGGGGCGCATGGTCGCCACTCTCACACGGATCTTCGGAGTCCATAATCTCGCGCTGGCGGAAGACGTCGTGCAAGACGCCTTCTGCCGCGCTTTGGAAGTGTGGAAGTTCCGAGGCGTGCCGGAAAACCCGTCTGCGTGGCTGATGGCTACCGCGAAGAATCGCGCGCTGGACATGCTCAGGCGTGAGCGCACGGCGCGCGCCTTCGCGCCGGAGGTGGGACGGCTGTTTGACAGTGAATGGACTCTCGCGCCCGTGATCGAGGAGCTGTTTGGGGCAAACATGATTAAGGACGGCCAGCTTCGCATGATGTTTTCCTGCTGCCATCCCCGATTGCCGGAGGAGGCGCAGGTCGCGCTGATACTCAACATCCTGTGCGGCTTCAGCGTGGATGAGATCGCGAGCGCGTTCCTCAGCAGCCACGCGGCGATCGAGAAGCGCATCTCGCGCGGCAAGAAAATGCTCGCCGCATCCAAGAAACTATTTGAAATTTCTGGCGAGGGTGAATTCCTCGCGCGCTTATCTGCCGTTCACCGCGCGCTCTATCTGCTCTTCAACGAAGGCTATCACGGCGCTTCGCGGGCGTCGGCCGTGCGCGCCGACCTTTGCCGTGAGGCGATGCGTCTCACAGCGCTGTTGCACGAGCACGCGCTTTCATCGACACCGGCGACCTACGCGCTCTCCGCTCTGATGTGCCTGCATGCCGCGCGTCTGCCATCCCGCCTCGACGCATCCGGTAATTTAAGCACGTTTTTTGCGCAGGACCGGTCAAAGTGGGACCAGCAACTGATCGCTGAGGGGCACTGGTTCCTGGATCGCTCGGCCGCGGGCGACGAACTGACCGAATACCACGTCGAGGCTGCGATCGCATCGCTTCACGCGATGGCGTCATGTATAGAAGCTACGGATTGGAGAAGAATCGCTTCGCTCTATGACACGCTGGCCGAGATTCGTCCATCCCCGGTGGTTGCGCTCAACCGCGCGATCGCAGTGGCGCAACTCGAAGGCCCCGAACGAGGTTTGGAGGAGATCCGGGCCATTGGCGAGGCCGATCGTTTGGCCGCGTATCCGTTCTATCCCGCGACAGTGGGCGAGCTAGAACTTCGCCGCGGAGCTTTCGATGCGGCGCGGGAGCGTTTCCGAGAGGCGGCGGCGCTGGCGCGTAACGAGATGGAGCGGCGATTTCTCGAACAGCGGATGAACTCCTGCGCGGATGGCGGCCACAACTCTTAACGAAGCCAGCCCAACCCGCGGCATGTCTCATAAAGGGTAAGTTTCGGAACGGTTTTTGAAGGCCCGTAAATAAAGGGCTTGCCAGTCCCGAAAGTCTCGAAAGTCTGTCCCGCAATGAACGGTTGAAAATGGCCGCCCGGAATGCTACAAAGAGCCATGGACAAGACTCTCACCCGCTTTAGCAATTTCGACGACGCGAAGGCCGATGAATATCGGTATTGGCAAAGTCGGCCTGTGCAAGAGCGCGTGGACGCCGCCGCCGAGCTTTCGTTTACGCAGTACCAATGGAAGGAGCCCACGCGCGATGTTCAGCAACGACTTCAAAGAACTCTTGTCCGCTTTCAACGAGTACCGCGTTAAATATCTGATCGTAGGCGGTTACGCCGTTGCGATCCATGCCCAACCCCGCGCCACTAAAGACCTTGACATCTTCGTGCAACCCGAGCCGCAAAACGGCGAGGCTGTCTATGCTGCTTTGCTGAAATTCGGAGCGCCCATGGGCGACCTGAAACCGGCAGACCTGATCGACACAGGCTCATTTTTTCGCATGGGCGTTGCGCCGCAGATGATCGAGATTTTGCCTCTACTCTCCGGGGTCAAATTCGACGATGCTTGGAAGCGCCGCCTTGAAACTGTTATCGACGAGCAGACCGGCTTAAAGGCGTTTGTTATCTCAGCAGATGATTTCATAACGAATAAGCTGGCCATGGGCCGCCATCAAGACCTAGCAGACGTGGAAGCGGTCAGAGCTGCACAGCGTTTGCGCCCGGAGCCCGGAACGTCCAAGCCAACCGAGAAGAAGAACGGCGGGCCGCAGACGTGAAATACGGCTATGGGCGGGTATCGACGGAAGACCAAAACAGGCCCGCAGCTGATGCCGCAGAGAGCGCCCGGAAGATATTGCCGAAAGCTTCAAAGTCGGGCGTACTACCCTTTACCCGGCGCTCGCTTGAAAGCAAGTCCACCGCCTTACAATGATTGGGGATTGAATGCGTTTTAGCTGGAACGAGATTAGAGCCCGGGCGGCGCACTTCGCCAATGTCACGACCTGAAAATTTGTCTCGGAGCGTAAACTTACCCAGTCTGTGGCTGTGCCTTGCTTGTCAGCATCGATCAACAGCACCTTTGCCCTAGAACTGCGAGGCACGCGGCCACGTTGATGAGAGATTCGATTTCCCGACGCCGCCCTTCTGGTTGAGGAAAGAAATGATCAATGACATAAAGCCTGCGTCCGTAGCTTCGGGGAACCCACATTAGCCTGATTCGTGGATTTGTGCAAATGTGAAAAAGTGGGTTTGCGGGATAGGCGAATTCCAGATTCCACTACAAAACCACTGCAGTTGGCAAAGGAAAGGGCCTACCGTCTCCGGCAGGCCCTTCTAACTTATTGAGTTTGTTTGGTGCGGAGAGGGGGACTTGAACCCCCACGGTGTTACCCGCTAGCACCTCAAGCTAGTGCGTCTGCCAATTCCGCCATCTCCGCTTCGGCTAAAAACTACTTCTTAGTGGTGTTCGTGTTCGTGGTGTTCGTGCTCTTGTTCTGAGGAGGTAGAGGTCTTGCGTTCTTCTGAATGGCTGGGGCGCGGCGATTCTGGAGAACACTGCCCGACGCTCCCGCACGGCCTGTGCTCGACATGATGACTAAAGCCAGGGAAGTGATCATAAACAGACTGGCGGCGATTGTGGTCGCCTTCGAGAGGACGGTTGCGGTGCCGCGGGGCCCGAAGACCGTTTGAGACCCCATGCCGCCGAACGCCCCCGCTAAATCGGCCGCCTTACCGCTCTGCAGGAGAACGACAATGATCAGAAAGAAGCAAATAATCACGTGCAGGGTCGTGAGCAGGTACACCATACCAGCTCTGAGTATAGCAATCGGGAGGGCGGTGCAAGACTAGAGCGATGGGCGATTTTACCGAACGAACTCCCCTGCTGTCCCTAGCTGAACTGAGGGAGGATTACCGGCGCGGCGGGCTGACGGAGGAGTATTGCGAAACGAACCCAATTGTGCTGTTCGGGCGCTGGATGAGGGAAGCGCAACTTGCTGAATTAAAAGAGCCAAACGCCATGACGCTCTCGACGGTGGGGGCTCGGGGGAGGCCCTCGGCAAGGGTTGTTTTGCTGAAGGAAGTGAGCGAGCTTGGGTTCGTTTTTTACACCAACTACTCCAGCCGCAAAGGGCAAGAAATAAAAACGAACCCATTTGTGGCTCTGACGTTCTACTGGGCGGAGTTGGAACGGCAGGTGCGGGTGGAGGGGAGAGTGGAAAGCGCTGGGCGGGAGAAATCGGAAGCCTATTTCCGAACACGGCCGAGGGGGAGCAGGCTGGGGGCGTTGGCATCGCGGCAAAGCGAGGCCTTGCCGAGCCGGGCTCCGCTCGAGGCGCGGCTAAAGGAACTGGAGCAACAGTACGCCGGGACCGATGATATTCCTATGCCGGAGCATTGGGGAGGTTATCGGGTGATTCCGGAGGCAATCGAGTTTTGGCAGGGGCGAACGAACAGGTTACATGACCGCCTTTTGTATCGAATAAAAGGCGAAGGGAGCTGGGTGCTGGAACGTTTGTCGCCATAGTTAAACGAAGGTATATGCCGGTACGTCTGATCTTTATGCTGCGGGTTTTGTGTGTCTTGTTGGGGGTGAGCCTCTTAGCTTGCGCCGACTCAAGCGCCGATACACTCATTAATAAGGTCCAAAGCCGGTATAACGGCGCACGAACCCTTTCGGTGAACTTCGTGGAGAAGTATGCGGTGCTGGGGCATGAGCGCGTGCCGGAATCGGGAAGGCTGACGCTGCGGAAGCAGGGAAGAATGCGTTGGGATTATGCGCGTCCGGCAGGAAAGGTGTTCGTTTCGGACGGCAAGAATGTGTTCCTATATACCGCTCCGGACAATAGGGTAGAAAAAGTGCCATTAAAGGACACTGAGGATATGCGGGCGCCATTAGCTTTTCTCTTAGGGCGGCTGGATATGAAGAAGGAGTTTGGCGGATTCTCGGTGCGCAGCGGTGAAGGAGGCGAGTGGTTGGATGCTTCGGCCAAGAGCGATCGAGTGCCTTATAAGAATGTGGAAATGTTGATCGCCCCGGATGGCGCCATTCACAGTTTGACGGTGGAGGGGCGCGACCAATCGCAACTGTCATTTTCCTTTACGGATGAAAAGATCAATCCGCCGGTGGATGACCGGGTATTTCACTTCACGATTCCAGCCGGAGCGGAAGTGGTGGACGCCGCGGAATTCAGGTCGCAGGAGAAATAGACAAAGTGGCTGAATATCTTCTCCGGTACGCGGACCCACGCGGTCAGATGCACGAGCAGGTGGCGGACGCGCCGAGCGAGCGTGAGGCACGTGAGCGGCTGGCGCAGCAGGGATACCTGGTGTATTCGGTGCGGGCGAAAGATTTCGGCGCGCGCTTGGGCAAGATTGGCGGCGGTAGCCGCAGGAAGACGGTTAATCTCGAAAAGTTTTTGATTTTCAATCAGCAGTTTGTGACGCTGATTCGAGCGGGCTTGCCGATTCTGAAGAGTCTCGATCTGCTAGCTGACCGGCTGACGGATGAAAAGCTGGGGCGCCACATTCAGGCGGTACGGGATGAGGTCAGGACGGGCACGACTCTTTCGGACGCTTTCTCGCGGCAGAACGTGTTTCCGGCGATTTACATCACCTCCGTGCTGGCCGGTGAGAAAAGCGGATCGTTAGTGGAGATCATCGACCGCTACATCGCTTACCAGAAACTGACGTTGGCCTTGAGGAAGAAGCTGCTGGTTTCGCTCTTGTATCCCACCGTTCTGATTTGCCTGGTGATTTGCCTGATCGTATTTCTGATTACGTATGTGGTCCCGAATTTCGCGGTGCTGTATAACAGCATGGATGCGAAACTGCCGGCGGCCACACAGCTTTTGATTGCGGTGGGGACGACGGCGCGCAGTTACGTGCTGGCTGGTTTGGCGCTGGTGGTGTTGGCGTGCGTGGCGTTCTTTTTCTGGGCGCGGCGCGACTCATCGCAGGAGACGCTCGATAAAGTGAAAATGCGCACGCCGCTGGTGGGCGAGGTTTGGACCAAGTACCAGGTGGCGCAATTAGCGCGCGTGCTGGGAACGCTGCTGGTCGGCGGGATTCCGTTAGTGCAGGGGTTAGAAACGGCTGGCCGGTCGCTCGGCAGCGTGTTGTTGAAAAAGGTTCTGAGCCGTTCGGCGACTCTGGTGCGGGAGGGCAAACCGCTCTCGACCTCGTTGGCGTCGACAGGGATATTTCCCGATTTAGCGGTGGACATGATGGAAGTGGGCGAGTCAACGGGTGCGCTGCCGCAGATGCTGGCGAGCGTGGCGGAGTTTTACGAAGACGATGTGGCGACGCGCATGACGGCGCTGTTGTCGCTGATAGAGCCCGTGATCATGATTTTCATGGGCGCGTTTGTGGCGTTTGTGCTGGTGGCGCTGTATCTGCCCATCTTCTCTTTAGCAGACACGATTCATTAGCGGATACGAGCAGGTAAATGGCAACCGAAACTATCAAAATCAAAGATCCCGGAGAGGAAGCGCAGCAGGCTCAGTCGGTCGCGCAGCGCTACTGCTGCGACTTCGTCGATTTGAAGACGGCGAAGATCGATCACGAGCTCTTTCGGACGATCCCGGTGGATCTGATGTTCCGGTATCACTTTGTACCGCTGCAGGCGCAAAACGGAACGTCTCGACATCGCGCTTTCAGATCCGCGGCAGATTGTCTTGATCGATGAGCTATCGGTATTGCTCGCGAAGAAGCTGAAGGTAAAGGTCGCGACGTACACGCAAATTGCGGATCTTCTGAAGAAGACGGAGCAATCGCAGCGTGTGCTCGAGGAAGTAACCGAAGGCTTCACGCTGGATGTAGTAGGCGACGATGAAAATGCCGATGAAAACCTCTCGATCGATCGGCTGACTTCGGATGAAGGCAACATCGCGCCGGTGATCAAGCTGGTGGATACGACGATTTTCAACGCGCTCGAGCGGCGCGCCAGCGATATTCATATCGAGACGCGCGATCAGGAACTCGCGATCAAATACCGCATTGACGGTGTGCTGCAGTACGCGATGAGTCCGATTGCGAAGGAATGGTATTCGGCTGTGATCTCGCGCATCAAGGTGATGAGCGAACTGGATATTTCCGAGCGGCGCGTGCCGCAGGATGGCCGTTTCCGCGTGCGCTACAAGACGCGGCTGATCGACTTCCGCGTTTCGATCATGCCGACGATTTACGGCGAGGATGCGGTTCTTCGCGTGCTCGACAAAGAGTCGATGAGCGAGAAGTTCTCGCGGCTGACTCTGGATGTGGTGGGTTTCGCGGAGCAGGATGTGGTGAAGTTCCGGCGGTATATCAAAGAGCCGTACGGGATGGTGCTGGTGACGGGGCCGACGGGATCGGGGAAGACGACGACGCTCTATGCGGCGCTGAGTGAGATCAAGAACGACGAAGATAAGATCATCACGATTGAAGATCCTGTCGAGTACCAGATCAAGGGAATCACGCAGATTCCGGTGAATGAGAAAAAAGGTCTTACGTTCGCGCGCGGTTTGCGGTCGATTTTGCGGCATGACCCGGACAAGATTCTGGTGGGAGAAATTCGCGATCAGGAAACGGCGCAGATTGCGATTAACGCGGCGCTGACGGGCCACTTGGTATTCACGACAGTCCATGCGAACAACGTTCTGGACGTGCTGGGACGGTTTTTGAACATGGGCGTGGAGCCGTATAATTTTGTGTCGTCGCTGAACTGCATTCTGGCGCAGCGGCTGGTGCGCATTATCTGTCCGCATTGCCGGCAGCGGGTCTCCTACGAAGACGATTATCTGGTGGAAAGCGGATTGAACGTAGAAGAATGGCGAACGTTTCCCTTCTATGAGGGGCGTGGATGCATGGAATGCAGTGGCACGGGATTCCGAGGCAGAACGGCCATTCATGAGCTTTTGGATTTAACGGAGAAGATCCGCGAGATGATTCTGGAGCGCCGTCCGGCGTCGGAGATAAAGCGCGCGGCGCGCGAGGATGGGATGACCTTTTTACGGCATTCGGCGCTGGATCGCGTGAGGCAGGGCATTACGACTCTGCGCGAAGCAAACAAGGTCACGTTCATCGAAGGGTAGGGATGGGACTCTGACGCTTTTCGACCGTTTACAACACTGGATCACTGAACCGCCGCCGGATCACTTGTTCGAGATCACCGAGACGTCGCTTGCCGCGGTGTCGCCGCGTAGTCCGGGGCAGCATAAGCAGGAGATTCTGAGCGAGCGGGCGCTGCTGCCATCGCCGGCGGCGCCGAACTTACTGAAGCCGCAACTTTACCGGGATGTGTTAGCGAAATTTACACCGCTATCCGCGTTGAAGAAGAGAGCGGCGGCGCTGGTGATTCCCGATTACGCGGCGCGCATGGCGATTTTGGATTTCGAGGAGTTTCCGACGGGCGAAGAGGAGCGAACGGCGCTGCTACGATTCCGGCTGCGCAAGACGGTTCCATTTCATATTGACGAAGCACAGCTTTCCTATGCCATACAGGTGAACGATCCGAAACGGGTGGAAGTGCTGGCGGTGGCTATCGCACGTCCCATTCTGGATGAATACGAGGCGATTTTCACCGACGCCGGTTACCGCTTGGGCTTGGTGACGCCGTCGTGCCTGGCAACCTTGCGGCTGTGCGGCAGCGACAACAAAGCTTTGACTTTACTGGCGAAAGCCGCGGGATCGAATTTGTCGGTGTTGTTGGTGGAACAGGACCGCGTGCGTCTGGTGCGCTGTCTGGATTTGTCGGGCAGCGACGGCGAAGCGCTGGAACGGGAAGAGCACACGGTTCTGCCGTTACTGCAGCAGACGCTGGCGTATGCGGAGGACCAGGTGGGCCAGCCTGTGGGGCGCCTGCTGTTTTGCGGTTTCGGAGCGGCGGCGGAAAGGCTGGGGACTTTGACGCAGCGAGAATTTGGAGTTCCGTATGCGCTGGTCCGTTCCAAGTTCGGAGCGGCCTCGCAGGAGAACGCAGGACTGTTGGGATTGCTGGAGCAGTACGCCGCATGAACTTTTTCCCGCCGACCACAATTAACTTAGCGTCGGAACCGTTCCGGCGCGAGCGAGCGAAGAGCGCGGCGCTCGCGATGATCTGCGCGGGCCTGACATGCTCATTGCTGCTGTTAATCGTTTTGATCCTGCATGAGCGGGCGCAGGCAGCGGATCTGCGGCGGGGCATTGAAGGCAGCCGGGCTGAATTACACCGCTTACAAAGTCAGGAATCTCAGTACTCGTCGTTTGTGTCGAAGCCGGCAAACGCGGATGTTTTTGCGACGAGCGTGTTGCTCAATGAACTGATTGCGCGGCGCGGCGTGAGTTGGACGCGAGTCTTCAAGGACTTAGCGACGGTCATGCCGGCGGATGTACGCCTGGTAGGAGTGCGGCTGCCGCAAGTGGCAGCCGAGCAAGGCACCGGCATCAATCGCGTGCAATTGGACATGATTGTCGGGACAGATCGGCCGCAGGCCGTCAACGACTTGCTGAGCCGGCTGGGGAAATCGAGTTTATTTGGGCCGGCGCAGGTGATGACGCAGACTCCGCCGACGCAAAACGATCCTCTTTACAAGTATCGAGTGATGGTGGCTTATGCCCAGAAACTTTGAGTGGCTTTCGGCGCTGCTGAGTGGGACGCAACGCGGCCCGCGTTTCTGGCTGCAGATAGCCGGCATCGTACTGGCGCTGTTCAACGGCATTGCGCTGTATTTCTATCTAGATCCTCCGGGCGGTTCGCGCGCGGAATTGATGGCCGAGGGCCAGCAAGTGCGCAACGAAATTGCGGTAACGCGCAATGTAGAGGTACGACTGAGAAATGTGGCCGAGAAGGTGCAACTGGGCAGCACGGAGTCGTCGGATTTCGAGAGGAAGTATTTTCTGCCGAAGCGGGTTGCGTATGAGGCGGTGATTGCGGAGATCCAGCGAATGGCGCAGGCCTCGGGATTGCGGGAGCGAGACGCTGTATTCGCGGAAGAGCCGATTGAGGGAACGGCGGATCTGACGCTGCTGACGAGCACCGCGAATTACGAAGGCTCGTATGACAATTTGATGCGATTTCTGTATGAGGTAGATAAATCGCCGATGTTGCTGATGCTGGACAATCTGCAAGCCGCGCCGCAACAAAAGAGCGGGCAGATCAGCACGTCGATTCGATTTCAAACGATCGTGCAGGAAGGGCCGGGCGTGGAAATGGGGAGCGTGCGATGAGCGCGCCGGCTCAGACAAAACTTTTCGGAATGCGAATTCCAGTAGACCCGAAGATCCTGTTCGGGGGGCTGGCGGTTCTAATTGCGGTGCTGTTCTGGTATAACTCGCGTTCCGACGACGAGACGGGTCCTCCAGCGAGCACGCGTACGGAGACGGCCACGCCCGCAGCCGCGGTTCCCTTACGAACGCGGACGCCGGTGGCGCGCCGGGCGAATGCGGCGAGCGATCGCGGGGTGTTGCGATTACGTCCGATCGATCCTACGAAAGGCGATATCGATCCAACTTTGCGGCTGGATCTGTTGGCGCGGTTGCAAGGCTTGCAACCTGTGACGGGCGGCCGCAGTTTGTTTGAATCGGGCGCGCAAGCCATAGCCGCAGCGACCCCGGTGCCGCTGCATCCGCCGATTATCCGGCCGGGGCCGCGTCCGAACAGTCCGGGTATGCCGGGCGCTCCGGGACAGATGGGTGGCAATCAGATGGCTGCGATTCCACTGAAATATTACGGTTATGTGAAGCCGGCGCCGAGTGCGAGGGATGCCAGATCCGCGAACTCCGTAGCGAACAACCGCGGCTTTTTTCTTGACGGCGATGACGTGCTGATCGCATCCGAAGGGGAGTTATTGAAGCAGCGCTATTTGGTGGTGGCGCTCACGCCGACTAGCGCGCGTCTGGAAGACACTCAAATCAGGCAACCGAAACCCTGCCGGTTGTCGTGGCGGCGATGCCATGAGCGGACCGATGGAGGTGAAGCGGCTGCGTGTCACCCGGAAGACGGGTGAACGCGGTTCGGCGCTGCTGATCGTGTTCGTGTTTGCGGCCATGGTCGCGATCATGCTTTACATGGAGATGCCGGTGGCGATGTTCGAGGCGCAGCGGCAAAAAGAGCAGTTGCTGATCGATCGCGGTAACGAGTATGCGCACGCTGTGAAACTATTCGTCAGGAAGTTGGGTACATATCCATCGTCGATGGACGCGCTGGAGAAGACGAATCAGATGCGCTTTCTGCGGCACCGGTTTAAAGATCCATTCACGGGGAAAGATGATTGGCGAATCCTGCACGCTGGGCCGAACGGCATGCTGATCGATTCGAAAGTGAAGCAAACGGGCATGGGTCTGGGCGCGAACGGAATGAATGCGCCGGGGATGCAAAACGGTTCGAACGGCAGCGGAGTTTTCGGCTCCTCCAACAATGGTTCGTCGTTCAACAGCACGAGTTCGGCGTTTGGAAGCACGTCCGGGAGATCGGGAAGCTCATTTGGGAGCAGCAGTGCCAACAGTGGCTTTGGAAGTTTTGGCAGTGGCAATGGATCCAACTCGGATTCGACACCGCCGGAAGTTGTGGTAAAGCGACCTCCGCAACGTGGTCCGGCAATGGCGGCGAACGGCAGCGGGCAAGCGGCGGCTTCAGGGGCAGACCAGGATCCGCTGGCTCCGTTGCTACCTCCGGGGCAGGCCGACACGAGCCAATTGCCGGGTACCGATACATCGCACGGCGCGGAACCCGGTCAGACTGGCACGCCGGGGCAGCCTGTATCCGGTCAGGCAGGACAGAACGCTACGCCGGGAGGTTTCGGCAATGCGTCGCCACAACGCATCGGTACAGCCGGAACTGGCAGCACCATGGGGACGATGGGCGCGATCAACAGCGGCGGCATTGCGGGAGTGGCGAGCAAGGCCGGAGGGCACAGCATCAAGGTTGTGAACGACCAGACGGATTATTCGCTTTGGGAGTTCTATTACGACCCGACGAAAGACGCGAGCAAAGGAATTTCGAACGCGCTTGGCGCAATGGGCGCGTCGCAGCAGGCGAACCAGCAGCAGAATGGGATAACGCCGTTCGGGTCGAATAATTCGAGCAGCCCTTTCAGCAACAATAACTCGCAGGGAAACGGTAATTCGTTTGGAAGTAATAGCGGGAATTCGGGGACTACGAATACGAGTCCGACAAGTACTGCGCCTTCCTCGAGCACAATGCCGCCGCCGCAGTAAGCAGTTATCGGTGATTGCAGCTTGCGAATGTCATTCGATATTCGCTCAGCGAATGGTTATCAGGTGGGAGCAAGCGAAACGAGCGATGTGCCGACGTTCTCGTAATGTCACGAAAGTCGTGTACTGTACCGGCTTCTGCAGCATCGAACCTGTGAGCGGGGACCCGGAAGCCCGTAGGCAATGGAAGAGACTTCAGATGGCCGGAACGGGATCAGAAAGCCGTCGTGTATGGCTGATCAACTCTTTAGTAGCCGCCGCTCCTGCCCGCAGAACCGGTGCGCAAGGAGAACGTAATGGCCGCTAACGCAAAACAGCACGCCCATGAGCTGCTCGAACAACTTGGCCCGGGCCAACTCGCCGCCGTGGTCCATCTGCTCGAAGTTATGGTCGAGGACGAAGCAGATGAACTGACCGAAGAAGACGGCCAGGCGATCCGCAGCTCACGTGAGTACTTCCGCGAGAACCCCGGCGGAGGTTTGTCCTTTGAGGACATGGTGGCCGGTTGCGGCTTCACCATGGACCAGGTCCGCAAAGTAGACTGAGCCAGCTTGAAGAAGATCCGTTTCCGGCCCAACGTGCAGGCCGAAGTCCGCGCCGTCGAGCAGAAGGCCGCCCTCAACATTCTCGAAGCCATTCACCGTTATGCTCAAACCGGCACCGGCCGGGTGAAGCCGCTCAGCGGCGAATTCGAAGGGCTTTTCCGCCTTCGCGTCGGCAATCACCGTGTGTTCTTTGACGAAACCGAGGACACCATCACCATCCACCGCGTCCGCGGCCGCCGCGAAGCTTACCGCTGAAACTCTTTGTTTTTACCGATTGCCACATCGCAATCTTCAGCAGCAATTCTCTTTCTTTTCAGGAGGCAAAGCTCCATGCTGATATCCGATTCCGAAGAATCGTGAGCAACAGGAATCCGACGAGTAGCGGGATTGCAAACTGCGGATTGCCAACGTAGGCGAGCGCACGTGTTTCCGAATCGACCAAACGAGGTCCACATTCGTGGGCTCGGTTGTATCTGGCTCAACTGTTTGCGACAGGTGAACGCGCAGGAACGATGGCTAAGATACCTCACGAGCCGCCGTAAGGAGTCTGCCATACCGAACGCCCCGGATCTCGTCGGCAGTATTTGTTGCAGCCGTCGCCGTGTCCTTTTCTTCACTCGGGTAATTAACAATTCCGAGTCCTGCCTGTCGCGATGAGCGTCGCGTCGATTCAGGATCGTAAAACGAAAAAGAGTCTCCCCCAAGGCGGCCGGGTAGCAGCATGGGAACGATAGGCGCGGTTAACAGTGATGGCATTGCGGGAGTGGCGAGCAAGGCGGGGGGCACAGCATCAAGGTTGTGAACGACCGGACGGACTACTCGCTTTGGGAGTTCTATTACGACCCGACAAAAAGACGCGAGTAAAGGGATTTCGAACGCGCTTGGCGCAATGAGGATGCGTTGTTCCAACGATTCGTGCTCTGCTCGAAATCGACGCCTCGCTTTTGCCGTTCTCGTCCGCTCACGAAAGCCGAATAACGCGCACGCGCATTGTATCCGATATACTTATTCACGCTGCCGTACCTCTTTCTTCTGTGCTCCCTCGCACACGGCTGATTCTCTCGAAATAGCCCCGGCGTTACGGCCGCGCTCTCATGCAATCACAAATCAGCCGAATGCACTTTTCTTCTTTCACATCATCAGCTTAAAGGCGATTGCGCAGTATAGGCGACGCAACGAATTGTAGCCTCGTCCCGCAATCCCACGAAAGGAAAGATGCTATGAAAAAGTTAATTTGTGTAGGGGCACTATTGTTGGCGACAGCTTGCAATACTTCCAACCTTGTATCGGAACTGGACGCGATCATCGCCGGTGTCGATGCGGCGCTGCCGATTGTGCAGGCCACCGGGGCGATGCCTTCAGAGACCCAGCAACTCGCGACCGAATATTTAAGTGTCGTGGCTACGGCAACATCTCAGGCTGCGACTGTCATTCAATCCAGCGATTCGGACGTCGACAAAGCGACGAAGCTGATGGCTTTGTTCGCCAACGTCGTTTTGCCGGCGATTCCCAATACGCCACCCGCCCTGGCTGCTGATCTAAACGACATTGCAGCCGCGGTAACGGCGTTTGAGAATGCGGTACAAGCCTCCGAAACACACGCCAGGAAAATGCCTGCCGGAAGCTTCCATTTGAGCGAAAAAGAAAGGACGGAACTGAAAGCCATCCAGGCTAGGGCGAATGCTGCCGCGGCGCAACTGCGAATGTGGTCGCAAGGGAAAAAATAGTGGGACGCAAACGGCCCGCAAGAGCGTTTTAATGAATTCGTTGCGGCCGGAGCTAGACCGAGGTTCCAGTCAGCCGGACGCTCGATGAAGACATGACCCTCTAAGGCCCGGTTCACGGGCCTTAGAGGCGCTCCAGATAGTGGGCCACCAACCGCTCGCGTTCCTGCGGCACATCTGTATCTGCCGAGTTTTTCCATGCCACGGTCTGGGAATAGCCACACAACTATCAGAGCGGCCGGACGTTGGCTGGGATTAGCGAAGGAGCATCCGGCTAAGGGGAGCCGTTGTGCCCACTCAGCGAACGCCGGGCGCCGCAATCGTCGACGCTCTCGTACCGATTTGGGCAGGTTCGGATGCGAGCGAAGTTTGAGGTTCCGCAGGGTAGGCCGATTACCTGACGCAAGATCTTCAATTCCGAAGTCTCTGAACCGGGTCGGGGCTCCACATCTCACATTCTGAGAACCACACGCGCGGTTGCTTTAAGAAATGGGACTTGTTGGAGCGGACCTCCGTCCCTCTCGATGGTTGGTGGATTGGCGTTTAGAGAGGTGTTTTGCCATTGACCGTAATAGCGGGCGTCGAAAGCTCCACCCGTTCCTCTATGCGGGCGGGTGTGCTGCACCCGAAGCTTCGAAGGGGCACTCACTGAATAACGGAACCGAAGCGACCGGCTGACCTTGATTTCCTAGCTTTGCGGGCGGGTTGGCTGACAAAAATGGGGGCACATTTGACGGATGAGACAAGCGACCCACGTAACCTATTGGAATCTGGAGCCACCCGCCGGGATCGAACCGGCGACCTGCTGATTACGAAACCATACGTGTCAAGTCTTATGTGTAAAGTTTTTTCTCATTTTCGGCCAGTTTTGTGCGCGTTTTGAGATCCTCCGAAACTCGGGATGACTGCAGAAGATACAAGAGATTCGGCCTCGTGCTGACAAAACTGCTGACAAGCGAGCGGTTAGGAACACCGCGCAAGGACTCTGTTTTGCACTCGCACCTCATTGCTGCTTGACGGCATCCAGAGCCTTCAAGCCCAATCCACAGAAGCGGTTCTCTTTCGTGCTGGCATCCCTCAATAGCCCTGTTTTCGAGCATCGTGCCAAAATCGTGCCCAATATCAGCCGCGCCGCACAGCACCCCACGGAGTGACGTTGCAGTGCGCGATCGTCTCCAGCCGTCCGGCGATGGTCACCCTAAAAGAGCGTCCAGCGTCCTCGGTCACATCATAGTGGAAGCCTGCCGGAATCTCATAGCAGAAGCGATACGACTTGCGGTTTGCGCGATCGGCAGCGGACCGTCCATGCCTACCCGGATCGACTCGAAAACGGCGGTTGCGTGAGTCCAGCCAAGACTTACCGCCTTGTCCATCAGGGCGTCGATGCTTTTGCTCCACAACGTCCAAAAGCTGCTCCGCGCTGGCAAAACGATCCGTGGAATACACGTCGCAATGACGCCAAAACTCCGCTGTCTTCACATTGGTTGCAAACACCGGAGGCGGCAACAGCAAAGCGTGCCTCAAATCGTTCGGTGAAAATTTGTGCAACCAGACCTCTTCTATATTCGCTATCGCGTGAAGCGCATCTCGCAAGATGTCCCACGTCAAATCGCGCAACGGCTGCCGAAGCCGAGCCAGATGGATGCGGCAATCAAACCGAAAGCGCCGCTTAATCTCGTTCCAGTCCCGATTAGCCGGAATCACAATATGCGTGAAACCTTCACCGACGGCTTTTTCGAGTTCACGCAGCTCGGACGCAGAGAACGGCCCAAGGGCATTGGAGTTGAGAGGCGTCGGTAGGAACTCGTGTCCATCTGGAACAGCGCCCGCCCATTCGCCACCTGACTCTTCCTTCAGCCGCCGATGAATGCTGATCGGCAATCCAAAGAGATGAATTTTCATTTTCTCTCGCGGTTCACCTTCAGCACCCAAGCCAAGGGCACACGTATTTGCAGCAGATCTTCGATTGATACGCTGTCCAGAAAGTTGTAAAGCTCGGCACGTTGTCCAATGCTGTGGGTCTTTGGTGGCATTGGTTCTTTGGACGAGACCTCGTCAGAGCGCGAAGTTCCGCTGCACCAGCGATCCTCAGAGACGTCATTGGTCGCTGCCCATTGCGCCACACGATCCGTCACTTGTTTCTGAAGGTAACGATTCCAGGTGTGCATCACGGATGGGTTTTCCCGCAGTCGGCGCGCGAAGTCATTAAAGACGGCAGTGCCCACGCCGTCCAGTGCAGCCAGCAACGTGCCTCTCACCGGATCGGGCTGCTCATGGGCGAAGTTTCGACGCCATTCCACTTGAACCTCGCGAGTGATGGGTTCGATCAAGATTCCCTTGTGAGTGGATGGTTTGTTGTCAGTGAAAATCTTGTCCTCGCTTGAATCGTAAAGCCGGACCGTGTTGGGGATCGGGAACTCAATGAACGCCCGCCAAAAGTCGCGCCGCAATCGCGGAAGGGGACGCGCATAGGCCGATAGCACATCACAAGCCGTCGAGGGTGCCAAGAGCATGTCAGTGCCAATGCGAATCTGGACGCCGATCTCCGGGATCGTCTTTACAAATTCGAGGAAGTTCTTGTGACCGTACTCACGCTCGTTGAAGTAAGCGCCCGAACGGGTCGCCTCCGAAACGACTCGGGCCTTGACGAGCGCGCCGGGGACTGGGCTATTACGTTTGGCGTAAAGGTCTTGGATCACCCGAACAACGAGGGCACGGGCGTCCTCAATGTTCAAGGGCGGCACTCTGCCATAGTAACTAGAAAGGGCCGCGATGTGCGGCCCTTTCGATCGATTTGAGTTATCTCAATCAACCTGAGAAACTTATATGCTCGCCTTGATCTTTGCAGGAGCTTTCGCTATCGTGAGATCCTCAAATTCGCTAGCGAGTCACGAATTGAAACCCCATTCCCACTCAATCCCTTCCGCGTGAGCGCATTAAGCAAATCACCGGAATCATCTATATGGTGCCGCAAACCGCCTCAGGGTGTCAATCCCCTACCGCTCGCGCGCGAGCATTACCCATTGCGACTAAGAAGAACCCCGCCAGAGGTGCAGGGCTTGGTCAAGGTCGAGCCGTTAGGAATGACCATGTCGCAAGTCAATGCTCCTCGTCCTCTTGCCGACCCACATTAATAGATGCTCGCTCCTTTGGTGCGAGTTTTGGCAGGACGATCTTCGCCCGTTCGCTTCTGAGTCATAGAAGTTTGAACAAGCACAGCCGACCCGCTGACACATCACTCAGTCGGTTTTGTCAGCAAATTGCTGCTGAAAAAAAGCGAATAGAACGTGAAGGCCTCGAAATGATATCCATGTAAGTGTTTGAAGACAATCTGGAGCCACCCGCCGGGATCGAACCGGCGACCTGCTGATTACGAATCAGCCGCTCTACCAACTGAGCTAGGGTGGCCCTGGACTTTCCCAGTTTAACCCAGCACCGCTATCTTAAAGATAAGCTTGCCCGAACTGCCGGAAGTAGAAACTGTCGTTCGCTCCATCGCACCGCACATTGTTGGGCGCACTATCCAATCCGCGGAACTGCGCTCGCGGCGTGTCACTCGCGGTGGTTTCCAAGAGACCGCAACGGCCCTGACCGGCGCCACCATCGAAGGAATTCGCCGCCACGGCAAGCAGATTCTGATCGCCCTTGACCGCGGCATTCTGTACGTGCATCTCGGCATGACGGGCAAGCTGCTGTGGAATGCACAACCAGGGAAATACACGCGCGCCTATTTGCAATTGGATCGTGGTGCGCTCGTCTATGACGACATCCGCCAATTCGGCCGAGTCGAGTTTTATCCTGCCGTTCCGCCAGCATTGGAACGAGTCGGCCCCGACGCGCTCACGGTGAGTTTCGATGATTTTTTCGAGCGGATGAAGCACCGCCGCGTCACTATCAAAGCGCTCTTGCTCAATCAGGCTTTCGTCGGCGGAGTGGGCAACATCTATGCCGACGAAGCGCTGTTTGCGGCGGGCATTCATCCGCGAGCGTTGAGCAGCCGCATGTCAGAGACCCGTGCACGGCGTCTGCACCGCGCCATTCTGGATGTGCTAGAACTGGCCATTCAGCATCGCGGTTCCTCCATCTCCGATTATGTAGATAGCGCGGGCAATCGCGGCGCCTTTCAACAACTGCACAACGTTTATGCACGGGCAGGGGAGCCGTGCCCCCGCTGCGCGTCCCCCATCCGCAGGATTGTCGTCGCGCAACGGGGAACTCATTACTGCCCCCGCTGCCAGCGAGTCTGAACCCCGGGCTGTTCCGTATCCGCCGGCGAGGACTGCCGAATCACGTCTACCACCTCGGCCACGGTTTTCATCGCCTTCACATTGTGCACGCGCACGATGTGTGCACCGTTCAGAATGCATGCGGCCACTGCACCTGCGGTCGCGAATTCCGTATCCTCCTGTTGCTCCTTTTTCAAGAAACCTTTGCGGGAGGGCCCCACGAGGATCGGCAGATCAAAAGACCTCAGAATACCTAACTGCGCAATGATCTCGGAATTCTGTTCTCGCCGTTTTCCGAAGCCGAGGCCGGGATCAATCACCAGTTGCGCTTTTTGGACGCCAGCCTGCCTCGTCCGATGCACTGCCGCTTCTAAATCGATGCCGATCGATCGCATCAGGTCTTTCAGCGGGGGCAATTTCGCCCAGGTCTCCGGATTGCCTCGCATGTGATTGATAATCAGCCCAGCGTCGTACTTAGTCACCACTTTCGGCAGTTGCAGATCGAGCAGGATGCCGCTTGGGTCATTGATAATTTCCGCCCCGTGCTCAATCGCTTTCTCCGCGACTCCCGATTTGTACGTGTCCACCGAAATCGGAATGCTGAGCTTACCCTTCAGCCGTTTCAAGACCGGAATCAAGCGCCGCAGTTCTTCCGCTTCTGAAATCCGTTGTGACCCGGGCCGCGTGGACTCCGCGCCCAAATCGAGGATATCCGCGCCCTCGTCTTCTAGTTCAATGGCGCGTGCAAAGGCGCGATCCGGATCAGCGTACTGCCCTCCGTCTGAAAAAGAATCCGGGGTGACGTTCAGTATTCCCATCAGCAGCGTTCGATCGCCCAATATGAGCTCGCGCTGCTTCAACTTCCACTGATAACGCTTTTCCATTCCCTAGACTATGAGTGTGGCAGACGCGCCCGAATCGATCCCGCTGAATGTGCCACTGATTGTCCCTGGCGCCGTTTGCCGCGATTTTGAGCGCGCGTCACGGCTGGAGTGGCTGGACACAAATCACACCGGCGCTTTTGCGATGGGTACGGTCGCGGGTGTAAACACGCGCCGCTACCATGGCCTCCTCACCGCTTCTTTGAAACCGCCGGCCAACCGCTACTCTATCCTGCCTCGCGTGGAGGAAGTTGTCAGCGGAGACCAAACCGATTTTCTGTTGGGAGCCTCTCAATACCCTGGCGCCGTCTACCCGCGCGGGTTCGAACTGCTCAATGAATTTCGCATCGACCCCTTCCCTGAGTGGCGTTACAACTGCGGCGGCGCATCAGTTGTCAAGACACTGTGCCTGGTTGACCGGCAGCAAACAGTCATCGTCCGCTACCGCAGCAGCCGCCCGTGCATACTGAAAATTCGGCTGCTGACCTCGTTCCGCGACTACCATTCGCTGGCTCATCGGAACGACGAACTCCAAAACAAGCTGGAGATAGCCCCTGGCCGGATCTCCTTCACTCCTTACGAGTCCTTGCCGTCCCTCTCCGTATTGCATTGCGGCGAATTCACGCAAGATGGTGAATGGTTTCTGCGTCATCAATACCTACGCGAACTTGATCGCGGGCTCGATTCCGAGGAAGACCTGTTTTCCCCCGGGGTGATCAAGTTCGAGCTTGCCGCCGACGGGCACGCCTGGTTCCTGGCAACGTTGGAACCCTCATCGCCGCTGCAGGACAGAGATATAGATTCCCTTCTGGAAGGGGAACGGACTCGCCGTCAGTTTGACGGCGAGTCGCAACTCGAATCGACGCTGAAGCGTGCCCTGGATCAATTCAGAATCACTCGTTACGACGAAAAGCCGTCCCTGATCGCCGGTTATCCGTGGTTTACCGACTGGAGCCGCGACACCCTGATTAGTCTGCCTGCTCTTTCAGCAGCCGAGTTCGCCCTCTCTGAAACGAAAAGCATCCTTGAAATGTTGATCGGCGAGCGATCCGAAGGATTGCTGCCCAATCGCTTCCTCGACAGCCACTCCGAGCCGGAATACAACACAGCGGATGCGACTCTGTGCCTCTTCATCGCCGCAAAACACTACATCGATCGCACGCAAGATCGGTCATTCTTAAAGAACTGCTTATATCCGGCCGCGCGAGACATCCTCGATTGGCACAGGCGTGGAACGAAATACGGGATCCATGTCGATCCGGCCGATCATTTGCTTTGGGCTGGAGAAGCCGCACCGCAGCTTTCCGGAACGCAACTTACCGGCACGCAACTGACATGGATGGATGCCCGTGTAAATGGTTCAGCAGTCACGCCGCGGGTCGGCAAGCCAGTAGAGATCAACGCTCTCTGGTACAACGCCCTTCGAATCTTTGCCGAATGGTCCATTGCGCTCGGAATGCATAAAGAGGCGGAACAACTACAGCTTGAAGCGGCGGCGATGCTCCATTCCTTTCGCGGCGTGTTCTGGAATGACGAACGTCAGTGTCTCTTCGATGTGGTTGCGGGGCAATCGCGTGACCCTCGCGTCCGTCCCAATCAACTCTTCGCGCTCTCTCTTCCGTATCCGCTCGTTGAACTTCATGCCGGTCGTCTAATCGTCAAACTCGTGCAAGAAAAGCTCCTCACTCCGGTAGGTCTGCGGACCCTCGAGCCCGGCGATTCCGCCTATCGTCCTCGCTTTGAAGGTTCCATGGCGGACCGCGACACATCCTATCATCAGGGAACGGTTTGGCCGTGGCTGATGGGTCCGTTTATCGGAGCGTACCTTTATGCCTACGGAGAAACGGAGGGAGCGATCCGTTTCTGCCGCGGACTGCTCAACGGCTTGGCGCAAGACTTGACATCGTGCTGCCTCGGCTCGCTGACGGAAGTCTACGACGCCGAACCGCCGTACAATCCAGGTGGATGTCCTGCCCAACTCTGGAGCGTGGCCCAATTACTCATGTCCATGCGCCGGTTGCAAGTCTTGGACTCTCGTTCGCACGCAACTCGCTAAGAATCATGCGCCAGCTCTTTCGCCTTGGACATTCGTTTGCGCGCCCACGGCAATTGCTCATCGATCACTTGTGCTATATCCGGACGTCGTTGGCGAAGCGCTTCAAAGTAAGCTTCCGAGGTCTCCGGCGAAGCTTCGGCAAGCGGCCCGCCCCAACTGACGCGCGCGCCCTTCAGGAACTCGCGGATCAGCTTTTCCACCATCTCCTCCAGGACGGCGGATAGATGATGACCGGCTAGACCTGTCCCACGTAGAGCCTGCTGGGCCGCAAGCAATAACGGCATTGGGAGCGCGGTTGCCAGCAGTTCTGCCGCGAAGTACAGCTCCTTCGTATCGGGCCGGATTTCAGCAGACCGCACCCGGTTCTGCTCCAAAAAACGGCGTGTTTGCCTGACCGCCGTTACCTGCCCTTCAACGATGAACCACTGTGGATGGCTACTGGGCAGACCGAGAAGCGTCGCAACAGAAGACCCGCGGGTTCGCAGACGCTCCAGCGCGCTCGTGGTTAACCAAGTCTCGCAGAGCACGAAAGAAAGATCTTTCAAAACTAGATCGGAACCGCACAATTCGTCCACGATTCTGGGAACTACAGAGTCCGGAACATGCAGGAAAACAAGCTTGGCGGCTTGCAATTCCTCATACTCTGCGACCGCGTATCCGGCACGCAGCATATTCGAGAGGCGGCGTGCCACGCGCAACGCGCCCGCCTTCACCGGACCTACATCTTCAGTCAATCTGGGCAGCCGTAGGACCGCCGAACTGGCCGAGTTACCCTCGACCACCAAGCCGAGTTGCACCTGCTTCTTCATATAAGCCGTTCGCCTTTAGGGCCTTGACCCTATCTCGGAATTGTGCCGCTTTTTCAAACTCGAAAAGCTTAGCTGCCTCGCGCATCTTCGTCTCCAACTCAGCGATCAGCGCGTCGCGTTGTTCGGGATTTAGTTCTGCCTCTGACTCGGGTTCCATCTCGAGCGAAACCGTGACGTAGTCGGCTTCCGCGACTGCGACGAGGCTCATATCGATCGGTTTTATGATGCTTTGCGGGGTTATATTATTGGCCTGATTGTAGGCCTCTTGAATGGCTCGTCTCCGCTCTGTCTCACGTATGGCGCGCTGCATGCTTTGT
Source organism: uncultured Acidobacteriaceae bacterium (assembly GCA_963730865.1). Lineage (GTDB taxonomy): Bacteria > Acidobacteriota > Terriglobia > Bryobacterales > Bryobacteraceae > Bog-105. The sequence goes on along the minus strand of CAVSTO010000002.1, from coordinate 68,223 downwards.
GTGATGACGTCGGCGTAAAGAATCGCCCGGCCCTCAATGTTTCGCGCTGCCCGGCCAATCGTCTGGATTAACGAGCCGCTGGAGCGTAGAAAACCCTCCTTATCGGCGTCGAGTATCGCAACCAATGAAACTTCCGGAAGATCCAAGCCTTCCCGGAGTAGGTTCACCCCGATGAGGGCGTCATATGCTCCGCGGCGCAAATCGCGAAGGATTTTAATGCGATCGAGAGTACTAACCTCCGAATGAAGATAAGCGCACTTCACCCCCACTTCGGCATAGTACTCAGCTAAGTCTTCCGCCATGCGTTTTGTTAGCGTTGTGACGAGCACGCGTTCGTCCCGTTCGGTCCGCAAACGAATCTCGTGCAGTAAGTTGTCCACCTGCCCTTTGATGGGTCGGATATCGATGGGTGGATCGATCAGGCCCGTCGGCCGGATGATTTGCTCCACTACCACTCCTGCCGATTTGGTCAGTTCATACGGACCGGGCGTAGCCGATACGTAGACAACCTGGTTGACACGGTTCTCAAACTCTTCGAATGTGAGCGGCCGATTATCACGCGCGCTCGGAAGACGGAATCCGTAATTCACCAGAACATCCTTACGAGACCGGTCGCCGTGATACATGCCCTGTAGCTGTGGGACGGTCTGATGGCTCTCATCGATAAACATGAGCGCATCGTTCGGCAGGTAATCCAGCAGCGTTGGCGGCGCTTCCCCTGGTAATCGTCCGGAAAAATGCCGCGAATAATTCTCAATGCCGTGGCAATAGCCGATCTGTTTGATCATTTCGAGATCGAACATCGTGCGCTGATACAGCCTCTGCGCCTCAATCAGCTTGCCGCCCTCGTTCAGCTCCTTGTGCCACCATTGCAGTTCATTTTCGATGCTCTGCATAGCCTGCGTGCGGGTCGGCGCATCCATCACGTAATGCGTTTTGGGGTAAATAGGTAAACGCAGATACGTCTGCTTTACTTGTTGCGTTACGGGGTCTATCTGGCTCAGCGACTCGATTTCGTCCCCCCACAGCTCTATGCGATAGGCGTTGTCGTCGTAGGTTGGATAGAGTTCAACTACGTCCCCGCGAACGCGAAATGTTCCACGACGGAAATCGTGATCGTTCCGCTCGTAAAGAATCTCCACCAAACGCTGCAATAGCTCTTTGCGCTCGATCTTCTGCCCCTTTTCGAGCATCAGCAGCATGCCGTAATAGGCTTCCGGCGATCCTAAGCCATAAATGCAGCTGACGCTGGCGACGATGACGCAATCGCGCCGCTCAAACAGCGAGCGCGTGGCGGAAAGCCGCAACTTGTCCAATTCGTCGTTGATCGTCGCTTCCTTTTCGATGTAGATATCGCCGGAAGGAATGTAGGCTTCCGGCTGATAATAATCGTAGTAGCTGACGAAGTACTCGACCGCGTTTTTCGGGAAGAAGGTCTTGAACTCGTGGTAAAGCTGCGCGGCGAGCGTCTTGTTGTGAGCCAGAATCAGCGCGGGCCGATTGCACGCTTCGATGATGTTCGCCATCGTGAACGTTTTTCCCGATCCCGTAACGCCCAACAGAACCTGGTGTTTGTCACCGTCGAATATTCCGCGGTTGAGCTGCTCTATCGCGCTCGCCTGATCCCCGCGAGGCTTGTAGTCGATGCCTAATTTGAACGGCACACCCCAGTATAGAGAAACAAATTAGCGCTGGGTCAGCACGGGCATGGACGCGATTCTCTCGCGCTCCGCATTGAACTCACAGCCGACCAGCGCGATACAGGCAATCAGATAAAGCCAAATCAGCAGGACGATGACGGTGCCGATGCTTCCGTAAAAAATGTTGTAATTCGCGATATGCCCCTCGTACCAGGCGAATCCGGCCGTGGCGAATAGCCAGAGAGTCGTCGAAACGAAAGCGCCCGGCCACACGCGCGTAAAACGCGAGCCGGTTGCATTCTCCAACCACTCCGGCTCGGGCCTGTGATTGGGGCCAAAGTAGTAGAGAAGTCCCATAACAAAAGTCGTGGTACAAAACGCCAGCACATATCGCGCCACCCGCCAAGCGAATTGCACCGGCGCGGTGATATCCGCCACGCCCAGCCAATGAATAAAAGCCGCCTCGATCCGGTCGCCAAAAATCAGCAACAAAGAGGCCCCGACCGCTGGAAATGCCGCAATCAGGACCAGGAAGATGGCCATCGAGCGCTGCTTCAGAAACGGACGCCCGGACGGCACGCGATAGGCAGCCTGAAAACCTTCCATAAGCGTGATCATTGCGCCCGATCCCGCCCAAAGCGATATAACAATCGCCACTACCGGCAGAGAGACAGGTCTCGCTCCTCGCTCGCGCAATCGCCATAAGACCAGATCCTCTGTGCCCGGCGGCACCACTTGTCGAACGAATGTGGCGATCACGTGGACGATGGATTGCGCGTTTACCTGGATGAGGATCGATATAAGCGTGGTGAGGACGGGAAACAGCGATAGCAGGAACGAGTAAGCGGCGCCTTTGGCAATCCCAAAGCAGTTATCTTCAAAGGCGGCAATGAACGCCCGTCGCAGGAGCCACAAAATCCGCGACGCGAATCCCGGCTCAATGACCACGAAGTTGGGTTGTACAGCCGCGGCCATCGCCTCCGGCACCGCGTCCATGTTATCCGGCATAACCGCCGGTCCCTGCTTTCACTCGCTGATCGGATCTCTTCACCGTGTTGGTATTCTGTTATTCTTACAGGTCTTTCTCCTCCCTTTCCACGCCTCGCATACTTGAGGCGAAGCAAAACGAGCCATGCAAGTTTTTGAATTAACTCGACGACTCGTCGATATTGAATCGATTACGCCCAACGAGAGGGATGTGGCCGAGTTTCTCTGGGCCTTTCTCCGCGACTTTGCGGCGCGATTCGATGGTGAAATGGAACGCATGGCGGTTGAGGAGAATCGCGACAACATATTCGTCCGCTTCGGAGAACCCAAAGTTGTGATGTCGACGCACATGGATACCGTGCCGCCCTTTATTCCATCCAGTGAAGATGACGAATACATTTGGGGGCGTGGCGCTTGTGACACCAAGGGCATCATCGCGGCCATGATTGAGGCGGCGGAGAAATTGCTCGCCTCCGGCAAGCGAAATTTCGGCTTGCTGTTCGTGGTTGGAGAGGAGCGCAACAGCGCGGGTGCTCAGGTAGCGGCGAAATCGCCACGAGGGAGCAAGTTCATCATCAACGGCGAACCTACAGAGAATAAGCTCGCGCTCGGCTCAAAAGGTGCGCTGCGGTATGAGATTATTGCGACCGGCCGGATGGCCCATTCCGCATACCCGGAATTGGGTGAGTCGGCCATTGAGAAGCTTCTGAACGCGCTCGAGCGCATTCGGCGCATCGATCTGCCCGTCGACCCAGTTCTCGGGGCGAGCACCCTCAACATCGGGACCATCCAGGGCGGCCGCGCGCCTAATGTGATCGCGGACGAAGCCAAAGCCGAGGTATTCGTTCGCATCGTCGGAGATGTTACCGGACTCCGGAAACAGATTGAAGTTGCTGCCGCGCCCGACGCAGTCGCCAATGAGGTTCTGATGATTCCAGCGGTGCAACTCGGATCGCTGGATGGCTTTGAAACTACCGTAGTTGCGTTTACTACTGACATCCCCGCCTTTAATGGCGCTTGGGGCGAGCCATACCTGATTGGCCCTGGAAGCATTCACGTGGCGCACACGTCGGACGAGCGCATTCCCAAAGCTCAACTGCTGGAAGCGGTGACACTTTATAGACAGCTTGTAGAAAGATTAGTATGAGAGCAATCGAAGTAGGCGTTCTAGGCGGAACCGGCATGGTGGGCCAGCATTTTATCCGGTTCCTGCAGGGCCATCCCTGGTTCAAGTTGACGTGGTTGGGTGCGAGCGACCGTTCGGCGGGCAAGAAGCTGAAAGACGCTACGGCCTGGCGATTGGAAGGAGATCTGCCTCCATCGGCCGCGGAAATCGTGGTGTCAGATTCGAAACCCGGCGCCGCGCCGCGGCTTGTTTTCTCCGCGATGGATGCCTCCGTCGCGACGGAGATCGAGCGCGACTTCGCGCAAGCCGGTCACGTTGTCGTCTCGAACTCGCGCAATCACCGCATGGAAACCGATGTGCCGCTGCTGGTTCCGGAGATCAATGCGTCGCACCTGTCGCTGATCCATTCACAACAGAAGAATCGCGGGTGGAAGGGCATGATTGTGACCAATCCGAACTGCTCCACGGTCGTATTGACCATGGCTCTGGCGCCTCTGGTGAAGTTTGGAATTGAGCGCGTAATCGCTGCTACTATGCAGGCCGTCTCGGGGGCGGGGTATCCAGGCGTTTCGTCGATGGACATTCTCGGGAATGTGATTCCGTTCATCGGTAGTGAAGAAGAAAAAATGCAGCAGGAGACGCAAAAAATCCTGGGGAGTGTCTCCGCGCCGTTGAAGGCGCGGGTCAGCGCGCACTGCCATCGTGTAGCGGTACTTGATGGTCACACCGTCGCGACCTCCGTTGAATTCCGATCCAAACCCGACTTGCAAGAGGTTCGCGAGGCGCTGAACAGCTTTCGTGGGCTTCCCCAGGAACGGCGTCTGCCGAGCGCGCCTCCGCAGCCGGTGATTTACATGGATCAGCAGGACAGACCGCAGCCGCGGCGTGATGCGGCGCGTGAGAATGGCATGAGCGTTTTCGTGGGACGGGCGCGCGAATGCCCGGTTCTCGATCTGAAGTTCGTCGCCTGCGGCCACAATACGATACGCGGCGCGGCCGGTGCGGCTGTGCTGAATGCCGAGCTGATGCTATCGGAAGGCTTTCTCGACTAGGGCTCATGATCGTGATGAAGTTCGGCGGAACCTCCGTCGAATCCCAAGACGCGATTGCCCGGGTCGTTAACATCGTTCGCAGCCAGGAAGAGCGGCGGCCTATTGTTGTGGTTTCCGCGATGGGCAAGACCACGAATAGGCTGCTGCATGCGGCGCGGGAGGCTGCTGCCGGGCGGCGTGACCAGGCGCTCACTATCGTGGACGAGCTTCGAGCTCACCATTTGACGCATGGGTTGGCTTTAGCCGGTGCGGCCGCGGCGAATCTCGACCGCTTCATTCGCACACATTTTGAATGGTTGGATGAGCTGGTCAAAGGCTTATCGGTTGTCGGCGAGCTGTCGCCGCGCTCCATGGATGCGATCGCAAGTATTGGAGAGCGGCTGTCGAGCCTGGTTGTGACATTCGCCCTTCAATCGGCGCGGATCAGGACGCAGCATGTGGATGCGCGCAAGGTGATTCTGACTGATGACCGATTCACGCAGGCGCAACCTCTGTTGGACCAGACGTATAGCCTACTTCAGGAGTACGTGAAGCCTATCGCCGAAGATTCTGTTGTCGTAATGGGTGGGTTCATTGGCGCGACGAAGGACGGTCAAACCACGACACTGGGGCGCGGCGGCTCTGATTTCTCGGCGGCGCTGGTCGGAGCAGGAGTGGATGCGGAAGAGATCCAGATCTGGACGGATGTCGATGGAATGCTGACGGCCGATCCACGGATCGTTCCGGGGGGGCATCGAGTGAAGAGCATCTCGTTCGCTGAAGCGGCGGAAATGGCTTATTTCGGTGCAAAGGTGCTGCATCCGGCCACGGTTCTTCCCGCGTTTGAAAAGAACATCCCGGTTCTGATCCTCAATTCCAAACGGCCTGAAGTGCAAGGCACCCGGATCACTTCCGAAGCCGCGCCGTGCAGGAACCCGGTGAAGTCCATCTCTTCGAAGACCGGCATCACGGTCGTTAATATTCATTCGACCCGCATGCTGATGGCGCACGGCTTTCTGCATCGGATCTTCGATATTTTCGACCGGTACGGGACCAGCGTCGATATGGTCTCCACCTCGGAAGTGAGTGTCTCGCTGACCATCGACAACCATGAAAACCTGGAGTCGATCCTTGATGAGCTGCGAGCTTTTGCGCAGGTCAGCATTGAGGATGGGCAGGCGATCATCTGCCTTGTAGGGGAGAACATCCGGCACACGCCCGGCATTGCGGGCAGGGCGTTTCAGGTTGTTAACGACAGGAACGTCAGGATGATCTCACAAGGCGCCTCGCTGCTGAATCTTGGGTTTGTGGTGTCCGAGAATGATCTAAGGGACGCGGTGGCGGCGCTGCACCAAGAGTTCTTCTCCGATCTTGACCCCGCGGTTTTCGATTGATGGCTACTACGAATTTGGCGCTAGTGGGGTACGGCAGAATGGGCCGTCTGATTGAGCGGCTTGCGCCTGAGCACGGGTTCGAAGTGACGAGCCGGCTGAATAGCCGGACCAAGATTTCGAAAGATGCCTTAGCCCGAGCCGATGTCGCCATTGAGTTCACGACACCTGAGGCAGCGCCCGAAAACCTGAAGCAGCTAGCCGCGATGGGTGTGCCGGCGGTCACGGGAACAACTGGATGGCTCAACCGTCTGGATGAGGTCCGGAATGCGGTCGTGGAGGCCGGTACTGGGCTCGTTTGGAGTCCGAATTTCTCGGTTGGCGTGGCGGTCTTCAGAAGGGTGGTTGGTTTGGCGGCGGAGCTGCTGCGCGACGATGACAGCTACGGCGCTTGGGCGTGGGAGATTCATCACGATGCGAAGAAGGACGCGCCTTCTGGAACCTTGCTGCACCTGCTGGAGACCATGAAGCAGAATGGGTATACGAGACCCATCGACGTGAGTTCAAACCGCGCTGGAAGACACCCCGGCACGCATGAAATCGGGTTCGATTCGGCGGCGGATACGATTACCCTTCGGCATTCGGCCCGGAGCCGTGAAGGGTTCGCCCATGGCGCGCTAAAAGCCGCAAGATGGATACTGGAGCGCAAAGGCGTCTACACGTTCGAAGAGGTTCTGTTCGGCGCGGACAAGGAGAGCTAAATGGAGATGCACATGTTCACGGGTTGCGGCACAGCCTTAGTCACGCCATTCAAGCCCGACCGCTCGCTTGATGAGGCCACGTTGCGTTCTCTCGTCCGGCGCCAGATTGAGGCCGGGATCGATTTTCTCTGCCCTTGCGGAACCACCGGCGAAAGCCCCACGCTAAAAGGTGACGAGCACCTTCGCGTTATCGAGATCACTGTAGAGGAAGCTCGGGGCCGCGTCCCCGTGCTGGCCGGCGCGGGCGGTTACGACACGGAGTACGTGATCAGCCTGACAAGAGACTTGGAAAAGATCGGCGTCTCAGGCATTCTGTCTGTCACTCCTTACTACAACAAGCCCACACAAGAAGGGCTATATCAGCACTATCGGGCGATCGCCGATTCGACGACGCTCCCGATTGTTGTCTACAGCGTGCAGCCGCGGACGGCTGTGAACGTCGAGCCGGCCACGCTGGTTCGCTTGGCCGAGATACCGAACATCGTGGGAGTGAAGGAAGCTTCGGGCAGCATTGGGCAGATGGGCAGTATTCTTGCTCGCGTGCCGGACTCGTTCACGGTGCTTTCGGGGGACGACGCCATTGCGATCCCGCTGACTGCGCTGGGTGGGCGGGGTGTGATCTCGGTAGTCTCGAATCAGATACCGGCCGAATTCGGTGAGCTGACGAGGGCGGCACTGAAAGGCGACTTCGCGCGGGCACGTCAACTACAACGCAAGTATCAAGGGTTGATGGAGATCAACTTCGTTGAGACGAGCCCCGGGCCAGTCAAGTTCGCGATGGCGCGGATGGGCCTGCTGGAGCCGGTTTGGCGGTTGCCCATTGTGCCTCCACAACCAGCGTCTCAGCAGAAGATTGAAGCTGTCCTGGAAGGCCTGGGTTTACTCGCGGGAGTGCGGGTTTGAGCTTACAGGAAGCGATTGAGTCCCTGTTTGAAGAGAGACCGGCCGAGTACTCCAAAGAACATCAGAAGCTGTTCGTCGACTTTCGCGACCTGCTGAACCGAGGCGCCATTCGGGCCGCGGAGCCGGATGCTTCGCAGCCGACCGGCTGGCAGGTCAACAGTTGGGTCAAGAAAGGCATTCTACTCGGGTTTCGCATCGGCGGCATCGTCGAGATGGGAGGGCCGCAATTCTTCGATAAGTCGACCTACCCGCTCAAGAGCTTCACGGCCGCCGACGGGGTCCGCATCGTGCCGGGCGGATCGAGCGTTCGAGATGGCTGCTATGTGGGCCGGGGGGTGACCTGCATGCCGCCGATGTACATCAATGTCGGGGCCTATGTGGACGATGGAACGATGGTCGATTCGCATGCGCTGATCGGAAGTTGCGCGCAAGTGGGGCGCAACTGCCATATCTCGGCGGCCTCTCAGATCGGCGGTGTGCTGGAGCCGGTTGGGGCGTTGCCGGTCATCATCGAAGGTGATGTTCTGGTCGGGGGGAACTGTGGGATCTATGAAGGGACGGTCGTGAAGCAGCGGGCGGTCCTGGGAAGCGGCACCATTCTGAACAGGTCGACGCCCGTCTACGATCTGGTTCGCGAGACCGTCCACCGAGCGACCGAAGGCTCGCCTCTGATCGTCCCTGAAGAAGCGGTGGTCGTAGCGGGTTCGCGCCGAGTCGCTTCAGAGCCCGGCAAAGATTGGGGCATCTCGCTGTACACGCCGGTCATCGTTAAGTACCGCGACTCCGGCACGGAAGCAAAGATCCAGTTGGAAGACCTGCTTCGTTAGGGATACTCCGGTTTCTCCGAAGCGGTGGTCTCAAGGACGCTGGGTCCGCCAGGTTCCGAACTGCCCCCCTCCGGCTCTTCAGTGACCTCGAGTTGCACCATATCCGTGAGAGCCGATGGATCGTCGAAGGTCATCAGAGCGTGCCTATTCTCATCACCGCTGAAGACTCCGGCACTCACAACCTTCGGGTCTTGCTTTCGTACAACCCAAAGTTGAAATTGTCTGTGTTCGGGGAGTTTAGGAAGTCCGGAAGCAATGAGCAGCAAGCGTCCATTCTCCGCCAGGAGGGCATAGGCTTTGCAATCGCCTCCGGCTTCGGAGATTTTCATGGGCAGCAGGCGGGCTCCGGGGACCGACAGGGCTTCAATCAGCAACTGGTTGTCAGTTGACCGCTGGCGCTCGAGCTGGATGATCGTCTTGTACTGATTGGCTTCGGCCTGGGCTTGCAGGAGTTGCTGCTGAAGCTGGGTCAGGAGCCCTAAATTGGGGGTCTTGCCAGCCGATTGCAAGGCCTTTTCGAGTTCAGCGGTTTTCTTTCTCTGCTGGTCGAGGGCCACCTGATTGGAGGCAATTTTCTGAGTCAACAGATCCATGTCGGCGCTGAGCCGCTGTCCGTCCAGTTGTCCCGATTCGCGGCCGGCGTGCCAGGTTGCGACGAGTAAGATAGTTAATACAGCGGCGGCGGGAACCAAGTGGCGCCAGCCCATCGCGATCCCTTCAGCGGAGCGATGAGTGAACGTTCTCTCCCCGAGTTCAGCAACTCGAGTGAGCCCCGCTCTCAGATCTGCGGAACGCATATTGAACTCAAACTGTCGGTAGGTACCTAGTATAGCCGGTTGAGAGTACTAGCGCATTAGTAATCGGGGATTCCTTACGAGATGGGCAAACTCAAAGTCGCCTCGCAGCCAGCGCCGTTGACTGCGTTGCGAAGCGTCAAGGATCCGTTGTGGGCTTCGGCAATCTGGCGGCTCAAGACGAGTCCGATTCCGGAACCGCCTCGCTTGGTGGTGAAGAAGGGAACGAACAAATTCGTTGTGTTGGAGAGTCCGGGACCTTCATCGCGAACGATGATGACGACGTTCGATCCAGCCCTGTCATGCCGGACAAAGACCCGTCCCCCGGTTTCTTGAGAGGCGTCGACCGCATTTCTAATCAAGTTAATCAAGACCTGTTCGAGTTGATCGGAATCCCCCTGAATGGTGAGCGGAGGGCATTCTTCATAAAACACCTGCATACGAGTTTCGAGACTCGTGACGCGGCGTAGCAGCGCGGTGACTTCGAGGGGTCCCATTTTCGGCGGCGGGAGTTTCGCGAGCCGCGCGTAAGAACTCATAAAGCGGCTCAAAGATTCAGAGCGCGTTGCAATTACGTTCAGGCCGCGGGACATATCTTCTGTCCAATCATCCGGGCGAGGATCGCTCTTCACCAGATTTTCCAGACTTTGAGCAATTGATTTGATGGGCGTTAAAGAATTGTTCAGTTCGTGACCGAGTACACGGACCAGCCGCTGCCAGGCTTGCAATTCTTCCTCGCGCAGGGGGCGTGTCAGATCGGTGAGGACGAGCAGTTGATGTGGCACGCCGCCTTCGCGGAACTGGCTACGGCGAAAACCCCAGCGGCCGGTTCCTCCCGGGAAGGATTTCTGAATCGTCTGCTCCGGTTCACCGACCAGGTATTCGGCGAGTCCGAGCGAGGTGGCATCGCGCGCCAAAAGGCGTTCGGCAGGTTGCGCGAGCAGCCGTTCACCGGCACGATTCACTAGCCGCAGAATCTGTTTGGGGTCGAACGCGAAGGCGGCTACGTCGATCTCTTCCATTACTTTCCGTAGGAGCGCAGTGGCTTCGAGAGCACCAAGGCGCTGGTCGCGGAGCGTAGCGGCCATGGCGTTCACTTGTAGCATCAGCTCGCCCATGGGCTCGCGGGGATTGCCGACACGGGCGCGAATGGAGTAGTCGCCTTCGCGCATGGCCTCGAGGAGATTAGCTACGGTGCGGAGCGGGCCGGCAACTCTGCCGCGGGCGGCGAAGCAGAAGCAGAGCCAGCAGAGTACGACCAGCAGATCAAACGTCCACTGCGCGCGGGCGGAGAAGTCGCCGGTGGACAGGAGTACGACGCAGGCGATGACGCCGGGAAGACCGCCGGCGAGAGAGAGGAGCAGGACGCGCGCATCATGGCTGAGTTTGAACCTGCCAGGCGAGAGAGTCATGGACGCAGCCGAATGAGGGATCTCGAAGAGACCGTTTCGCTAAAGGCCGAAACGTTGCAGCCGGCGATACAATGCGCTGCGGCTGAGGCCGAGAGCGCTCGCCGCGTGGCTCACATTTCCCCCATAACGCGCCAGGGCTTTTTTGATCAGGAACCCCTCGACTTCTTCGAGACTCATCTCATCGAGACGCGGAGAGGCAGTACTGGAGGCTCGCAGCGCGAGGTCGCTTGCCTTAATGCTATTCTCCTGGCCCATGAGGACGGCACGCTCGACGACGTGGTTCAATTCACGGACGTTTCCCTGCCAGGGATGATCGTACATGGCCTGGATTGCATTGTGATCGAAGCCGGTGATGGCCTTACGGTAGCGCCGGGCATGCACGCCGAGGAAGTGGCTGGCGAGGGGCGCAATATCTTCCCTGCGCTCGCGTAGAGGCGGCAGATGGATCTCGATAGTGTTCAGACGAAAAAGGAGATCCTGGCGAAAACGGCCGTTCTGGACTTCTTCCGACAGATTGGCGTTGGTTGCCGAGATGATGCGGGCGTCGACACGTTTGGTTTTTGAGGAACCGACACGTTCCATTTCGCCGATTTCGAGAACACGCAGGAGTTTGGCCTGCAAGTTAAGGGGCACGTTCGCGATCTCGTCAAGGAACAGCGTTCCGGTATCGGCCAGTTCAAAGCGGCCGACGCGGTCCATCTTGGCGTCGGTGAAGGCGCCTTTCACATGTCCGAAAAGCTCGCTTTCAAAGACACCTTCCGACAGGCCGCCGGCGTTGACCGTGACCATGGGCTTATTGGCGCGGACGGAGATGGCGTGTAGGGTTCGGGCGACGACTTCTTTGCCCGTTCCGGGCTCGCCGGTAATCAATACGTTCGCGTCGGAGGGGCCGACACGCGAGATCAATTCGAGAACGGAACGCATGGCGGGGGCCTGCGCGATCATGGTGGGCAGATTGTCGCCGCGCAACGCCTGATTTTCGGCTTCGAGGCGTTGGCCGCGGCGAATAGCTTCGCTCAGTTCGAGCTGGGTCCGGAGAATAGAGGAAAGGCGCTCATTTTCCCAGGGCTTCTGAATGAAATCGCGGGCGCCGCGGCGCATGGCTTCCACGGCGAGGTCGACGCTGCCCCAGGCGGTCATCACGATGACCGGCAGCATAGAATCGAGAGCTTGGATTTTGGCAAGCAACTCCAAACCTTCCTGGCCGGAAGTGGTGTCGCGGGTGTAATTGAGGTCGATGATAGCCGCGTCATAGTCGCGGTTCTCGATCATCTGGAGAGCTTGCTGGGGGGACTCGGCTGATTCGATTTTGAAGCCTTCGCGTTTGAGAAGCAAGCGCAGGGCTTCAATCACGTCCGGCTGATCGTCGGCGACCAGGATGCGCGTTTGCGACGGCACGATCTTCATGGGAGTTCCTGCGTGGACATGGCGAGCAACCGCTCCATTCTGTCGCGGCTCGGGTAGCGCCGGGGTCAGTTCTTGGTTATCCAACCGTCCTCGATTTGAATCACTCGATTGCCGTATTCCGCATTCTTTTCGTTATGCGTGACTTGGATGATGGTTGTGCCCTGCTCGTTGAGCCGTTTGAAGAGCTCCATGATTTCCTTGCCTTGACTGGAGTGAAGGTTGCCGGTGGGTTCGTCGGCGAGGATCAACTTGGGACTGGCGACCATGGCGCGGGCAATGGCGACAAGCTGCTGTTGGCCGCCGGAAAGTTGATTGGGATAAAGATCTTTCTTGCCGACCATATTGAAACGGTCCAAGGTATCGCAGACGATGCTCTGGCGTTCCGCTTTTTTGATGTTGCGATAGGAGAGCGGGATGTCCAGATTTTCGTAAACGGTCAGGGAATCGAGCAGATGATAACTCTGAAAAACGAAGCCGATGTATTTCTTATATAGCTCCGAGCGGTCCTTCTTGTTCATGCGGTGAATGGGTTGCTCGAAGAAGTGGTATTCACCGGTCCAGGCGCTGTCGTGCATGCCGAGCAAGTGCAGGAGCGTGGATTTGCCGGCGCCTGAAGGGCCCATGATAGAGACAAAATCTCCTTCTTTGATGTCGACGGTAATGCGCCGCAGAACGAAGGTTTTGGTAGGGCCGTGCTCAAAAAATTTTTCGATGTTTCGCAGAGCAATCATTTAGGTAGAGAGTTGCTAGTCGCGGGCAAAACGGATCTGGGGAACGGCCCGAATGAGCGTGTGGGAGCCTTGATAATGCGATGCGAGCCGGACCTGTACGCGAAGAACGAATGCCGTGCACGAAGACGCTCTGCAGGTGAGCGCAGAACCCGAAGCAGGTTAGCAGCAGGGCAATCGCGATCAGGTCGACGTGCTTACGGATCATACAGGAACCTCCATGTTTTCCTCCACGACGCGGCCGTCGAAGAGGTGGATAGAACGATCGGCGTAGCGGGCGTAGCGCGGGTCGTGCGTGACCATGCAAATGGTTGCGCCGCCGCGGTGCAGTTCGCGCAACAGATCCATAACCTGCTCGCCATTTTGGGAATCGAGATTTCCGGTGGGCTCGTCGGCCAGCAGGATGGACGGGTCGCCGGCTAAAGCGCGGGCCACGGCCACACGTTGCTGCTGACCTCCAGAGAGCTGCGATGGATAGTGCTTGATGCGATGCGACATACCGACGCGTTCGAGCGCTTCATGGACCTTTTTCTTGCGGTCGGCCGAGCCCATGCCGCGATAGGTGAGCGGCAGCTCGACATTTTCGTAAACATTCAAGTCTCCAATGAGGTTGAAGGCCTGGAAAATGAACCCGATCTCTCGATTGCGGATGCGAGCGCGCTCAGACAGTTTGAGGCTCTGGACAGGCTTGCTGTTCAGGATATAGGTGCCTGAACTGGGCGAGTCCAAGAGGCCCAGGATGGCAAGCAGAGTGGACTTGCCGCATCCCGAAGGTCCGGAGATGGAGACATATTCGCCTCGCTGGATATCGATGTGAATGCCGGCAAGGGCGTGTGTCTCGACTTCATCAGTAACAAAGACCTTGGTCACACCTTCCAGATGGATCAACGGCTCGGATGCATTCATGCTGCTTCAAATCCTCCCTTATTTGGCTTGACTGCCTTTACGTATTACGCGCACGGATCGTTATTGGTTCAAACGTATTCTCGGGTACGAGTCGTACTGTGACATATCCGACAGGATCACCCGATCGCCTACTTTGAGACCGTCCTTCACTTGAATCGTGTTGACAGAGGCGAGGCCGAGTTTCACATTCACCCGGGTCGCTCCCTTGCCGTCGGGATCGATCTTGAAGAGACCGATGGTGGAGTCCTGTTCGCCGGACACGGGGCGATCGACATAGACAAGGTCGGCAACGCGTTCGACCTCAATGGTGCCGTCAACGCTCATGTCGGGGCGGGCGCCTTCGGGCAGCGGGCCCAGCAGGGTGACATCGACGCCGACGGTTCCATTCGTAGCGGCTGGATCGATGCGGGTGACGCGGCCGGGAACAATGCCGTTACGAGTGTCTATGGTAGCGGGCATACCGATGCGGACGTCTTTCATCTGCGTCTCGGCGATTTGCAGGACAGCTTTCAAGCGTGTGGGATCAGCTACTTTGGCGAGAAGAGTGCCTGCGGGAACGCGTTGGCCGACCTCGACATCCACTTCCTGAAGGGTGCCGTTAATGCCAGCCCGGATGGTCAGTTGATCGACTTGCTTCTTTTTTAATTCATACGCGGCACGGGAACTTTCGAGGGTGACTTCCTGAGCATCGATTTGCGCCTTGATGGCTTGGTCCTGAATGCCTAAACGCTGTTTCTGCAGGGCGACGCGACTTTGCAACTGGTTGGCCTGAGCGACGGAAAGCTTCGACGTCAGATCGCTTTGGAGGTTCAAGCGGGTGAGCTCCAGATCCCGGTCAGCCGAAAGCTTGGCTTGCGTTTCCTGAGATTCCAATTCAGTGAGCGTGGCCTGCTGGTCTAGCTTGTCGCTCTCGAGTTTGATTTTGAGGTTGGCGAGATTCGCCTCGTCTTGTTTGAGCTGCCATTCGGCCTTTTCGGCATCGAGTTCGAGATCGGGATTGCTTAAGACCATGATCACGTCATTCGCTTTGATGGCGTCGGTACCGGCGCGGCGGACGATTTGCACGACGCGGGACTCGACGGCCGCGTTAATCCAATAGATCTCTTCCGGTTTCAAGGCGCCTAAGCCGCGCCTTTGCACTTCCATGGGTCCGCGCTTGACTGTGCCGGGCCACAAGCCACTCATATCAACCGACGGGGCCGCAGGCTTGAGACGGGCTAAGGCGATGGTGGCGCCGCCAATTGCGATTAGCGCTATCGCAATGATGGCGATCCGTTTGACCAAACGCCGCCTGGCGACTTCTTTACCGCGAGGAACATCCATTGCCATATCGTTAATGTCCGATGCATTTCAGCAGCCAATGACCGAAAGGCCGCTAACACTGTGAATATAAGCATAAAACAGGCAATTTCGCGCGGCTAGGGTGTTCGCTTGTGGGACTAGGTCGTACGGTAAAGACACTGCGTTTCAGGGGTGGCGATCGGGTTGAGGCTGGCGTAGGGCGCGGAGGCGTTCTTTGGTCAGCCGGCAGGCAGGGCAGCCGGAATCAGAGTGTTCTTTGGGAGCGGGGGAGAGGTGGCTGCCGGGGCGTTGGGCTTCGGCTTCGAGGAGGTCGAGCCAGGTGTCGAGCGGAAGGCGCTGGGTGGCGGAGGCGGGGGAGTCGCGGAAGAAAAGATCGGCCGTGGTCCAGGCGTATTCGTCGGGGACGCCGTGGGGGAAGTGGAGGCGGCGGTAGACGAACTGGGGTGGCGGATCCATTGTTTCTGTGTGTTCTAGCAGTTGTTGGTTGGAAGGCGTGAGAGCGGTGACGGCGAGGCCGTCCTGGATGGTGATTTCGACGGACTGCTCGAGGATGTTGAGGTTGCGAAGTTGTTTGGGGCTGGGCTGGCCGTTGAGGAGGAACTCTTCCGTCCCGGGGCGGTTGGCGGCGGCTTCGAGTTCGTGGCGCAGGCGGGTGAAGGATTCACGATTGCGTTTGCGGAACTCGGCGAGATCGGCTTTTTCGGCGGGGAGAGCGATTCCTTTGGCTTCGGCCTTTTGTAACTGTTTTTCGAGCTTGTCTTCGCGGCGCTCGGAATCTTTCTGCGCTTGGCGCAGGGTGGTGCGTTCGCGGGCATAGAACTGTTGGCGATGTTTTTCCTCGGCGCGGCGGTTTTTGAAGTAGTCTTCCAGATCGTGCTGGGCTTTGGAGGCGGCGCGTTCGGCGGCGGTTTTGTAGCGCAGAGTGAGTTGGAAGATTCTGTGCTGGCCTTCATCCCACTTGGTGTATTCGAAATGGGAGAGCTGGAATTCGACCTGATTGAAGCGGCGTTCGTTGCGCAGCAGATACCACTTATTGATGACGAATTGTTCGAGGAGTTCGAGGGCGGCTTCGGAATCGGGTTGGTAGGCGCGTAGCCAGCGGTCGTAGAGAGCGTCGAGGTCTTCCTGTTTTTCGTCGGCGAGGACGAGGATGTGGGAGCGGCAGCCGTGTGTGACGCCGTTTTTGCTGGAGTTTTCTTTACCTTGAGGAGTGCATGGACCGCCGCCGCGGCGCTTGGGCGGTTCGTTTTCTTCTTCTTCCGGATAGCGGCGCGTGGGATCGAGCATGATGTTTCTTGATCGAGTTGTCGCATTGGGGTGCGCGGCGGGCGGGGTGCGGCGGGTGTAACGCGTGGAAATTGCTGGAGATGATTTATTTTTTGGAATTGCGATGGGATGCGCGCTCCGTTACCGTCGCGCCTCCGTTTTGGGTTGCACGCCTGAAATTACCGAGCGAACTGGCGGTGGGTTCGTTTTTTCAAATTGAGGATTTTGGGGGAAACGGCTGAATGTCCAAATGGATCGGGGTGCGCGCTCCGTTACCGTCGGTCTTCTCATCCGATCCCGGTTTTGGGTCGACGCGTGAAATTACCGAGCGGACTGGCATTGGGTTCGGGTCAAGGTCTCTTTGTAGGAACTGCTTCGATCAGAAGGTTGTTTTCAAACGCGACGTTCAAAGTGGCCGTCGGACCTTGCACCGTTCCAAGATCCTGATTGTGCACGTAGTCGGTGATCTTGTAGGCCGCGGGCGACAATCCCCGAAGTTGAACCGGGCCGTTCCAGTGTGGCGCATAGAAGGAGTAGTACATCGCATCCTGTTTTCGGATGGCGTGAGTCTCCGGCTTATCGAAGCCGATGTCATAAAGACCACCCAGGTACTCTCCTTTAGAAAGCATCTTCTCGCGATAGATGCGAACCCACTTTGCCCATATCTCTTCCTTTGCGGGAGTTAGCTGAAGCTTTGCCGCATCAGAATCTGAAGGCGCACTCGCTTTATCGTCATTGGGAGGCCACCGGAATTCGGTTCCGATTACGCCACCCACTCCAACGGTGGAGGCAAAGTCCATTCCTCCGTCCGATAACTCCACATGGTCGCCAAAGTAAGGAAGACCATCGCCCATCAACGCTTTCAGTGTCTTCCCTTTCGATCTGACCTGAAACGAGCTGGTTGGGTCGGATGCGACGGACATATTGTAGTAAGGCATGGAATAAAAAGAATACGCGGTACCGCAAGGGCAGAGCTCAATCAGGGCGCCCGGCTTTATCTCCTTCACCGCATCGGAGATCGCTTTAAAAAAGTAGGGAACTGCTTCGACGGAATCCTCCGGACTCCGATGGTGATGCGCGGGATTTGTGCATGGAGGAACTGCGTTCAGGAATTGGCCGTCGATCTTCAATCCATCGAAGCCCCAGTCGCGGATTATCTTTCGCGCGAGAGCTTGATGGAGTTGGACGACCGGCGGATAAGCCGGACAGAGATAGTAGGAATTCCACCAACTGATCTTTCTTCGCGAGCCCTTCGGATCGAGAAGCATCCAGTCCGGATGCTCACGGAACAACTGGCTCTTGGGACTGACAGACATTGGCGCCCACCAGAGTTGGGCGCTGAAGCCCTCGGCGTGAATCTTGTCTACTAACGCCCGAACGTCGGCATCTCCCCGTGGGAACTTGACAGGGTTGGGCTTCCAATCGCCTTCGGCGGTTTGCCAGCCATCATCCATCGTCACCCACTTGAAGCCGAGCCTCTTCACCGTAGGGAGAGCGTCGACAATTTGCTGTGGGCGAAAGTTTCGTCCGAATCCCCAAGCACACCAGATGGGCTCAAATCCATTCGATGGGGCGTTCGGAAATTGCACGCCCTTGCCGATCATCAAGCGGCGGTACTCCTGAAGCGTGCGAAAGTAGTCACCCTGATGAACCGCAACAAATGTCTCGAACGTTTTCAGGCTTTCACCCGGCTTCAAGGTCTGGGCGCGGCGATACTGCATTTCGACTTTCACGCTGTCGTTAGCCGTCATATCAACCGGGAACGACACCAGTTTGGGAGACAGTTCATCGTGTCCGATCGCCAGGCCCACATCGGGCCGCCAAACGTCGATAACGGGCGTACCTCCGCCGTAGTCGCTCGCATTCATTCCCAGATAGTTTTGCTGATGAAAGGGCGCCTTGAGCGGCACTACCCAATCGGGCCGCCGTTCATAGGAGCCATTTTGAAGAGACCAGAAGGGCGGCGATGTCTGGTTTGGGTCGGCTGTGAGCACGTGTCTGCCATTCACCCAGCCACTTACATTCAGATCACGGTTTCCGGTGTTTCGATACTCGACGTTCAGGAAAAGCATCCCGGGGTAGGAGCTATAGGAGTCGACGCTCTCTATCTTTTGGACCGTTCCCTGATTGCCGGTTAGAGTCAACCGGCGTGCCGGGCCGAGGCTACCCTGAACCTCGTCCACACGTTGGTTCTGTAGCACGAAAT
Source organism: uncultured Acidobacteriaceae bacterium (assembly GCA_963730865.1). GTDB lineage: Bacteria > Acidobacteriota > Terriglobia > Bryobacterales > Bryobacteraceae > Bog-105. Next base: position 49,596 of record CAVSTO010000002.1, on the reverse strand, counting down.
CACTCACTTCTCTCCCATTCAGCAACAGAATCTCTGAAGCTTGCATCGGTCCCAAGACTGTCTCAACATCTCCGAAGTGGGATAGAACACGGCTGTGCATGGACCGATCGAACTCGAGAGTGATGGTTTTTGCCGAAATGGCGGCTGTCGCACCCGGGGCCGTTTCTTGCCCGTTGTGGGCCGCTGAAAGTAAAGACGAGCCCAGGGCAAGGCCCATGAATGCCGAAACGAGGTTGATAGATGTGCTCATGATCAGGGTGTACGGGAAGCGACTTGGGCGGCCGTTTTCATTTGTAAGGAGCGAGGACGGCTATTTCCTTTCGACTTCTTTCATGTATTGTCGTCCACGCTTATGATGAGAGTCAATGAAACGCCGCGAACTGTTCAAACTAGGCTTTGGCCTCCTCAACCCAATGCTGGATTGGCCGCTGGCGGCGGCCGCAAGACCGAAGACAGTCATCGTCGCGGGCGCCGGGCTGGCCGGTCTCACATGCGCCTATGAACTGATCAAGCGAGGTCACGGCGTGATCGTGCTCGAAGCTTCGAATCGTACTGGTGGACACGTACACACATTGCGCGAAGGGCTCCCTGACGGCCTTTATGCTGACGTCGGCGCTGAACACTTCACCAAGCCAGGATACGACTTGTGCTGGAAATACTTCCAGGAATTGAATCTGCCGGTGATCGCCTATCCTCATCGGGAAAATGTGCTGCGGCTGGTGAAGGGCCGCATGCTTCCAGAACAGGAAGCACTGGCGCTGGAACAATCTGAGATAGCCAAAGACGGGTTTAACGGCCGCGAGATGCACTATCTGCGGGAGCATCCATCAGGCGATCTACTGCACCTTTATTTCGACCGTTTCATAGAGAAGATTAAAGACGAATACCGCCCGTTTGGGGTGGGTCTTGACGACCTGGACGGAGTATCGGTCACAGCACTGCTGCAGCGGGAAGGTGCGTCGGCGGCGGCCATCAGCCGGTTTGGTTCAGAAGATTCCGCACTACACACCATTTGGAAGCTGGCCATCCTTCGCCTACGAAATACGGACGAAGATCCACATGCGCTTTTTCGGCTTCAAGGTGGCAACCAGGGTCTGCCGGACGCCCTGGCGAAGCGTGTTGGGAGCAGAATTCAGACCGGCCGGCCCGTTGTTGCGATTCAACACAGCAGAGACGGCGTGCAAGTGACCTGCAGAAACGGGTACAAATACTACGATTTTTAAGGGAGATTATCTGGTCTGCTGTATGAATGCGGTCGTTCTTCGGCAAATAGCCGTTTCGCCGGGATGGCCTGAATCGAAACGGTATGCCATTGACAACGTACCGTACACGGTTGAATCGCGGCCGGTTTTCGTTTCAAGAACGAAATTTTGGAAATCGGAGGGCTACAGCGGCAACATGGACTTTGAGAGTCCTCTCCTGGGACCGGTTTGGGCCATGGCCCAAGAAGTAGCAACAGAGCGCGGCCTTCTCATCGGGACCGCGCAGGCGGGCGTCAAAGCCGAAACTGCTCTGGCTATTTTTCATCGTTACTACCCGGCAAGGTCAACGATTGAAAGCGCGACGGTTGTGGACTGGTCTCGCGATCCCTGGTCGATGACCTGTGAAGCGCGAACGTACCGTCCAGGCCAACTGCACCGTATGTGGCCCGCAGTGATTGATCCGGTCGGGCGAGTGTACTTCGCCGGTGCTTACTGTGACAACCAGAGTTGGGGCATGGAAGCGGCCACGCGCTCTGCGATGCGCGTTGCGCGCGCTGTTCATGAGGCGTAGCTACTGCGAGGGGGAACGGTGCTCCAGAATTTTCAGAGCATTGTCTCGATAGAGCTGTTTGAGAATGTCATCGGATAATCCGAAGCCACTCAGGGCCCAATGGTAGCCGTACTCCTCATCATAGAAGTGTTCGTCCAGGGTTTCCAGAATTCGGAAAGTGCCTCGATACATCTGCTTATCGAAGCCCATATCGGTCCCGTAGACCAGCTTATTGATATGCCGACCATAGAAAGCTGATACGAAGCGGGGAATCGGGGCTGTCTCTCCGTACCGGGCAGCTATGTCCGCATAGAGATTTGGATAGGTATCCAGCAATCTCCCGAGTTCATTCAGATCCGTTTCCAGATTGGCAAAGTGGCAGGCGATGAAGGTCGTGCGTGGATGCTTCCGGACGGCAATCTCAAGACTATGAATGAGCCCAGCGTGTCCGAGGAGGTTGTTTTTATTATCCCGGCGCCACGTATACGCGTTCATTAATCCGTCGTTGTGCGCGTCCATCGGCTCATACATCCATTGCGGTTCGGAGACATGGATACTGATCGGCAACTTCAAATCCGCGCATTTCTCCCAAATCGGGTCCATCCGCGGATCGTCGGCATGCAATCCAAGCGCAAACTTTTTGCCGAAGGCCAATCCTTCTCCCTTGTCATGAAGTTCCCCCACGCCCTTTGCTCCGTGCCGATAGCAGCGCTCTAATTCCGCAACCGCCGTAGTCTGGAACGCAGGACTATCGTAGTTGCTGAAGTCAAGGCCGGACCACATCTCAAAGCGGTCAGGGAAAGCCATGTACATCTCGGAGACTTTGTCAAATGCGGACCCTGTCACCATTGTCAGAATGATTGTTTTCTGGACGCCGACGTCATCCATGTTTGCGACCCACTGCTGAATCTGCTCTTTGGTTTTGGCATACGGATGAGAGTGCATGTCAATGACCGGATATTTCGCTTTTGCGACGTTTGTTGCCGGTATCTTGTAAATGGAACGCGGTTGGTAGTCTTTGAGCAGAAGGTGATCGGGGTCGGTTTGCGCCGAAAGTATGGCGCCAGTTATCAAGAGAAACGCGCTCAGAGCGAATTTATACGTGTTCATTAGGGCACTCGCGGGGTAGCATCTTCGAGATGGAATTATGACAAAGGTAAAAGCCGAAAGCAATGGTAAGCTTGCGAAAACGCTCACTTCCTTTCGAGTGCTTTGAAAGAGTGGCGTACTCGGCGGGCACTGAGCGAATGATTACGACGGCTGAGTTGCTTGCGAGTGCTCGATCGAGATCACTCCGTCCCGGTGTAGTCCCAGGCCCAGCACCGCCGGAGGCTCCTCCTCCTCAAACCGCAGTTCCTGTTCTTCACTTCTCGCCAGCGCCGTTGTTGTCCGCCTAATGCAGATCCACCTAATGCAGATCCAGAAGAGGAGCAGCACGGCCAGCATTGTCGCCATGCTGCCGGTCTGCCGCAACGCGTCCCGTTCGAGCGCGGCGGCCTCGGAGCCTGCCCAGAACAGGCCGATCGATCCCAGAAAAGCCATGTGAACGCGTGATTTTCCCGGCAGGTACGAACACGTGAAGGGGATCTTTCGAAAACGCAGCAGACACATATCGGCGAGGAGGATGCCAAGCAGCGCAAGGGCCGCCAGATGCCCGGCGTTCTGCCGTCCGGGCCAAAGCCCTATGCACACAACGGCCGTCGCCAGCCACACCGGCGCTACTGAGAGGAGAAGGAGCGCACGCCGGGCGGCGGCCAGAGTCTTCAACCCACCGCCGACCGGAATGATCCGGAAGATCCAGTTGGCCCGCGGATTCAACGGCATGGCAAACGCTACCCGCGTTCCGATTGTGGCCAGCACCATCATCATGATGCTTGCCGCCCATAACAGCATGCTGTTTTCCCGCGACGGATTGTTCACCGCTGCCCCGGACCCCACCTTCAGCAGCAAGCAGGTGAAGGCCAGACCGATTCCGAGATAGAAACCCAGAATGAGTCGATGCTGCCGGCTGCGCACCAGCGTGCGAACGGCGAATTGCCCGATCGCGGTCTGAGCCTGGTTGCCGAACCGCGGCAACCGACTGAACCGGTGTGAGCCGGGCATGATATCGGGTTCCTCCACGATCTTGCGCAGCGTACGCCAATAGGAAAGCGTATAGACGAACGCCGTCCCGCACACCACGCCCGCCAATCCTATCCACGCGCGCCTAGCCATCGGTTCCAGCGCCGGATGCATGGATCCGTTCAATTGCTGGTAGAGGGCCAAAAAGCAATACGACGGCAGCCACTGAATCACGCGCCCAACCGAGCCGATCGTGAGGTCGTCCAGTCCTCCGAAACCTGGTTGCAGAAAGTAGACCCCCACAATCAGGCAAATGGCGGCCATTTGCAGATATCCGGAGAGGCGCAGAAACAGGCTCCGCGGCAGTGCTAAGGCCGCCAATCCTTGCGTTCCCAAAACCACGCCATAAACAAACACGCCCGACGCGAACATCGTGAACCAATAGGCGCCGAATGATCGCAATAGGCCCAGAAATCCTCCGCTCGCCGGGACCAGCACGGTATTGAGCGAGATCGCCGGTTCACCTGAGAGCCGCTGCCGGATGTGCTCACTGATCACGTCGGCGGAGAGTAGCTGGTTCGGTCCGCTATTGATGAGCACCACCGCCGCGCAGTCCGTTCGCGGATTGAAGAAGGCATGGCTGGTAAAGCCGGCCGTTGCGCCACCATGCCGGTAAGTTCCGCTGTCGGGATAGTATAGCCAAGCGAGAGCGATTTGCGCACCTCCATCGGCGTTGTCGCGAATCCGATGAGACAAGGCGAGCGCGCTGGAGAGCGGAAAGTATTTCTCCGGATGCAGGTTGGCTTCCAGATACGTGATCATGTCGCCCGCCGAGGAGCGAATCCCTCCCGCGCCAGCCAGCGCATCCAGATCCCAGGCATGCACCGGACGATGCTTCTCGTCATACCCTTGGATGAATTGGCGCTGCTGGGTGTCGGAGAGTTTCACCACCGTCTCCGTCATGCGCAGCGGATCGGTGATCTCTTTCCGCAGTTGGCCGGCATAGCTGGTCCCCGCTCGCAGAGCCAACGCTTGTCCCAGGAGACCTACACCAAGGTTGCTGTAAGCGAAGCTAGCGTCCGCCGGTTTTGCAACCCCGTGGCTCGCCAAGTAAACGTAGAGCTGTTGCGGTCCATAATCGGCGTAAGGGTTCGATCGATCGGCCGGGTGGAAGTTGTCGGGCATGCGCGGCAATCCCGAGTGATGCGTCGCCAGGTCGAGCAGTGTAATCTCCCCGTCCGTATCAGCGGAGACTGCGGGTTTTGCCACCGTCCCGGCCGGCAAGATCTCCCGCACCGGTTCATCGAGGCGCACTTTTCCCTCGACCACCATGCGGGCCAGTATCAATCCCGTGAACGTCTTCGAAATGGAGCCGATTTCAAACAGCGAATCCGGCTTTGCGGCTCCATACGTGAAGACTCGCCGCTCGCCATGTTTCCAGACTCCGATCGCCAATCCCGCTCCCGTGCCCGGCGCCAGTTCTCCGCCGGTCAACTGCTGCCGTAAGTCACGATCCATCACGGCCTTCAAATCGCGCGCCGCCACCGGAACCGGGGTCGCATCGAGAGTCAACGCCGGAAGCGCGGCGGGCGTGGCGCGAGCGGCGAACACCAGCGGCAGGATCAAGCCGATCGCGCTATGCAGCAGAACGATGGTCAAGCCCAGCGAGGTCGCAACGGCCGCCACCTTCGCCAGAAATATTGCGCGCGCCCGCACCGGCAAGGGCGCCAACACCAGCACGTCGCGCCGATCCGGAAACGTCGCATCCCAGCTCAATACCGCGAACAAACCCACGACCAGCATCGTCGTCGCGATCAGAAAATGCTGCGCGATCATTGCGAATAACAAGCCACTATCACGCGGGTCTCTGCCGGGGCCGGCGGGGTCTCCGAGCGCCATCGCCGGGAGCGACAAGCCGACGCTGATAAAGACCAGCAGCGCCGCAAACTGTCCCAGTAACTTGTTTGCATCGCCCTGCGCCTGCGCCGAGAGCACTTCCGGATCGAACACACGAAAGAGAAACTGGCCATAGAGCACGCGCAACTGTAGCTTGTTCACGCGCTTAGGCCTCAATCAAATCCGCGATCTGGCGGGAAATCGCCGCCGTGTCCTGTTCGACAGCCAGTTGCTGAAAGATTCCCTCCAGAGTGGGTTGTGCCATCAGCGTCCGCAGCCGCTCGATCGAGTCGTCGGCGACAATCCTGCCCCGATGCAAAATCAACACGTGGCTGCACACTCGCTCAACAGTTTCCAGTTCGTGAGAACTGAACAGCACCACTTTCCCGCGTGCGGCCAGTTCCTGAATCAGGCTCCGCAGCACCAGCCCGGTACCGACGTCGAGCCCGGAAAACGGTTCGTCGAGCAATAGCAGATCGGGGTTGTGCAACAGCGCCGCGGAGAGCAACACTTTTTGCCGCATGCCTTTCGAGTAGGATGAGATCGGCACGTGCCGGTCCCCGTGCAGGGAAAACAACCGCAGCAATCCATCAATGCGATTCGCCGTAGCGGCGGACGGCAGATCACGAAGTTGGCCGACCATGACGAGATACTCCAGGCCACTCAGATGCCCGTAGAGATGGGGCTCCTCGGGCACGTACCCGAGCCGTTGCTTATACGCCATCAGATCGCTTTCGATTGGTTCACCGTGGAACAGAATCTTGCCGGACGTGGCTTGCAGCAGCCCGGTGATCATTTTCATCGTGGTGGATTTGCCGGAACCGTTCGGTCCGAGATATCCGGTGATTTCGCCGGCGCGCGCCGAAAAACTCACGTCGTCCACGGCGGCGATCCCGCTGAATCGCTTCGAGACATTACGCAGTTCCAGCAAGGGGCTCCTTCGTGCCTGGGCCAAGGCTCCGCACTAGAGATAAGGAAACCGCAAAGTGGGAAAAGTTCCCAAACGCTATAGCGAATACTTGCCTGCGTTCAGTACGTGCTTCGCCACCTCACGGCCGAGCGCAATGGTATTGGCCGGTTCGCGCTTGGAAAGGCGGCGCAGAATGGCAATTTGCGTACGAAGCATGTCGCCCTCGGCAACCGCCGCAATGACGCGTCTTGCTGACGCTTCTACCTTTTCGGCCGCTGTGGCCGCATACAACCGCGTCATGGCTGTCGCACTGCGCGCGGCTGAATGCGAGCCTCTGGTTAACAGCTTTTCGGCGCGCAATAAGCAGGACTCGAGTGCGTATACTTCCGTGATGCAATCGGCGAGCGCGCCCATGATCTCCTGCTGATCCTGCAGATCCTGAATATGTTTCTGCGAAGCAGAGCCAGCCGCAAACAGGGTGAGCTTTTTCAGATTTGCCAGTAAGTTGCGTTCCGCCGCGAGCGGTGTTTCCTCGTCGAAGCCGCTCATCCGCGGTTCAGTGATTTCGTCCATCACGCGCTTGATGGCAGGCAGTAAGGCAAGCTGACCCGTCATGGCGCGCTTCATCAGCCAGCCCGTGATAATCAGGCGGTTTATCTCATTGGTGCCTTCGAAGATGCGGTTGATGCGCGCATCGCGGTAGGCCGCGGCCGCCGGATACTCTTCTACATAGCCATAGCCGGCATAGATTTGTACGATGTGATCGACAACCATGTCGAGCATCTCCGAGCCCCAGACTTTCAGAATGGAGCACTCGACCGCATATTCTTCGATGCGCTTCTGAATTTGACGCGAGGCGTCTTCGGCGTGATGGTCGACGTCGGACAAAGCGGCGTCGATCATTCCGATGGTGCGGTAAGTGAGCGACTCGCCGGCATAGATGCCCGTGGCGCATTCGGCGAGCTTCTCTTGAATCAGGCCGAACTCGGCGATAGATTTGCCGAATGCTTTGCGGTCCTTCGCGTACTCAATGCCGTGCTGCAGCGCGGTGCGTGCGCCGCCGACACAAGCGGCTCCGAGCTTGAACCGTCCGATATTCAGGATATTGAAGGCGATGTGGTGTCCCTTACCGGCTTCGCCGAGCAGATTGGCGACGGGAACTCCGCAGTCGTTCAGGATGAGCGGGCATGTGGATGAACCTCTGATGCCGAGTTTGTGTTCCTCAGCGCCGATTGAAAGGCCGGGGGTGTTGCGCTCAATGAGAAACGCGGAGAACTTTTCGCCATCGATTTTGGCGAAGACGGTGAACAGATCGGCAAATCCGCAGTTGCTGATCCACATTTTCTCGCCGTTCAGGATGTAGTGAGTACCGTCGCCCGATAAAACCGCGCGCGTGCGAATATTCATCGCGTCGGAGCCGGAGGAAGCTTCCGAAAGAGCGTAGGCGGCGATCCATTCTCCTGACGCCAGCTTCGGCAAGTATTTTCGTTTTTGCTCTTCGCTGCCATACCAGACCAGCGGCAGGGTGCCGATTCCGGAATGCGCTCCAAACGCCACCGAGAAACTGGCATTTTTGCTCAACGATTCGGCGATCAGAGCGGACGTGACTTTATCCATCTCCAGCCCGCCATACGCCTCGGGGATGTCGACGGCGAGCAACCCTAATTCGCCGGCTTTGCGCAGCAACGCTCTTGTGACGGAGAAGTTTTTGGCTTCGATGTCGGCAGCGGCCGGCAGTACCTCATTTTTTGAGAACTCAGTCGCGGTCTTTGCGATGTGGATTTGTTCTTGGGAAAAATCTTCCGGAGTGAAAACGTCTTCGGCGCGCAAATCCTCAATCAAGAAGCTGCCGCCCTTTGTTTTTGCAGTCGCGCTCGAAACCGTAGTTGCGGCCATGGTTATCCTTCCAAATCAGTTCAGGTTCTCAAAAATGCCGGCAGCGCCCATTCCGCCGCCGACGCACATGGTCACCATGCCGTAGCGTGCGCGCCGGCGGCGCATCTCGTGCAATAGCGTTGCCGTCAACTTCGCTCCCGTGCATCCCAGCGGATGTCCCAAGGCGATGGCGCCCCCATTCACATTGACCTTTTCGCGGTCGAGCCCAAGCAGTTTGATGACGGCAAGCGATTGTGCCGCGAAGGCTTCGTTCAGCTCGATCAGATCGATCTGGCTTAGATCGAGACCGGCCAGCTTCAGTGCTTTGGGAATCGCATAGACAGGCCCGACGCCCATCTCTTCCGGCAGGCAACCGGCATAAGCGAACGAAACAAACCGCGCGAGCGGCTTTAAGCCAAGCGCCTGGGCGCGCTCTTCGGAGAGCAGGACGGCGGCCGCGGCGCCGTCGGAAGTCTGTGACGAGTTGCCGGCGGTCACAACACCTTTAGCATGGAAGGCGGGCTTCAGCTTCGCTAATGCCTCGAGCGAGGTGTCGGGCCGGGGTCCTTCATCCGCGCGAAAAGTCGATTCCGTTCGTTTAGGCTTACCCTTTTCGTCGGGCATTGCAGTGGATACAGTGATTGGAACGATCTCTTCATCGAAGCGGTTTTCCGTTTGCGCGGCCAGAGCGCGTTGGTGACTTGCGAGCGCGAATTCATCCGCCTCTTGGCGCGTGATTCCGTAGTGCCTGGCGACTCTCTCGGCGGTGAGTCCCATGGATGTGTAAGAAGCGGGATGATTTTCTTCGAGCCACGGATTGATGGAAACTTTATGGCCGCCCATCGGCACCATCGACATGGATTCCGTACCGCCGGCGATGATCACTTCCGCACCGCCGCCGCGAATGCGCTCGGCTGCGAGCGCGATGGATTGCAATCCCGACGCACAGAAGCGGTTGACGGTCATGGCAGCGGATTCAACCGGTAAGCCGGCGCGTAAAGCGGCGATGCGGGCGACGTTCATCCCTTGCTCGGCTTCCGGCATGGCGCAGCCCAAAATCACATCTTCGATCTGCTTTACATCCAGTTGCGGCACCTGATCGAGCGCGCCTTTGATGGCTCCGGCCGCAAGATCGTCCGGCCGCGTGGTTCGCAGCTTGCCTTTGGGAGCTTTGCCGATGGCCGTGCGCACCGCGCTTACAATGACAGCGTTTCTCATTCTTCTAATTCCTTAATGGCTTTCCCGTCTTCAGCGTGTGGGCGATTCTCTCCGCCGTCTTCTTTTCGCCGCATAGCGAAAGGAAAGCCTCGCGTTCCAGATCGAGCAGGTATTGCTCAGTTATCCGCGTGCCGGCCGTGATCTTGCCGCCGCATAGAATATACGCCAGCCAATTCGCCACCTTTACGTCGTGATCGCTGATATATTCGCCTTCGCGCATCAGGCGCACACCCATCTTGAGAGACGCCAATGCGTTTTCGCCGGGTGCGGCAATATCGATTCGGGGCGCCGGGGCCCGATATCCTGCGTCCGCCATCTCGCGCGCACGCGCCTTGGCATCGTTCAAGAGCCGGTCGCGATTCATAGTAATACCGTCGCCGGCTTCGAGATAACCGAGCGTGCGGGCTTCTTCCGCTGAAGTGGAGACCTTCGCCATGGCGATATTTTCGAAATAGCGCCGCAGCCTGTGCGCCACCTCAATCGATTCCGTGGCGCCACTGTCTTCACCGGGGCGGCGTCGAGCGTTCGCAGCAGCATTTCCTTGCAGCCGCCGCCCCCTGGGATCAGACCGACTCCCGTCTCTACCAGACCCATGTAGAGTTCCGCATGCGCCTGCCGCGCTGCCCCGTGCAGTGCGACTTCCGCGCCTCCGCCCAAGCACAGGTTGAAAGGCGCAACTACCACGGGGCGAGGGCAAAACTTGATGGCCTGCGTCATCTTCTGGAAGGCGCGGATGACCGCGTCCAGTTCGTCCCATTCCTGCTCCTGTATGGCGAGCAAGAGTTGCATGAGGTTTGCGCCGGCTGAGAAATTTCCCCCGTCATTCGCAATCACGAACGCCTCGAAATTCGTGACCGCCTCGCTACCAGGACTCAGCGCTTGCGTAATAAGCGAAACGATGTCGGTACCGATTGCGTTCATCTTCGTGTGGAACTCGATGGCGGCCACAGCATCGCCCAGGTCGATCAACGACGCGCCCGCGTTCTTCTTGACGACTGCTCCGGAATTTTTCAGCAAGCGCAACGAGGGGAAGGCGCCTGGCTCTTGGACGGGCTGGTAGGTCAATGTTTTGGTATCGAAATAGAACCGCCTCCCTGCATCTGTCCGATACCAGCTCGCATTTCCCGCTTGGAGAAGCTCAGCAGCGGGACTGGCGAGTTTCATGCCGGCGGCGGTGATCTTATCCGCCGTCTCACGGACGCCCGCGGCATCCCACATCTCAAATGGGCCCAATTCCCAATTGAAGCCAGTCCTCATGGCCGCATCGATGCTCACAATGCTATCCGCCACTTCGCCCAGTCGATTGGCTGCATAGTTCCAAAGGTCCGGTAGCATGCGCCAGTAAAACGCAGCGGCCGTATCTTTGCGGGGGTCGCCTGAAAGCAGCAGGCGCAGCCGCTCGGGCAACGATTCGACATTTTTCGCCATTTCGAGGGCAGGGAATTTGGCCCGCTCGGACGCGCGGTAATCGAGCGTCTTCCAATCCAAGCCGAGCCGAGTCTCTTCTCCGGCCGCGCCTTTCGTTTTCTTGTAAAATCCTTGTCCTGTTTTATCGCCCAACCAGCGGCGGGAGAGCATGTCGCCCAAAAAGTCCGGCATCGCCAGATCGGAGCGCTCATCTTTCACCCTCTCCGAAAAATTGCGGCCCACGCTCGCGAGGACATCCAGACCGACCATGTCACTGAGCCGGAACATACCGGTCTTCGGCCAACCGAGCACGGCTCCGGTAAGAGCATCCACCTGCTCGATGGTGAGGTCCATATCCTGCATGATGCGGATGGCGTTCATGACCGCAAACGTTCCGATGCGATTGGCGATGAAGTTGGGGGTGTCCTTCGCAAACACGACCGTCTTGCCCAGCCGTACTTCGCCGAAGCGGCGGATGCCTTCTAATAAGACCGGATCTGTGTCGGGTCCCGGTATGATTTCAAGCAGCCGCATATAGCGTGGCGGGTTGAAGAAATGCGTACCGAACCAGTGGCGCCGAAATCCATCGTCCATCTGTTCGGCGATTTGCGCTACCGGCAAGCCGCTGGTATTGGTCGTGACGATCGCGTTGGCGCGCCGGAAAGGAGCAATGCGCGAGAGTAACTGACGCTTGATCTCCAGATTTTCCGCGACGGCTTCGATAATCCAATCGCAATCCCGCAGCAGCGCGAAGATCGTCGTCGAAGTTTCCAACTGTAATCAGCCGTTTCAAACCGGGTTCGAAGAATGCGGCCGGCTTTGCACTCTTAAGCGCCTCGAGCGCAGCCGCGGCGACGGAGTTACGCGAGGCGCTGCCGGAGTCCTCGGCCATTGGAACAACGTCCAGCAGAACGACGGGAATTCCGGCATTCGCTAGATGCGCCGCTATGCGGGAGCCCATATTTCCGGCCCCCAGGACCGCTACCTTTTGAATGAGGGTTGAAGCGGAAGGTTTGTCCTGTTTCCGCGTTCGGTCCTGGGTAGCGGCTTTCTCTTGGATTTCGACAGTCATGAAAGAATCCTAAATTCTGGCGGTCCCGGCTGGAGCGCCGGCGAGCCAGTCGTCTTCGCAAACAGGTAAGCGCAATCGACCTGTTCGGCGATCGGCGAAGCCCTCCATTAACGTTTTGGTGAATGCGGCCGCAACTTGCCGCGCCGTCAAATCTCCGTTGGGCTCGAACCAGAGCGCCAGCGAGTTAACGGCGCCGGCGATGGAGAAGGCTGTCAGCTTTACGTCGCAACGACGGATGGAGCCGTCCTGGATACCCTGCGCGATGAACTCCCGCAGATCGCGATCTATATTGCGCTTGTAGGACCGGACTTCAGCGCGTGCTTTCGGGGATAGTTCGCGATCGTCCTGCCGGACGACGCAGCGTCCGAAATCACCCGCAATAACAATTGCATAGGAATAGATGAAGCCTGCCACTTTTTCCAGACCGCTGCCTCCACACGAACGAAGCCGCGAAAGATTGACCTCAATCAAAGAAATACCGCGCCGGTAGCACTCCAAATAAATTTCTTCTTTGTTCCGGAAATAGTGATAGAGGGCCGGTTTCGTCACCTTCAGCGTTTCAGCAACGTCGGTCAGAGAGGTACGCCAGAATCCGCGCTCGAGGAACAGCCGTACCGCGACATGTAGGACGGCCTCGCGCTTGCTATCGGGATCGCGGCGGCGGTCGGTAAAGGCTTGGAGATGAACGTGCGAGTGTTTCTGCTGTGCTCTTTGGTCCGGCTTTTGGCTGGCTATTGACACCGGGATGTCCTCCTGATATCTTACTCACCGGTAAGAAAAACGCAAGAGGCATATCCTACGGCTGGTATTTGCGAAGCGGAGGATCGCGATGCGGAGTTCGATTGAAAGAAGTTCAACCGTTCACCAGAGCGCTTTCGAGGCGGCAAAGAGCGCGTTCCGCCTATCGAAGCTGGACGTCGCCTCTTCGTCCGCAAGGTCCTTCGAACATTCCGACGAAGTGAACAGGCTTCCGCTCGAACGCGCGTATCATTGGGAGCGCACGCCGGCCTGAATCAATATTTCTGACACAACCGTCCGACGGCAAAGTTCGAAACTGGACGTGGGCTACGGCGATGAAGGAGGCGCGCCGCATGGCCGCCTATCTAGAGGCGCAGAACTGGCCGCGCGGTTCGCACGTCGTGATCCTTTCCAAAAACAGCGCCTGGTGGATCATGGCGGAGTTGGCGATCTGGATGAGCGGCCACGTGACGGTGCCGATTTACACTTCGCTGACGGTGGAATCAGCCCAAAAGCTGTTTGCGCATAGCGAGCCGGTCGCCTGCTTCCTTGGTTCGCTCGAAAACCCTGCGCTCCTACCCGAAGCACTCGCGCCCGGCATCCAATGCATCCGCTTTCCGAGCGCTCCAATGTGCCCGGGAACCGAATGGGAAACGCTGATGGCCCAGCATGAACCGATTAGCGCCAGCCCCGTGCGGCAGCCTGACGAACTGGCGACGATCATCTACACTTCGGGCACGACAGGTTCTCCCAAAGGCGTCATGCACCGGTTTGGCGCATTCCCATATTTCGTCAGCGCGGTGACGCAGGTCACGGGGCACGAGCCAGGGAAGCGCGTGCTCTCGTACTTGCCGTTGGCGCATATCGCCGAGCGTGCGGTTACGGAAGCCAGCGGTATATCGTCCGGCTGGCGGATCTTCTTTTCCGAAAATAGCGCTACCTTTCTGACCGATCTGAAGCGCGCGCGGCCAACGTTTTTCTTCTCCGTACCGCGGCTGTATGCCAAGTTTCAGGCCGGAGTGCTGCAGAAAATCTCGCAGCGTAGGCTTGACAGGCTGTTGCGAATCCCGATCCTGAATTATCTTGTGCGCCGGCGCATTATCAGTGAGCTTGGGCTTAGTCGCGTGCGAACTGCCGCGTCGGGCTCAGCTCCTCTGGCTCTCGAACTGTTGCTCTGGTTTCGGAAACTTGGACTGCCGGTGACGGAAGGGTACGGCACCACCGAAATCGGCATCACGCATACTGCTCCGGGCGGCCACGGTCCTCCCGGATATGTCGGCCGCAGCGCTCCGGGAGTGGTGACGCAAATCTCCTCCATCGGCGAAGTGCTGGTGAGCAGTCCCATGAACATGCTGGGCTATTACAAAGACCCGCAGGCTACGCGTGACGCCTTCACCCCGGACGGTTTCATGCGGACCGGCGACCTGGGAGAAATCAACCCCGAAGGTTGGCTGAAAATCCGCGGCCGTATCAAGGAGCAGTTCAAAACCACGAAAGGTAAATACGTCTCTCCATCCACGATCGAATTCATGCTGAATGCGAGCCGGTCGGTGGAGACCTCGCTCGTGATGGGCTCCGGCCTGGCGGCGCCGTTCGCGGTCATTGTCTTATCCGCGGACGCCCAAAAGGCAATGGGCACTGAAACCGGCCGTAAGGACCTCGCCTCCTCTCTCGAGGGTCTGCTTGCCGCGACGAACGAACGGCTCGCTCCTCATGAGCGTCTGAAGTTTCTCGTTCTGGTGACCTCAGCCTGGACGATCGAAGCCGGCTTCCTGACGCCGACGCTGAAGATGAAGCGGTCCGTTTTAGAAGCCCATTACGCGCCGATGATTCCAGCGTGGACGGCACAGAATAGTACACTCATCTGGCATACCGAAGAAAGTTGAGGAACTCATATGAGAAAGTCCATCAATCGTCTGGCGTTTCTGGTTTTGCTGCTCATTCCGAACGGCCTGTTCGCTCAGCAAGACTATGTCGGCCGATTCGATCTTTACAACGGTTTCGCGTGGTTTGACAGCCCGAGCGCCAATCTGACGCAGCGGGGCTATCACTTGCAGGCCGGCGTCAACCTCAGAACCTGGCTCGCAATGGGTTTCGACTATTCAGTGGTTGAGGGGAATGTCACTTTAGTGCCGAACCTTCTGAAGCCCTCTCTGCAGACGCAAATCGGTGGGCAACTGGCGGCGCTGGAAGGGGCCGGGCTACTTCCGCCGGGTTATCAGGTCGCGCTCGGTACGGCATCGACTACTCAGACCTTTGCCGGCGGTCCGCAATGGGAATTCCGTCACTTCCGGCGGGTCACGTTTTTCGCCCACCCGTCCATCGGAGCTATCCACGAAACGGCCACGCCACATCCCTCCGATCCTGTCACTACCGCCATCGTGCAACAACTGGCGCCCTCAGGCAGAATTAAGGACTGGGAACCGTTCTACGGGCTGGGCGGGGGATTGGAACTGAATTTTCTTCGTTTCGCCAGCATCCGCTTCCAGGCCGATTACGTGCACAACGATCTGTTCTCCAACATCTTGAAGGGCCCGCGCAACACGGTGCGCGTCTCCGTCGGACCTGCCTTCCACTTTGGCAGGAACATCGTCAAGTAAGCTCAGGATTTCCAGCGGCCGGCTCCAGAAAGAAGTCTCTCCGCAGTGGCGCCCCGGCAACGACTGCGTAGCGGGAGAAATCACTCATGCCGGCGTTCTTCAGCACTTCTTCGTCTGTGAAAAACCGGCCTGAGACAAAGCTGTCGTTCTGCGTGAGCACGTGCCAGGCCGCATCCGCCACAATCTCGGGGCTGCGCGCGTTCGCTGCCTGAAGACCAGGGATCATGTTGAGCGCCGCGGTCGCGATAGCCGTTTCCGGCCACAAAGCGTTCACAGCCACGCGAGCAGCCCGAAATTCCTCCGCCATGCCCAGTACACACATACTCATTCCGTATTTGGCGATCGTATAAGCCAAGTGCGGCGCGAACCACTTCGCATCGAGTGAAAGCGGGGGCGCCAGCGTCAGAATGTGCGGATGCTCCGCTTTCAGCAAGTGTGGCAAGCAATATTGCGACGCCAGGAAGGTGCCGCGAACGTTCACACTCAGCATCAAATCGAAACGCTTGGGCGGGGTGTCCAGCGTATTCGTCAGGCTGATCGCACTGGCATTGTTGATCAGAATGTCGATTGAGCCAAATCGGCGCACGGTTTCCGATACCGCCCACGCGATCCGATCTTCAAACCGGATATCGACGGGGAGTGGCAATGCTTTCCCGCCCGCGGCTTCAATGCTTGCGGCCGCTGTGTGAATGGTTCCCGGAAGCTTGGGATTCGGCTCAGAAGTTTTGGCAACAACGGCTATGTTCGCCCCATCGCGCGCGGCGCGCAGCGCGATGGCTAACCCGATCCCGCGGCTTGCTCCGGTGATGAATAATGTTTTGCCCGCGAGGGCCGCCATCCGGGTATTATAGGCGGCAGTTGCCGTTTCGCACTAGAGTGATTTGCGTTTGCGCGCCCGGAAGCGGAATGCCGAACGGTTCACGTCCACTTGCACGTCATCGAACCCCGCGGCCCTAAGGCGATCCGGAAAAGTGGCTGGATCGACCACAACCAAGGTGTCGAAGACATGCAGAAGACGAAAAGGACGGCTCTCGCGGCTATCAGTGCCGGCAAACATTGCGTCAGGCCGGAGAACTCGTGCAACTTCGGACAGCAGACGATCTTGCAACGCCACTGAAGGGACGTGGTGAAGCATGGTGAAGCAGACCGCGCCGTCAAAGCTGGCATCCGGAAACGACATCGCCGTCGCATCCTCACACACGATGCGTATGTTGCTGCCGCGCTGCCGGCGGGACAAGTTTTGCGCGAGCCGGGCGTCTACTTCCACACAAGTGAGCTGCGCCACTCGCTTGCGCAGTATCTCTGTCGAAGCGCCGTATCCCGGACCGACCTCCAGAACGTTCGACCCCAAATTCACATCGGCGAGCGCCCAGGGAAGAACATGCTTTTCGAGTGTCTTCTTCCAAACTTTCGAGGAGCAGAGCCAACGATGAAAAACGTTCACTTCGGCCACTCCGGGTGTTCCGCGATGCTCAGAATGTTCCCATCCGGATCCTTGAACCATGCGACCTTCGCGCCGGTGGGCGTGGTCCAAATGCCTTGCGCGTCCTGCGTGAGAGAGCCGTAGCGTTCGAAGGAAACGCCGGCTTGTTCCAGGTCCGCGACTGCGGCGGAAATGTCTGGAACCTTCCATCCTAAGACTGTGCCCATGGCCGGCGGACGTTCCTTTGCCATCCCCAGCCGCAGCATGATCCCGTTCGCGTTGTATACCAATGCGAACGGAGGCTCTTCACTGACCAGGCGCAGACCAAGCGTGTCGCCGTAAAAACTTTTTGCGCGCGCTACATCCACGATGGAGAGGAAACCGACGATGTCGTACTTGCCAAGGCCAGAGTGCATGCAACTATCATCGGTCGATCGACCCCTTGTCGCAAGACGGGCAAAGCGTCATAGAATATCGCTATTGCGACACAAACGATTCTGAAGCAATACGATCCTCGGCCCGGAGTTTCCGTTGCTACTTTGGCTTATGAATACCCGCCGGGTTTTCACGTATCCGAACACGCCCACGGGTCGGATCAACTGGTCTATGCCATCCGGGGTCTCATGGAAGTGTCTTCCGGCCAGAGCATGTGGCTGATTCCACCGCACTTCGCGCTCTGGATTCCAGCGCGTACCGAACATCGAATTCGCATGCCCGGCGCGGTTTCCATGCGCACCTTGTATTTCAAGCCGGGCCTGATCTCCAGGCTACCGGCCCATTGTGCCGTGCTGCATGTCTCTACGCTCCTGCGAGAACTCATCCTTGAGACGGTTCGCATCGGACGCTTGCGCGCGACGAATCCTCTGGAACGAGCGCTTCGCGACTTGGCGGTATCGCATCTGGAGAAAGCATCCCCGGTACCTGCCTTCATTACGTTGCCGAGAGAGCCTCGAGCACTCGCCGTAGCTCGATCCGTCGTCGATCATCCGGCTCAACCGCACGGACTGGCGGCATTGTGCGCGGCTGTGGGGGTGAGTGTGAGAACAATCCAAAGGGCGTTTCGGAAAGACGTCGGCTTCGATTTCGAGACATGGCGGCGTCAAGTGCGCTTGACGAAGGCGATCGAACTGCTTGTCGAGGGGCATGCCGTCAAAGAAGTGGCTTTCGCCGTTGGATACAGACAGTGCAGCGCGTTCACTGAAGCATTCCGGCGCACGTTTGGAACGACTCCCAAAGCGTGGATCGTCAGCTTAGAGAAGCTTGATGACAAAGGCGGTGATATTGCTTAGCGTCCCATCTCGCCTCTCGAAATTCAGCAGAGCAGCTACTGTTGTTCGGCCTTCCGTTTCAAAGCGTCCAACCAGACCTTCTGCGATTTCGACAGCTCATTTGAAGAGTAGAAAACCTTTAGCATAAAACCATCCATCGATTCGTTTGTTTTGACAAGAGTAGTGCCATCCGGTAATGACTGCAGACGCCAAACGTGAATTGCTTTGGCCCTGTAAACAGTGCCGGTCCAGGCTAGCTGCGTGAATGGTTGAGCGAGTGCAATGCGGGATCGTATTTGAGCGCCACCTGTGGTCCAGGCAAAGTTTGTTCCCGGTTGCAAGGGACCATCGATACGCGCAGCAGAAACGTTTGATTGCCATTGGGGCCAGTGATTGATATCTGTCAGCAGCCGCCATACCTTTTCGAGAGGAGCGTGAATGATGATTTCCGAAGCCGCTTTGACGGGGGCGGCCTCTTGAATCTGCCCTTTCGCTGCCAGGTCGTCTATTCCGCCCGTTTTGTTTTGTGAGCCGGAGTGGATGAAGATCAGAAGGCAGGGAATCGAAATTAGCGTGCGTACGACGTCCATAGCCCAATTCTCTACTCGGAAGCGAAGCTCTCGTCTCCTGGAGTCGACAGCCGAAACAGGCGAGAACACGATTCAGAAGTGCCGTTGCTATTTCCGAAGCTAGCTTCGCCTGCCCGTGCCGCCGTTTACCGCAGAACGTGTTCTGCTGTTTCGTCGCGATGTTTTTTCAAGTACTGCATGAAGGGCGTCCCGCCGGTCCCCACCGCGTGCGGGTTTTTTGCGTCGGTCTGTGCTTGGCGGAAAATGTAAGTCGCCGCGTATTGCAAATGCAGAGCGCGAAAACGCTCTACATGCTCGACGCAGGCGTTGTATATAGCGGTCAATCCGGCGTTCCCGGCCCGTTCCACAAAAGGCCGTACCGAACCGCGCGCTTCGATTGACTCGATGAATTCCCGATGGTTCGGCGGCATGTAGGTACGCATTTCCACGAGATACGTGCGCAACATGTCTTCCTTGTGCCCAATGCCCAGCACGGCATCGAGCGAAGGAACGATTGCGCTCTGCGCCCCTGTCTCGCCACGAAACTGCTGCGGCTGACCGAAGTAACTGCCGACACCTTCGTACATCAACCCGTGCGGCAGATCGGGATGATTTTTCCA
This sequence comes from uncultured Acidobacteriaceae bacterium, assembly GCA_963730865.1. Lineage (GTDB taxonomy): Bacteria > Acidobacteriota > Terriglobia > Bryobacterales > Bryobacteraceae > Bog-105. Next base: position 30,187 of record CAVSTO010000002.1, on the reverse strand, counting down.
GCCGTGAATGTAAGGCCGCACGCGGTGATAGTACACATAAGGGTCACAGTGTTCGGGCATGCGTTGCAAGGTAGCGTACATTTGCCCAAGAGAGGCCTCGAGAACGGTCAGATGAGATTTCAGCCGCTCTGCATTGCGCTGCTCCGCCGCATCCAGGCACGGATGCAAAGCCGCCAGCCCCGATGCGGCCCGTCTTTCAATGTCAACGTGAATGAGAATGAACCATTCCTCATCGATACCGCCGAGAAAGTTTTGGATGAGCGCAATATTGCCGCACTCCACTTCGCGCGCCGGATCGAGCCGGAAAAAATTATGCAGCGCGTAACTGCTGTAGCTCAATATCGGGGGCCGTCCCAGACTCGAGGCAACAGCATGCCAAGGAACGGCAAGCCGGCTCGGCAAGACCTCGGCCGGTTGAGCGCCACCCCAGACATAAGCATGTCCGAGATAGCTGAGTAAGAGCATGGCCCGTTCGCGTTCCGGTTCCGTGGCGATCGCAGCCAAAGGGAACGGCGGCAAATCTGCAATCGTTTGGCGGATGTGATCGGAAGCGAATAGCTTCGGAAGGTTCGATCCTACTTCTTCCCAAGCCTTGAAGGGCTCAGGAAGACGGCGAAGGGGATCTTGTAACGGAAGAAAACCGCGCTCGCGGCTAAGCTCGGGCGCGGCGATAGAAGTGAACATCCATAGTGTTCCTTATCCCGCATGGTGGTGCGGTACCTGGCGAAGCAGAGGCCGCACTCTTGGGTAATTCGAGCTTATCAATCGCTGGCGTCCGGGTCAAACGCCGAGGGATCGGTTCCTTAAAGGGACTCAACCCCACGCAAAGAGGTCCATAAATGTTTCAGGGATTCTGAGGTTGAAACCGGAAAATCGAATGCCGCAGTTTATACGTCGGGATTAGTACTGGTACGGCTGCTCTCGTATTCGCGCGAGTCTAAGCGGAACAATATCGCCCGAATCCTCATCCCCCTTTTGAACAACGCAAAGCCACGCTTTCTTGCGATGGCCGTTGATTGGTTAGATACGAATGCGCTTCTCGCTTATAGTCGCCACCATAAACCGCACCACCGAACTGCGGATGCTGTTGGATTCGTTAGAGCGCCAGACGCACCGGGATTTCGAAGTGATCGTCGTAGACCAGAACACCGATGACCGGCTGCTACCAATCCTCAGCGCCTTTGAAGGCCGGCTGAATATACGACGTATAGAATCCTCTCCCGGTCTCTCCCGAGCGCGCAACGTAGGACTACGGATGGCGGCTGGAGACGCCGTTTGCTTCCCGGATGACGATTGCTGCTATGCCGAAGATCTGCTCGCTAAAGTGAATGAGTTGTTCGAAGCGAATCCGGAATGGTCCGGAATCGTTGGCGATTCCATCGATCCATCGGGCAAGCCGAACCTGCCCTGGCGAGACAGTGGGGGAGCGCTATCACGGGCAAAATGTTGGCGGCGCGCGATCTCCTACGCCATATTCGTTCGCTCCATAGTTCTGGAGAGAATTCGCGGATTCGATCCAACGCTCGGCGTCGGCTCAGGATCGCCATGGGGCAGTGGCGAAGACAACGATTTCGTTCTGAGAGCGATGGACGCAGGATTTCAGATCCAGTACGTCCGTGAGATCGCGGTGTTCCATCCCAGTTTATTCCCAAGCTTCGATGACGCACGCTGCGCAAAGCGATATAGCTATGCGTTAGGCGATGGGAAGCTCTTGCAAAAGCATCCTATGCCGCTCTGGTGGCAAGCGCTTTTCTTTTCCGTACCGTTGCTTCGTGCTTCTCTTTCGTCGATTCGCCTGGAGCGAAAAGAGACCTATTTCCACTGGCTGACGTTTCAGGGCCGGGTAATGGGGTTTATCTCGGCTGGAAGACCCGCAACAGACGGTTTGTTCCTTACGTACGAACTCGAAGAATCAAGAGATGCATCCACGGTTATGCCTCTCAAAGCGTTTTCCGCTGCGACTGCGGCAAAATAGTTTTAGGCGTTTCGAACGCTCACTCGCTCGGCGCGCACAACGAACAAACCAGCTGAGCTTCTTTAGAAGGGAAAAGCTTACGGAATCGTTGGTGCTTCTGTCGAGCGGAGTGTGCTACACACGAGGGAGGAAACACCTTGCTCTCCAGCAGTGCCGTTGATCGCCGGGAAGAGATTAAAATAACCTGGTTGAGGTAACGCTTCTTGACACTAGTATCGCCACAGAGAACCTAGGTGACGAAATAATCATCGATGCCGTCCGAGGAGTAATTTCTGAGGTTCTGCCCGATGCTTATGTCTATCGGGTGGCAACCCATGATTTTATGGGATGGGCTTCGAGGAGAATCGTAAAGCGGAGCAGCGTTTCGATCGTGGGCGGAACGAACTTGCTGACTCCCCATATGTACCGATCTGTGCTCTGGAAGCTGGCTCCTTGGGATACGCTGGCTCTCCGCAATGCCGTGTTGCTGGGCGTTGGATGGCGCGATTACTCATCTGGTCCCGACCCCTACACTCAATGGATTTTGAGGCGTGTTCTCTCACAGGATCATTTCCATTCAGTCCGCGATCGCTATACGGAGCGGAAGTTGGCAGGCATTGCAAGACGCGTAAGTGACACCGCGTGTCCCACAATGTGGTCGCTCACCCCTGCTCATTGCCAGACCATTCCGAGGAGGAAAGCAGATAAAGCAGTCACTACGCTCACTTACTATCGTGCAGATCCAACCCACGATAGGGAAGTCCTGGATGTACTCGCAAGAAACTACCGGGAAGTATATTTCTGGCCGCAGCAATCTGACGATCACGAGTACCTTGAAAGCCTCGGAGCCGTAAATATCAAACGTATTCCCCCCAGTCTCAGCCGTTATGATGCATTCCTCGACAATGAAGAGGCCGATTTTATAGGCACTCGCTTGCACGGTGGTATTCGTGCCATGCAAAAAGGTAAGAGGACGTTGATCTTGGGAGTTGACAACCGGGCTGCGGAGATATCGAAGGGCTCAGGTCTTCCTGTTCTGGACCGTTCCGATATCGTCGGGATTCAGGAGTGGATTTCCGGCGACTGCGCAACGGCAATCACATTGCCGATGGACGAAATCGCTGCCTGGAAGGCGCAGTTTCGATGATCTTCGTACTGCGGGGCACAGATAACTGATATGTTGCGATTAGCGCGGTACATGCGTGAACGGTTACTGCCGAATTCTTCGCGAGTATACCTTCAAAGAGTTAATGCGCAATTCGCTGCAGCGATGAAGCCAGGGAGCCGCATGTTGGATGCGGGAGCGGGCGAGGCACCCTACAAGCATCTATTCTCGCACGTACTTTATGAAAGCGCGGACTTTGAGCAGGTGAACAAACCGTATGCAAAGTCTACATACGTTTGTGACCTGTGCGAGCATATCCCTGTCGAAGACGGCCGGTTCGACTACATCGTTTTCAATCAGACTATGGAACACCTGGACAGGCCTCAAGAGGCTTTGGCGGAATTGCAGCGGGTATTGAAATCGGGAGGCACGATCTTATGCACTGCACCCCTCTTCTATGAAGAGCATGAACGGCCTTACGATTTTTTTCGCTATACGCAATTCGCGCAAAGGATGATGTTTTCCAAGGCCGGGTTCCGGATTGAACGTGTGGAGTGGCTAGAAGGTTTTTTCGGTACGTGCGGCTACATGCTTCAGACTGTTTTTCTCTATGTACCCAACCGGATTACCGGCAGCGCAATCTTGCTGGTGCTTGCACCCCTGCTCATTTTCATGCGTCTAGCCGCGCTGCTGGGCTCAGCCATCTTTTACCGGCTCGATATGCGCTGGAAGATCACGGCTGCCGGTTTTCCGAAGAATTATGTAGTAGTAGCGAGCAAGTCAGATTAACAAGTGTTTCATCTGGCATCGGTCAAACCTTATTGCTTCAGGGAAGGTTCTATCGGTAGTGAATCGAATGCCACTCTTTCTTCTTTACGAAAAAGACCGAAGTCGCCGCAGAGAGACGCGTGATGCCGCCGAGCACGAAATATCCGATCGTGACTCCCGCCGCTCCCCAGCGCTTACCCGTCCACAAAGTCGTTACGACGGACAGAACAGCGATGACAAGCCAGAAAGGCACAAGCGGCTCGCGCTTGTGGGCGCGCAGGTAATACGCTTCACCCGTAACGATGTGCGTGCAGAGCACCGTTAGGAGAATGAGCAGGAACACTGGTATTGGCAGGATACGCGCTGAGAAGCCCGGCATAATTCGCGCGAGTAGGGCAAGAGCTCCGAGGAGTAAGCAGTCGCCGGCCAGCAGGATAGCCGTGGATTGGTACAACGTTCTGGCAAATAATCGATCCAGTTGGGCGAAATGGCGGTTGGCGACCAGAGTACCGAAGGGGGCTGCTTTTGTCGACAGCCAGGCAAGCGCTATCGCGCCGACCGCGTTAGCAATATTCAGCGACATGCCCATGCGGCCTGCCACGACCGGTCCCTGGTAGGCGAACAGCACGGGGTTGAAGAGTTGCAAAATCATATAGGCGCTGGCCCACGTTGCGGCAATGCGCCATTGGAACGGCCAGACCTCCAGGAACCAGCGGATTTTGTGTAGTCCGGTGTCGTGCCGCAGCAAGGGCAACAGAAGGTTTTGATAGCGATGCACGAACCAGAAACCCACGACAGCTTGCCCCACGATCATCATGGCCGGAGAGAAAAGGCCATGATGTGTTATCAAAGCGAGCCAGGCAAGCAGGCTTCCCAATATCGCTTGACCGAAGCGCAGCCTCGCGACATCACTGACTTTCCCACAGCCCTCCAAAAAAGAGAAGACCGGGTCAATCAAAAAAGTCACTGAGGAGGCAAGTACGGTTGCGGCCCAAGGCGCCTTCCACTGGATGGTACTTGTTGGCTGTTGGTGAGTAGCGAAAAAACTGAAGCCGACTCCAATCAGCGTTGCAGCCATTACGATAGTGGCCACTGAATACCAGCGAACGGCCTGTTGCAAAATTGACGCAAACCTGGCGTGTGCGACCCGTTCCCCTTCAACGCGTCCATTTGCATGAATGGTCAGGGTAGCGCGTTCGTGAGCGGCCAGTTGCAGGATGACAAAGGAACAACCGAGCTCAAAAATCAGCTGCACGGCTACCAGACTGGCGAACGTGTAGTAATACCCCTGTTCCTGAGGCGTGAGGAAGCGGGAGATCAGGACTACGGTGATAGCTCCAGCAAGCCCAGACCATACGCGTGCCAGTACCGTAAAGGCAATGGCGCGATCGAGGCCGGTGAGATGCTTGAGTCGGTTAAACCATCTTCGGTCATCTTGTGACCTTGTTTCGGAGCGCATTGCCGCTAGTTAAAGAGACACTCGCGATCCTTGTCCTTCTCCAGCCATTTCGAACCAGAATAGCGAGCGCTTCGAGAAACAGCAGCTGGCGGTCGAAATGAAAAAGCCGCCGGACATGAGCCCGGCGGCTTTGCTTGTAACGAATTGGAATGGCTTAATCGCCCATCGCGCCGACTTCTTCTTGCTTCTCGACCGGCGCGGGCTTCGCTGTGGAAGCAAGCAACCCGTCGAGGGGAACGAACCCTTCGACTTTCTTTTCGCCGAGGATGTGCTCGCGATAGAGGCGGGCCATCTTGTCGTTTTCGATCTTCTGCTTCAGAGCCTCGTCACGCGCGCGCGTCTTCTCCTCACGGGCCGTTTTCGCGATGCCCTTCAGTTCCAGATCGTGCTGGCGATCTGCGTTGACGTGCTCTTCGACGAGCACCAGATTGTGCTCTTTGCTCGCCAGCGGAACGCTCTTGTTGCCGGCGAAGATTTCGTGCCGTCCATGCTCTTCATACCACTTGGTCAGAGTGGAGGTCATGTGCATCTTTTCGATGATGTTTCTCCAACCCACGCCGGTGTTGTAGGCGCAGAAGGAGATCTCGCCTTCCTGCGTGGCGTAAGGAATGATGCACTGCTCGGTGCGGCGGAAATCGTAGTTGAAGAGATCCTGGAACCACATGCCGGCGATGAAGAGGAAGTTCCAACGATCGCCGCGGCGCTTCTCGATGTCGGCGATGGTGCGGTCGCTCGTGACTTTGCCGTAGCCGCCCTTTTCCGCCTTCTTCGTCATGCCGAAGCACTTGTCGAACTTGGCGATCAGATCGGTCAGCTTGAAGTGCTTGGGCGCTTTGAATGGATTGTAGTTGCGGAGCAGCGAAAGCGTCACGCCCACGACCGACAAAATACGGCCGCGCGCCGCATCGTTCACGCGAGCGATATCTTTCGCCAGGCGATCCGCATTGACGAACGCGGTAAACGGAACGTATTCCTTCGTTTCCTTGTCGCACATGATCGCCATGCCGATGCCGCAGTTCGGGTGGCAGCCGCAGCTGATCTGACCCCAATCCGAATTCGGACCGTGAACGAGGTCGGCGAAATCGGAGAAGGTGCTCATGAAGCTGATCGGGAACCAGTCGCGCACCGGTTCGCCGATGCCGGTCTGGTTCTTGACGTCGTGCGCCAGGTGAGACAAGGTGTAGCGCTGCGCTTCACGGCGTTCGTCGGTGATGGCTTCGTCGCGGCCGGTGAACGAAACCGGCTGGAACGAAAGGAACGGAATCTTCTTCGGATTGTCGAGAGCAAATTGGACGACGTGTCCGACCTGCTCATTGTTCACGCCATTGATGATGGTGATGACGGGAACGATGTCGACGCCGTTCGACCAAAGATTCTCAATCGCGCGCAGCTTCACATCGAACAGGTTGCCCACCGCGCGATGCGAGTTGGCGGCGTTGCCGATGCCGTCGAATTGCAGGTAGGCGTAGCGCAGGCCGGCTTCGGCGGCTGCCTTGGCAAACTCAGGCCGCTTGGCAAACTCGATGCCGTTGGTCGCCGCCTGCACGCTGTTGTAGCCGACTTTGCGGGCGTAACGGACGGCATCGAGGAAGTACGGCGACAGATGTCGGTTCGCCACCCGAGAACTGCACCGACATCTGGCGGCGCGGCTTGATCGAGATCGCGTTGTCGAGCATCAGCTTGATGTCTTCCCAGCTCAGTTCATGGACGAAGCCAACCTGGTTGGCGTCCATGAAGCAGGGATCGCACATCATGTTGCAGCGATTGGTCAGATCGATCGTGAGAACCGAGCCGCGTCCGTGAGTGATCGTGCTGGTGCCGTGGTTGTGAAGCTTCTCGTCGTTGTGGGCGCGGATATCACGTCCGGGAAACACATCCTCCAAGTGCTTCGAGAACGCCGGATCGATCGACATGAGGTCTTCGAAAACGCCGTGCTTGGAGCATTCCTTGACCATCAGGATCTTGCCGTCGCGTTCGATGATCTTGGCCTTGATCTCGCCCACGGGCTGGTTCGAGCAGGATTTTGTAATCGATCTCGCCGTCGACAATCCTGTTGCGGATCTCGGGAATGCAGCGAGGACAGAGCGAATCCGTCTCGCGAGGCCAGCCTAGTGGTGGCTTCGACTTTTCGTAGCTCTTCAGGAGCGGCTTTTCAGACCATTTGGGAGTGAAGGAGGGGTTCTGCTTGACCTGATTCAGCCGGTCGAAAACGTTCCAGGCGGCATTGGCGCCAATCGCAACTGCCTTCTCAAAATATTTAATTGGTTTATGCATCTCGATGATCTCGGGCGGGTGCTTCCGCTTCCTCCAAGAACGTGTGAGCCCTACTTACAGGGCCAGAATAGTCCCAGTATAGGGACGCATTAAGTGGTTGTTAACCAAAACGAATCGAACAGCAGGGATTGCGGGTTGTATGGAGGTATTAGAGCGCTGAAGCTGAACGGCCGAAATACTGGATCTTGCTTCGGTTTCATGCACTTAGCATTGCATAGTTTACCAGGCACGGTAGAATCCGCCGGTTTCCGAGACCTCCAGACGCGACGCCGAATAGCGTCGGACAGGCGAGCGGAAGTCAGCAGCTCGGCCTTCGGCCCGTCGGCAAAGATGGTTCCTTGGCGGAGCAGCACGACGCGGTCGATCTCGGGAACAATCTCTTCCAAGTGATGCGTCACCAACAGCAGGCCTACGCCGCTCGCGGCAAGGCGCGCATGTGGTCGCGCATTTCGCGCTGCGCGGCCAGATCGAGGCTGGTAGTCGGCTCGTCCAGCAATAGCGTGGACGGGTGATGGATCAGCGCCCGGGCGATCAGCAGGCGCCGGGCTTCGCCGGAGGACAGCTCGTCCAGCCAGCGATCGGCGAGATGAGCCGACTTCGAGGCGCGCCATGGCTGCTTGCGGCGGCCTCTTCCATTTCGGGCAGCACGTGATGGTTCGGCCAGATGCCGATAGAGCCGAAGAAACCCGACAGCACCAGTTCGCGGCCGGTGATATCGCGCGTGCATTTGGCCATCAGATCGTTGCTGACTACGCCGAGGTGCGAGCGGAGATCAAAGATGTTCCAGTTCTTCTGGCCCAGGATGCGCAGGTGACTTGCCGGGGCGGCTCAACGGATAGCACTCGCGGGTAATCAGCTTGATCAGGGTGGACTTTCCGCTGCCGTTCGCGCCCAGAATCGCGACGTGCTCGCCGGACCGAATGGTAAGGTTCAGCCGGTTAAGAGCTAAACGGGAACCGCGCTGAACGGAGACATTTTCAAATTCGAGTAGGGGAGACGCCAAAATAAAAGAGAAGGGTAGCAGGCGGGAACTTTCGTGATGACAGCGCAACAGGTGAAGGAACTGGCTCGAAGCTGCGGATTCGAGCTGGCCGGGATTGCGCCCGCGCTTGCCGCTGGCGGATTTCGAGCGGTTTGAGGCGTGGCGTGCGAGCCGGTATGGCGGGCGAGATGGGCTATCTGACCGACCATCGCGGCGATTTGCGCAGCGATCCGCGCAATCTGCTGCCGGACGCGAAGAGCATTGTCTGCGTCGGAAAGCTGTATAACACCCCGCAGCCGCACACGCGAAGATATCGAAGACGCCGGAGCGCGGCTGGATTTCGCGCTATGCCTGGGGCGACGACTACCACGATGTGATCGAGGCAGGGGCTGGAAGCGCTGGTCGGCAAGATCGCGGAGGTTCATCGCGAGCCGTTCTCCTGGCGGATTTGTGTGGATACGGCGCCGCTGCTCGAGCGATCGTATGCGCGGGCGGCGGGCCTGGGCTGGATCGGCAGAAACTCATGCCTGATCAATCAGCAGCAAGGGTCGTGGTTCTTTTTGGGCGAATTGCTGCTTTCCATCCCGCTGGCGTTCGATAGTCCGCCGCCCGATCGCTGCGGGACGTGCCGGCGCTGTATCGATGCGTGTCCTACGGAGGCGATCGTTTTCAGCCGCGGAGGCGGGAGTTGGGTGCTCGATGCTCGGCGCTGTGTTTCTTATCTCACGATTGAGAAGCGTGGCGCGGTTCCCGAGGAGTCTGCGCGCCGGTCTGGCGAATCATATCTTCGGCTGCGACATCTGTCAGGATGTGTGTCCCTGGAACGGGCGTGCCCGGTGCAGCGAGGACGCGGCGTTCGCAGCCGCGCGAAGTTGGCGCCGCCTCTAGAGCAAATGGCAGTTTTGACCGAAGGGGAGTTTAGGGATCGTGTTCCGGAAATCGCCCGTGAAGCGCGCCAAGTACACGGGTTTCCTTCGTAATGTCGCTATTGCGATGGGAAACGCCGGACAGAGCGCATGCGGGAGCCGCTCGAGAAGCTGGCTCAGCACCCTGATGAGCTTGGTCGCGGCCGCTGCGCGGGATAGTTTGCGAACTTGCACTAGAAGTTCGCAGGGCAGACTCGGGAAGCCGAATGATGTGGCGTCCGCTCAATTCTGTCGCGAGTGCTCGCGCTCGACTGGTCTGCGCGCTGCGCCTCGCAGGCGAGTCACGACGCGCTCGAACGCAGGGTCGAATCCCGGATCATTACTTCTACAACAACGAATTCGACGAGGCGATTGCCTATTTCGAGCAACAGGTAAAAGCGCACCCTAACGATCCCGATCAGTACAACCATCTGGCGCAAAGCATTCTCTACCGCGAAATGTTGCGCGACGGAGCTTTGGAGAGCCAGCTTGTGACGGGGAATAATCCGTTTCTTGCGGCGGCCGAAGATGGAAATCACGGCTTCAGGATAAGCAGCGGTTTGCCGATTGCATCGACCAGGCGCTGAATTGAGCCAAGCTGCGCTGGATAAGAATCCGCGCGATATTGCGGCGCTGTACTCGCTGGGCGTTGCGCACGCGTCTGCGGGCGAATTATCTGTTTTTAGTGGAGAAGGCGTGGCTCGATGCATTGCGCGAGGCCACGGCGGCGCGCAGAGCGAACGAGAAGATTCTATCGATCGATCCGAATTCGGTGGACGCGCATCTGATTTTCGGGCTTGGATAAATATATCGTGGCGAGCCTGCCGTTTTATATGCGGGCGGTCGGGACGATCGGCGGCTTCCACGGCGACAAAGAGGGCGGCATTCGCGATTTGGAGCTGGTTAGCGCGAAGGGCGTGCGGAATCGCTATGACGCCGAGATCTTACTGGCAGCGCTGTACCGGCGGGAGCACTGCGCCGGACAAAGCGATCCCGCTGCTGCAGGATCTGGCGGAGACGTTCCCGCAGCAACTACCTGTTCCGCTTTGAAGAAGTCCAGATGTTCAGCGATGCCGGTAACAAAGATGCCGCGCTCAAGGTGATTTGCTGAGATTGAAGAGCTTGCGCAATTCGGGCGCGGCCGGCTACGCAGGCTGTCGCCGGAAGCGAAGATCCGCTATGTCCGCGGAAACCTGCTGTTTTGGTACGGCGATTTAGGCCCGGCGCTCGCAGATCTAAAGCAGGTGACGCAAAAAGCCGATGAGCTTGATTTGAACACTGCTGTTCTAGCTTGGCTGAGGCTGGGGCAGGTGTATGACTTGCAAGGGGATCACCGGGACGCCACGGAAGCGTACCGGCAAGCGTCGAAAACGGCTCCCAAGTCGCAGGCTTCGCGCTGGAGGCGAAGAGTTATATTTCGAATCCGTACCGCCGCAAGCGTACTACCGGATAAGTCGGATGGAATAGCGCTGCGTGCGCAGAGGGTTTAGCGAGACGTGCGAGAACGGAGATACACTAACTGATCAATGGCACTACTAACGCGCGTTGAGTCCGTATCATCAAAGTACGTTCTTTACCAGCAGGTCTGCGAGCAATTGCAGGCCTTGTTGGGAGAAGAACAGGATTTCATCGCGAATGCGGCAAACACATCGGCCCTGCTGTTTCAACTGATTCCCGATATCAACTGGGCGGGGTTTTATACGGCGGAAGGCAACGAACTGGTGCTGGGACCTTTTCAGGGGAAGCCTGCTTGCGCGCGCATTCCGTTTGGGAAAGGCGTTTGTGGAACGGCCGCGGCGCAGCGGAAGACCATCGTAGTGCCCGACGTGAACCGGTTTCCCGGCCATATCGCGTGCGATGTTGCTTCGCAATCGGAGATTGTGGTTCCCCTGCTGAACTGGGGCAAGCTGCTGGGTGTCCTCGATATCGACAGCGCCAGCTTGAGCCGTTTCGACGAAGACGACAAGGACGGAATGGAGTCGATCGTGGCCGTGTTTCTGGCCTCGCAGGCGACGAACGAGCCGCCCGATTTCAATGAAGACGGCACCGACGATTAATCCAGAGCCCTACACTGGTATTTGGTCACTGATTTAGAAGAAATAGCCCGGCGTGCTCGCCAACTGGCGGCGCTCGGTCAACTGCAAGCTGCGCGCGACCATTGGGCCGCCGCATTGAGTCTTCTTCCTGCCGATTCGCCGCAACGGCGAGCTGTTCAGAGTGAAATCGCAAAAGCTCGATATCAGGCTTCATCCACAACCGAAGCCGGATTGGGCGAAGCGGCTCGGGCCGCTGGGCGTCGGGTTGGTGGCGCTCGCGAAATATAAGACCGCCGCCATCATCCTGCTTACGAAAGGCAAATTCCTCATCAGTGCGCTGGCGTACCTGGGCCTGTATTGGGCCATGTATGGATGGTGGTTTGCCGTGGGCCTGACCGGGTCAGTCTTCCTGCACGAAATGGGACATTTTGTGGTCGCCCGGCGCTTCGGGTTCGCGGCCGAAATGCCCATGTTCATCCCCGGTTTTGGAGCATATGTGAAGTGGAACGGGGCGGGTGTAGATCCGAATGTGCGCGCGCAAATCTCGCTTGGCCGGGCCGTTTTTTGGATTCTTATCCGGCCTGATTGCCTATGGGATCTTCCTGTCGAACCAGTCACGCCATCTGGCTGGCCGTGGCGCAGTTCGCGGGCTTGATCAATCTTTTGAACCTGATTCCCGTCTCGCTCGGCTTTTTCAACCTGGATGGAATGCCGGCGATGATGGCGATCGGACTGCAAGGCCGCTTGGCGGTCCTGGCTGGTGAGCGTAGCGCTGTTCTTCATGCTCGGCAGTTGGCTTGTTCCTGGCGGTCGGCGGCCGCAACGGCTTACCGCATGTGGAAGCGCGACTTCCCGGCGGAATCGAAGCAGAGCATCGCCTATGCCTTCATCGCGTTGGTCGTGGCTAATGGGTCCTTGATGTGTTCGCGGAAAACCAGGCACGAACGCTGTTTGGTCGTTAAGGTCTTTTTACTCTTTCCAGAACAGTTCGGCGTCGGAGCGGCGGACGTAGTTGGCGTCTAAGGCCGCGGGGTCGAGCCAGGTCGCCTTCTCGGCGCAATAGGCAATAGCTGCCGCGAGATGGGGGCTCGGTTCGAGGAAGGGCATTTCGGCGAAGCGCGTCCCCTCCAGGATGTTCGGACCCATGGGCGAGATGAACTGGTACTCGGCGGCGTCGAGCGAATCGAGCCAGGCTGGCGAGCTTCAGAACGGCTTCCGGAACGACGGGCTGGAGGTTGGCGTCGTACACGCCGGCGTAGATATCGCCTCGCCGGGCATCTAGCGCGACGCGCCCGCAAGGGCAAATTACCAAACGAACTCAGGGCTTGCAGATTGGAGATGCCGACCGCCGGTTTGCCTGTGGCTTCGGCCAGTCCTTTCACCGCGCTCAGGCCTACCCGGACGCCGGTGAACGAGCCGGGGCCGCTTGCGGCGGCGAAGCAATCGATTTTTTCCAAACGAACTCCCGCCCGGCTCCAGAAGGTCTTCAATCGCTGCCAAATATAAGATGCGCAAAGCCTTCCGGCGAGTGGATGGCGATTTCGGCCACCGTCTCGCCGTCGCGAGCGGAGAGCCAAACTACCGAATTCGGAGGTCGTGTCGAGCGCCAGTATGGTCACGGGCTGAGGCGGTAAACTTTGTCCAGTTCGTAGGCCTTGCCATTGGCATTGATGGCCATGACGCGCAGGTTGAGGGTTCCGCCGGGTTGCTGTAGAAGGTCTTTGGGGATGGTCAAATTACCAAACGAACCCACCCCAAGAAGGCGGGCGCCTTCGCTGCCGCCCACGATCTCGCCCCAGAGTACGATTTGCATGAGGCGGGTGGAGCGGTTGGCCTTGGTCAGTTTTATCTGGTAAGGGGTAGGGCAGGGCGGTATTGAGCACTTCACCAGCGGGGTCCACCAGATCGTAGGGTATCTTTGCGGGGTCGCTCTCGATTTCTTGGATAGGCACGTCCTGCGAATCGAAGCGGTACGACTTGAGCATGGATTCCTTGTGGCCTTCGCGTGGCGCCTGCAGGATCCAGGAGTGCTCGTTATCGGGAGTTTGGCGGCTTAAAACGTCACCTTTGTAATCCTTTAGCGGAATCTCTTCGCCGCTAGCCGGATTGATCCACAGCGGATTGTATTTGTGCTTGGGCAGGGTGATTTCGACAATTCCGGGCTTCTCGGCGAAGGCCAGGTACTCCACATCCTCCAGCCCGACTGCCCGGGCGCCGGAGACGTCGAAGTACGGTTCGAGCTCCCAATGGCGGGTGTCGGCCATGACCTTGAACCAGGTTCGAACGGCGGTCACATTGGCTTCGTTTCGTAAAGCGTCGTAGGAGACGCTGGGGTACTCGCCGTTGGTGGTGGCGTTCCAGAGTTCATCGCGGAAGGCTCGGCGGGTCAGTGGCGGTGACGACGTGAATTTCGGGCTGGGCGGTGAATTGATGTTCGACGGCGGCGACTTCGGGATGAGGCGAGGCCTCGATCAGGTAGTTCATCCAGCCATCGGCAAGCAAGGGTGAAGAGGAGACGCGGGCATCTGTCGATCGCGGATGTTTGAACGTATCGTATTTTTGTAAAATCGAACCCAAATCGGTCAGCATTGCTCGCGCGCCGGGCGTGTCCTCGAAATGCTCGATGCCTTGCCAGGTGATGTTCAGGCCGCCATAGCGGGCAATCAGGTAACGAACGAGCGCGTCCCGTCTGTTGCCATTCATCGAAAGCCCCGGAGGCGACGAACGAGTGATCGGCGAGCAACAAATCGAGAGTGAAGCCGCGGGAGATGGCGGCCAGAACGCGATCGTCGAGGGCGGCGAAGTACGCGAAGTTGGGCTGACCGGCCGGCCCTAGCGGTTTGAGGGAAGCATTGAGCGTGAGGAGCGGGCCGCGGATATGCGTGAAGCCGTCGTGCTTGCGAGCGTCGAGCCAGGTCTCAATTGCCGACTGGTCCACTTCCAAGAAAGGAACAGCGGCAGCGAGCCAAAGATGGGGTTGCTTGTTGGTGGTCCACCAGTGGCGCACGTTGGCGACGCTGACGAAACCCGGCGAACCGGAATCGGCGACGCTAAAGGTGGATTCCTGGTTGTCATAGCGGTGGATGGCGCTGGTGACGTGATACGTCCAGGGTCCGGGCTCGATAGGGGTGAAGCGGACGCGCAGGGTATGCGAGCCATCCGCGAAAGCCTGCATCAGGTAGGTGATGTGGCGAGGTGAACGAAACTCAACGTTCAACAGCTCGTCTTTGTACGGCGAGGCGGTAGACGGAACATCGCTGTCACGCCAGTCGAAGGTGAGTTCGCAAGGCGAGAAGGAGCGCGCGCCTTGTGCGCAGGAGGGGAGCGAGGCGGCGTGCAGCGGAACACCTGACCCAACCAGGGACGCAAAAGCGAGAAAGAGGGCCGCGGCCTTTGCGCTCATCAAGACTCAGAATAACGTGCGGTTCCGACGCGGAAGGAATCGGTTTGTCCGGGGCTGACGCTGGGAGCTTCTGGTCTTCTGAATTGGAGACGCGATTACGGGGTTTTAACATTTTGGGATTCACGTGCTGAAGCTTCGGGATTGCGCATTCGCGGTGAACCTTACCAGAATTCGAGATAGCACGATTGTACTGTCGAGCGCCGGGGCATGCCGATGATGCTAGCCGGGCACTGGCGCTGGCAGTCAGGCTGGAATGCTGCTAAAAGGCGGGGTGGGTGAAACAATGGCGAGCTACGTGCCACTAAGTACTAGGGTGCGGTAGTGGAACTTGTAAGTTGCGGCAAACGTCCCTAAAATCAGGGAGAACATATTCGACCAGGTTTGTCGATAAGACCACATCGGCTTAGTTGAGGTTCTTTATGGACATTGTTGGTGACCGGAAGTTTGTCGAGGTACCGGGGGGTAAGACTCACGAGCTGCCGCCGTTGCTTGTGAAGACAGCGCCGGATGTGAAGCGGGTCGGCAAGATGATGGATATCGCTGCCGAGATCATTGAGCAAGAAGACATGGTGCCTGCATTCTCAGGGGACAACCTGACGAATGAGGACGCGGTCGAGCGGCGCAAGATGGACCTCGCTCTAAACCTGGTAGACCAATATCTGGGTCTGCTGAGCCACTGGCACTGGGGCGATGCGGTGATTGAGTGGATCCGCCAGTGCGAGATTACCTTTGGTGGACGGCTGGAATTGCGCAATCTCCTAAAGAGCGATGTGTGGCCGCATGCGGGGCGCAGCAGTTTTGTGACTCTGCTCGAGGATAAAGCCGTCAAGACGGAAGGCGTTCAACTGGAGAAAGCCGTCGGGTTGCGCTTAGCGTTCCGGCAAATGCCCCCGATTCGCTGCTGCTCAGACCAATTCTTGTTTTATTTGAACAACTCGGTTGCAAAGACCGCGTATCACACCTGGCTCGAGATGACGCCGAGCCCGATTTCGTCGCTTCCGCCGGAGCGGTTCATGTTCGATATCGTGAACATGTCGCTGGATGTCCACTAGAGCTTAGGTTGAGCTAAGTAAGCGCTCGATTCTGTCGCGGCTCTGCTCTAAGTGGGCTCTTCGGGGGAATCCGCGCCCAGGTGGGCCTTTTCGCCTTCCTGGCTCTGTACAAATTCGAGAATGTCGAAGTGCTTGACCTCTCGATCAGGGTAGAAGCTGTTGATGGCCAGTTGCTCGTCATCGAAGATTTCAAAGACGGTTGTGAGCTTTGAAATCACCATCAGTTCCATGTGACGATCGGAAAGGTGCAGGAGCTTCATTGCGCCGCCGACTTCTTTCATGGCCGAGTGGCCCACGATGAGAGTTCCTAAACCGGTGCTGTCGATATAGGCAACCTTCTGCAGGTTCACGATCAGGTTCTTTATCTCGGATGCCGCCGCGTCGGTGAAACTGCGGCGGGCGCCGGTGGCCTCCTGTCCAACGACCATCCGTCCGTCGAAGTCAAGGATGGTAACGCCGTCTACATCGCGTTTACTCATTTCAAGCGGCATGTTTGTGCTCTCACTATAACGTGCTTACCGAGCACTAGATCTCTTCGACAAAAGTCCTTGCACAGACGCGCGGTGAGCACGCTACAGTGGAGATTACGATTTTGCTCCTAACGAGTGGCGCGTGGTTGCAGCGCAGCTGCCTGACGACTGGGGGACATCGATTTGTTTGCATATCAGTTCATCGCTTACTTACAGACTCAGGCTCCGGCGCTTCCGGAGCACCGGGTAGCAAATATCTTCCGGCCGTTGGCAACGCCCGCCCTCTGGGAGAGCAACTTAGCGCTGGTTTGTGATTGCGGTCACCGGGGGCATTTTCGTCGTGGTGGCGCGCTGATTGCATTTACTGTGATCAATTTCCGGCAGCGGCCGGAAGACGATGCGCATCAAGAACCGGCGCAGGTTTACGGAAGCAATCAGATTGAAGTGGCGTGGACGGTCATTCCGATTCTGATTGTGTTCATCCTGATTGGAGTGACGGCGCGCGTGATCGCGAGCGTGCAGAATGCGAGCCCGCCGAAACAGGAGTTGAAGGTCAGAGTCATCGGCCATCAGTGGTGGTGGGAGGTGGTGTACCCGGATTACGGAGTTGTTACGGCGAACGAGATTCACGTGCCGGCTTCACCTGACGGGAAGCAGGCAACGTATCTGGAACTGCAGAGCGCGGACGTGATCCATAGCTTCTGGGTGCCGCAACTCTCCGGGAAGACGGATCTGATTCCGAACCGCGACAACTACATGTGGATCGATCCGAAAGAGCCGGGCGTGTACTTCGGGAATTGCGCGGAGTACTGCGGAACGCAACACGCGAACATGCTGCTGCGGGTGATTGCGCAAGCGCCGGAGGATTTCAAAAAGTGGATTGCGGCTCAGCAGCAGCCGGCGGCGCAAGATAGACGCCCAGCAAGCTGAGTACGGGTCGCTCGCGTGCGTCAATTGCCACACGATCCGGGGCACGGATTCGCGTGGGCAAGTTCGGGCCGGATCTGACGCATTTGATGGACCGGCAGACCATTGGGGCGGGTGTTCTGGAGAATACGCCGCAGAACCTGCGGAGATGGGTGAACGATCCGCAAGATCCGAAGCCGGGCTGCTTTATGCCGAGCATGAAATTGACCGATGAGGAACTCGATCGGGTGGTGGCGTACCTGCAGACCCTGAAGTGACGGAGATCTTATGGCAACGATAGATTATCCACTGGACCGGCCCAGAACGACGCCGCGCGAGTTCTCGTTTTCAGAGACGCTGTATGCGTGGGTGGCGACGGTCGATCATAAGCGGCTTGGGCTTGATGTATATCGTGTCGGCGCTGTTCTTCTTGGTTGTCGCGGGAGTGATGGCAGCAGTCATACGGCTGCAGTTGGCGGTTCCCAACAATCAGTTGATCAGTCCGGACACGTACAACCGCCTGTTCACGATGCATGGGACGACGATGGTGTTCCTGGTGGGGATGCCGATGGTGGCGGGTTTTTCGAATTACCTGGTGCCGTTGATGATCGGGGCGCGCGACATGGCGTTCCCTCGTCTGAATGCGTTTGGGTTTTGGATTTTTTTGTTCGGCGGCTTTCTTCTGTACTTCAGTTATATGGGAGGCGGCGGATTGTCGGGCGCCGGTTCGGCACCGGACGTCGGCTGGTTCGGGTATGCGCCGCTCTCGGAAAAGGCATTTTCGCGCGGCAGCGGGACGGATTACTGGTGTCTGGGCATCATCGTTTCGGGCGTAGGCAGTATTGCGAGCGCCATCAACGTGATTGCAACAACCATCTGCATGCGCTGCCCGGGGATGACGCTCAGCAGAATGCCGATGTTCGTGTGGGTGATGCTGGTGGATTCGTGGCTGATTCTGGTAGCGCTGCCGCCGCTCACCGCAGCGCAGATCATGCTGCTGATGGACCGGAATCTGGGCTCGAACTTTTTCGACACGCAGGCGGGAGGTTCGGCGGTTTTATACCAGCACTATTTTTGGATTTTCGGACACCCGGAAGTTTACATTCTGATCTTTCCGGCGTTTGCGATTCTTTCGGAGGTGATTCCGGTGTTTTCGCGCAAGCCGTTGTTCGGTCGGCCGGCGATGGTGGGAGCGGTTGTGGCGATCGGGTTTATCAGCCTGGGCGTTTGGGCGCATCATATGTTCGCGGTCGGGATGACGGCATGGTCGAACACATTTTTCGCGGCGTCCAGCATGCTGGTCGGCGTACCGACGGGAATTAAGATTTTCAACTGGACGGCCACCATGTATGGCGGAAAGCTGCGGATCGGCGATTCCGATGTTATTCTGCATCGCTTTCCTGTTTCAATTTCTGGTGGCGGGTTTGACGGGTATCATGCTGGCGGTTAGCCCATTCGACTGGCAGCTCCACGATTCGTACTTTGTCGTTGCCCATTTCCATTTCACGCTGGTCGGCGGGCTGGTGTATGGGCTGTTTGCCGGAATGTATTACTGGTATCCCAAGGCGTTCGGGAAGATGCTGAGCGAGAGGCTTGGGAAATGGCACTTCTGGCTGTTCACGATCGGGTTCAACATGACGTTCATCACGTTGCACTTTGCCGGACTGCTGGGGATGCCGCGACGGATTTATACGTATCAGGACGGGCCGGGGCTGGGGATTATTGAATCTGATCGCCTCGATTGGAGTGATTTTTCAAGCTGCCGGGATCGCCTGTTTCGTCTGGAATACGATCCGGTCCGGGATCTGGGGTGAGCCGGCCGGCGACGATCCGTGGGACGGTTGGACGCTGGAATGGGCGACGAGTTCGCCGCCGGCGGAATACAACTTCGAGAAGCTTCCAGTGGTTCGCAGCAGCCGGCCGTTGTGGGATCTGAAACATCCGCAAGATCCGGATTGGAAGTTCGAGTAAAGCTTCGAATAAACCATGGCAGATGCAAGCGTAGTACCCACAAATCCACTGCAGATGGAGCAGGAGTGGACGCTGCCCGATCGCGGGACGGTGGGCATCATCTTCCTGATTGTGACGGAGACGGTGCTGTTTTCGATGTTCGTGATCGCATACCTGATTTACAGCGGTAAGAGCCTGACAGGTCCCTATCCGAAAGACGTTCTGGAACTTCCGATCCTGGCGAGTATTTGTCTGTTTGGGAGTAGCGGAACGATTGTATTCGCCGAGCATGCGTTGAAACACAAGCAGATTGGCCGCTTCAAGATCTGGTGGGTGATTACTATTCTTTTGGGCGCGTATTTCCTGTTCGCGACGGGAACCGAATGGCACAAACTGATTTATGAGGATCATTTGACGATCCGCACCAACTTATTCGGCACCACTTACTATTCGTTAGTGGGATTGCACGCGAGCCACGTCGTTGTAGGGCTTGTATTTTTGACAATGGTGATGATAGTCACGCTGCTTGGGTTTCCGATTGAAACGCAGCTTAGGCGTGTCTTGTTCCTGTCGTGGTATTGGCACTTTGTAGATGCAGTTTGGGTGGTAGTGTTCACGGTTGTATACGTTCTTCCGAAGTTAGGGACAGGCGCATAGAGGGCGAGCGATATGGCACACGAACTTCATCACGGGGAAGCCGGAGAGCGGACCGAAGAAACTCATATTGAGCTGCCGGCTCCGACATTCTGGCCGATTGTGATGGCCTTTGGCCTGACGTTGTTGGCGGCTGGAATCGTCACGCAGTGGGTGGTGGGCGTGGTTGGACTGGTGATTGCGTTCCGCGGCGCGCTGGGATGGTGGCGGAACGTGATTCCTCATGAAGATCACGAAGAAGTGCAGATCGATCCGAAGCATCGGCCGGCGCCGATCATGGTGGAGATGCGTTCGGTGGTTCGAATGAGGGTCGGCGAGGCGCATCACCGGGCGCGGATACCGGAGGAGATTCATCCGTATTCAGCGGGAATACTGGGTGGCTTGGCGGGGGGCGCCGTGATGGCGGGGCTGGCGTGCCTGTATGGTCTGGTTGCGGAGCACAGCATCTGGTATCCGGTAAATCTGCTGGCGGGCGTAGTGATTCCGTCGTTAGGGAACGAAAGCGTGGCGCAGTTGAAACAATTCAGCGGGCTGGCTTTTGGCGCGGCAGTGGTGGGGCACAGTATTCTTTCGTGCCTGGTGGGAATCGTCTACGCAGTGATGCTGCCGATGTTCCCGAAGTACGCGCCATTTTGGGCTGGCATTCTGATGCCGCTTTTTTGGAGCGGGCTCGTAGCGACCACTTTGAACATGCTGAACCCGGCTTTGAACGGACGTATCAACTGGCCTTGGTTTGTGGTGTGCCAACTAGGGTTCGGGCTGGTGGGTGGGTACGTGATCGCGCGAAGTACAAGCATCAAGACGATGCAGACTTGGAGTCTTGCCGAGCGAGCGTTTGTGGAAGCGCCAGGGCTGCATAAGACGGGCAAGGAAGAACACGAATGAGAGGGGGCGCAGGCCGAAGTCGATTGAGCGCACCACGCCGGCCTGTGCGCCGCCGGCTTAATTTCTGTTCTGGTCTTTCTCGCGACCGGGTGCGAGCCACCGGGAAAGCCGGGACCAGAGCCGGAGAATACCCGGAAGATTATGGATTGGGCGCAGCTGTACGGCGAGAATTGCGCAGGCTGTCACTCGGCGCAGGGCGATAGCGGACCGGGGCGGCCGTTGAACAATGCGCTTTATCTTTCGATCATTCCGAAGCAAACGCTGCACGATGTGATCTATTACGGGCGGCCGGGGACGGCGATGCCGGCCTGGGCGATCAGCCAAGGCGGACCGCTTACGGATACGCAAGTCAATGCGCTGGTGGACGGCATTGAGAAGAATTGGGCAAAGCCGCAGAGCGCGCCCGCAGGACCGGTTCCGGCGTATGCCGCTAGCTCGGCGGGCGATCCTGTGAAAGGGAAAAAGCTGTTTGGGCGGTCGTGTTTCATGTGTCACGGCAAAGGCGCACCCATAGGACCGGTGACGGATCCGACGTATCTGGCTTTAGTGAGCGATCAACTGCTTCGCACAGCCATACTCGAGGGATGGCCCGCGTTGGGAATGCCCGATTACCGGACGCTCAATTTAGGGCATGCATTGAGCGATCAGGACATAACGGACGTGGTGTCCTACTTATCATCGCTTCGGCCAGTTCAGCCGAATCAGCAGAATGCGCACACGGTTGAGAACGGGGCGGGGCAAAGCGGGCAAATTACGAAGGGAAATGAAGGGAGCGGCAATGGCCCGGGGAGTCCGCAGCAGCGAGGCACGGAAGGCAATCGTAGCAAGGGCGCGAGCAGTCAAGGTGGAGGAATAAAGTGAGCGGGACCCAAAGGGAAGAGGATAAGGGCAAGCAGAATACACTGGACCCGACGCGACGCGACTGGTTGTTCATCGGCGGGGTGGCGGCGAATGTGGCGGCGGGGGTATTGCTGGCGGTTCCATTGGTTGGGTTTGTTTTCTCAAGTTTCGTGCAGAAGAAAGATCCGCGGGACTGGATCTCGCTTGGGCCGCTGGACGCGTTTCCGGAAAACTCAACGCGGCTTGCGACTTATCGAAATCCGTTCACGCGTCCATGGGACGGTGACACGGCCAATATCCCGTGCTGGGTGCGGCGCGTGCAAGGGAACGAATTTCAGGTGTTTGCGATTAACTGTACGCATCTGGGGTGTCCGGTGAGATGGTTCGAGGAATCGGGCTTGTTTCTGTGTCCATGCCACGGCGGGGCTTATTACGAAGATGGCGCGCGCGCCGCGGGTCCTCCGCCGCGTGGGTTGTTTCAGTACACGTTTCGCGTGAACAAAGGCGAATTGTGGGTAAAGGGCGGCGAGATGCCGACGCTCGCCAACCCTGTTTAGGCGGGATGGCATGAACTGGTTGAGAAAAAGCGCAGTCTGGCTGGATGACCGGCTACACCTGACGGCGCTCTACGCTTCGACGGCGGGGCATGAAGTGCCTGCCAGCGCGGGGAGTTGGTTTTACGTATTCGGCAGCGCCACGCTGCTGTGTTTCGTGATTCAGGTGATCACGGGCGCATGCCTGGCGTTTGTGTACATTCCTTCGACCAACGAAGCGTACACGAGCTTGCAGTATCTGAATCACGTGCAGTTTTTGGGGTGGTATCTGCGCGCGGTACACAACTGGGGATCGAATTTCATGGTGGCGCTGATGACGGCGCACATGATTCAGGTGTTTCTGTTCGGGGCTTACAAATATCCGCGTGAATTGACTTGGGTAAGCGGGATATTTCTGCTGCTGTTGACCCTGGGAATGGCCTTTACGGGCCAGGTGATGCGCTTCGATCCCGACGCCTATTGGGGACTTGGCATTGGCGCCTCGATCACGGGACGGGTGCCGTTGATCGGCGCGGGCTTGGTGCATTTGTTGTTAGCCGGGCCGATAATCGCGGGCGAAACGCTTTCCAGATTTTTCACGCTGCATGTGTTTCTGATTCCCGGCGGCATTATCGCGATCGTCAGCATGCATCTGCGGCTGGTGTTGACGAAGGGCATCAACGAATACCCGCGCCCGGGCCATCCCGTTCACAAGGCAACTTACGACGCCGAGTACGCGGAGATTTTGAGGAAAGACGGTGTACCCTTCGTTCCGCACGCGGTGGGGAAGGATCTAGTTTTTGCGGGGCTGGTGATCGTCGGGATTCTGGGGTGTGCGTTGATCTTTGGGCCGAAGGGGCCGACTGCGCCTCCCGATCCGACAATGATCGACACGAGCCCGCGGCCCGACTTTTACTTCATGGCGATCTTCGCGGCCTTAGCGCTGTTGCCGGACTGGATGGAAGTCTTCGTCCTGTTTGTCGCTCCGGCAGTCGCCATTACGTTCTTGTTCCTGCTGCCGTTCATTTCGGGCACGGGCGAAAAGAGCGCACGGCGGCGGCCGGTTGCGGTGCTTTCCGTGGTGTTCATCATGCTGGTGATCGCGGTGTTGGCCTATCAAGGTGAGGTTTCGCCGTGGTCGCCGAAGATGGGCGCCTGGAGCGGAGCGCCCATTCCCGTGCAGTACGTCAAGGGGAGGACGCCGCTGCAATTGCATGGCGCGCTGGTGTTTCAGAATAAGCAGTGCCGGAACTGCCACTCGCTGGGTGGAGAAGGCGGACTGCGGGGGCCAGCGCTGGACTCAGTGGCGACGCGGTTGACGAAAGACGAGATGGTGCGGCAGGTGATTCAAGGGGGCGGCAACATGCCGGCCTACGGCAAGAAGTTGAGCCCGGCTGAAGTAGAGGCGCTGGTGGAGTTTATGAGTACGCTAAGGCCGAGAAGCGTGCCGCCAGCGCGTAATTCGGATAAGCCGGCCGACAAGTTGCCGCGCGATTTCGCGATTCTATTGAGAAACCCGCGCAAAACGGCCGGGGTGTCAAGCGCGCCCCGCAAAGGGCGGCGGGTTTCTTTCCCTGACTCGGGGCACGCATCCGCGGCCTTTGCGCTCATAAGGGTGCCGGCGGGAGCGCAGAAGTAGTAGTTGTGGATTCCGTTGTAAGTGCCGCGCTTCTCTCCTGGAACATCGACCCGTCCGTAACTGTCATTCTGATTTGCGCGGCGATCCTTTATGTGCGCGGATGGCTGCGCGGCAGGCGGTTGCTGCACGATGAGAAAGATCACGAACGGCTGGGCGCGTTTCTAGGAGCGTTGGGCTGTCTGTTTCTGGCGCTGGAATCGCCGCTGGATGCATTCGACGGTCTGTTTCTTTCAGCGCATATGACGCAGCACTTGCTGCTGATGATGATTGCGCCGCCGCTGCTGCTGCTGAGCCACCCTATCGTGCCGTTGCTCCGCGGATTGCCGAAGCGGTTTGTGAAAGAGGGGTTAGGACCGTTTTTGACGTGGCCCGCGCTGCAGCGGCTGGGACATTTTCTGGTTCGGCCAGTAGTGGCGTGGATCGCTTTCGCCATCAGCACGATTGGCTGGCACTTGCCGGTATTTTACGAGCTAGCGCTGCGTTCGCCGGTTTGGCACGGCGCGCAACACGCGTCATTTTTCTGGACAGGCGTTTTATTCTGGTGGCCGGTTGTGCAGCCGGGTCCCGAACGGGCGCGCGGACCGCAGTGGATGCAGATTCCGTATCTGGTTTCGGCGGACATTATCAACACGATCATCTCGGCGTCGTTCATTTTTTCGGGTAAGTTGCTTTATCCGAGTTATGGCGCGGTGGCTGCCGGCGGGATGAACCCGTTACTTGACCAGACGCTGGCGGGCGCAATCATGTGGGTGCCGGGATCGCTGATTTATCTTGTGCCGACCGTGGTGTTCGCGATGAATCTGCTGACGACGAAACGAGCGAGATCGAGGACGAGCGTGCCGGTCAAGCGCGTGAGCGGGTCGAAAGGGCGGTTCAGCATGAGCGGGCGGAGGGCGGCGCAATGCAGGAGTGTGGCGCAGTTCGCGATGCTGCTGGTGGCCGTGGCCGTGATGGCGGATGGATTTTTCGGGCCGCAGGTGACGCCGCTGAATTTGGCTGGTGTGCTGCCGTGGATTCATTGGCGCGCGCTCTCGATTCTGGCGCTGCTGGTGGTGGGGAATCTGTTCTGCATGGTTTGCCCGTTCACGTTTGTGCGCGATATCGGGCGGAAAGTGATGCCCGCGAAGTGGCGTTGGCCGCGCGCATTGCGAACGAAGTGGCTGGCCGCTGCGCTGCTGGTGGTCTATTTGTGGGCCTATGAAGCGTTCGGGTTGTGGAACAGCCCTTGGGCGACGGCGTGGATTATTGCCGGTTACTTTCTGGGCGCTTTGATTATTGACGGGCTGTTTCGCGGCGCCACCTTTTGTAAATATGTTTGTCCGATTGGACAGTTCCATTTCGTGAGCTCGCTGGTCTCGCCACGTGAAGTGCGCGTGCGAAGTGCGGCGGTTTGTAAGAGCTGCCAGACGCATGACTGCATTCGCGGGAATGAGAGTGCACGTGGCTGTGAGCTTTACTTGTTTCAGCCGAAAAAGGAGGGCAATCTGGATTGCACGTTTTGTCTGGATTGCGTGAAGGCTTGCCCGCATGAGAATGTGTCGCTGCTGCCGGTTTTGCCGGCCAGCACACTGATAGTGGATCCGTATCGATCGTCGATTGGAAGATTATCGAAGCGAACGGATTTCGCCGTATTGGCATTGCTGATTGTCTTCGGAGCATTTGTGAACGCGGCGGGCATGGTGTCGCCCGTCATGATGTGGGAGCATGGCTGGCACGCTCGGCTGGGCGCCCACATGATGCCGGTTGTGGTGGCGGCGTTCGTAATTACGGGTGTAGTTGTGATTCCGGCGTTGGCGGTGTGGTTTTGTGGCGGATTGAATCGGTTGGTGACTTCAATGGTTGACATCGGGCAGATTGTTAGGCGGTTTGTTTTTGCTCTGGTCCCGATAGGTTTTGCGATGTGGGCGGCGCATCTGCTCTATCACCTCGCAACCGGCTGGAGTGCGCCCTCGGCCGCGCTCGCGAGAGTCTTTGCGGGAGTGGCGGGGACGTTTCCGATCGCCTTTGTTCCCGCTTGGTTAACGTCGGCGCAGATCGTCTTGTTGGATGCAGGTCTGCTTTTAACTTTGTATGTTGCCTGGCGAGTGGCGCGACAGCAGGTAGACGGAGTGCGGCGGGCGATGAGTCTTGTTGCTCCTTGGATGGCGGTGTCGTGCGGTTTGTATTGCGTGGGAATTTGGATTTTGTTCCAGCCCATGCAGATGCGCGGCATGATGCATTGATGCGTCTTCCGGCTCGACGAATACGCGCGCTGGGTACGGCGCTTTTGTGTGTTGCGCTGCTTCTGTTCGCCGACGGCGGCACCATGCAATTCCGTAAGACGGCTGGTCCCTTCATCGTCACAGTATTTAGCGAGCCCGTGCCGGTGAGAGCCGGTACCGCGGACCTGAGTGTGATGGTCGAGAAGGCGGCCGATCAGAGCACGCTGCTCGATGCGCATGTGATGCTGCGTCTGAAAAAGACGGAATCGGGCAGTATCGTCGAAGTGGCGGCGCCCGCTACGCATGAGCATGCAACGAATAAGTTGCTCTATGCGGCTTCGGTTACTTTGCCGTCTGCCGGCGTGTGGCAATTGACCGTGGAGGTGCGGGATAAGGTCAATTCGGCTTCGGCCTCGGGCGATTTACATGTGATACCCGCCGAACCTCCGGTGAAGGAGCATTGGCCTTTGTTTGCGGTAGTGCCGCTGATGATTCTGTTGTTTGCGCTGAATCAATGGTTGAAGAGCCGGCGGAATCGGGGGCGTGGCGGGATTGACGGGCGTAGGAAACTTAGCTAAGCTGGGTTAGCTACAGTGAAGACGAGTTTGGTAACAATCCATCAGGCGAAGACGAACCTCTCGCGTTTGATCCAGAAGGCTTCTGCCGGGGAGGAAGTGATCATTGCGCGGGGCTCCAAGCCGGTGGCTCGTCTGGTGGCTTTTGGCGAGGTCAAGGGAAAACGCCAGCCAGGCTCACTGAAGGGCAAGTTGGTGGTAGGGCCCGAGTTTTTCGAGCCTCTGCCGGACGACGAGCTCTCCGCCTGGGGGTGAGATCGGTGCGCGCGCTCCTTGACACGCATGCTTTGCTCTGGTGGTTCTCCGATAATCCCGCGTTGACGAGTAGCGCCAGGAGGATCATCGCAGAGACTAAAAACGTGGTGGTTGTGAGTGCGGCCTCGGCTTGGGAGATTGCGACTAAGGTGAGACTCGGGAAGCTGCCCACAGCGGCCGATCTTGCCGCCGGTTTCAGCGGTTACATCGACCGCGAAGGTTTTCAGATGTTGGCGATCTCAGGAGAACACGCTGTTCGCGCCGGTTTACTTCCGGGTGCTCACAAGGATCCTTTCGATCGAATGCTGATCGCTCAAGCACAAGCGGAAGACTTGCCGATTGTGAGCAACGAGGCGCTATTCGATGGTTATGGTGTGCGCCGGTTGTGGTGAGAGTCGCGTCTGAGTTTACCCGAAGGGATGTTCGAGCGAGGGGCTTTGCGGCGTGAATAGCTCGGCTCCATTTTCGGTGATGTGCATGTCGTCTTCGAGACGCATGCCGAATTCTCCGGTGATGTAAATTCCGGGTTCGTCGCTGAAAGTCATATTAGCCTGAATCGGAAGCGTGTTGCCGCGCACCAGGTAAGGCCATTCGTGCCCGTCCATGCCGATGCCGTGACCAACGCGATGCGCGAAGAACTTGTAATCGGGTCCGAAGCCGGAATCTGTAATGATCTTGCGGGCCGCGGCGTCGACGGCTTGGCACTCGGCACGGGGCTTTGCGGCGGCCAGGGCAGCACTCTGGGCATGATGGATGATGTCGAACGCTTGCTTCATTTTATCTGTCGGTCTCCCGAGAACAAAGGTGCGCGTGATGTCCGATTGATAGCCTTCGACCTGACAACCGTCGTCGATCATCACGATCGTGTTTTCACGAATCACTTGCGGAGTGATGGAGCCGTGAGGATTGGCGCTGTACTGGCCCACTTCCACGCTCACTTCGCCTCGGAAACCAACGTTCGCGTAAGCGGCAGAGATTAGATTCGAGGCGTCGGTTTGCGTCATACCGGGCTGTAGTGCTCGATAGACGGCTTCGTAGACCTTGAGCGTGGCGCCGTTAGCGATCTGCATCAGCGCAAGCTCATGCTGACTCTTGATCATTCGGCAGCCCGCTGTCACCGGCGTGGCGGAGACCAAGTGAAGGGCGGCGGCAGCTTTGGAGATTTCATCGCTAAAAACCCATGGAGTGCGTTCTTCCATGCCAAGCGTGGCTCCGGAGTTGCCGAGCGAGCGGAGACCAGCGGCGATCAGCTTGTATGGACTTTCGTCTTCATGCCAGGTCATCACCTCAGCGTTTTCGAGCGGTCCGCGGTTGAGCTGTTCCCGGGCGCGATCTTCTTCGAAGGAGGGGCAGACACAAAATGCTTTACCGTTGGCCGGGATAACGGTTGCGAAGAGTCGTTCGCTGTCGCCCCAATGTACGCCTGTGAAGTAGAGGAGCGATGTGCCGCCAACGAGAAAAATGGCGTCGATTTTGTGATCTGCCATCAACTGCTGGGCTCTGGCGACGCGTGCGCGGCGCTCGTCTACGGTGATGGGCTTCGGTTGATCTCGCATGGATTGCAAGTTCGCGATGGAGGGCGGGAGCGAAGGGGTTTGTTGTGCGTTCAATGGCGCGCCGCGGATGATGGAGAAAAGGCTGCCGATGCTAGCAGTGCGGAGAATGGTTCGACGGGAAGGCGTTGAGGTTTCGATCACTTGCGCTCCTTTTGAATAAGGATAGGGTAGCGAACCGCGGCAAGGGGCCTCTCCAGTCCGGGGGGATGTAGCGCGTATCGGCCAGCACGGCCATAGCCGCATTGCGTCCGTTCATCGCGATCACGCTACCGCCGGGGTGAGTGCAAGCGCCGCAAAGATACAGGCCGGGCATGCCGGTTCGGGTACGCAGGCGGTTGCTCCACATATAAGCGGGCAAGCACTCGCCTTGAAAAATGTGGCCGCCCGTGAGGCCGACTTTCTTTTCGATGTCGGGCGGTCCGAGCGCCTCGGCCTCAATCACCGCGTCCGGGATGTTGCTGCAGAAACGCGCGAGAGCGTCGAGCGCACGCCGTTTAGCCCGGTCGCGGTGATCGTCCCAAGTACCAGTGGCGAATGCATACGGAACGTATTGCGAGAAGACGCTCATCGTGTGCGTGCCCTCGGGCGCGACAGTCGTGTCATGGACGCTTTGGAAATAGAGTTCCGTCCAGAGCCGATCCGGCAATTGACCCGCTGCGAGCGGCCGCGTAACTGGCTTTCCACTCGGGCTTGGTGAGCGGCGTGTTGATTTGCGCGAAGTGGTGAGGCTGGCACGTGCCCGGGCGCGCGCGGAAATTCGGCAGCTCGCGAAGCCAAACGTTGAGTTTGAACGTGCAGCCCTGGATGGGAATGGATTCAACCTGCGTTCGCCAGAGGGGATCGGCGGCGTTGCCCAGGAGACGAAGAGTTGCCCGAGGATCGGCGTTTGAGATCACGACCGGGGCATCAAGACGCTCTCCGCCTTCCAGTAAAACTCCTTCGCCCGGAATGATCTCCGCAACGCGCAAACCGGAGGCGATGGTCGCGCCCGCCTTCTGCGCTGCATCGGCGAGATAGAACGAGACCATGCCCATGCCGCCTTTGACGTAGCCCCATGCGCCGGGCAGCCCGCCGAGACGGCCGGAGGAATGGTGGAAGCGAATGGACGCGGTTCCAGGATCGAAGGGGCTGGCGTTCGTGCCGATTACGCCTTGGCCGAGATACGCGATCTGAAGCCGTTCATCGGATAAATAGCGCTCGACGAACTCTGCCATGGACCAATCGAAGAGCAGACCGCGAGCTTCCTCGTCACTGCCCAGGCGGTCGTTCAATTGTTCGCGCGTGGGCGGTTCGCCGATCCACACGTCACGCGCATCTGGCGGCCGCAAGCGCTCGCGGAGCCGGCGAATGACGTCGTTCATCGCCCGCCAGCCTGCGACATCACGTGGCGCGAAACGGGCGATTTCGGCTTCGCAGCGTTCGTCATCGTCGTAGAGCTGAACACTGCTGCCGTCCTCGAAGGGAACGAACAAACCGTTCGTGGCCGGACACCAGAGTATCCAAGCGCGGCAAGGTCCAGTTCTTCAATGACGAGCGGATGCAACAGGCCGGCGAGATACGCGCAGGGCGACATCCGCACGCCCGGCCATGGCTCTTCAATCGTGCAGGCGCCACCGATACGTTCGCGGCTTTCGATTACGAGAACGCGCCGGCCCGCGCGAGTCGTGCAGCGCAAGCAAGTCCGTTGTGTCCGGCGCCCACGATCAGAGCGTCCCAACGAAGGGAGGCGAGTTCGCCGATCGGGGCGGGGAGCCCGAGGATTCCCAGAGATTGAACGGCGGAAGG
>CAVSTO010000001.1:0-271725 GCA_963730865.1 uncultured Acidobacteriaceae bacterium | reverse complement strand
AAGGCCAATCATTCTCCTTCGAGCGAGGTTTCCAACCAGTCAACCGCCGAAACGGACGGGATGTCCCGGACGGCCTTGGCTACGCGCTCAATGAGCGCTTTATCGCGCTTGCCCGATTCCACCACTGCCTGGAGAAACACCTCATCGGAATCTCCTACTTCGTCCGTATGCAGCTGCCGCAACAAAAGCGGGCTTTCAGCCAGCGTACGCAACACGGCATCGCGCACCTCCTGCTGGTTCTGTGCCGGACAAGTCGCCACAATGCGATAGATCGCCTGACGATTGACGCCGAGCAGCGAGCGGCGGTCGATGTAGCGCGACACAGGCCGCAATACAAGATTGATGCCCATCAGCAACGCGGTCACGAACACCGCGTCGAGCATTTCACCCGCGCCGGCACAGGCGCCGACCGCGGCGGAGCACCAGAGGGTGGCGGCCGTATTCAGGCCAGTGATACTGCCACCGTCCTTCATGATGGCTCCGGCACCGAGGAAGCCGACGCCAGAGACCACATAGGCGATCACATTGGTATTTGTGGCGCCGCCGACGGTGGAGGCCAGATCCACGAAAGCCGCCGCTCCGAAGCACACGAGCGTGTTGGTTCGCATGCCCGCCGCGCGTTGACGCCATTGCCGTTCAGCGCCGATGATCGCGCCGAGAAAGAGTGCCACTAAAAGCCGCGGGAAAGTCGGTTGCAGTAACAGCGGACCCGTGTCGGTCCACCAGTGCAGCCATGGGTTCACGTCAGCGGTCACGGCGAGGGCCTGACGTGCAATGTTTGTTTTGCGTCGACCCTGTCGAATTCCATGGGGAAGCTCTTGCCCACGTAGTAAGCCGACCACTGATCTTTGTAGTGGCTCGATGCCACAGCGCCGGACTCGCCGGCCGGGAGATTTTGCACGGATTTGTCGAGATCGCCTAGATCGACGACCATCCGCTCGGACGGTCCCAGGGTTCCAGTCGTCTGCTTGACGGTGGTACCCGATCCACTCATCTCGACGGGTCCAATATCGAAGAAGCCCGACACCAATGGAATCTGCTTGCCGACGGGATGCTGCAGATCCCACTGCCTCATGCGGCCCCAGCGCCATTTCGAGACCGGGGTTCCTTGAGCTTTTCGGCCCTCCTGCAAAGCGGCAGCGAAGTTCCGGATCAGCCACGTGTCCCAGTCATCATTTATCACCCATCCTTTTGGCCTTCGACCCAGGAGACGTTGCAAAATCCACGGGCGCGGCATAATGTCGGGAACGGAAGGGCGTCCAGCGGGTTTCTTCATCGGAGCCGTCAGGGAGGAGTCGATCAGGGAGGAGACGACCAAGGAACGCCCGATCTGTTCGTCGAGTAATCTCGTCATCATGGGCGCGGACGCGTTCTTCTCCATCTGACCGTTCCAGGTCCGCAGAACGGCAACGGCATCGTGCACTAACGGGTCGTTGCTGCCGCACTTGGCGAAGGCCGCAGCGACTTGCTGTGCCAGGAAATGATCATAGGCCGAATAGACATCCTTTTGTATAGCGAGCATGTCCGATACAGTCAATTTGCTCCGGGCGTTCAGCAGCGCTCGAATTTGCGTGATGCGGTAAGGATCGGCAAAGCTACCGTCGATCGTGTAAGGAAAGTCAGGCGGAAATGGGTTCTGATTGGCAGTGGCGACAATCCCGGAAGAAGGGTTGTAGATGCCAGGCATCTGTTCGAAAGGGACGTATCCGTCCCACTCGAACTTGCCCGACGAGCCATCCAACGGCACCTCGCCGGTGAAGCCATGACGTATGGGCAGGCGCCCGGTTGCCTGGTAACCGATGTTGCCCGAGCGGTCGGCGTAGACGAAGTTTTGGCCGGGTCCCCAAAACGCGCTCAGAGCCGTACGAAACTGATTCCAATTCTGCGCGCGATCGACATCGAAGAACGGATAACCGAAGCCGTCGGTTGCGCTCCATCGCATGGTGTAGCTTTTGCCGTTGCCGTGAAAGACAACGGGACCGTGGCGCGTGATCCAGGTATTCAGCTGGGTAGTCTTTCCGTCACGAACTTTGATGAACTGACGGTCGAGTTGCGCCTGTTGAACCGTTCCTTGATATAGATAGCGCCCGGTTCGCTCGTCGATCTGCTCGGCGTAGAGATCCATGACGTCCATTTCGAGATTGGTGACGCCCCAGGCGATCTGCTCATTGTGGCCCGTGATGACACCTGGAAGTCCAGGCAGCGCCGCACCGGAGACGTTGAGTCCGGGCGCTTTCAGGTGGACCAAATGCCAGGTGCCGGGAATGCCATAGGCCAGATGCGGATCGTTGGCAACCATAGGGCGGGCATCGGCGGCATGCGCGCCGGAAACGGCCCAGGCATTGGAACCGGGATTGACATAGAGGCCGTCGGAAGCGGGAAAGAGCGTCATCACTCTTGCAGGATTAGCGATGTTCAACAAGGCTGCTTTGTCGAACTCGAATTTTGAGGAGTCCGTCATGTCGCGAAACATGACGAGTCCGATGAGCGCCGAATCGGTCAAGGTCCAGGGCCGCGGATCGTATTGGTGGCCGGGGAGCGAAAACTCGAGCGAGTAATCGCCGCGATGCGAATCGATGAAGTAGTTGACGCCGCGGGCATACTCCACAAACACAGCTCGATCCGCGGGCCGCAAGGATGCGACATCGCGCTCGGCAATGGCGCGCATACGCATGACGCGCGAACGTTCATCGAGCGGCAGCGCGGCGGAGCCAAAAATCTCGGCCAGTTCGCCGGCGCTGAAGCGGCGCAAGGTGTCCATCTGCCACAATCGGTCTTGAGCGGTGGCATAGCCTTGCAGGAAAATGGCATCCTGCCACGAGGATGCCTGGATGTGCGGGACTCCGCGGTGGTCGCGTTCGATGACGGCCGGCGAAGCGATGGGCGCCAGGATTTCGCCCGACGTTTTCGGCAACGGCCGTACTGCATACCAGTACACGGCAATCGCGATGAGCACAAGCAGAACCGCTATGCTCACATTGATGACGCGCAGTACGTGAAAGGCTGGCCGCGCGGGCTCGCCGGGGCGGGATAACACGCATCGATTTTACTCTGCTGTCCGAAACTTTCCGCGGCAGGCAACTCCGCTCGATCCATGGCTCTTCGCCTCATAGCCTTACTGTTTATCCTCGCGGCGAACGGGTTCTTCGCCGCAGCCGAAGTTTCGCTTGTCTCCGTACGGCAGTCGCGGTTGCGCGAGCTTGCCGAACAGGGACAGGCTGGCGCGCAGAGCGCTCTCAGCTTGCTGAGCAATCCGGGGCGATTGCTGTCGGTCACCCAAGTTGGTGTGACACTCGCCAGCCTCGGCCTGGGTTGGGCGGGAGAAGACACGCTGTACAGGCTTCTCGCCGGGGGCCTTGGGTCCTTCCATCTCAACGCATCCGCCGTTCTGCTCCACGGCATCGCTTTTGCGCTTGCGTTTCTCCTTATCAGTTATGCGCACGTGATTATCGGCGAAGTAGTGCCAAAAAATCTGGCGCTCGAGAAAGCCGACCGCGTGGCCGTGCTGGCTGCTCCCATACTGCTTTTCTTTTATCGCCTTTCGCAACCTTTCGTCGTAGTGATCGAACGGACTTCGGCGCTGATCCTCCGTACGCTCGGCCTGGGGACAGGTCACGCGCGCGGCGGGCACACGCCGGAAGAACTGAAATTTATCGTGCAGTCCAGCCGGCACGAAGGCCACCTGCAGCAGTTCGAACAGGACGCTATACAACGGCTGATCGAGATTTCCGATTACTCGGCGCGAGAGATCATGACGCCGCGGCACAGCATTGTTTCCCTTCCCGTGGATGCCGATGTCGAGCACGTACTCAGCCTGATGGCCGAGCACAAATTCACCCGTCTGCCGGTCTATGAAGACCGCCCCGAGCAGATCATCGGGATTGTCCATTACAAGGACTTGATGCGCGTGTGGGAGGAGCGCCGATTCGTTCACGACCGGCGCACGGCGCGTCCCTTTCGCCTGCGCCGCTTTTTACGCAAGCCTCTGGTTGTTCCGGAAACCAAGCCGCTCAACCAATTGATTGATGAGTTCCGCACGAATCATACCCACATGGCGCTGGTGGTAGATGAATTCGGAACGGTTGCCGGCCTGGTGACGCTGGAAGACGTGTTCGAACAGATTTTCGGCGACATCGGCGACGAGCACGACGCGGTCCGGCCGACACCGTCCTACCAGGACAAGATGCTGCAACTGGAAGGGGCGACGACAATTCGCGATCTTGAAAACCGTTACAACATCGTCCTGCCGAACGAAGCCGGATTTGAAACGCTCGCCGGGTTCCTGCTGTTTCAGTTCGGGCACATCCCGAAACTGAAAGAGTCGATCGACTACGGCGGAAGACGGTTCACGATCACACACATGGAGCGCAACCGTATCGCAACCGTCTTAGTTGAAAAAATCGATCCAAAAGAGCAGCCCGATCCCGCAAACGAGGGATAACTGCGATGAGCAGGGGCGACTTAGGCGGCTTCGGCAGCCTTCAACTGCTCCGTTTTTGGCCTCTAGAAGAATTTGGCGATGGTGGTTTCGGTCTCATGACGGCGCGCTTGAGCTCCGATGAGCCAAACGCGAGCTTCGTGGATCTCTTGCGCGCGATTCTCAGCGTCTTGCTGACGCTTTTCTAGTGTCTCTCGGCGCTTGGCGGCGAGCTTTTGTTCCGCTTGCTTACGTTCCTGCGATACGAAGCCAAATCTCGAATCATCGGCTCGCTGAGAAAGCGCGGCCTCATCTCTTTCGGCTTTTCTCTTTTGTTCTCTTAGCCTTTGCAGTTCGTTTAAAGCTTTGTAGAAGGCGCGGTTGTGGGTGGTTTGATAGCACAGGTAGAGGGCGAGTTGCTTGGGAGAGTCGGCGAGGGGGTCGATTTCGCTGAAGCAGCCGTTCTGCAGGCGGATGGCGCGCTGCATGAGCCAATACGACTGCGTCATTTCCTGGACCAGATTCCCTGTTGCACTGTTGGGACCGATCCTTTGCTGTGCATTTGCCCTGTTGGCATTGATCTGCGCTTGCGTTGACATAAGTAAAGAGCTCCTGTTGGTGAACCGTTGATCGCGCCGCTTCGCGAGAGCTTCCGCGGCCTTTATTACCTAAGGGAAGCTTTACCGCTCTGGAGTGGTGGAACGGCATGAGGGCTGGCATCGAATCGATGTAAGTTGCTTCGTTTGCTGGATTTTGAGCGTTCGGAGAAATTTCTAAATTTTGCGATCGAAGCTATCGTATTCGCATAGCGGCGAGGACGTCCGGCGCGGAACAGGAGTTCCGCCTTACAAGAACTCGGCAGCTTCGTAGCATGCTTAGGGTCCGTCCGGGCTAGACTCGAGCAGGCGGTCAACATATCGCCGGCACCCATGGCGTTCTCGATGGAAAGGGCGGTGGGTGTATGGGCGAAGCTGTAAAATGTCCCTGTATGTCAACCCCGCCAGGGAAGTCGACCGCTCAGCATGGAATGTGGATTTATTCGGAATGAGGCTGTCGCGGCGTAAGCTGCTGCAACTCACAGCAGGTCTGGGGGCGTCTCCGCTCGTAGGCCAGACTGGCCGGGACGTTGTTTCTGAGTCTGGCTTATTCACGGAAGTTCCCGCCTCGGCGAGCGGCATATCTTGGACCCACGATAACGCCATGTCTTCGGCGCACTACTTGCCGGAGACCTTAGGCCCGGGTTGCGCGTTTTTCGATTACGACAATGACGGCTGGATGGATATCTATCTGGTCAATAGCGGTCCGAGCGATTTCTTCAAACCAGAGAAGCCGCTACGCAACGCGCTTTACAAGAACAATCGCGATGGCACCTTCACCGACGTAACGGAGAAAGCCGGAGTAGCGGGCGGAACGTTCGGGATGGGCGTGGCGGTGGGCGATTACGACAATGACGGTTGCGCCGATCTGTTCGTGACGGCTTACGGCAACTGCATTCTTTACAAGAACAACGGCAATGGCACCTTTTCCGATGTGACCAAGAAGGCGGGGCTCGAGACTCCCGGTTGGACGACTAGTGCGGTATGGCTGGATTACGACAACGATGGCAAGCTCGATCTGTTCATCTGCAGCTTTGTCGATTTTGGGAAGAACGAGCATCTGTCCTGCGGCGATAACAAGCTGGGGCGGCATTACTATTGCATCCCCCGGGTATTTCGGCCTACCCCCAGCTTTCTGTACCACAACAACGGCGATGGAACGTTCACCCAGGTACAGGCGGGGACCGATATCGAGCGCGCCCTCGGCAAGGGATTAGGGGTGGTGGCGACCGATATTAATAACGACGGACGAACAGATCTGTTTGTCTCGAATGACACCGTGCAGAACTTCCTGTTTGTGAACCGCGGGCCCGACACGAAAGGTAAGTGGCAGTGGGAAGAGATTGGGCTAGCCGCCGAGGTAGGGTTTAGCGAGAACGGGCAACCGCGGTCCGGCATGGGAGTGGACGCGGCGGACGTGTTTCAGACCGGCAACCAGGATCTTTTCGTTGCGAACGTGGATCAGGAGATGTTCTCTCTCTACAAGAACGATGGCAAGGAGAGCTTCCGGGATGTGGCGCGCGCCAACAACATTGCAGAAGCCACGCGCTTGCTGAGTGGCTGGGGCTTGAAGTTTTTCGACTATGACAACGACGGGAATATGGATCTGATTCTGGCGAACGGCCATCCCGACGACATGATCGAAAACTATTCGCTGCAGGTAAAGTACAAAGAGCCCATTCTGCTGTTTCATCAAGAAGACGGCAAGCTGCGCAATGTGAGCAAGGACGCTGGTCCTGCGTTTACCAAGTCATATCCGGCGCGCGGGCTGGCGGCTGGAGATTTCAACAATGATGGGCTGATCGATGTTCTGATTGCGAACAATGGCGGCCCGCCGGTCCTGCTGCAGAATCGAGTGAAGGAAAGAAACCACTGGGTGGGGCTGAAACTTGAGGGGGTGAACTGCAATCGTGATGCGATTGGCGCAAAGATCCGTTGGTCGGCCGCGGGAAAGATACGATCACGGCTCAAGAACAATGGTGGCAGCTATCTTTCTTCTCACGATCCGCGTGAAGTACTGGGCATTGGACAAGCGGAAAAAATCGACTGGGTTGAGATTACCTGGCCCAAGCCGAGCGGCAAGACGCAACGGATCGAGAATCCTGCCACGGACCGCTATATTTCTGTCCGGGAAGCCTAAAACGCCTTTTGTTTGGATCCAGTACTTTTATTTTCCTGTTCGCCATAGTTTCGCCTTTTGTTCCCATCCGAAAGCTTGACTCGTACGGCCCGAGACTGATATTGTTCCGTTAACCCGTTCGCACTAGCACGCCCGGGTAGGAGATTGACTTCCATGTTTCAGAGGTCGTGGTTTAGCTTTGCCGTCCTATTTTCAGCTGCAGCTTTGGCTTTGTGCCCTTACCGCCTCAGCGGGCAGCAAGTAACGGGGACTCTAACCGGCACGGTTGCCGATCCCAGTTCCGCCACTGTTCCTGGCGCGACGGTCACAATGAAGAACAACGCAAGCGGCGATGAGCGCCGCACGATCACGAACGGTGACGGGTTCTTCTCCATCAACGCCGTTCAACCGGGAGACTACACCGTTACGGTGGAATCGCCTGGCTTCCAGCAGTATCAGCAAAACAATGTGCACTTCGACGCGGGTGACACCAGAAATCTGTCCCATATCCAGTTGCAGTTAGGCTCGTCCAAGAACACGATTACAGTGGCGGGCACAGCCGAGGAGTTGACGCCCGTCGATTCGGGTGAAAAATCATTCGTGATTGGAGAGAAGCAGTTGCAAAACGTCGCGATCGTAGGACAGAATGCGGCGGAATTTATCAAGCTGCTGCCGGGATTCGCACTCACCGGCACCAACGGGGCCAACGCGGGCTGGAATGCTCAGCAACAGAGCACGGGAGCGGGTCCGGTCGGGAACTTCTCCGCGAATGGTTTACGGACGGGCGCGCTGGATATCACCTCTGACGGTGCGCACATCATCGATCCCGGTTGTAACTGCGGGCAGGCGGTGAATACGGTCACGGATATGACTTCGGAAGTAAAAGTGCTCACATCGAATTTCGGCGCGGAGAACTCTAAAGGGCCGGTCGTAATCGCCGCCATCGGAAAATCGGGCGGCAGTCAATTCCACGGTGAGGCGTATCTATACGCGCGTGATGCACCCTTCGACGCGACGAACGCGTATAACAATGAGCTCGGTACCAACGCTGCAACAGGACTGAAATACGCTCCCAAACCGAACACCTACTTCTATTACCCGGGCGCGAACATCGGCGGTCCGGTACTAATTCCCAAAACAAACTTCAACAAAAATCACGACAAGCTATTCTTCTTCTTCGCTTACGAGGACTACACGCAGCAAGTGCAAGATCCACAGCACGATGTCTTCAACTCGTTCGTTCCGAGCACAGACATGCGTAACGGCAACTTCACGGCGTCCTATCTGAATAGCTATTTGGGAGGCACCAATCCGGGCGGTGCGGTAACTGGCCCGGCGACGCAGAACATTGCGAACAATGGAAGAGCGAGCGCAACCGGCCAGATTGCTCCGAGTGCGATGGACCCCATCGGCGTGAACTTGTTGAAGCTATATCCTCTGCCCAACGCCAACCCTGCTCTCAACGGCGGTTCGAATTACCTCTATTCGACAACGCACTCCGACAACATGTGGCAGGTGCGCCCGCGAGTTGACTGGAGCATCAACGACAACACCAAGCTGTTCGTGAGCTACAACACGCAACACGAAGTGAACCACGATAACAGCACTTTGTGGTGGGGAACAAATCCGGCGGTTCCTTACCCCAGCCCGCAACAGCAGCCGAATCACTCCGATTCGATTTCGGCTAACTTAACCAAGGTATTCAGTCCCACGTTGACGAATGAGCTGGTCTTCACTTACACGAATCTTTATGTGGGGTTCCAGTATCAGGATCCGGCGAAGATCAACGCCCAGACGCTTGGCATCTATCACAAGCACATTTTCAATAACACGGTGAACAACCAAATTCCCGCCTTAACGGGTTGGAGCGACGGCATCGCGAACATTATCAATCCCAGCGGATACGAGCAGAACAATACGCTTTATGCCGATAAATGGTTGCCCACGCTCGCCGACAACGTCTCCAAAGTTTGGGGAACGCACACCGCGAAGTTCGGTTTCTACTGGGAGCGCACGAAGAACCAGCAGCCGAGCGACAACTATGTGAATGGTCAAGAGGTGTACTCCAACTGGGGCCAAGCCTCAACAGGCAATGCTTACGCCGACATGTTGACGGGCGTCCTGACGCAGTACACAGAATCGAACTTTGATCCTACGATTGCGATGCATTACACCAGCGTGGACTTCTATGCACAGGATTCCTGGAAGGTGTCGCGCAGACTGACGCTCGATTATGGGATGCGCTTCGATCACCTGGGACCGTGGGTGGACGAAGAAGGACACGGTGCCAGCGTCTTTGTGCCCTCCGCTTATCAGGCAACCGCTCCCGGCCCGGCTTTGACCGGATTCGAATGGAACTCTATCGACAAGAGTGTTCCCTTGTCCGGTACCAAGGGCCGGTTGTTCTTCTACGAACCGCGCTTCGGTATCGCCTACGACATATTCGGAACCGGCAGAACAGTTCTTCGTGGCGGTATTGGAATGTATCGTTTCCACGATGAGCAAAATGTGCAAGCCGCGTCATTGGGGTTGGCCGCAGGCAGTTACAACTACACGGTTCCGACCCCGGCGAATAACGCTCCGACAACTTTCGCGTATATTGCCTCGATTGCGCCGAGTGCTGTTTCGCCAGGCGGAGTCAGGGTCTTAGATTTGAACGACACGCAACAGCCGCTGACCACCAGCTATACATTCACGATTTCTCAACGATTGCCCTGGGCGTCTTCAGCGGAGTTTTCCTATGTCGGCAATCAGGCTAAATACTTGAATAACGCCAGCAACGGGACATTCGGCAATATCAACGCTCTGCCGTATGGATTCCTCTTCAGTCATCCTTCGCTGTTCGGGACTGCGGCGAGTCCGGCATTAAGCCCGGTCGGCACCGGTTCCAGCTCCTACAATCCCTATCCCCAGTATGGGCAGATTTATGAGCAGGAGCACAACACCTACTCCAACTACAACGCGTTCCAAGCCAGTTGGAACAAGCAATCGGGCCACTTCAATTTTCTGGTGAACTATACGTTTAGCAAAGCACTCGGCATTCGCGGCGAAAACACTTCGAACGGAGTGGGTGATCCGCTGGACATCAATGCGAACTATGGTGTGCTGCCGAACGACCGGACACATATCTTCAACTTGGCTTATGTGTATCAAATGGGTGATCTGTACAAGGGAAATCGGTTCCTAAAAGGCGTTCTGAACGGTTGGCAGGTGTCAGGCACATCCCAGGCGCAGAGTGGATCGCCTTTGCAGGCGGTATCCAGTTCTAACTTCAACATCAGCGGATATTTTGCGCCGGGCACGGTGCTGCCAAACGGTGTCGTTGTTCCCACGAACAATAGCAACTTTGGCTTAAGTACGGATGCTGTCAACGGAACACCTTATATCTCCGTGCAGCCGACCTTGCTTTGTGACCCGAGTAAGAACCTGGCGAAAAACCAATTTATCAATGGGAACTGCTTCGGAGCGCCCACCCCCGGCGACAACGGTCCGATCGTGATGCCGTATATCAAGGGACCGGCGTTCATCAACAACGATCTTTCGTTGTTTAAAAACTTCAGTTTCAAGGAGACGCAAAAGATTCAGTTCCGTGTCTCGGCGTTCAACTTCCTGAACCATCCAATTGCTTCTTTCAACCCGGCGGGAGGGGACACGAATCTGAACCTCACTCTGGGTACGAATGGCAAGCTTTCGAATCCGAATTTCGGGTATGCGAATTATCTGAACGGGAACCGAACAGTTCAGTTCGTCTTTAAGTACTTCTTCTAATCACTCGCATCATGTGGCACAAAGGGCGGCAGCTTAGGCTGTTCCGCCCTTTTTCGTGTCATGCAATTGTTGATAAACTACACAGTAAGCCCTTGATTACCCGCTTTGCAACAGTCGTCTTGTGCATGAGCTGTGTCTATGGGCAAACACCTCTCAGTCCGCAGGATCTCCTCAAAGAAGCCGTTACGCTCCAACAGGAAGGTAAGCTGGACGAGGCGATTCACGACTATTCACTTTTCTTGGCGATATATCCGGACGCGGCTCAGGTGCGTTCGAATCTCGGCGCTGCTTTAGTCGGCAAAGGCAAATATAAGCAGGCGGTGGACGAGTACAAGCTGGCCTTGGTGGCGAAGCCGGAGGATAACGGAGTTCGCTTTAACCTGGCGCTGGCCTACTATAAATCAGGTGAGTTCAGCGAGGCGGCGCGTGAACTGCGAAAGATTCGTGAGGGCGATCCGCAGAACACAAACGCGGTGATGTTGCTGGCGGATTGCGACCTGCGCGGAGGGAATAACAGAGACGTGATTGAGCTGTTGACTCCGCTGCGGCGGGCGGAGCCGGACAACCTCGGCTTGGCTTACTTGCTGGGGACGGCGCTCGTGCGAGACGGGCGCGTGGTCGAGGGGCAAGTGGTCATTGACCAAATCATGAGCCGGGGCGATTCGGCAGAAGTTCGCCTGCTGATGGGAACCACTAAGTTCGAGGCACACGACTACGCGCCGGCTGTGGTGGATTTAGCCAAAGCCGTCGAGTTGAACCCGGATCTGCCGGCGGCGTGGTCTTACTACGGTCTGGCGCTTTTCTCGACGGGGGACATGGCCGGGAGCAAGGCCGCTTTCAACAAAGCGCTGGAGCGCGATCCGAACGACTTTGAGGCCAACCTTCACGTAGGAACCATGCTGCGGCTGGACGGCGATGTAGAGCACGCCAAGACGTACCTGGAACGCGCGGCGAATGTTCGGCCGGGTGATTTGGCCACTCAATATCAAATCGCGCTCCTCAAGCTGGCACAGGGAAAGACAGAACAGGCGCAGGATGATCTGGAAGCGCTAACCAAAGCAGCGCCTTCCTTCACGGAGGCGCACGTTTCTTTGGCAACTGTCTATTACCGTGAAAAGCGAAAAGAAGACGGAGACCGCGAGCGCGCCATTGTGCAGAAGCTCAACGCAGAGCGCCAGGCGACCCAGCCCGGTGCAAAACTGAGCGCTGCGGAACAAGGCAAATGAAACTAGTTTTCGCGGCTGCGTTACTGGTGTTGGCTGCGCTGGAACCGGCGCCGGCGCAGACGGCGTCAACAAACGCGGCCGCGCCGTCGGGGCATGCGATTTCTCATACAGAGAGTCCCGCGCTGGCCAAAATCGCCAAAGAAGCCGAAGCCGCGCAAGCGAACAATCGGATCGATGATGCGATCGCACTGTACAAAAAGGGTCTGGCGCTGCGGCCTTCTTGGCGAGACGGCTGGTGGTATCTGGGCACGCTTTATTACGACCTGGATCAGTATGCCGATGGCCGCGATGCATTCAAGCACTTCACCTTGATAGAGCCGGGGGTGGCGGTTGGTTGGGGCATGCTGGGGTTGTGCGAATTTCAGACGCGTGACTACGACGCTTCTTTCGAGCATCTGCGGCACGGGATCAACCTGGGCGTGGCGGCGGATCAGAACGTGTCGGATGTGATGCATTATCACTTCATTCTTTTGTTGACCAGGAACTCGCAATTTGAGGAGGCCCTGAAACTTCTGGCCCTGTTCGCGCAACGCAAATTGAATCAGCCCGAATATATCGAGGCCGAAGGACTCGCGGCGCTTCGTAAACCTTTGCTGCCTAGCGAACTGCCGCCCACCGAGCGCGAATTGGTAATGGACGTAGGGCGCGCCATGTATGACGCAAGCGCGCTGAAGATCGCCGAGGCGGCTGCGGAATTCAA
This sequence comes from uncultured Acidobacteriaceae bacterium, assembly GCA_963730865.1. GTDB lineage: Bacteria > Acidobacteriota > Terriglobia > Bryobacterales > Bryobacteraceae > Bog-105. Next base: position 258,899 of record CAVSTO010000001.1, on the reverse strand, counting down.
TATCGTCGTGGATAAATATCCGGACCAGCCGAACATTCACTATCTTTACGGCAGCTTTCTTTTGTTCAGCAACGTGGACGAAGGACTGGCACAACTCAAGAAGGAGCTTGTCATTTCACCGGCACACGTGCCGGCGCTGGTGACGCTCGCTTCCGAATACCTGCGCGCCGAGGATTACAAGACGGCGTTGCCTTATGCCGAAAAGGCGGTGGAGATCGATGCGCAATCGTTTCCGGCGCATGCGGTGTTGGGCCGGATTCTTTGCGAAGGCAATCTGGATTCCGCGCGGGGTCTCAAGGAATTGGAATTGGCACGGCAACTGGCGCCGGACAGTCCGCAGGTCCGAATGGCTTTGGCCTCTGCATATTCGAAAGCGGGCCGCAAAGAGGATGCTGTCCGGGAACGTCAGGAATTCTTAAAGCTGAGGAAGATCGCCGACGAGAGTAATAAGGCTGCTCCGTGAGGTCATTGGAGAAGCTCCGGTCTTGGCGCGGATTGTTGACGCTAGCGATTCCGGTTTGCCTGATGCCATTCGCCCAGGCGAACGGTACGGTTCCGGCCCACACGGAAGCCGCTCCGGGTTCGCTGCAGAGCTGCGCGACCTGTCACGTAAAGCAGGCGAAAACAGCCTCGGCGACCTCCATGGCGCATGCGCTCGAGAATGTGGCGGACTGCGGCGTTCTGCGTAGCCATCCGCTGTTGACGTTCAAGGCCAACGGTTATTCCTATCGGATCGAGCGTAAGGGGGATCAGAGCTTCTACTCGGTAAGCGACGGCGCCGGGAGCCTCACTGTCCCGGTTGGCTGGGCTTTCGGCCTAGGGGCAGCGGGACAGACGTATGTGCTCGAGAAGGACGGCACATATTACGAGAGTTTCGTCAGCTATTACAAACTGCCGGATGCCCTGGATATCACGATGGGAGATCAGGCGACGCATCCCGCCAGTCTGCTCGAGGCGCTGGGACGGCCGCTGGGCGAGCGGGAGAAGGCGGCTTGCTTCAACTGTCACTCCACGAACTCGATGACGAAGGGAAAGCTGACGCTGGATGCGCTTGTGCCGGGCGTGCGCTGCGAGCGTTGCCACGGAGATACATCGAAGCATCTGGCGGCGTTTAAAACAGGCGACATGAGTTCGTTTGCGATGCCCAAACTGGAGGCCCTTTCGACGGAAGAGACCAGCAATTTTTGTGGCCAGTGCCACCGCACGTGGGAGCAGATTGCGGCGAATGGGCCGCACGGGATTCTCAATGTTCGGTTCCAACCATACCGCCTGACCAACAGCCGCTGCTACGACGTGGATGACAAGCGCATCAGTTGCGTAGGTTGTCACGATCCGCACCAGGAAGTAGACCGGGTGGCGAGCGATTACGATCCGAAGTGTCTGAGTTGTCACGGGGGCGGCAAACCAGGCGCGAAAGCGTGCCCGGTGGCAACCAAGGACTGCTCCACGTGTCACATGCCGAAGGTTGAGCTGCCGGGGGCGCACCATGGATTTGCCGACCACGACATTCGAATCGTGCGGGCCAAAGCAGCGTATCCAGAATAAGCGACCAGAGTGAAATGACGGAACTCAGTTCTTAAGAGAGGAAATCGTGAAAGCAATCATGAAACTTGCCTGTGCTGTTCTTTGGTTGGGAGCATACGCTGTCGCCCAGACGCCACAAACTCAGACGCCATCCTCTTCCTCGGTTCCGACGTTTAAGGCGGGTGGCGAGGAAGTCGAAATGGATGTCGTGGTGAGAGATAAGAAGGGCCGACTAGTGAAAGATCTCAAGCCCGAGGATTTCCAGATCTTCGATAACGGAACCAACCGACCCATCAAGTCCTTCCGTTTAGTCGATGGATCGGAGGCCGTAAGCTCTACCGGTGTGCGTACTCAGCTTGACCCGTTGCGTCAAATACGGCTGGTCACGTTGATCTTTCACGGGTTGGACCTCAACGGGCAACAGCTCTCTCGATCCGCTGCTCTGGACATGATCAAGTCGGAATTGGGGCAAAACGTCTTCGTCGCCGTGATGTCTATCGACCACAATTTGCAAGCGATTCAAAGCTTCACGAACAATCGCGATCTGCTGCGGAAGGCGATTGATCGGGCCACCAGCGGCGCCCACGATTTTTCTCACGATACCAGTCAGATGGTGACGCAATTGCAGAACATGGCCGGCCCCGTGCAGGGCGGCGACGGCAGCCTAGGCGATCAGACGGCTAACTTATCGGCGAATGTCAATAGCGGTTCGGGAGCGGGTGGCAAGCCCGATGCCGGCTCTGCCGCGAATGCGGCTATGGCACAGATGATGCTACAGATGATTCAGGCTAGCCAGGACGATGTGACCAGCGATACCGGACGCAATGCCATCTACGCACTTTTGGATTGTGTCAAGGAGCAGTACCGGCTGCCTGGCCGCAAAACCATCCTGTTGTTCTCGACGGGCTTTTCCGTTCCACAAGGCATGGACCAGGCGTTTAAGAACGTCATCAGTATTGCGAACCGGTCGGACGTGAGTTTCTACTCCATCGATGCTCGCGGGTTAACGACGGTATCGATGAACAAATCCGCGCTGGACTCGCTTGGCAGCGCAACGGCAGCGGCTCGGAAGAATGCGACGCCCGGGCAAACGGTCACAACGGACATGGCCAGATCCGAAGATCGGTCCATGGACAGCGGAAAGAAGAACACGCAAGATACCCTCGGCGTGCTGGCGCAGGAAACAGGGGGAGAACTGATCGCCAATACCAACGATTTTCGGGGTCCGCTGCGCAAGCTGAACGAGGATATTCAGACGCACTATGAGCTTAGCTACGATCCCAATATTACGAACTATGACGGATCGTTCCGCAAAGTTGCGGTGAAGACGGACGTAGCGGATCTGCGAGTGCAATCGCGCGCTGGCTATTTTGCGCTGCCGCCTTCACTGACGGCGGGTGGTCAAGTGGTTCTGCCTTACGAGCTTCCCCTTTTGAAGGCGCTGGATACCAAGCCACTGCCAAAAGAGTTCGCGTTTCAGGCGACTGGCATGCATTTCCGTAACGAAGCAGGCGCTTCTAGTTGTGAAGTTGTTTTGGATGTTCCGCTGGGTAATCTGACCCTGCAGCAGGAAAAGGGGGCAGCCGAGTCGCACGGCAAACTCGCCTATGTGGCCATTGTGAAAGATATGCAGGGGCAGATTCTGAAGAAGTTCCGTAACGAAGTGGCGCTGAACATTCCCGCCGAGAAATTAGCGGCGTTCAAGGCTGGTCGTTTTGTTTATTCCGAGCCATTCAATCTTTCTCCCGGACGCTACACGCTGGAGGTAGCGGTGCTCGATGGGCAGGGGGAGAAAATTAGCGCGCGGAAGTCGAGCTTCATGATCCCTGTGGAAGGATCGGCATTAAGTATCAGCAGTATTTCGGTTGTGAGGAGTGTAAAGCCTGCCGATGCAAGCGCCAATGCGAATGATCCACTTCGGATGGAGAACAACTTGATTACGCCGTCTCTCAATGCCGTCGTGAAGAAGTCCGCTGCAAGCGGCTTGCCTTTCTATGTGGTGATTTATCCAGACAAGACCAATACGGATAAGACGGCATTACAGATGGAGTTCAGCAGGGATGGGCAAGTGCTGGGTCGAGTCGCGGCGCCGATCGGGTCAGTTGATGCGCAAGGCAGAATTCAGTATGTGGCCACGGCGCCGGTGGATAGACTGGAGGCCGGAAATTATCAGGTTCGCTTTATTGCCCGGCAAGGGAGCGAGGCGGCGGTGGAATCGGTGACGTTTACTATTGAGCCGTAGTTTCCCATTCGACGCCCTGTGCTGAGCGGCCGCGTTAAAGATTGATCGCTCGACAAGCGATAACCAGCGCCTATCAAACCGCTCTGACGGGTTCGAGCCGATTGGCCGGTCTACATCTTCTTCTGAATTTTCGCCCAGGTGTCACGCAACTCGACGGTGCGATTAAAGACGAGTCGCTCGCCGGTGCTGCGCTTATCCGCGCAAAAATAGCCCAGACGTTCGAACTGATAACGGTCACCGGGCAGAGCGTTGGCGAGCGACGGCTCGGCCTTCCCGTGCACCACTTCGAGCGATTTCGGATTCAAGTACATCAGAAAATCACCACTTTCCGGCACGTCGTTCGGGTTCTCGACGGTGAAGAGCTTCTCATACAGCCGAACCTCGACGGGAATTGCCCGGGCAGCCGAGACCCAGTGAATGGTCGATTTAACTTTGCGGGTCTGGTGCCCGCTACGTGTCTCCGGGTCATAGGTGCAGTGGATTTCGGTGATCTCGCCCGTGGCCGGATCCTTCACGAAATCGTTGCACTTTACGATGTACCCATAGCGCAGACGAACCTCGTTCCCGGGATAGAGCCGGTGATAGCCTTTGGGCGGTGATTCGCGGAAGTCATCGTGCTCAATCCACAACTCGCGGCTAAAGGGTACTGAGCGCGTGCCGGCGCTTGCGTCCTCGGGATTGTTCACCGCCTCCATGAACTCCACTTCGTTTTCGGGATAATTTGTCAGCACGAGCTTCAGCGGGCGCAACACGGTCATTACGCGTAAGGCCGTCCTGTTCAGATCCTCGCGAATGTAATACTCGAGATTCTCAAGCTCGGTGGTACCGTTGGTCTTCGAAACGCCGAGATTCCGGGCGAAATTCCGCAGACCCTCCGATGAATAACCGCGGCGACGCATTCCGCTAATCGTAGGCATGCGCGGGTCGTCCCAGCTTTCCACCAAACCCTGCTGCACCAGTCGCAGCAGCTTTCGCTTGCTCATGACCGTGTAGGTCAAGTTCAATCGGTCGAATTCGATCTGCCGCGGATGAAAGACGCCAAGCTCTTCCAGAAACCAGTCATACAGCGGGCGATGGTCTTCAAACTCCAAGGTGCAAATCGAGTGGGTGACATTCTCGATGGAATCCGATTGCCCGTGCGCCCAGTCGTACATGGGATAGATGCACCACTGGTTGCCGGTGCGATGATGTTCAGCGTGCAGGATCCGGTACATGACAGGATCTCGCAGGTTGAGATTCGGGGAGGCCATATCGATCTTGGCTCGCAAGGTGCGGGCGCCGTCAGGGAATTCCCCGTTTTTCATGCGTTCGAAGAGATCGAGGTTCTCTTCGACACTTCTGTCACGATAAGGACTATTCTGCCCAGGCTCGGTGAGGGTGCCGCGCGTCTGGCGCACTTGCTCGCTGCTCAACTCGCAAACGTAGGCCTTCCCTTTCTTGATCAGATCGAGGGACCAAAGGTAGAGCTGCGGGAAGTAGTCGGAGGCATAGAAGAGCCGATCGCCGAAATTGCCGCCGAGCCATTTGACGTCCTCAATGATGGATTGGACGTATTCGGTCTCCTCTTTTGTAGGATTGGTGTCGTCGAAACGCAGGTTACACCCGCCCGCGAAGTCGTCGGCAAGTCCGAAATTCAGCACGATGCTCTTAGCGTGGCCGACGTGTAAATAGCCATTGGGCTCTGGTGGGAAGCGCGTGTGGATGCGGCCGCCATATCTGCCACTCGCGTTGTCGGAGACAATGATGTCGCGAATAAAATTAGAGGGGGATAACTCGGTATTATTCATTAAGCATTCCTAGTGTGGAGTCGACGCGAGTCAGCACGGTTCGCACCCAGCACGGCAAACGTTTCGAAAAGTGATCGCATCGTTGCGCTCGCAAACGCGAGGCGAATCGGCTGGAACATCTGTTCCTGCCTTGCGCTTGAGTTCGTCAGCAACGATGCGGCACGACCCTCCGCAGTCCTAAGCGGAGGCAATAGAGGCCTGATCAATCAGTATAGGACGACGAAGTTTCCGTCTCGCAATGGATATGAAGTGACCAAGCTCCAGGCAGGCACTGCGGCTGCGGCTCCCGGTGGGCCAAGATGCCGCCCGGTCTTGTCGACAAGCTGCCAGTGAAGCGATCCGCCACGCTTCCAACCCATTCCTTCTGTCCACGAAACGAGGAGAACGCCGTGTTGGTTGATCGCAAGAGAAGGGTATTTCTCATTGCTGCCATCGCGCGAGATAATTTCGTCCAGCGCGGTTGCCGCACTTGAATCGACGGCGCCGAAGTGAACCTTCTTCTCTGTTTCCCATGCGGCGAACGTACCCTTCGGTCCGCCGGTAAAAGCCTCGCTGCTCATGACGCAATACCCAACGTTCCATTTTGAAATGTCCGATCCGCGAAAGGTCACACCGTGGTCTTTCGATTCGAGCAGGTACATGTCGCGATGAGTCATTTCCTGCGCGGAACGAAATAGTACGTACACAATTCCTGCGCGGTCCGCATAGGCGTTCAGAGAACAGCAACCGCATGCTCCCGTGGGCTGGTCCCAGGCAAGTTGTTCCGGTTGGAAGGTCTTGCCGTCGTCCTGGGAGCGCGTCATCCATACTCGCCGAAATTCTTCTCCCTTCTTGCCGGGAAGCGGCGCATGCCAAAAGACGTATACATGGCCTAGCGAGTCGGCAGCGACTCCGCCGCCGCCATCGATTCCATAGGCGGTGTGAATCAGATTGCGTTCTGGCTCAAACGCTGTACCGGTGTCGTTCAGTCGCGCGTAAAGCATGGGACTGCGCCCTTGGCTGGGATTGCCCGTTTTGCTGGAACCGTTCCAGACGATATAGACGTGGCCCGGTCGTCCGGCCGCAATTCGGGCGCCGCGAATGTTTCCTATTGCAATCGCAGTTCCGGGAACGGAGTTAACGCGAATCGGAGCAGAAAATGTCTTGCCATCGCTCGATCGTGCGTAGAAGAGATCTCCTTGCGAAGGATCCCCTTTGAAGTAGACCAAGTGCACCGTCCCGTCCTGGTCTACAGCCACTTGCGGCTGTATGCCGCTATCGGGCACCCGTTGCACACGCACCTCAGGAGTATTCACCGGCTTGGGGAATGCAGGGAGAATGAGCGCCAGAGAGGCGATCAGAATGGAGAGTTGAAGGAAAGCGGGCCTCAATCGAGTTCCAATTTCTATTTTCTCGCATGCGTCGATTTTATGGCGTTCCTTCCATTCTTTAGGGATAAAAATCAGGAGCTTAATGCAGGAGGAGAGAATAAACGAGACTGAGGGACAGGGAAACGGAAAGGGCGTCTCACGCTAGTTTCGTGAGACGCCCTCCACGTATCTTGGCCTTTCCAATCGCCGCCCGAACGGCGGGGCTGTGTTACGGAGTCGTGTACGTCACGTCGTCGATGTAGACGTCACCAGTAAATCCCGCAGCCGAGTCGAACGATACACCGATTTCGATCGGATTCGCCGGGACCTTGATTGAATACGTTGTCCAAGCACCTGCTGTGAAGGTTGTCGTTGCCGATGTGGTCCAGGCATAGCTGGAGTTGCTGATGAACGGTTCCACTGAAGTCAGCTTTGAGTTCGTCGGCACCCACACGTGAAAGGTCACGGTACCGCCTTGCGCCAGACCAGAAACAGGCACGTAAACGAGGCCTTGCGCAGCCGAACTGCCACTACTAGAAACCGCCGACAGAGAATGAGTGCCGGTGACGTGCTCAGTAGTGGCCGTCCCTATGCCGCTGATTCCACCGCTATATGTCCAGGCCGCCGTCCCGGTTTCGAAATCGTACAAGGCGGTGGTAGTCGGCGCGGGGACGCACACAGACGTGGTGCTTTGCGCCATGGCTGTTTCCATCGCACACAACAGCGTCGTCTTGGGATCGTCTTGGGATAGATCCCAAGCCACGACTCCGGCTAAAGGCTGGGCGGTAGAGGAGGTCGGTGTGGTAGTGCGAGCCAGCGCCCATTTGGCTTTATAAGGGATCGTCGTCGCATTGTCGAAGTTGTAGAGTGCGGGAGTGGTGCCGGCAACGTAAGCCCATGCGCCCCACTCGATCGCGTTGCTCGAAGTGAGTGAGGCTGCCTGCCCCGTGTACTGTTGCGTTAAGGTCGGATAGTAAGTCGTGACTATTGCGGACGCTATGGTCGAGGCTATCTTCGAGTAGCTCGGATCTGTCGAATCTGAGCTGATAGTCTTGCTGGGAGTGCTGTTCAGCAGACTGGTGATGCTGGCCATGCTCGTTACGGTCGCCGTTTTAGAAAAACCTGAATATTGCACCCCGTAGAAAGGTATGCCAAGTACCAGCTTGCTCGCAGGCGCGCCCTGAGTAACCAAAGCGTCAATATCACTCTGAATGTGAGGAAGGGGTGCATTGGAAGCATCCGCACCGGACCATGTTCCCGCGTAGTTGTAAGCCATCACATTGAAGAAGCTGACGGAGGCCGCAGCACCGGGAGGCGTCGTGGTCGTTGTTTTCCCGTTGGAAGTGGCGGTGATGGTGGAAACACCCACGAAGTCGATATCGCTTTCACCGCTGTAGCTCGTGCCCTGTGACGGTAGAATGGCCGCGGTCAAGATCCCACTCTTGCCTAAGGTTTGGCGAAACGTGCTGAGCAAGTTATTGTAGTTACCTTGATCGGACGGTCCGGGAACTTCCCAATCGATATCGATGCCGTCGAACTTGCCGGCCCCGACGAAGTCCTTCACGCATTGGGATACGAAGGGCGCAACCGCTCCGGGCTGCGAATAGGTTACGAAATCCACGGTTCCGGCCGTCGCTCCGCCCAACGAAATAAGAACCTTTAGATTTGGGTTCTTTTGTTTCAACTCGGTTATCTGGGTGAATGTTCCAGACGCCAGTTGCGATGCGTCACATCCGCCATTGCCGTTGATAGCGCCGAAGGCGTAGATCAGATAATTCAAATGCGACAACGAGTTCTGCGTGACCAGGGTGTTGGTCGAAAACGCAGGTTGGTAATAGGCTGCCACGATCTTCGTTGTCGCTTGGGAGTAGGCCAGAACACACGAGAGAAAGGAAACCGTGAGTAGTTGCGCAAGCCGCCACCTGGAGGGCGAGAGAATGCTGCGAGAAATGAGAGGAAACCACTTCGTGGTGGACATAGTGAAGCTCCTAAAGGGTGTATTCGTCTCGCTGGAATCTCGACCGCCGATCGGGGCGTTTCTGATCTTCCATCGATCTCACACAGCTATGCGATACTTTCCCGAGGTTTCTTTCACGCTTTTGAAAAAAAGCTAAAAGAATTAAAACAAAGTGAGGAGAAGGGGCAAAGTGGCTCCCCCCCAGACGAACGGAAGGGAAAAGGGTCGGGTTTGGAGCTGTGATGTCACGAACGGCCGCAAGAGCCGATTCCAGCCCTTCACATCCGTGCTGAACGTAACTCGAATGCCTTTGCCGATCTCTTATCAGGGTTCTGCGGGAGTCCTCATTGCGGGAAGTGAAGGAGTTCCTGAGCAGGTGGGGCTGTTTGGCTTGTTTTAGAACGCTCTGAGATTCGCTGGGGCGCGGCGAATCTCAGGAACGGCCGGGGTAACCCGAATAGTAGGAGAGAACGGTGTTCGCGTACTTCTTACAAGGGCGAGCTCTTCACTCTAAATCGTGTTTGAGTATCCTGTTCCCGCCTTTCCGAGTAGGCGTTTGACAAGTTCTGGACGGAAGCAGTGGAAGGCTGATCAGATAAACGGCTTGGTTATGTGCGCGCTAAAGGCCGGGGAATCGAATCTGCAGCAGTGGGATTACCGCTGGTCCCTGCGTACCGGCAGGTCCGGGCGCGCTCGTCTCGAATCCGGGGCGCGGCTGGTTCATCAAACTGTCCTGATAAATGGTTGCGTCCGGTCGCGGCCTCGCCGATCTTACCTGCTGAATCAACCGTTCGTAAATCGGCAAGTCGGGGCGCCGCAGCACGATCCATGGCAGCGGAACCGCGTCGTTCTGGTGAATTCGCGTCATTTCGTAGTAGTCCGCCACGATGGTCGCCTGCTCTTCTGCTGTGAAGTCGGTGAAATTCGAGTCCGGCTGCAGTTGGTAATTCATGTATGCCACGTTCCGGCTACCTGTGGCGATTTGACCGCTTGCGTTGTGATATACCGAATCGGTGATGTAGCTTGTGCCGCGCGTTTGATATTGCCAGACATGCGTCACCTCGTGAACTAGCACGGGCTTGTTGCCTCCGTCGAAGTTCCAGCCATGCGGCACACGAATCTGCCCCGCCAACGTGGTCGGAGCGTTCAGGATGCGGGTCTCCACAACACGTATACGCGAAGCGTCCACACCGCCCTGAAAGATATCCTGAATAACGTCTAATTCCCAACCATACAGGTCCCGTCCACCCGGACTCGTGAGAGCGGAAGTTTGGATAGCAGCCCATTCGAGCGCGGGCGACGTGACACTGACAGGCTGATCGTGCCTCCGTTGCAGAACGTCTCTATTTATGTTTGAGAGCCGCGGATCGAAATTTCGTCCACGCGGTGGATCGGCCATACATCACCTCCGGCGGATAACGTAGGGCATTTCAGAGGCCAAATTACGAAACGACCTTCAGTCTGGGAAAGCCACCCGGACATTCGCCTCTCGCCTGGATTATCTTTGCGGGCGTCGTAATCCTTATCGCAATTCTGATCGTTGTTTTTGGTTGGCTCCCACGTCACCGGCGCCAGGAAAAGATCAATCAACAAGCCAAGGAGCGCACAACCGCGCTGCCGCGCGTCAACGTGCAGGTCGTTCATCATGCCCCCTCCACCAGCGAGCTGATGGTTCCCGGCACAACGCTTGCCTATACGGAAGCCCAGATCTATGCCCGCGCCTCCGGCTACATCACACGCCGTCTCGTCGACATCGGAGATCGCGTCCACCAGGGCCAGCTAATGGCCATCGTCGATGCTCCTGATTTAGATAAACAGGTCGCGCAGGCTCGCTCCACTCTCGCGCAGAGTGAGTCGAACCTGGTTCAACTCCTGGCGCAGCTTCACTTACAAGCCCTGAATTGGGAACGCTACAAAGTACTTGTCGCTAAGGGCGTCTTCTCGCGCCAGGAGGGTGACACGCAAGAAGCCAACTACCGCATTGCCGAAGCCACGTGCGGGCCGCGCAGAACACCATCCAAGCCAATCGAGACAATCCGGAGCGCCTCATTGTCCTGCAGCAATATGAGCACGTCACAGCGCCATTCAATGGCGTAGTCACGGCTCGGAACATCGACGTGGGGGCGTTGATTACGGCGCAAGGCACCGACGCGCCTCAACCCTCTGGTGCTGCCACTCCGGGTACCACGGAATCGGGAGCGCAGGGAAACAACGAGGGCGCTGCCGGCAACCTCTCTTCCCAAGCCAACCCTGCAACAGGCGGTGCGCAAGGCGGCCCTATGTTCACGATCGCCGAAATTGAACGCCTTCGCATTCTTGTCTCGGTACCGGAGGCCTATAGCTCTCTGATCCACGTCGGCCAGCGCGCGAACCTGTTCTTCAATGAACAGCCGTCGAATCAACTCGAGGCTCGTGTCACTCGGACCTCGGCATCTATCGATCAGAATACGCGCACGTTGCTGGTAGAAGTGCAAGTGAGAAATGCCAAGCAGAACTTGCTGCCGGGCATGTACGTCGTCGTGAACTTTGTGGACGTGAAAGGTCAGCCGCCGCTGATGGTCCCCGGTGAAGCCATCGTCGTGCGAAACGGCAACAATGTCGTTGCGCTGGTTCAAGAACAAGTTCGTCCATTACCGACAGATACAACTCGGTCGCGACTATGGCAATGAGACCGAGGTGGTGAGTGGCTTGAATGCCGGGGAGGTGATTGCCTCGACGATCACAGATGAAGTTCAGGATGGAGTAAAGATCGATCCGCAGTATCCGGAAAAGACCGATCCACCGCAGCAGGGCGGGCAAACCGATCAGTCTCCAGGCGATGTCGGTCGTTACGGGAATCAGGGGCTTGCCAACTCCGCTCAAAAGAACAGCCAGAAGGGTGGCAAATCCAAAGGCAGCGGGAAGCAATGAAGTCAGCCTTAGCGATCCTCGTTGTATTTACACAGATCGTTTCTTTCGGCCAACAATTACCACCGACGCCGCCGAGCTCACAAACGCCCGGCACATCTATCGCGGCCGGTCACCCGGAGCCTTCCGCGTTATTGCAGTCTGTTGAAAATGATAAAACCGCTCCCAGTAAGGCCAAAGCCGACATCGTTCCGCGCCATTCGCTTCTCGACTTTATCTCGCCTTATCGGGCCCCCAGCGCCCCGGCGCTCCGGCTCGGCCCCGCGGATCGCGCCAGGTCGCTCGTGCGCAACGGCGCCATTTTATTTGTCGCTCTAGGACGCCGTCACACTCGCCATCGAAAAAAATCTCGATGTCGAAGTGGCTCGCTATAACCTCTCGATTGCCGGTACAGAAGTGCTGCGCGCCTCGGGCGGCGGCAATCTCCGCGGCATCGACTATTCTGTTGCCGAAAGCCCAACGGGTGTCGGCGGCCCGGGCAGCCCGCTCCTGAATAGCGCCGCCTCAACCGTTACACCGAATACTCCCACAGTCAACGACCTCACGTCGCTGAACGTCCTGACGCGAGACCCAGACGAACCTCTCCGTGCAGGGTCCTTCCGGCTATGCTGCCGGGCCCACTGTTCCCACGTTTGAACCGACGTTCATCGGGCAGAACACTTATTTCCAACGCTCAGGCGCCTCTGCACTCACCTCCGGAACACTCGGCACCGGAACTTCAGCACTTTCCACTCCCGGAACCTTCAATTTTGTAACCGCGAACTATGCGCTGGTGCAGGGCTTCAGCTACGGAACGCAGGTGGAAGTGGACCTGAACAATGCGGCCCAGGTGCTCTACGGCAATCAGAACGAGTACGATCCTTTCAACCAACCGAATACCTCCGTCACGCGTCAGTCAACCGCTGTTGCGCGGCCGCGGCAGAGATATCAGCCTTCGCTATATCCGCATCGGCAAAATCAACGAGAAAATCTCACGCCTGCTCTTCTATCAGCAACTGATCAGCACCGTCTACGGCATCGCGCGGCTCTATTACGATCTGGTCAGTCTCAACGAGAATGTGCAAGTCCAGCGGGAGACGCTCGCGGCCGCGCGCAAGCTGTATGAGGACGACAAAGCGCAAGTAGAGCAGGGAACGCTCGCGCCGATCGGACTCACACAGGCACAATCGTTAGTTAGCTTCCAGCGAACTGGGCCTGATCCAGGCGGAAGGTTTGGTGCGGCAGCAGGAAGTGATCCTGAAATCTCAGCTCGCCCGAACGGGCACGGCGGATCCGGTACTCTCCAAATCTGCCGATCATCCCCACGGATCCGATCTTCATTCCGGTCGCCGACCAGTTGCAGCCGGTGAACGATCTGATTTCTGAAGCGCTGTCTACCAGGCCGGATTTGGCCCAAGCTTCGCTGCAGGTGCAAAGTGGTGAAATCGCGCTAAAAGCGTCCATCAACGCCGCTCGCCCTGAGGTCGACGTCATCGGGCAATTTCCAAACGCGCGGCAGTTCGGAAGTACCGTTCACAACCCTGGGAACTCCTGGCACCGGCCTGATCACCGCACCAACCGATCTCGGCGTTGCCGGCTTACGCACCTCACGCATCTATCAGGCCGGCATCCAAGTCAACATTCCGCTCAAAAATCACGTCGCCCAAGCAGACGCTGCGCGCGATCTGTTACAGGTTCGCCAAGCTGAAGCGCGAACACAACTGCTAGCGAATCAGGTTCGTGAGGATGTCGAAAATTCCGTGATCGCTTTGCAAACGGCCCGTTCCGCGCTCAATGCCTCAATTCAGAGCCGCCGATATCAGGAACAACTCGTCGGTGCGGAGCGCGACAAGCTTTCCGTCGGCGCATCCACCACGTTTCTTGTCGTACAACAGGAGAGTTATCTGGCGCAGGCGCGGTCCACTGAGGTAGCGGCGCGTAGCGTGTGGATCAAGGCGAGAGTCGCGCTTGATCGTTCTATCGGAGATTTGCTGTGGAGAAGAACGGTATCACCTACGACGAGTCCGTTCGCAATGAGTTACCGGTCACCCGGCCCGCTCACCCTTAGCTAGGGCAGCAGGAATCTGCTCGAGATATCCGAAAGAGTCGGGCAACCCGCCAGGCCCATCGTCATCTCCAGTTCCGTCCGTAGAATTTCGATGACGCGCGCGACCCCGTGCGCACCGCCAACCGCCAAACCGTAAAGATAAGGCCGGCCAATAAGCACTGCGTTGGCGCCTTTGGCGAGAGCTTTGAAGACATCGATGCCCCGCCGAATACCGCCATCCATCAGCACCGCCATTTGGCCGCCCACTCGATCGACGATTGGTGGCAGCGCATCGATCGTAGCGGCCACTGAATCCAGGCTGCGGCCGCCATGGTTCGAAACGATCACGCCATCGCAACCCGCCTTGCGGGCAAGATCTGCATCGTCGGGATGCAAAATGCCCTTGAGCAGCAGCTTCACCGGCACAACGGAGCGAAGCCAGTCGATGTCCTTCCAGGTGGCGTCCGGACCATGAACCGCCGAATAGATGTTGCGCCCTGCCGGGCGATGCGCGGCGGTTGCGATCAGGTTGCCCAGCTTGGCCAGGTTTGCCCGCTCAACACCCGGAGGTAATTGAAATCCCGCTCGCAACTCTCGGTCGCGCGGACCGTTCACCGGAACATCCACTGTGAGACAGATGGCTTCGCATCCAGAAGCGATCGCCCGATCGATCAACTCCTTCGTGAATCCACGGTCCGTTTGCAGATAGACCTGGAACCAAGGCCGACGCTCGCAAAGCGCGCCCATGGCTTCGATCGTCACGTTCGCGAAAGCCGCTGCCACCAGAGTTGCCCCAGCCAAGGTTCGCGCCCTTGACAGTTTCGATCTCGCCCTCGGGATGAATCAGCCTATGATATCCGGTGGGAGCGAGCAGAATAGGAAACTCGTGCTCGCGCCCGAACAGCTCCAACCGCGTGTCAATGCGGCTTACATCGATCAGCACTCGCGGGTTCAGCCGTATGCGGTTGAAAGCGGTCCGATTCTCGCGCACGGTAATATCCGCGCCCGCACCGCCGATGATGTATTCGTAGGTGTTGTGGCTGGTGAAGTTTGTGGCTTCGTACTCGAAATCGTCGAGCGTGATGATCGACGATAGCTGATCGGGCTCCGAGAAGCTGCAAATGCGATTCTACTTAAATTCGAGAATTTCTTTTTCTTTAGCCTTTGCCGACTGATCCACTTTTGTGATCTGCGCGTCCGTCAGCTTTTGAATCGCGTCCAGAGCCTGCCGCTCCTGATCCTCGCTGATCAGCTTGTCCTTCAGCATCTTCTTTAAGTGATCGTTCGCATCACGGCGGATATTGCGCAGTCCCACTCGGCGCTCTTCCGCGATATGGCTCAGCTTTTTGGCTAAATCGCGGCGGCGCTCTTCCGTTAACGGCGGAATCGGCACACGGATAATTTTTCCGTCGTTCGATGGGTTCAACCCCAGATCGGCATTGCGGATCGCCTTCTCAATGTCGCGAATGGTGCCTGCATCCCATGGCTGTACCGTAATCATCGCCGGTTCCGGCACATGCAATTGAGCCACCTGGTTCAGCGGAACCGGTGAGCCATAATAATCCACGCGCACGCTATCTAGCAGCCCAATGTTGGCGCGCCCCGTGCGAATATTCGCCATCTCGTGCTGCAAATCGCTCTGCACTTTGTCCATCCGCGTGCGAGCGTTCGCTTCTACTTCCCTGATGTCTTTAAACGTGCTACCGCCGCTAGCGGCTGCTTGGGGTTCTTGTTTCATGTCAGATCTTTAGTAGGCCGCCGATGGGATCACCGGATCATGGTGCCGATAGGCTCACCCATCGCCATTCGCATTATATTGCCGGAGACTTTCATGTCGAATACCGTAATCGGCATTTTGTTATCGCGGCACATCGCTACCGCGGACGCATCCATCACTCCGAGAGCCTTCGACAAAACCTCCGTGTAGCCCACTTCCGGATATTTCACCGCGTCCGGATACTTCTTCGGGTCTTTGTCGTAGACCCCATCCACGCTGGTCGCCTTGGCAATCACTTGGGCATGAATCTCCAGGCCCCGCAGCGTAGCGGCGGTGTCTGTCGAGAAGTACGGGTTCGAGGTGCCGGCTGCGAAAATGACCGCACGGCCCTTCTCCAGGTGGCGGATAGCCCGCCGGCGGATATACGGCTCGGCCACCTGATGCATCTGGATCGCCGTCATCACGCGGGTCGGCACGCCCTGTTTCTCCAGTGCATCCTGAAATGCCAGCGCGTTGATCACGGTCGCTAGCATCCCCATGTGATCGCCAGTCACTCGATCCATGTGGTAGGCGGCAGCCCTTATGCCGCGAAAGATGTTGCCGCCGCCCAAAACAAGACCCATCTGCACGCCGGCGCGGGCGACCTCGGCCACTTCACCCGCCAGCACGGATACGCGCTCCGGATCGAGACCAAAAGACAAGGGTCCAGCCAGAGCTTCGCCACTGATCTTGAGAAGAATGCGCTGATACTGTGGCATGCCGGATCGTGAATACGCACGCCTATGCCGTCACGGGCAGTGGGCTCTCTTCCACCCCGGGAGCGTCCGAGGCATCGCCCACTTTGAAGCGCACGAAATGGGCCACAGTCAGGCTATCGCCCAGCTTGCCGCTCGCGGTCCGAATCAACTCGCCTACCGTCACCGTGTTCTCACGAATGAAAGGCTGCTCCAGCAGGCAGACTTCTTCGTAGAACTTGCTCATGCGCCCCTCGGCGATTTTGTCCACCATCTTTTCCGGCTTGCCTTCGCCCAAAGCGCGCCCGCGCTGAATGTCCCGTTCTTTGTGCAGAACCTCGGCCGGCACGTTTTCCTTGCTGACGAACTGCGGGTTCGCGGCCGCAATCTGCATGGCGATATCGCGCACCAGCGTTTTGAATTCGTCTTTCTGAATCACATCGTCCGACTTGGTGTTCACTTCCAGCAGAACCCCGATTTGAGAGCCGGTGTGAATATAGGTACCCACCGCGCCGTTGCCCTTCACTTCGTACAGATTGAAGCGCGAGACGGTGATATTTTCTCCCAGCTTCGCGATCTTGCCCTTCACCAACTCGCCCACTGTCGTGTTCTGGTCTTTGGTGAATTTCTGCTCGTACAACGCTTCGTGCGCCTTGAAATTGGCGCGTTCCGCTTCGGTCACGGCTTCCAGCCGAACAATCGAAGGCTTCGTCTCGGCGATATGGGCCGCAATGTCTGCTGTCAGTGTCTGAAAGTCTTCCGTGCGAGCCACGAAGTCGGATTCGCAATTCACTTCGACAAGTACTCCAAGCTTTGCATCGGAGCTGATGAACGACGCGATCAGACCCTGCTTGGCGGATCGGCTCTCCTTCTTGGTAGCCGCCGCGATGCCGCGTTTGCGGAGAATCACTTCAGCCTCCGCCATGTCGCCATTGGCTTCCTGAAGGGCCTTCTTGCATTCCATCATCCCCGCTCCGGTCCGTTCGCGGAGGGCTTTCACTTGTTGTGCACTGATCTCTGCCATATTCCTTGTTTAGCCTTTACATACAGAAGGCGACCGAGCCTTTAGAGCTGGTCGCCTGAACTTCTCTTGCTGCCTGTAATCGCGAATTAATGCTCGCCGACGGTGGAGGTCACTTCTTCCACGGGAGCTTCGCTTCCAGGCCCTTTGCGCGGAGGCGCTTCAGGTTCGCCCGTCGTTGCCAGGCTTTCAGACGTTAGCTGCTCCAGATATTTCGGATCCAGATACTGCGTGTATTCTTCCACGCCATGCTCGCCCGCGCCTTCTTCGTCGGTGACAATCTTCTCGGCCGTAAACTCTTGCTCAGTGGCCAGCGAACGGCCTTCCACAACCGCGTCCGCGATCTTGGTCGTGAACAGTCGAATAGCGCGAAGAGCGTCGTCATTGCCCGGGATGACGTAATCGACTTCGTCCGGGTCGCAATTAGTATCCACTACCGCGACCACCGGGATGCCAAGCTTGCGCGCTTCCTTCACTGCGATCGCTTCTTTATTCGAATCGACCACGAACAACATATCGGGCAGGCCGTTCATGTCCTTGATGCCCGCCAGGTTCTGCTGCAAGTGCTTGCGTTCGCGCTCCAGACGGCCGACTTCCTTCTTGGCGCGTCCTTCGTAAGCATTGTCGTTGGCCATCGCGTCCAGCTCTTTCAGACGCTTGATAGACCGCTGCACTGTCGTGATGTTGGTGAGCAGTCCGCCGAGCCAACGTTGATTGACGTAGTATTGGCCGGAGCGTGCTGCTTCTTCGGCAATCGCTTCCTGCGCCTGCCGCTTCGTGCCCACAAAGAGCACCGTCTTGCCTTGCGCGGCCATTTCGCCCACATACCGCATCGCGTCTTTGAAAAGCTTGAGGGTCTTTTGAAGATCGATGATGTAGATACCGTTACGTTCGCCAAAGATGTATTCCTTCATCTTTGGATTCCAGCGCTTGGTCTGGTGCCCGAAGTGAACGCCTGCTTCGAGCAATTCCTTCATTGAAATTGATGGCAACCTGCCTCCTATGCTTGAATTCAGCGGACCGGATCATGCGGCACGCGGCCCAAAGCGGAAATTGCGTGCGCCTGTTCTAGCCCGGTTATGCGAAATGCGGCCCGCAGGCCGCCCATCGCGCGATTGGTGGAAAACGAAAAGACGTACTACCGCTTGGAGAATTGGAAGCGCTTGCGAGCGCCCTTTTGACCGTACTTCTTTCGCTCATGCTTACGAGCATCGCGGGTAAGTAATCCGAGGCCCTTTAACTTGCCGCGGAGTTCCGCGTTGAACTCGATCAATGCGCGGGCGATGCCGAGCCGCGCCGCCCCAGCCTGGCCGGTAACGCCACCGCCGGCGGCGAGAATCATAACATCGAACCGATCCGCGGTTTCCGTCGCAAGAAGCGGCTGGCGCACATACGCGCGAGCCGACTCGTTCGCGAAGTAATTCTCAAACGGCCGGTGATTTACCGTAATCTGACCTTTTCCAGGGCGCAAGAAGACTCGCGCGGTAGCGGTCTTGCGGCGTCCGGTTGCTAACTGCTGAACTAACTTCGCTGGCAACGACTCAAATCCTTTCTCTAAACCGCCATCGCGGCGGGTTTTTGCGCCTGATGAGGATGATGTTCGCCCGCGTAGACCTTCAACTTACGGTACATCTGCTTCCCCAACTTCGTTTTCGGCAACATGCCGGAGACCGCGAGTTCCAACATCCGTTCGGGACGTGTCTCGCGCATTTTCCGAGCACCGGTTTCAATCAGACCGCCCGGATACCCCGTATGGCGGCGATACAATTTCTGACCTTCTTTGCCGCCCGTCAGCTTGACCTTAGCGGCATTAATAATGACCACGTGATCGCCCGTGTCGATCGACGGCGCATACATCGGTTTGTGCTTGCCCATCAATAAGGTAGCGACCCGGCTCGCCACCCGGCCTAGGACGGCGTCATTTGCGTCAATCACGTGCCAGGCACGAACAATATCGTGCTTAGACGGAACTTCTGTGCGCATGGACAGACTTATGCTCTCTGCTCGAAAAGTCGAACACTTCAGTCTACCGGATGGAGAAGTAGGGTGTCAACGCGGTTGGACAGGGGATAGTGGCTCAATTTGAGCATGGGCTATTTTTCTTAGACGAGAGACGCTTAGCCAGTTCTTCATGGTACTGTTTTCCCGAATGGTACTGTTTTCCCGAATGGATTGGCTTTGGCAGGGATTGCTCGCAAGCTGGCTTCGGAAGCAGTCAAACTTTCTTGTCGTTGCGGCGGTCGGCTTGTTAGTTGCTTGGCTAAGAGACCATCGTTCCCGTTGGAGTGGTCCGCTGCTTTATGGACTCGCGGGCTCAACTCTGATTGTTGTTTGATGGTTTGTCTTTGCCATAGCAACATTGCCAAATCTCATCGCACTGCCCCGGCCCTTTTTAGATTCGCCGCGACCGCAGCGAATCTCAGAGCGTTGTAAGAGAAAGTCGGGACGGGGCCAGGGAAGTCGTTCCACACGCGCCGTTTCGTGTCTTCTGTAGACAAACGTCTGGGAAGCCCGTGCTCACTCCTTCGGAATAACTGACGATCTATGTTGGCGTTTCAGCCGAGCAGTTCCAAGTCTCTAATGATGGGAGCCGCAAAGGTCGTTGCGCTTTCCGGGCGCCTTGCGGGATCGAATTCAAGAGAGGAAACGAGCATCTCAACCGATTCCTCAGAGAGAACGATGCTACTCCTCCTCAGCAGGGCGGCAGCTTGAGAAGGCAACTCGAGGGCAGCGTTGGGCAGAAGCAATGCGAGCCGCTCTCCGATCAGCATTTCGATGACTACTTTGGCCAGAGAGTAAATGTCGCCGGAAGGCCGGACCCCACCGACCACCTGCTCGGGCGCCATGTAATCGAAGGTGCCGGCGGCGCGCGATATTCCGTGCAAGGATTCATTCGCATCTTTGACGATGGCGATGGAGAAATCGATCAGGACAGCCTGCTCGTTCTTCTTTTTCTCATCGCGGAGAATGATGTTCTCCGGTTTGATATCGCGATGGTAAATGCCGCAGCTATGAATGGCATCGAGCGCACCGGCCAGCTGCCTCAGCAGACGGGCTATGCGCAGCGGTTTCAGGGCACCTGTTTCGAGCACTTCGCGCAGACTTCTTCCATCCACGAACTCCATGACCAAATAGGGAGCGCCTGAGGGCGCGTTCCCATGTGCATAAATGGAGACTACGTTGGAATGACAAATCTGCTGGAGCGCTGAGACTTCCCGCTCAAAACTCGCGACGATCGAGGCCTTGTTCTTCAGCTCGTTGCGAAAGACCTTGATCGCGCAGCGACGGTCGAGATCTTGATCGTAACCCGCCATAACGTTAGCAAATCCTCCACGCGCGAGCACGGCGCCCACTTCATATCGCGAATTGAGTACGGTTCCCGCTAAATCGTGCAATTCGGGGAGAAACGACTCAAGACGCCATTCGGCAAGGTTGGGCAGAAGCTCTTGTCGTTCGCGCTTGCGCAGCCGATAGACGATCCAGCTTCCGCTCGACAATGCGATCGAGGAGAGAACATAGGCCAGCAAAAGAGGCCATGTAAACCAAACCGGTTGCAAGACGCCGAAGGAGCGACTGACGGTGCTTGACCAAGGCCCGGTGAAAAGGCAGCCTTGCACCTCTAAGGTATGAGACCCGGAAGGGAGCTTCCCGAGGACCACTTCCAAATTGTTTGTTTCGCGCCAGGATTTTTGCCCGGGTAGCAGACGATAGCGGATACGCAAGCTATTCCGGCGGTCGAAGGTCAGAGAGCCGATGCAGACGGCGACGGCCGATCCGCTCTTTATAGGTCCAGCCAGATCGGCCATTTGAGGAGCGCCGGCGTCGATTGAGAATGCGGAAATGAAAATATCCGGCGCTGCCGTGGGGTGAAGGAAATCGGCAGCCGGGGAGAGATGAATGACTGAGTTGTCGGCACCGATCCAAACAGAGCCGTCGGTATCTTCGAAGAAAGATCTCTGATTGGTATCGACGGCCGGTAAACCGTTGGAGCGGTCGAGGTGCAGCCAATCGCCCTGAAGAGCTTGGGCGGGCGAGGCAACATAAACACCCTCCGTCGTTCCGCGCCAGAGCCAGTTGCGGCGGTCAACAGCGAGAAAATGGCTGTAATTCGATGCCGCGCTTCCTTTGGGCGCGGCGCCGGCGACGATCGAACCGGTTGCGGTCTTATGCCAGATTTCAAGCGAGGCAGGATGTTCGGGGTCGTCACACCACAGAGTTCCCTGGCGGTCTACGGCAAAGGGAGTGCAGTTGTGTTCCACAGCGACACGCCATTTGGCTGCGCCGCCTTCGTACATTTTTTGACCGTGGCAAAGCCATAGGTTGCCCGATGCGTCCACCTGAAGATTTGGTCCCCAACCGCCGGAGTTTGCAAAATTTATCGATTGCAAGTGCAGACGGTTTGTATCTATTCCGATCCGCCAAAAGCGTTCTCCGATACCCCATTGCGTTCCGTCCGGCGTTGTTGCCAGCATTGAAATGTCGACCGGACCGGAGCGTCGAATGATGCGTCCTTGCATGTCAGCTTGAATCACACCCTCGCGGTGGCTGGAGGCGAAAAGCGTATCGTCCGGGCCCGGGCTCAGGTACGAGGCGCCTGGGAGTTTGATCAACAAGCGCCAGCGGCTGCGATCGCGCTCCAGGAGCCGGACTGAATCCCCGGCGATGGCAAATACATGACTGCCGCTGCGTAGAACGGACCATGTGTTACCGTCCAGCCCGTCGCGTTCGGTCCAAAACTCCATTCGCAATCGCGAAGGCAGAACGAATAGCCCGTTCGCATTGCTAAGCCAAATCGTGTCGTCTTTTGTGACAAGACCCCAACCCACACTGGGGTAACCATTCGCCGGGGTGAGTACTCGAAAAGCCCCTGGGCGTCCAATGGCAAGCTTCTGACTGCCTGCAATCACAACAGAACCGTCACTCAACTCGAGGATCTGCGGACTGCCGACGCTTGCGATTTCGGCGGGCAGGACATTTGGCTCTCGATCTCCGGGACATTGGTATGAGACCTTGCTGATTTCGTGAATCCAGAAGCAGCCTCGAGTGTCACGCCAAACTGAGGGCGTAAAGGACGGAGGACCCAGCGGCGAAAAGGACTTAATATGCAGAATCGTGCCGGGCCGCCAGTTCAGTATTTGATCGGCTGGTATGGAGCAGACCCGTCCAGAACATTCATAGAGCAAGTTGCCTAGCCGGTCTTGCTGCAAAGACGCCGACGGCGATGGTTTGGCAAGCGTTTCGGTCTTCCACGATCCACGCCGGTTACTAATGCGAACCAAGGTCCCTTGCGGCGAGTTCTTGCGCCAGACCGTCGTAACAAGGACGTCCGGCGCAATCTTAGTAAGCACTCCGACGTCAACTATGTCTTTAAACATACGTTGGAGTTGTCCTTGATGAACTCTATATAGACCTGAGCCGGAGGCCAGCCAAATACCGCCTTCGCCGTCCTCGGCCATGCTACAGATCGACTCTATTTTGGGGAAATTCTTTACCGGGTTGAAAAAGCGGCTGCCGTCGAAATAGCTTAAGCCCACCGCACCTGATTCGCAACCCGAAAGCCAAATACCGCCCCGGCTGTCCTGGAGCAGGTAATCGCCGCCCTTCGGCACATTCGGAGCGTTGATCTGGATGAAAGGCGCTTGCTGCGCGGCAAGAACAACTGCGAAGAACACTAAAAGGAAGTAACCGTAGCGCATGAATGATATGCGCAGCTAGCCGTCCGCGAAGACTTTCGAGGAGTATTGTTTCGATCGGAAATGTCTTTTTAGCCATTTCACTCCTCTGGTCCAGCGGACGCGGACCTGACGGGCAGTCAGATTTGTACTGTGGGCGATCTCGGCGAAGGTAAATCCACCGAAATAGTGCATCTCGACAACGCGAGCCGCATCGGAGTCTTCCCGCTCCATGCTTTCCATTGCGATGCCAATTTCGACGATTTGATGGGCGTCCGCTGTCGCAGAGTTGCTGTGGATGTTCGGATCGGCAGCCGATTGGGTGAGTCTGCGACGGGCGGCGTCTACTAATACGCGCCGCATGGCCAAGCTCGCAATGGCATAAAAATGACCTTGATCGCGGATCTGCCAACTGGCTTTCGAAACGTTACGTAGCCACATTTCGTTGATCAACTCCGTCGCGGACATCGGTGCGAGGTAGCGTTCCCGGCTCAATTCGCGAGCTGCAATCTGGCGTAGCTTCGGGAGGATTTCCTGAAGCAGCGCGTCGGCGACGGAGTGGTCACCGCCAAAAAACAGCTGAAGTTGGACAGTGATCGAGGAATCGGCCGTCATCGCAAGACTGTGAATTATTTTCGCAGACGCATGTCGATTTTGGCTCCGTCACGCGCAGACGAAAGTGAGATGGACCCACGCAGAATATTCGATCCGTTCAAAGGAGCCGCAATTTGACGCAACTTGAGACATGGCGCCAGGCACGAAGACGGCTGCTGTTCGCCGCAAGCGTGAGTTCATTCTTGCTGCTCACCGCCGCCGCAAGCGCTCTGGCATTCCAGGCACAAAAAAACTACAAGGACCGCGGTGAGTATGACCTGTTTAGGCAGTTAACTGGGCAGTACAACGCCTTGGCGGTTCTACATCTTGCAAATACGTGGGTTGATAAATATCCCCAAAGCGATTATGCCTTCGATCGTGAGCTCTACCTGAGCGCGGCTGTTTCGAAGCTTGTTCCACCCGAGCAGAACTCCAGGCGAAAGCTGGATGAGCTCGCGGGGCTTCTCCATAACGGTCTCATGCCGAATGTGCCGGCGGCTCAAGGCCGGAATATAGCAAATTTAGATGAACTCGAATCTGGCGCGAAGAACATCTTGAAGTGCGCCGATGCGGCATTTGCGCCGAAGTGGAAGCCGGGCAACATAACTGCTGAAGACTGGAACAAGGCCAAGCAGATTGAAATTGGCTTCGGTCACAAGATCGTTGGGTGGATCTACGCCCAGCACAACGATGCTGCCGACGCAAAGAAAGAGTATGCGCTCAGCCTCGACGCGGATGCCAACCAGCCGGACATAGCAGCAATACTCAAGAACCCATGACGGTAGATCCGGGTTCTCGAGACATGATTCTACAGAAGACAAATGGAGAATGAAATGAAACCTAATACAACCGACCTAAAAGCATCTTGGTTTACGTGCTCTCTCATAGCCGGCCTTGCAGCAGCAATGGTATCTCCCGCGTGTGCGGATGTGATTCGCGTGGATTTTCAGCCCAACGCGCCCTTTGTTGGACATCCACCGGTTAACTTCACCGGCGTAGAAAGTCAGGCTGCGGCTGCAAACGCAATTTTCGGCAGCAACGGCAGCAATACCTGGAACTATCCAGCGATTAGCCCTACCAGTTCTACTACGAATCCTTCCTTTTCCAACTTGGTAGACAGTGCGGGCACGGCGACGGGAGTCAGTATTGCTTTCACTGGAACTGTCGATTCTGCTAATGACGGTGCGGTAAATAATTCGGGCTCTAACGGTCTCGAAAATGACTATTTCCTGATTAACATACCGGGCGGTTCTACTTCTGCTCTGTACAAAATCGGCGGGCTGCCCGCCAACACGACTGTTGCGTTCTACCTATACTCGCCCAACTTCTCGCTTTACGATTCGCCCAATCCGGTCGACCAGCCGAGCCGAGGTTACACTCTCACGGCAAACGGCGAGCTAATTACTGTCGCCAGCGGCTCTGACGATAATGCCCTTGCCGACGTCAAGACAGACGCGCTCGGAGACATTTCCGGAACGTGGGCGACCCCCGGCAACGAAGGTGACTGGTCCGGATTCCAGATTGCATGGACGGCTAATCAGACCGCTGCTCCCGAGCCGTGGTCGACTGGTCTGCTCTTATGTGGAATTGGTCTCTTGACGTTCGTCGCGCGACGCATCGCTTGAGGCCGAGAACTTACATTGGAAACGTCGGGACGGAAACGTCGGGAAACGTCGGGACCGTCCACCTGTTTACCACGATTCGTGAGCAGATAACGCGAGCTGTTCCGGTAAAACCTCTAACCTTCCTTCTTCGGTCGTCCTCCCTTTTCCCGCTGTAAGTTTCTGCCGAGCCGCCTCTCCAGATCAACGATGAAGTCCGCGGACCCAAGCGGCCTACCCGTATACGTCGCCTGGCGTAGAGATTCGTCCTCGCTCCCGTTGTTCTGTAGAACGGCGGCCCATTCTGCTTCCGTCCAGCGGCTGTTCCACCAAGCAAGATCCAAGATGCCGAGCGAATCCGGCGCTGTCCCAAATGCACTGCAGCGCTCGACCATGCGAATTCCCCAGCCGAAGAGGCGAGACCCGCTCGTACAGGATTCAGCTCGATGTACGCTAATACGCTCGCCCGTTGTAGCGTCGTCCACAGGGCAGGAATAGAAGCGGTTCTGCCAAAAGTGCCCGCTACGGCACTGCTCGGCGTTAGCATACTGAGCGAACCGCCCGTGCGCGTACCGAAAGGTGGTGGCCAAGGCTTGCGGCCGTTCCGGCACGGCCAACAAATGCACATGATTCGTCATCAGGCAGTAGCCCAAGATGGAGAGGTGCTGCCGTTGAGCATGCTCTTTCAGTTGGGCGAGGTACACATGGCGCGACTGATCCGACGTGAAGACCGCTTGGCGCGCTATGCCGCGCTGCGTGATGTGATGTGCCACACCCATCGCCACCACTCGGGCCATTCGAGACATTCAGAGTAGAAGTCGGGCAGCGGCGGATTGCTCTCAGCAGTTTGGAACAAGTGGACTGTCCCTTGGTTCCTGTCCCTTGGTTCCCTTGGTTCCCCAACCACTGCCCGTGGTTACGCTCTCCAGTTTCCCTTTGCCGAGAAAGGCGGTGTCGTCTTTCACAGCTTCTCTCTCAATCCCACTGCTGTCTACCGTCAGCAGCGAATGGTAACCTATGCCTACTTCCGTTGTCTCATCCTAAGGGTTGTATCGTATACTGTCCTGCGTCCCCAGCAACTTCCCGAGGGGACGTGTCATTCAGAAGCGGGTACCGAAGGCACCGTGTCATCGCGCTATGAGGCCATCTCGGGATTATCGCCCTGGTCGCCTGGCGCGAGTGCAGCGATGAAGGCTAAGGGAATCGCCCAGGCACTGTCCTTATAGTTTTTCCCCATTTCTTCATATGCTCAGGCTGGTTAGTCGCCAGGATATCGATAGTCACGTCCTCATCTTCTTCGGAAACGTGGAGCACGCGCGCGGATAGCACCTCACCTTCTGTCGAGGTAAGCCGCACAACTTTTCCCTCGCTCGCCTGTAGCTCTTTGACGAAATTTGAATGCATGGTCTCCGGCTCTCCAGGGGTTCGGCGCTTTCCTTTCAACGCGTCTCGTATCCAGTCTTCACGCTTTCGGCGGTGATATTCCCAGCAGTTATCGAAGAAGTTGACGCGGCCGTCGATGGCGCGCCACAATCCCAGAGCTGAAATCTGCGCTCTCGTCTTATCGAATTGCTTGCGTGGAATTTGACCTGCCGTTTGAGCGATTTGTGCCATGCTTCCTAGGTATGAGCGTATCTGATTGATACTCTTGGGCCGCGACCTCACCGAATCCGGTAAAAGGACGAGCTCCAGGACGCAACTTTATGCCGAATGAAACTGTGAAGTTTGACTCAATTGTGATTGGATCCGGCCAGGGTGGAAATCCGCTGGCTCAGCAACTGGCCGGTCGAGGCGAAAGGGTAGCACTCGTTGAATCGGGTCCTCTGGGTGGAACGTGCGTGAATACCGGCTGTACGCCAACCAAGGCGATGATCGCGAGCGCCCAGGTGGCGCACTATGCGCGCTCCGCGAGCCGCTGGGGCGTGCGCGCCGGCGATGTGACTGTGGATTTGCCCGCCATCCTAAAACGCAAGAATCAAATCGTCCAGGAATCGCGCTCAAGCTGGGAAAAGCAGTTCAATGAGACAGAAAAGCTCCACCTCTATCGCGCACGGGCCCGTTTCGTGGGGCCGAAGCAGGTACAGGCAGGCGAGGACGTTCTCGAGGCGAAGCGGGTCTTTATCGATACCGGCGGCAGCCCCACAATTCCCGATATAGCGGGCCTGGATGCTGTTCCGTATTTGACGAACATCAGCCTGCTCGAAGTCCTGCAAGTGCCCGAACACCTTGTCATTCTGGGCGGCGGCTATATCGGGATGGAGTTTGGCCAGATGTTCCGGCGTTTCGGGAGCGAAGTGACCGTCATCAATCGCGGCGAAAGAATCTTGTCGAACGAAGACAAGGAAATCTCGACCGAGATTCAGAAGGCATTGGAGGCCGAGGGAATCCAGTTCATCGCGCGCGCGAAGGCAACGCAAGCCGCGCAACATGGCGCTCGCGTTTCACTGCAAGTGGAAACGCCCGGCGGCACGAAAACCGTTTCGGGGTCGCACTTACTGGTCGCCGCCGGACGAACTCCAAACACCAAAGATCTCGATCTGGAGAAGACCGGAGTTAAAACGAACGACAAGGGTTTCATCGTTGTAAATGACTGCTTAGAGACCACGGCGGCCGATATTTGGGCGATCGGCGACGTAACCGGCGGTCCTGCTTTCACGCACATCTCCTACAACGATTACGAAATCATCTACGGCAACTTGTATGAGGGCAAGAATCTCAGCACCAGCTCGCGCATTGTTCCCTACGCCGTTTACACGGACCCGGAACTGGGGCGAGTAGGCATGACGGAGAGCGAAGCGCGTGCCAAGGGCTACAAAGTCAAAATCGGAACCGTGGAAATGACTCACGTCGCCCGCGCCATCGAGCGCGCCGAAACGCGCGGCTTGATGAAGCTGGTTGTCGATGCCAAGACTGATCTGGTTTTAGGGGCGGCGATTTTGGCGAGCGAAGGTGGAGAGCTGGTACAGATTTGGAGCATGCTGATGCGCGCTCAGCAGCCGTATACGGTTCTGAAAGGCGCGATCTATATTCATCCGACGCTGGCGGAGGGTTTTTTCCGCCTGGTCAACAGCGTCAAAGAGGTGGACTGACGATGGTCGTCCGTCTTGTGAGTGTGCTGCTTCTGGCGCAGGCTCTTTTCGCTGCCCCTTTTGACTATTCAGACATGCGTTGGCGCTTGATCGGTCCGTTTCGCGCGGGACGGACGGCGGCCATCAGCGGTGTGGTGCAGCAGCCGAATGTGTACTATATGGCGGCCACCGACGGCGGAGTCTGGAAGAGTACCGATTACGGCCATACCTGGCAGCCGATCTTCGACCGAGAGGATACCGGTTCCGTAGGAGCTTTGGCGGTGGCGCCGTCGGATCCGAATATCATTTACGCCGGTAGCGGAGAGGGATTGCAGCGGCCGGACCTCTCAGTGGGCGACGGCATCTATAAATCCACGGACGCCGGAAAGAGGTGGCTACACCTGGGCTTACGCGATGGCCAACAAATTTCTTCGTTAGCGGTGGACCCGCACAATGCCAATCGACTCTTTGTCGCCGTTGTTGGCCATCCTTATGGGCCAAATAAGGAACGCGGCATCTACCGTTCGATGGACGGAGGCAAGTCCTTTCAGCGAGTTCTGTATAAGGATGAAAACACCGGCGGCATCGAAGTGGCGCTCGATCCGGCAAATGCAAAGATCGTTTACTCGTCCTTATGGTCCGCACGCCAGGCGCCCTGGGAGATTGGCAACTCGTTCAATGGACCGGGAAGCGGACTGTTCAAATCGACAGATGGGGGAGACACCTGGAAGCCGCTCACACACGGTGTTCCGACCATCGCTCAGGGTCTGGGACGCATCGGATTCGCGATCGCACTGAGCGATTCCAAACGCATGTATGCGCTGATGGACGCAGCGCCGGCGTATGGCGGGCTGTTTCGCTCCGACGATGCCGGTGAGAGCTGGCGGAAGGTAAACAATGAGGAACGGATCTGGGGCCGCGGCTCGGACTTTGCCTGCGTGCAAGTAGACCCGCAAGACGAAAACAAGATCTATATCGCCAACACGACTACATACAGGTCAACGGATGCCGGAAAAACTTTTATAGGAATCAAAGGCGCGCCGGGAGGCGACGACTATCACACCATCTGGATCAATCCAACGAACCCGAACATCATTTTCCTGGGCGTAGATCAAGGCGCTACATTAAGCGTGAACGGCGGAAAAACGTGGAGTTCCTGGTACAACCAACCGACCGCGCAGTTTTATCACGTCATCACCGATAATCGATTTCCGTATTGGGTGTATGGGGCTCAGCAAGAGAGCGGGTCCGCCGCAGTGGAGAGCAGAAGCGACGATGGCTCGATCAGCTTTCGCAATTTCCATCCGGTCGGCGTGGAAGAGTATGGCTACATCGCACCCGATCCGTTAAATCCAGACGTGGTCTACGGCGGCAAAGCAACGCGCTTCAACTGGATCACGAAAGACGTGCAGGACATTAGTCCGCAGTTGCTGGGAAAGGAATATCGCTTCGTTCGCACTATGCCGCTGCTCTTTTCGCCTTTGGACCCGCACAGTCTTTATCTGGGTTCGAACGTTCTTTTCAGGACGACGAACGGCGGAGATACTTGGGAAGTCATCAGCCCGGATCTGACGCGCAAGGAGTGGCAGATGCCCGCGGTCATTCAGTCCTTCGAGGCGCAAGATCCGGAAAAAGGAAAACATCGCGGGGTGATTTACACAATCGCGCCCTCTCCGAAGGAGGTGAATCTGATCTGGGCCGGCACCGACGACGGGCTTATTCACGTAACAGAAGACGGCGGCACTCACTGGCGAAATGTCACACCTGCTGCTCTTACGCCGTGGAGCAAAGTATCGCTGATCGAAGCTTCGCACTTCGATGCGGCTACCGCATACGCCGCGATCAATCGCTTTCGCCTGGACGACCTAAGACCGCATATCTACCGCACGCGCGATGGCGGAAAAACCTGGATTGAGACAATCCACGGGTTGCCTGACCGAGCAGTTGTCAATGCGGTGCGCGAAGATCCGCAACGGAAGGGCTTATTATTCGGCGCCACAGAAATCGGAGTATTCGTTTCTTTCAACGATGGCGACGATTGGCAGTCGCTGCAGCTAAATCTACCTGTTACGTCGGTCCGCGATTTGGCGATCCACGAAGACGACTTGGTTGCGGGGACGCATGGCCGATCGTTCTGGATTCTCGACGATATCACCCCGCTGCGGCAGTTGAATGACGAAATCACGCGATCCGCCGCGTTTTTGTATGCGCCGCAAAAGGCGATGCGCTGGCGCTGGAACCGCAATACGGACACTCCGCTCCCACCCGAAGAACCTGTCGGCCAAAATCCGCCCGATGGCGCCATCATCGACTACACGCTGAACGCTAACGCCGGACCAGTCTCCTTGGAGATTTTCGACTCAGCCAACGAGTTGGTGCGGCGCTACTCAAGCGAAGACAAGCCTGACATGACCGAAGCCAAACTGCAACAGCAACTAGAGGTTCCCACATATTGGGTGCGAAGACCGCGGACGCTTTCGGGATCTGCCGGAATGCATCGATTTGTTTGGGATCTGCGCTATGCACCGCCCGAGGCTCTGGAGCACGAATATCCGATTGCCGCCATCTATCACGACACGCCGAGAGAACCACGCGGACCGCTCGTTCTTCCCGGTGCATATACAGTGAAGCTCACGTTGACCGGAAAGACGTACCAGCAACCGCTCACGGTCGTGATGGACCCACGGGTACATACAACAGCGGAAGGTCTGGAACAGCAGCTTTCGCTTTCGATGCGCCTCGTTGATTTAATGCGGCAGGACTATGAGGCGGTGCAGCAGGCGCGTGCGTCAGCGAGTTCGAGCCCGCTGCGGAGTTCGCTTGAGAAACTCAATGGCCAACTGGCAAGTGTTTTAGCGGTGGTTCAAGGCTCAGACAACAAGCCAACCTCACAGGCGGCTGCCGCTGTGGATGAACTGGAACACACCGTTAACGAGCAGGTGGGGGCCTGGAAAACGGAAAAAGCGAAGCGCTAAGGAATCAAAACGTGATGCGGCCGGAGAACTGAAAAGAACGGGCCGGAAGCTGATTGGTTATGCCGGCTAATGGCTGACCGAATCCCGGACCGGGTGTTGCTCCATTGCCGTACGTGCCGCTGTACCCAACGAAGTTGGCGTGATTAACGATGTTGAACGCCTCCACACGAAGGGCAAGGTGGACACGTTCCGTTGCAAGAGCAAACGAGCGCTCTAGAAAGGGCGAGACATCGTAGATAGGACGACCCCGTCCAGCGTTGCGCCCCACTACGACACCGTCGATTACAGGACGATCCGTGGTGGCGCCGTTGTCGCCGCTGTTCGTCGTTCCCGTGACGATGTTGTAGGGTAGCCCAGAGCCTAGTGTGGTTACGCCTCCGAAGTTGATCTTTAGCGGCAACACGTACACTCCGCTGAGGACAAAACGCTGCCGCTGATCGAAGATGGCGCTGCCGTTTTCCACGCGCCCGGTGAAGTTGGGATCGTTCGGATTCTGGCCGGGGATGTCGGGATCTACATTGTCGATGGCGTGCGACCACGTATAACTCGCGAGAATCGTGAGACGGCGGCTAAAGGTGTGGCTGAGATTCACATCGAGCGCATCGTAGTAGGCGTAGCCATCATTCACGTCTGTTTGAATCACGCTGTAGGGCGGCTGAGGATTCGCCGCTTTCAGAGAGTTGCACGTAAGGCCCTGTTGCGCGTACCACCAGACCCAGTAAGGACGCGTGCAGTTCGCCGTTTGCGCCGAACGGGTCTGTCCAGGCGCCGTGCGAACGAACGGCACAGGTGCGTCAACGTCGAGTGGCCGGTTGATCTTCAAGGTATGTGAGCCGACGTAATCCACGCTCAAGATCCAGTTCTTCGCAAGCTCTTGCTGGACGCCCAAAGTCCACTGCTCGGAATATGGATTCAGCAAAGCATTCGGATACCCGGAGAGCACAGAGGTGGGAAAGAACTGGTCCAAGTAGGAGCTGTCACCCGGCCGGACATACAGGCTGCGCACGGGCGGCACTGCACCTGCGGGAAAACTGGGAAGCGGCGCGGCGGACACACTTGTGGGAAATCCAATTTGCCCAGGGCCCGCAGTGTAGTTGAAGACGCCTGTCGGCCCGGTAAGAGCGTAGTTCGCCTCCGAGTTATCCACGATTTGCGAATAGTAAATGCCGAAGCCTCCACGGACAACGGTCTTCCCCTTTCCCAGCCAGTCGTATGCGAACCCCACACGCGGAGCGAAGTCCTTCCTGGAATCTGTAAAGGTCTGGACTTCGTAGCGCATGCCGAGATTGATCGTGAGGCTGGGACGGGCCCTGTAATCGTCCTGCACGAAACCGGCAGCGAGAGCGTCATTCACCGTGTATTGCGCATTGCCATAGCTTTGGGTGTAACTCTGGACGTTTGCGGTGTTATCCAGATAGGCCGGACTTTCGCATATAGCAAGTGACAGCATGCAGGTCTTGTAAATGAACTCTCCGTCGTAGATGGGACCGCCGTACTCCTTGCTGTTTCCCCCGTTGTGCGCGAAGATCGCATCCGCCCCGAACTTTACCTGATGGCGGCCGAGAACGACTGAAACTGTGTCGTTCGCTTCGTACTGTCGGTTCATCAGCAAGGCCGATTGAGACGTGCCGGTAATGAAGGTACCGCCGCTCGAAACCGGAACTGAAAATTCCGTCCCGTTGATAACCGGATCGAATTCGGTAATGGGCGAGGCAAGCTGAAACTGCAGCCGTACGCTATTCACAAGCGATGGGCTCAGCACTGTCGTCTCGCCGAGCTCTTCGGAATAGGTTCGCCTTCTGAAAACCCGGTCCGATGTGGGCAGCGTGTTTCCGCCGACGGCGCCATTCGGATTCGTATCGTAAAAGCCGTCCACATCGCTTCGGAAGAATAGATCGTTACGGTCGCTGAACTGGTGATCGAGCCGGAAGAAGCCCAGCCAGTCACGGTAATGCCCGATGAAGTTACCCGGAGCGATGGGAGAGATAACTGGAGAGGCGCGGCTTTCCAGGCTGTACTCGCCTGAGGCGAAGAACTGCGTATGACCTGCACTGCCGACCGGACCGGACAGGGACAGCGCCATTTGTTCCAGCGTGTCATTCGTCAGATCGTTTCCACTCGTCGCGTTTCCAGAATTAAATCCGGACAATTTCGCCTCTGGCGCTGACGGCCTGCCGAGGTCGAGGGCTTCGGCGTGGAACGCATTTCCGCCGCTTTTTGTGATGATGTTGACTACGCTTCCGGTACTGGCGCCGTATTCAGCCGAAAACGCGTTTGAAAGCACGTCCATTTCCTGCACTGCTGCTAAAGGAACGTTGCTAAATATAGTCTGCCTTCCCCAACTGTCGTTTCCCGTGCTGCCATCCACCTCAAACCAGGTCTGCCGCCGGCCAGCCCCATTCGTTGTAAACAGATCCTCATTCATGAACACATCGCCCTGATTGATTGCCGGGCGGTTCGCGGCACTCAGTAAGGGTAGATAGGTGATCTTGCGGTTGAGCAAGGGGGTTTCGGTCAGCTGCGCGGCGCTGAGATCGATACCGATCTGTGGTTGATCGGCTCGCACAGCGCCCACTACTCCGGTCACAGTTGTTTGACTGCGCGTTCCTTCTACGTTTAACTGCAAGTGGATGTTCGCCGTGGTTCCCGCAGCCAGCACAATGTCACCCGACTGTGCTTCGGCGAAGTGAGGCTTGCGAGCGGTCACCTGGTAAAGGCCGTGGATCGGCAGTCCGGAGACAGTGAAATCACCGTTGGCATTTGCTTCGGTTGTACGCAGCAAACCGATGCTGGCGTTTGTAACGGTCAGCGCCGCGTCAGGAACGCCGGAGCCGGTTTGATCTGTCACCGTTCCTTGGATCGTCGCGGTGTCGGGGGTCTGGGCCATTGAGGTTGCAGCCCACCCAAGAACCGAAAAAAGAACGAGCGTAGGAAGGAGACTATGATTGCTTCTTCGCAACGGGCGCTCGCTTCGCGGAAGTGCGCGTGGTCGGAATGGGCTCGGATAGCAATTCCTCCAGGCGCTGCCGAATGGTGTTCTCTTTCATGGATAACTCGTCTCCGCGCGCGGGAGTCTGATAGCGGATGTCGCCGCGCCGGTCGATGAGAACCAACTGCGGTATCACCGTATAGTCCATGATGCTAAACCCCATGAAGGCCAGAAATTGGTCGCGGGTTGTCCAACCGACCGGGAAGCCGACACGAAAGTTTTGAGAGAAAGTCTCTATTAGAAGGTTCGCCTGCGTCTCACTCTGCCCCTCGTCGAGTGCGTTAATAGCGATATCCAGCGCCTGAAACCCACGCGATCCGTACTGCTGTTGCAATTGGGTCATTAGCCGGGAGGCTGCCTGACAATGCGGGCAAGTCGTTTTAATAAATTCGAGGGCCACCACTTTCCCGCGATATTGCGTCAGGAGCTGATCGCCTTGCCCCGGCACCTTATAGGCGAGTTCCGGGGCTTTTCGAACAGGACTTGGCTCAGCGGAAAACGCGCAGGCTGCGATGACGGTAAGAAGCAGAAGCTGATGTCGAAGTGTTTTCAAGGGCGAAACTCTTCTCCACAGTGTACCCGTCAGCGTAAGCATTCGGTGAGCGTTTAGCATGATGTAAGGCCCAGCGAAAGCGAACGAATACAAGATGCTCAAGGCGATTGTAAGGCTGGCAATTATCACGTCACTCGGCGTTTCCTTGCAGAACGCTCTACAAGTGAGCGGTCATAGGGTCGCAGCAGAGGCTTGCGGTTTCGTCAACGTGAAAGATTATGGGGCACGCGGAGATGGAATCATCGATGACCTGCCCGCCATCAATCGTGCTTTTGCAAGCGTGGCGCACAGAGGACAGCGCCTGCTGTTTCCAGCCGGAACATACGGCGTCAGCGGCACCGTAGTGATCCCGACCAAAACACAAATATTCGGTGTCGGGCGCGGGGACCCGGGATACGCCAACACCGTGATTAAAGCTCTTCCTAACTTTCCACCGGAAGCTGCCGTCGTTCAAATGGGCGCGGGGCCGGCCCCGAATTTCGGAGTGCAAGTGGAGAACATGACCATCGATGGCTCTCTTATTGCCGGAACCTGTTTGCTCAACATCTACTCGGAGGAACAGAGCTTCGGGCGTAACCTCATATTGGGAGATTGCACAAAAACTGGATTGCGAGTAGTGGGGAGCGGCGCACAGAATTCCGGTCCCTTCGAGAATTTGGAGATTTTGCCTGGACCCGGAGCAGCTACTACCGTGAATACTCTCTGCGTGGAGATCAGCGGTGTAGACGCTTTCCGAGGAATAACAGGGCTCACGTGCAACGCGGGAAGCTCATACGATTCACGCCCCGCGCTCGCCATGAAACTTGACGGATCGGGTGTTTACCAGGACATCCACGTCGAACATTTCGCTACTGCGGTCACTCTGGGGAGTGCGACCCATTCGGCCGACACGCTGATTTTCGCCAATGGCGCTTTCGGCCCCGACGTCAACACGGGCCTGGAGATCGCTGCCCGTCCTGGCATGAACAATCAGAATTTAACCATCCTCGGGCTCTCCTGCAGCAGTTGCAGAACTCTCTTGCGGGACGATATGACAGGCACGCATATTTCCGACAGCTCCATAGGCTGGTATCTGCTGGGGAACGGTCCCACAAAGTACAAAGCCCTGCTTTCCTCAAACGGCGGCATCGGCGGACAGTTCTTCGGACCATTTCGCGCACCAGAGATACAACTCACGTCCGCAGGCGCGCGGCCGGCTTGCTCCGCCTCGATCAGAGGGACCTTTTGGTTTGTCCAAAGTCCGGTGGGAGTCGCGGACCATGTGCAGGTCTGTGGTAAGTCAGCCGCCGATCGTTATGGCTGGGCAACTATCTACTAACGATGCCACGACCCCTACCGCCGAAACAGTTGATTGTAAGTGTAGGCATTAGCAAAACGAGTTACGCGGAAGTCGTCGATATCTGCCGCGACTGGGTTTTGGAGAGGAGAACATCGGGCGCGCCCGTGGGCCACTATATCTGCGTGACGTCGGTTCACGGAATCATCACTGCCCATGATGATCCGGAATTCGCCAGCATCTTAAATGCGGCGGATATAGCTACACCCGATGGCATGCCGGTCGTTTGGGCGCTTCGGTCCTTCGGATCCCCGACTCAGCAGCGAGTTTACGGACCGACGCTGATGCTCGAACTCTGCCGGAGCGCGGCAGTCCACGGCCACCGGATTTTTTTATATGGTGGGCACGATGAGACATTGGCGAAGCTGTCAAGCCGCTTGCAGGGGCGGTTTCCGGGCCTGGTCATCGCAGATGTCTACGCGCCGCCGTTTCGGCCGCTGACCGAAGAGGAGAAGCACGAAGTAAGAGAACGCATCCTTCGATCCGATTCAGATCTCGTGTTTGTCGGCATCAGCACGCCCAAGCAAGAGCAATGGATGTTTGAAAATGGTCACTTCCTCCCCGGTGTCACGTTGATAGGCGTAGGCGCCGCCTTTGACTTTCACGCCGGCCGCACCAGGCAGGCGCCCCTATGGGTGCAACGCAACGGTCTTGAATGGCTGTTCAGGTTGCTGATGGAACCTGCCCGGCTATGGCGACGGTACCTATTAACTACGCCGCGGTTTCTGCCACTTTGGGCGAAACAGAAATTCGGTCGTTGACGGGTTAGGTTGGACTATTCGCCCGCCGCGCGATGCGAATCTCGCAAGAACAGCCTTAGCGGACCGAATCTGAGCACGCGGTCATACCGCGCATTCAGTGAGTAGGCGAATCCTATAAACAGCAGGATCAGCTTGGCGGCAAATTCGAAATAACTTGCGCGGTGTCCTGGTGAGATCGACTGTACACCCTCGACTGCGCCCGCGACCAGAACGGAAAAGAGTAATCCCAACCCGAGGGAATCGAATCTCCAAAACGTCAGGGGGGACAAAAATCCAATCAACACAAACAGGATCACCTTTGCAGCCGTATAGGAATAATAAGGCAGGGGGAGCAGCGACGGCGATCGAGGCGCAATCTCGGACCAAATGGTTACGATCGATACTACGGCCCAGGCGACTCGAAGAGTTCCCGAAAACATTCTGAGATGTGGAAGCGGCTTGCCGCGGCCGGACAGTCGCGTTGGTGCGATCATTTGGCTGCCCCTCGCAGATAAACCATTTTATGCTGATCGTGCAACTGCGGGCGAGCCTGACGTGTAGAGTTAGCGGGTATAGAGCCCGCGGCTGGTTGGGCGGTCGAAGAATGCGTTAGGCGCAGGTTCGTACTGCTTCGGCGGCAGTTTCGGTCCGAGCGGATTTTTCCGGCTTTGACCCAGGAGTGAACCGTCTCCGCGCTACGGCCGATACGCTTCGTAGAATCCGCCTGCCCGCAGGAGCTATCCATCCTATACCGGTCAACCAGGATTCGAATTTGGCCTGCGAGATTGAACTCGCGTCCGTGAATCGAGGCAACAGCAATGGCTCGGAGCGGCGTGTTGCCACCCCCGGATCACACGTCGTGGCGCATTGTATGCCAGCCTCGCGAAGCCACGAAAGCAACTCAGGCCGGTACTCTCCGTTTGGATAACAGAACCGCGCAGTCGGCACTTGAGTCGCCGCCTCGATCCACGCCCTGTTTTCATTTAACTCACGAAGGAAAAGTTGCTTATCGGCGGGTACTCTGTGCCGATGCGTGTGCAACTGTACATCGATACCCGCCGCGGCGATCTCATGGATTTCAGCCGAGTTCATCAGATGTAACGTGCGCGACGCCAGAATCGCGTTGAAATCCACGCCCAAGCGCGGATGCGAGCTTTTGCAGCAATTCGTCCTTCTGCTCCGCCGAAAGCTTTTTTTCTCTCGCTTCCAGCGACACGGCCAGCGACGCCGCTTTGATGCCTCCCGCAGTCGTTAGATCCAGTGCGGCACCGCCGGGCCAGATTCCAGCTATCGTCTGTCCTCTGCCCTTCCAGAGCAGGAACCGGGTTACCGGATCGAAAACGGGCCGATTGTATTGCGAATAATAGCTGGTCTGATAAACCGTCGCGGGAAACTTAAAATCCTTCAGTATCGGCCAGGCGGCGCTGTAAAAATCGTGCCATCCATCGTCGAACGTCAGTACGGCAGTGGGTCCCGATAGACGGTCCTCCCGCAACCGGTCAACCGCTTCCTGCAGCGGGAGCACCTGGTACCCAAAGTCCCGAATCGCCTGCATGCGCCGACGAAACAAATCCGGTTCAATGTACAGAGTTGGATCCCACTCGTGTTCATCTGTCTGACTTACACCGTGGTAACAGAGAATGAGTAGTGTTCGACGAGCCCTTTGGATCCAATGCAGTGGGCGCGGAAGGCGACGCTGGGTCAAACCGATGGAGGAACTATCGGTCAGCATATCGTTCAAAACGTTTATCGCCATGAGCGCCTCCCAACCAAGCGTCTCCAGTCCTGTAGGCAGCGCCCCGAGAACTCAGACTGTGATTGCAAATTTCTTGTAATGAAAGCGTAACACTTTAATCTACAAAACACTACGTCTTTATACGCGGCGGAGCTACTAAAATCACTCCAGCTTAGGCTGCACCCCCACCTCGGGACAGGAGGAGTTCTCACCGCCCAAGGGGTCTTCGCACTGACATTAGATGGTCGACCTCCACTCTCATATTCTTCCGGGGCTTGATGATGGCGCGTCCAGTTTCGAAGATAGCCTCGAAATGCTCCGCTTGGCCGCCGCGACGGGCACGACGGACATCGTTGCCACACCGCATTGCAACGCCCAATATCCGTTTCATCCGGCCAGCATCGAGCAGCTGATCGCCGAACTAACTGCTCATAGCCAGGGTGCTCCCACCATCCACACCGGCTGCGACTTCCACCTGTCTTACGACAACCTCCGCGACGCCCTGCAACACCCCACCAAATACACCATCAATCATGGCCCGTATCTTCTGGTCGAACTTCCCGACCTTGTTTCCCTCCCGCCGACCCGAAACGTGTTGCGTGAGCTTCTCAACAGCCGCATGGTCCCCGTAATTACTCATCCGGAGCGTAATTCCTCGGTTCAGCGCGAGCTCAAGGAACTGAAATCGTGGGTGGACGACGGCTGCCTTCTCCAGGTCACCGCGCAATCTCTGCTCGGCGGTTTCGGGATGCGCGCACAACGCGCCGCACAGTCTCTCATGAACGATAAGCTCGTTCATTTCATTGCGAGTGACGCCCACGACACTGGCCAGCGGCCCCCCGATCTGTCCGCTGCCTTTCGGTACGTCTCGACCCGATACAGTGCTGCGCGCGCTGAACGTCTGTTTGTGGCAAACCCCACCGCCGTCATCGCTGGCGAGCCTCTACCGCTTCGCGTACCGGAACCACCACTGTTCTCCCGACTTGTATCTCGATTCCGCAAAGCTTAGATATAACAAGGAGTTATTGAAAATGCTAAGAAAGTTGGCTGAAAAGCGATGCCGGCGATACCTGCGGAATTTGCGCTAAAAGCGGTTCTAGTACTTCTACTTTGTGTCAGGGTGCGATTTCCCTTCCCTTACACCGCGTAAACATGGTACTACTGTAATACTTCCGTAACACACGTGCTCCGGTTAGACATTTCTTCACATTGGGGGAGACGATGTGGGACCGAAAGGGCGGTAGCTTGTCCGGAACCGCAAGCCACGTCATCATCGTTGCGCTTTCCTTTTTGTCATGAAGCAGTTATATAGTCAAACCGACGGCGCTACTCGCCACCCCTGGTACGGTATTCGCACCCGCTCGAATCACGAGAAGGTCGCAGCCACTGTTCTCGAATGTAAAGGTTACCAGCAGTTCCTGCCCGTGTATCGTTCTCGCCGGCGCTGGTCGGACCGAGTCGTCGAATCGCAAAAACCTCTATTTCCCGGGTACGTATTCTGCCGTTTTGACGCCAAGAATCGCCTGCCCATCATGACGACGCCAGGCGTGATTTCCGTCGTCGGCTTCGGCAATGAGCCCGCGCCGATCACCGATCGCGAAATCGAAGCCGTCCATGCCATTCTCGATTCCGGCGTCGCCGCCGAGCCCTGCCCCTTCCTCCGCACAGGTCAGCGCGTTCGCGTCACCCACGGCGCGCTCCAAAACGTCGAAGGCATCTTCGTGCAGAAGAAATCTGAGTGGCGCATGGTCGTCTCCATCGAAATGCTCCAACGCTCCGTCTCGGTCGAAATCGATCGGGAAGCCGTTACCGCCGCGTAACGTACCACTCGCCAGTCCAAACAAACCGCCCCGCCTTGCGGACCAATCCACGTTCATATGTCTCCAGATTCTCGCAGCCGAATGATCAGCTTTCGCCTCACTGCCGAAGAGTACGATCGCTTCCGTGAACTGTGTTTTGCACACGGAATCCGTAGCGTTTCGGAGATGGCCCGCGCCGCCATCAACATGCTCCTCCAGCAGCCCGCACGGGTGCCTCAGGAGTCGCTCGAGACTCGCGTCGCCGAACTCGAAGGCCGCCTCCACATGCTCTCTCTCGAACTGAAAAGGCTTAATCAAGGAACGCGCACAAACAATGGCGCCATGCCCGCTCTCGTTTTTTCGCAATCCTCCACCGGTCAGTAGGGACATGCTAGGCACGTTCCTCAAGTATTTTTATAAGGCAATTCGTATGAACAGCTTTCTCTCCCTTGCAATTCCGTTGCTTGGGCATCGCATCCTTCGTCTTCGCCCAGCAACGTGTTCAGCCCATTAACAACCGGGAGGCATCCGCTGCCGATGCTCCCCGGCAACTGCCCCCCAACCCGGCGTCCGCACCGAGCGACAACGCCGATTACGTACTCGGACCAGGCGACCAAATTTCACTCACGGTAAACGATCTGGACGATCAGTTTACTACCGACAAAACCTTCAGAGTCGATAACGGCGGGGACATAAGTATTCCGTATGCCGGGCGAATCCAAGCCGCAGGACTGACCACAGGAGCTCTTGAAAGGGAAATCGAGGGGCAATTGAGCAAGATCCTAAAGGAACCTCAAGTCGTGGTGAATATAACGGAGTACCATAGCCAGCCGGTATCCGTATTAGGCGAGGTCAACTCACCGGGGCTTCACCAGGTTCAAGGCGATAAAACTCTGTTCGAAGCGTTATCTCTAGCGGGTGGTTTCACTGATAATCTCGGCAACAAAGTCACTATCACCCGTAATCTCAAGTGGGGACCGATACCCCTCCCGGAGGCCCACAACGATTCGACAGGGCAGTTCAGCGTCGCGTCCTTGAATGTGAGGGGACTTGTGAATGGGTCGAATCCCGCAGACAACATTGCCGTCATGCCGGACGACGTGATCACTGTCTCAAGGACTGAGGTTGTATATGCAGTCGGTTCCGTCAACAAGCCAGGCGGTTTTCAACTGGGGCAACAGGAAAGCCTTTCAACTTTGCAAGTGCTCTCGCTCGGCAGAGGGATTGAGTAAAACCGCCGCGCCACAGAAGGCGCTCATTCTCCGAGCTGTACCTGGAAGCAAAATACGAACCCAAATTCCGGTTGACGTGAAAGAGTTAATGGAAGGCAAAGGGCACGGACCAGACGCTCCAGGCGGACGATATTTTGTTTATCCCAAATAGCAAATTGAAGACAGTATCCTATCGCACTCTCGAGGCTGTTGTGCAAACTGCGAGCGGCGTGGCGATTTACGGAAGGTATTGATCAAGATGGATCGATTCAGCCAACATCCCGAACCCGCCAATGGCGGGATTATCGTGCGTCAGCCGGCCACGCCGGGCGCTCGAATGGTGCACGCCGATGTACCGCCGCAGCCCTATTACGCTGCCGATGGAACCGAAGATTCCGACTCTGGAGGCCTACTGGATTATTGGCGCCTTCTTCGCCGGCACAAGCGAATGCTTTTTCTATTCGCTCTTGGCGGAACACTGCTCGCCATCCTGCTGGGGCTGCCGTTAACACCTAGCTACAAGGTGCATATCTCTCTCGAAGTGCTCAATGTGAATGAGGACTTCATGAATATGAAGGGTGCCAGCCCGGTCACAACGAACGATTACTCGTTCGATACCTCCGAAGAGGAAACGCAGGCCAAGCTTCTTCAAAGTGATGCGCTCGTCGAGCGCGTCATCCAGAAACTCGATCCGGATTATGCGCGGCTTCA
Source organism: uncultured Acidobacteriaceae bacterium (assembly GCA_963730865.1). GTDB lineage: Bacteria > Acidobacteriota > Terriglobia > Bryobacterales > Bryobacteraceae > Bog-105. Next base: position 216,651 of record CAVSTO010000001.1, on the reverse strand, counting down.
GCGCATGCAGCGGCCACAAGCAACTTGGTGGCGGAGTTTGCTGAATATTCCTGAGCCCCTTCCCTTGACTGACCGTGAGAAGCTGTTGAACAAACTGGCTGACAGTTTAAAGGTCACCGCGACCCAGCGTACCCGGGTAATCGAGGCGACGGTGAAATCGACGGACCCGCAACTAGCCGTCGATTTCGCGAACACCCTGGGAAACGAGTTCATCGAACAAAGCATCGAAGCTCGCTGGAAAAGCACGCAAAAAGTCGGAGATTGGCTTACCCGAGAAATAAACGACGCACGCGGCAAGCTCGAGCGCTCCGAGGATACCCTTCAAGCATATGCACGCACATCGGGATTGATCTTTACAGACGACACCACTAATATCGCGACTGAAAAGCTACAGCAAGTCCAGCAGCAGCTCTCAGCCGCAACTGCGGACAGGATCACCCGCCAGGCAACGTATGAACTCGCCAAGAACGCTCCTCCGGATTCCTTGCCGGACGTGTTAAACGATGAAGGCCTTCGCGATGCCCTAACCAACATCAATAATCTGCGGGGTCAAATCGCGCAACTCAGCGCAACGTTTACTCCCGAATACAGCAAGGTGAAACAGGCGAAGGCGCAACTCGTCGCTCTGCAGGCGGCGTTCACGCACGACCGGAACTCGATCCTGGAACGCATCGCGGATGACTATCATCAATCGATCAGCAGGGAGAAGTTGCTGAAAGCCACCTACGACGCCCAAACGCGTGAAGTGACTGGTCAGGATGAAAAGGCGATTCAGTACAACATTCTCAAGCGTGAGGTCGACAGCAATCGTCAGTTGTACGACGCAATGCTACAGGAGATGAAACAGTCTTCCATAGCATCGGCTCTTCACGCCAGCAACGTGCGGGTCGTTGATCCTGCAGAAATACCCGACAAGCCTTTCTGGCCCAATTTCAAAATTTTAGCGTTTTTAGGATTTTTCTTTGGTCTGTGTTTAGGGCTGACCACTGTGATTCTACGAGAACGGACGGATCGAACTCTGCAGCAGCCGGGAGATGCTCAACTTTGGACGAATCTGCCAGAGCTGGGAACAATCCCAAGCGCTTCTATCGACGGCGAGAAAGACGGTAGGCCGCGAAGGCTGCCAGGGAAGGCGAATCCTGCTCTTCAAGGTTCTGGGAGCAGCGACGACAGAGCAACATCCGTGGCGCTGATCACCTGGGAGCGGAAACCGAGCCTCATGGCCGAGGCGTTTCGCGCTACCTTGACCTCAATTTTATTTGTAGGCGAAAACGGCAGCAGGCCGAGAGTGCTGGCCCTCACTAGTGCTAGTCCGTCGGACGGGAAAACCACAGCAGTTAGTAACCTCGGAATCGCCCTGGCCGAAATACGCCACAAAGTCATAATTGTGGACGCCGACCTTCGCCGGCCCCGGATGCACGAACTTTTCGGTTTAGAGAATGAAAGGGGATTGAGTGACTTGCTGCGTGAGCAAGAGCTCTCGTATGAAGGCGTTAGCGCGCTGATCCAAAAGACCGAGGTGCCCGGACTGGATGTGCTTACGAGTGGGCCGTCAACGCACGCAGCCGCCAATCTACTCTATTCACCCAATCTTGCCGAGTTGCTGGCCAGGTTCAGAAAAGAATACGACATGGTTCTTATCGACACGCCGCCTATGCTTCAGATGACAGATGCCCGAGTGATCGGGCGTCTGTCTGATGGCGTAATACTAGTAACTCGGGCGCAGCAAACCACGCGCGATGCACTTATAGCGGCTAGTCAGCGCTTTATGGAAGACCGGATTCGCATCCTGGGAACTGTCTTAAACGACTGGAATCCCAAGAACTCTCCAAACGGATACTACGGCTACTACAACACCTATCGGCATTATGGCTATGGTGACAAGACCGTCAAGGCTGAAGTCTGATTTAAGTCTTACGATCTTTCATCTCCAGAACGCATTAACTGCATGGAAAGAATTCTTGTGACCGGCGGATCTGGTTTTATCGGAACGAATTTAATGGAAAGCATTGCTGCGGACCGGCTTCCGAGCTTGAACTATGATCTGAAGCGCCCACGAAGTGCCATACGGAATGTGAGCTATGTGCCAGGTGACATTCTGAACGGAGCTCATCTTTCCGCCACCGTCATGGATTTCCAACCAACCGCCGTAGTTCACCTTGCCGCACGCACCGATCTAGACGGAAGGTCGGCTGCGGATTACGTATCGAATACTACCGGAGTTCGGAATATCATTTCCGCGCTCCGATCTGCGGCTTCTGTAAGAAGAGTAATTTTCGCGTCATCCCGCTACGTGCACGCGAATGACATACAGCCGAAACGCGATGATGACTACAGCCCGTTCACTCTGTACGGGGCGAGTAAAGCCGAAGGTGAGACTATAGTTCGATCGAGCGGGCTCGAGATACCGTGGGTAATTATCCGGCCAACCTCTATCTGGGGACCTTGGTTCGATGTTCCCTACAAGAACTTCTTCCAGGCAGTCCGCCGCGGTGTTTACGTGCATCCCGCAGGCGAAAGGATTTACAAGAGCTACGGATACGTCGGCAATGTAGTTCAGCAAATCAGGCGCTTGCTTGAATTGCCCGGAGGTTCCATTCACGGTCGAACTTTGTACGCCGCGGACTATCAGCCGGTGGAGATACGCGCTATGGCCGAGACGATTCGCGAGCATTTTGGAGCTCCTCCTGTACGAGACGCTCCACTGTCCGTGATGAGGTCTTTTGCGTTTGCAGGAGATGTTCTTAAGAAGGTAGGGTGGCGAAATCCACCCATGACATCCTTCAGGCTAGGTAATTTGCGGACGCAGATGGCATATGATCTCAGCCAGACGTCCAACCTCGTTGGCCCGTTGCCATACTCGACCGAAGAGGGAATAAAACACACTGTTGAATGGATGAAACAACAGCAATAGAGGTCTTTACTCCGCATCTTTGTCGATGAACACTCACGATCAAGTCAACGGTGCGTTGCGCCCCGAACGCGCCGAGCTCGAAGCCGCGGAGCGCGTCTGTTTTCCCGCGGAAATCCCCGAAGCGCGAGCGGACTCCACAGAAGAACCGATCTACCAGGATCTCAGGCTGTTTACCATGCCTGCAGGTTTTCGCGGTGGACCCGCCTGGAAGGTACAGATCTGGTGGATCGTGCAAGATACGCTGTTTCGATGGTCACCGACCGTTTTTTACCGTTGGCGTAGTTTTCTGCTGCGGCTTTTTGGAGCCCAAATCGGTGACAACGTTCGGCTTCGATCTACAGTGCGAGTGACTTACCCATGGAAATTGTCACTCGCCGACAACGTCTGGGTTGGCGACGATTGCGTCTTTTACAATTTAGCCGAGATCAGTTTAGGATCGCAGGTCGCTTTGGCTCATGGCGTATACCTATGCACCGGGCTTCACGACTATTCGCGCATCGATTTTCCCATCGACGCTAAACCGATTACTGTTGAAGACGAGGTTTGGTTGACCAACGACGTGTTCATTGGTCCTGGAGTCAGGATCGGCAGAGGATGCGTCGTTGGTACTAGAAGCACGGTCCTCAAGGACCTACCGAGCGGGATGCTGTGTCACGGATCTCCCGCACGGCCTGTGAAAAGGCGTCCACACTGTAGCAGCGTGAGTGCTGCTACAGGCGTTCAAGCCTTATGAGCATTCGTAAACGCTTAGTCGCCGGATTCGGCGCCACTGCATTGAGCCCATTCCTAACGGCGGCCGTTCAACTCGGGACTGTTCCCCTCTTACTGCGCTCCTGGGGCGCTACGCGATACGGTGATTGGGTAGTATTAACGGCTATCCCAACTTATTTCGCGCTGGTTGACCTTGGGTTCGGAAACGCATCCGGCAGCGATATGACTTACCGTGTTGCACAAGGCGACCGCGAGGGCGCACTTCGGACATTTCAGAGTTCGTGGATTTTATTGACCGTTGTTTCCTGTGCCGCTCTAATTCTCGTGTCCTCGACAGTTTGGTTTGTTCCTTGGCGCCGATGGTTTCATTTGGCAACTATTTCCAATTCCGAAGCTGCCATGCTCCTTCTCATTTGTGCAACGTTCGCGCTTTTAACCCAGCAAACGTCAGTTCTGGAGAGCGGCTTTAGATGTGACGGTAATTTCGCAGCGGGAACGTTTTGGTACGCCATACAGAAATTTGCGGAGGCATTCATAGTAACTGCAATTGCGGTGATGGGCGGTAGTCTTGTGGCCGCGGCGTTCGGCTATCTTATTAGCCGACTCGTCGGCACGTTCGCGTACGGAGTGCTGCTATTCCACAGGACGCCATGGCTCCGGATAGGCGTCAAGCATGCCCGCATTTCTGCGATAAAAGCCTTGGCGAGGCCCGCAGGAGGATTTGTGGCGCTTCCGCTCGGTTACGCTGTCAGCTTACAAGGATTCGTACTTGTAATCGGGGTGCTCCTGGGACCGGTTGCAGCAGCCACGTTCGCGACAATTCGCACTGTCACAAGACTCAACTTCCAAGTAGCAAACACAATTGGACGCGCAGTATGGCCAGAACTATCGTGCGCTTTTGGCTCACACGACCTCTTTTTGGCCCGCAAGCTACATCGCTATGCGTGCCAGGCAAGCATCGCCCTATCCGCTGCGAGCCTCTTTTTTCTTTGGATTGCAGGTCCTGCTTTGTATCACTATTGGATACATGACCGCCTCAGCCTAAACCTCGCTTGCTTTCACGTGCTGTTGATTGTCACTGTGCTGAGTTCGTTCTGGAGCACAAGTTCTGTAGTACCGATGTCAACGAATCAACACCATCACCTTGCTACAGGTTTCGTCCTGGTCAGTTTGGTTTCTCTGGCATTTGCATGGGTTCTCACACCGCGATTTGGGATCACCGGTGCCGCTGTGTCTCTCATCGTAGTTGACGGCACGATGTGTTGGTTCGTATTGCGTGCTGCATTGCGACAATCGCGAGATACTATCGAGGGATTTTTGAAGGGTATATTTACCTCATTGCCGGTACTCCGAAAAGTGGAGCAGGTGTGATGGGATTTTCAAGTACCGTTCCAACGAAGCGGAAACAGGCCGGGAGCTTCACTCGCGCATTAACGGCTTCGGTTCTGATGCTTCTCCTCCCTGCAACTGTATTGGCGAGTCTTCGAATCGAATTCAGTTTGCAATTCGTTATCGGCTGTCTCATAACTCTGTATTCAGGGTGGAAACTGACGCGCTTAGCGATGCGCCGGCAGCAGCCCTTTATGCAGTTGACTTTCTGGCTGTTCGTATATTGCTGGTTCGGCTTAGCTGCTTGCGCTCAGATGGCGACTTCTGATTTTCCTTGGCCAGCCTGGAAACAAAACCCGGGAAATCTGATGGTTTCCGAAGCCATTGTGATCTTAGGCTGCCTGGCATACGAAATGGCCGTCAGCCGTCCCGTCAGACGCGTGAAAAGTCGTTCTCCACTGCTTTTCTCTTCCCCAGTCTTACTCGCTATACCGTTCTAACAATCGCTTGCATAGGCATGTCGAGCTTCGGGATATACCTCAATGGCGGGATAGAATCCGTTATCGTGACCCGGGCACAAAGAATGCGGGCTGCTCGAGAGCTTGCAAAAAGCGAAGTCCTCATCTACGGAGCCATACAGCGCAGCCCCGCCATTGTTCCGCTGTTTGTTGGTATCTATCTGCTGCGAAAACGCCGTTATCGCGGCATCCAGCGGACCGTTCTCCTGGGGTGGATCGTTGTTCTGATCGTCTTTAATGGTTTGGCTAATTACCCCTTGAGCCTGCCCCGCGCCATGCTCGGCTCATATGGCGTGACGATAGTGCTTCTTCTGTTTCAGGACCGAAGCCGATTCAAGCCGTGGTTTGTACTCTCAATGGCCGTCGTTCTTACCATTGCCTTTCCTTACACTGACTACTTTCGGAATGAGGCGGGTTATAGTGCCAACGATCTTCGATCTCCGACCGAAAGTTTACAGAAAAAACCGGATTACGACGTGCTCCAGATGCTGAGCAATACGGTGGCGGCTGTGCAAGAGAATGGCCCCGATTACGGCTATCACATCGTGGGCAGCTTCCTCTTTTTTGTTCCGCGCGCGATTTGGCAAAACAAGCCCATTGGAACCGGGCAAGAGGTGGGCGGCTACATAGGATACACCATGTTGAACCTGAGTTCACCGCTCTGGGCGGAGTTCTATTATGCCGGGAACTTCATCGGTGTACTTATTGGATTCTGCCTTTACGGGCGATTCAGCTACAGGCTCGAGCAGCTAGGAATCAACGGATCGAGCTCTGGTTCCGTATTACTGGCGTATCTGGCGGGATTCCAGATTTTTCTCCTGCGGGGTGATTTTCTGAATGCGATGGCTTTCTCTACGCCTTGCGTTCTCGTAATGGCGTGCTTTATCGGAAAGGTAAAGCTCCTATCGACGGGCCACCCAAAAGCGCGTCTGGCGGCTCCGGCTCGAGAGGTATTGAATTCGCAACCGGCCGGGCTCGTTCTGGTCAGGACCTCCAATAAGAACTTCTTCGAACCTGCCCGACATAGTAGGGCAGAACTATGAGAATCCTTCACGTAATCCGAACGTTGCACCCGAGGTGGGGAGGACCTGTCGAAACGGTCCGGAGTCTGACCTCGATTAGCCGCCAAGCGGGCATAATGGCTGAAGTCCTGTGCCTGGACAGTCCCCATGCCGAATGGCTTGCCTCCTGGGAAACGCCAGTTCACGCCATTGGGCCCGCTTATGGCGGTGTGTATGGGTACAGTAGAAATCTCGATAAGTGGCTGGAGGCCAACATTCGAAGCTTTGACGTCCTGGTGGTCGAAGGAATCTGGATGTACTTCAGCAGCGCGGTGCGGAATGCCGCAGTTCGAAACAAGGTGCCCTATTACCTGTTTACTCATGGCATGTTAGGTCCCTGGTTCAAGCGACGTTACCCGATCAAACATGTGAAGAAGGCGATTTATTGGCGCCTCATCGAGCACAGGGTACTTCGTGATGCAGCTACGGTGTTCTTTACAACTGAGCAAGAGAGAGATCTCGCTCAGAATGCATTTCGGCCATATCAATGTAAACAGGCGGTCGTTCAGCTCGGTATCGCGAAGCAATTCTTTACTGGGGGAGATCGGTCACGACAGGACGTGCCTCAACCTGGCTCCCAGAGCTTAACTGCGCGGCCTTACATTCTTTTCCTGGGGCGGATTCACGAGGTAAAAGGGGTAGATTTGATAATTCTCGCGCTCTCTCGACTGCACGAGCGGTACAGCACGCACATCCGCATCGTAATTGCGGGGCCGGGCGATCCGAGGATGATCAAAAAACTGCACACTCTCGCGGCTAGGTTAGGCGTAGCCGAGCTGATTTCGTGGGTGGGCCCCGTTTATGGTGAAACGAAGTGGGCGCTTATGGAAAAAGCGGATGCTTTGATTCTGCCGTCTCATCAGGAAAGCTATGGAGTCGGAGTTGTGGAGGCTCTTGCATGTGGTACGCCCGTGTTGATATCCGACAAGGTCAACATTTGGCAAGAGGTCGACAGAGCACGGGCCGGACTGGTCGAGCCGGACACAGTAGAGGGAACAGTTCGACTATTAGAACGTTGGTACGAATTGGGTTCCGCTGAACAGGAGCAAATGAACAAAAACGCTCAGGATTGCTTCAAAAGCAGCTTTGACCTCAATATAACGAGCGCGTCGTACTTGCAGTACATCACTCAGCCGCTGCCCCTCGCCTTTCAGAATTGAGACTGGATTTGAGTTCCCAACGGTTTTGATCCAGCTCGTAACGAAACGTTCGCTTTTGCGGTCTCTTAATGCCGCTGCGACGAGATGCCGAGTCAAGACAGCTAGATGCTGAAGAGCGCAAGTTGGTGGTGTTGAACATGAAAGCGAATATCAAAGCCATTATTCTGGCGTCTGGGTCTGGCGCCAGAACCGGTCTGGACATTCCGAAGCAATTCCTAAAAATAGGCGGTCGACCGGTTCTTGAGCATACGCTACGCGCTTTTTCGTGTTGCCAGGAACTGAGTGAAGTAGTCGTAGTCGGAAATCCTAAATTTCTCGATCGAACCATCGAAATTGCTTCCGTGGTAACGGGATTACCGATCCGGGTGGTCGTCGGTGGCAAGACTCGTCAGGAATCTTCGTACAATGGAATCGTAAGTTGCTCGGACGCCTCCCACGTTATCATTCACGATGGAGTCCGACCGCTCATTTCCCCCGAACTAATACGCCGTATTATTAATCGTCTTCAAGGTCACGATGCAATCGACGTCTGCATTCCGTCACCAGACACTGTAGTTGTGCGTTCGGGCGATCACCTGAGCCATATTCCGCCGCGAACGGAGATGATGCTGGGACAAACACCTCAAGCATTTCGGCGTGATGTGATTTTAGGAGCACACGAACAGGCACTCTCGGATGGAGTTGTAGATTCCACGGACGACTGCAACTTGGTTTTGAGACTCGGAAGCCCTGTTTACATCGAACAGGGCGAACGTACCAATATGAAGATCACTCACTTGGATGATCTCTACCTGGTCGAACGTCTCTTTCAGGTCGGGCGTCTGCGCGGCAAACCAGATGGCCAACAATGTCCAGGTATGGATCGAGCGCTTGTCTTAGGTGGAACTAGGGGGCTGGGATACAGCCTAAGTTCCCTATTTAGGTCACACGGCATTCAAACTCTCGCTGTGGGGCGCCGAACCACCCCCGGCGTTGATGTGTGTTCGGGAACATCCATCAGATCCTTCATTTCCGAGTTGAGCCGGTTGCAAACACGTTTCGACTGTGTCGTATATGCCGCGGGGCTCCTCTTAAAGAGATCTATTCAGGAATACTCTGAAGTCGACTGGGATTCCACATTTGAGACCAATCTGAAAGGTGTGTTCCTGGTTTTGCAAGAGCTTCAGGCTTTGCTCCGGCCCGGAGGCCACTTTATGGTCCTCGGCTCGAGTTCCTATTCTCTAGGACGTGCTGGTTACGCAGCGTATAGTTCCTCGAAAGCAGCCTTAATTAACCTGATTCAGGCAGCGAGCGATGAATATCCCCAGTTTCGCGTCAACGTTGTTAGTCCACAGCGGGCCAACACACCTCTGCGCACAGCCGCGTTTGGGGCGGAACAACCGTATGCGCTTCTTGAGCCTGACGACGTCGCGCAACGGATCTTCACATTACTTGGGACAGATCTTACAGGTATGAATTTTGATATCAGAGTGGACGCTCCGCTCGTTCCGATGGAGCAATAATGGCTTCTCTCGCCCCTGCGACTTCGGCAGTTCGACCACTCACTCTTCGAGAAATTTTTCAAGGAGCGAAGAGACCTGAAAATTTCTGGTTTCGTATTTACTATGGGTTGTCCAGCTTCATCGTATGGGTAGCGGTTCGAGCAGGCTGGACCCCTAATCAGTTGACGCTTACGGGGGCCCTTCTTAACCTTTCTGCATTCACATATTTTCTTGCCGCGCCCGTTTGTCCGCGCTCCATCGTCATCGCGTATGTTCTATTCAATGTCGCGCACGTATTTGACTGTGCCGACGGCCAACTCGCGTTCGTTGCAAACAAACGATCTGAGCTTGGCTACTGGCTGGATTCGTCACTAGATGTGTTCAAGTCCGCATACGTTTCTGTCTCGCTGATCAGGGCTCTTCTGTATGTAGACACTAACTATGGTGTTTCGGGGGGGGGGTCGAAGCTGCCGTATGCGCGACATTCGGTCCATTAGTGAACTACACGATCAGTCTGCACTCTTTGCGGTTCCGAGAGGCGATCGATGCTTATCACGAAAAGCCCGTTCAAAGATTGTTTACGGGTATGACTTTCGGACGATCTATAGCAGCTGCGTTGCTTTCCAACTTGCGTGAACACGGCAATTTCCTTTTGTTATTGCTCCTTCTGGCGATCCAAGCGCACATTGCCCTGTGGTGCATCGTCGTAATCGGCTTTTCTCATTGGGCCTTGGCAGTCCGCCGGTTGGGGTCAATAGCAGTCCGCTTGGCATCTCCAACTGGAGTCAAAGAACCGGAGACCAGAGTATGAGCAGATTAATTGTCGCGGTTCTTGCCGTGGCGACGATGTCAGCTGAGACCGTGTATGTGTCTCCACACGGAAAACAAGGCTGGTCCGGCAAACTTCCTGCCCCGAACGCAACTGCGACAGACGGTCCATTGCCGGATCTAAATGCAGCGCGTGATCGAATTCGAACTTTACGAAGAAGCGGTGTCACCGGAAACATGTCAGTTATTCTCCGCGGCGGCACGTATTTCCTTCCAGACACGTTTCTTTTGACTCCGGAAGATTCCGATACCGCATACGTCGCCTATAAGGGCGAACTTCCTATCGTGAGCGGCGGCGAAATTGTGACGGGTTGGAAACCGGGAAAAGACGCCCTGTGGACAGCGGTTGTTCCCGGCCATTTTCGCCAACTATTTGTTGATGGAAGCCGAGCGCAGCGGGCGCGTACCCCCAATGAGGGCTTCTTGCGCATGGAAGGACCAAGTTCGCAAGAAAAGCCGTTCGTAATGAGATACCGCGGGAACGAGGTCCACAAAAACTGGGAAGGCAGCAACGTGGAAATTGTCGGTCTGCTCAACTGGGCCGAGATGCGGATGAAGGTCCGATCAGTGGATGAAGCGTCGCATACCGCGCGGCTCAGCGCTAACCCCAGCCAGTTCAACAAGGTGCAAAATGAACGGTTCTGGATCGAGAATAGTCTCGAAGCTCTGGACGAACCGGGGGAATGGTATCACGACGAGCAAACCAGCGTTCTAACCTATTGGCCCTTATCGAAGGACAATTTCCCGAATCATGAATTCATAGTTCCACGCCTTATCACGCTGGTCAGTGTGCAGGGACGCCCGGAGATGGGCATGGCTGTGCGGAACGTAAGCTTCAAGGGAATCGAATTTAGGCATGCCGACTGGTCCATGCCGGCCGACGGTTTCACCGATACACAGGCCGCGATGGCCGCCCCGACTGCCTTCGAGGCTTTCGGAGCGGAAAAGCTGTCGATTGACCACTGCACGTTTGATCAATTAGGCGGATATGCAATCTGGCTGCACCGGGGCTCAAAAAACGACCGGATCGTCAGTACAAAAATCTACGACGTCGGCGGAGGCGGAATTAGAATTGGCGAAACGGTGAACATCGCCGCCCCAAGTCAACAGAGCAGCGGAAATGTTGTTAGCGACAACGAGATGCATGATCTGGATTTGGTTTATCCCGGCGCAATCGGGGTATGGATTGGCCAGAGCAGCGGGAATACTATTTCGCACAATCACATTCACGATCTGTTTTACACAGCTATTTCCGTTGGATGGACTTATAAACCTACGGCGAGCCAATGTCACGATAATGTTGTCGAGTACAACGATTTGCACGACATCGGCAAGCGTTTCCTCAGCGATATGGGGGCCATTTATACGCTCGGTTCCCAACCCGGCACGGTAATTAGGTACAACAGAATACACGACGTATTTTCCTTCTCATATAACGGGGTCGGGATCTATACGGACGCAGGCTCGTCAAATCTGACGATCGAGAATAACGTTGTCTATCACAGTCAAGACGGGTACTTCCATCAAACCGATGCTCGCGACAATCTGGTTCAGAATAATATATTTGCCTTCTGCACTGAGTTTCAGCTTATGTGCCCGCGCGGTACGACACGACAGAGTTCACTTCGGTTCGAACGAAATATCGTGGCATTTGATACTGGGAGGTTGGAAGATGGATTGTGGTCGCCTTGGCCGTTTTCTCCGGATCGCAACGTCTATTGGTGTTCGCGTGGGCAACAACTGATGTTCGATGGGAAGACGTGGCAGCAATGGCAAGGTGACGGTCGCGATAGAGACTCCCTTTACGAGAACCCGCGCTTCCTTAATGCAGACAATTATGATCTGCGGATATCGTCCAGTTCGCCTGCATTAGCCATTGGATTCAGGCCGATCGATCTCTCAACGGTTGGCCCCCGAACGGCACCTGGGGCGGAAGCGCTCACGACCTCATTGGAATAGACAAGCCCCTCTGCAGCCTGGGGTTATTTTCGCGGCACGGCTTTTCTTAGTTTACGCGCGAGCAGCAGCGCACCAGAACGTTCAGGATGTCGAAAATATAGGAGCTGCCGAGATTAGGCACAATACCGACGTATCTGCAGGTCACAGCAACACCTCCCTGAACTTCGGAGTACTAACAGTCGAGTGATATCGCGAGCCCTCGCTAATCAGTAGTCATTCCAGTCCGTCTTAGTCACGTGTTTCTGTATCAGTTCTCTATTCCATAATCCATTCTTCCATAACAATGCCCTACTCCGTTCCATCGTTTGTCTCTCAAGGTGAGCCATTGGCGGATAGCGATCTCATGACTCCGGCCCTTGCGGTATCGGCCGACTCGCTGCCAACGTCCGTCCAACCGATTAGGCCGCTCGGAACTATTGCCTGCCTAGCGACTTCGGATGTACTCGCCATTCTATTTTCGTTAGCGGGTGCGGCCGCTCTCCGCGACGTATTCCTTTCCAGCCCGGCAAGTCACAGTGTTCGAATTTTGCTGACCGCTTTGGTGCTCGTGCTGTGTAGTCTGATGGCTACCGGTCTCTACCCCGGAGTCACCATTAATCCTGTGGAGGAGTTGCGACGTTCCACATTGTCAATCACGGTGGCTTTCCTAGGCCTTTTTGCGGCCACATTTCTGCTACACGACCTGTCTGAATCTCGGTTGATCTACGTCCTGGGTTACATTTTCACGGCGTTCCTGGTCCCTGTCTTCCGGGCTGGCACGCGCGGGATGTTTTCAACCTGTAATTGGTGGGGCAGCCCGGTTGCCATTCTCGGTTTCGGGACAACAGGCAAACGAGTTCTCGATACATTGACAAAAAATCGCAGAATCGGGTTGAGACCCGTCGCCGTGCTCGACGACAATCCCGAACGCTACGTTGATGCCGACCCGCAGTTCACTCGTGGACCGCTGTCCCGCTGCCGCGAAGTGACACAGAACCAGCGTATCTCTTACGGGATCGTATGCATGCCGGGACTTTCGAGAGAAGATCTGCTTCAGCGGCTTGATCAATACAGCGGCTGTTTCGGGCATGTTCTGATTATCCCCAATTTGATCGGCATGACCTGCCTCGGAATATCGGCAAAGGAGCTGGGCGGTATTGTCGGTCTGGAAGTGAAACATCAGCTCCTTCGCCCGTCCGCCCAGTTGGCCAAGCGTTTACTGGATATCGTTATCACGGTGTTACTGGCACCTGCCGTTATCTTTCTTACGGTTCTTTTTGCGACATTGATCAAGTTTGAGAGTAAAGGGCCGGTTTTTTATGCGAACGAACGGATCGGCTATCGCGGTAAGAAGTTTCGCGCCTGGAAGCTACGGAGCATGGTTGTAAGCGGAGACGAAGCCCTGCGGCAGTGCCTGGAAAAGAATCCCGAGCTTAAGACCGAATGGGACACCACGCAGAAGTTGAAACGCGATCCTCGGCTAACACGGATTGGCCGGATCATTAGAAAGACCAGCATCGACGAACTCCCGCAATTTTGGAATGTGTTGATCGGAGAAATGAGCGTGGTTGGGCCGAGGCCGATGCTTCAGAATCAAGTTAGCCTATATGGTCCCAGTTTCGCTCTCTATCGAAACGTTCGGCCGGGCATAACCGGCCTGTGGCAAGTGTCAGGTCGTAATCATCTAAGTTTTGCCGAACGTATTCAACTGGATCGATACGTGATCCAAAATTGGTCTGTATGGCTCGATCTTTATATACTTGCTCGTACGATTACTGTCGTCTTTACTGCTAGGGGCGCGTATTAGAAAGTCACGAATGCTAATTGATCTTCAAAGAAAGTAACTTGAGCTCGCCTATGGTGACGTCAACCAAAAATGTTGTGCCGGCGGAAACCGGCAGCTTCCGCCGGATCCTCGGGATTGAGTTTTTTGTCGGCGATGCCGCGGAAGCGGTGAACCGAATGAGCGCTGGCGGCTTGTTGATCGTCCCCGCCGCTCCGGCACTCAAGGATCTGTCTTCCAATGATGGCTATCGAGACGCTTTATTGAACGCCGATCTGGCCATCACCGATAGCTGCTTGATGGTTCTGCTTTGGAATACGCTTCAACGAGATAAAATAAAACGCGTCTCGGGATTGGCGTATCTGCGGGAGCTTCTCAAGCGTGACGATCTGCAAGCCCCGTCCAGCACGTTCTGGATCATGCCAAGCCCGGCAAGCACGGCTCGCAACGTTCAGTGGCTCCGTTCGCGTCAGTTCCAAATTACTGAAGAAGACATCTACGTCGCGCCCATCTACGACAAGATTATCGAGGATGAGGCGCTGCTTGCACAACTTCGAACACGCCGGCCTCGCCACATCGTTATTGCTCTCGGTGGCGGCACTCAAGAGCGTCTCGGCCTTTACTTAAAGCGGCATCTTGATTTTCGGCCCGCTATTCATTGCATTGGAGCAGCTATCGCGTTTTTGAGCGGCGATCAGGTCCGAATTCCTGTCTGGGCGGATCGCCTTTACTTAGGATGGCTATTACGCTGCTTGTCCGAACCTCGCCGTTATGTCAGTAGATACTGGAGTGCTCGTAAACTGCTGCCGCTGATGATTCGCTATCGTGGCAATCTGCCCTCAATCGCATCTGAACTGCCGTAGCTGTTAAATTCTAGCCGAGTTGGGTCATAAGGTCTCTTTCGTCAGCATTTATCGGATTACCTGAACTTAGGATGCTTACGACCTGTATATCCAGCTATGCCGGCATTACGGACTTTGGCAGATATCCGTTCAAACTGTCTCAGTACTGAGGGTGCGTTCAGTTTGGGTAATTTAGTTCGCAAATCATCACGGAAGAACAGGATCTTGGAGGGGAGGAAGCCTATTCATTTGTCTTTGTAGCTTTTGGGCAGAATATTGCGAGCACCGGCTAAAGAAAGGCTCCATTCGCTATGATCTTCGTATGAAGTTCACTTCGATGCTCCGCCAGCTAGTCCAAATGACTGGTTATGACGTGCGTCGCGTGCACAAATTCGATAACGACATGAAGGTGCTAGCGCACATTCTCGCCGCTCGAGGAATCGATTGTGTCATTGATATTGGAGCTAATGAAGGTCAATTTGCAAGCAGTCTGTACAAGGCCGGATACGCCGGTGCACTCTGGTCGTTTGAGCCCCTGGTCAGTGCACGAGAGGCCTTGATGCACGCCGCCGCAAAACATGCCGAATGGAAGATTGCTCCACCGTTCGCGCTAGGCAGAGAGCACAGCGAAGCTGTCCTGCACATCGCTGGCAATAGTATTAGCAGTTCACTCCTACCGATGGAAAACCTGCACGTGAAAGCCGCGCCTAAAAGCATCGTAGTGGGTCAGCATTCGGTTGCTGTTGAGCGCCTGGATCAAGTACTGACAGAACATCTGCATCTTCGGAACGGCCACCTCTTCGTGAAGCTCGACACTCAAGGAACGGAGCTCGATATTCTTGAGGGGGCTTCGGGCATCTTTTCCCGCGTCGTTGGCCTCAAGATCGAGTTGTCCTTTGCCCCGCTGTATACCGGCCAGCCACTGTTCGACGACGTTTACCACTACATTCGAGGCCTCGGCTTTGAACTGTGGGATCTGGTACCCGGCTTCAGATATGCCGCCAGTGGCCGCCTTCTCCAATGTGACGGGATCTTTTTTAGAAGCGACACCTAAAGGCGCGCCGCAGGAGCGCCCCGCCCTTAACGGGCATACATTTATTCCGGAGGATTATGAAAAGCAATAATATTCTTGTTTGTGGCGCTGGCGGCTTTATTGGCGGTCACTTGGTCAAGAGGTTGAAGGCAGAGGGCTTTTGGGTTCGAGGTGCCGATATCAAGTGTCATGAATACGCCGAGACAGCCGCCGACGAGTTCGTTCTCGGCGATCTGTGCGATCAGAACGTTGCGCGCCAAGCCGTTGACGGAATCGACGAAGTTTATCAGCTCGCGGCCGACATGGGAGGCGCCGGGTATATCTTTACTGGTGAACATGACGCGGCGGTCATGTACAACTCGGCCAAAATCAACCTGAATGTGCTCGAGTACGGTCGGCAAGCCGGAGTGAAGAAGTTTTTCTATTCCTCTTCGGCCTGTATGTATCCGGAGTATAACCAGCTGGATCCAGACAATCCGAAGTGCTCTGAGGACTCCGCGTATCCTGCCGCGCCAGACAGTGAGTACGGCTGGGAGAAACTCTTCAGCGAACGTCTTTACCTCTCCTACATGCGCAACTATGGCCTCCAGGTCCGCGTCGCCCGCTTCCACAATATCTTTGGGCCGGAGGGCACGTGGATCGGCGGCAGGGAGAAAGCTCCAGCCGCAATCTGCCGTAAAGTAGCGGAAACCGACAACCGCGGAGAGATCGAAATTTGGGGAGATGGCCGCCAGACGCGATCCTTTCTTTATATCGATGAATGTCTGGAGGGTGTCCGCCGCTTAATGGATTCCGATTTCTCCGGGCCGGTCAATGTTGGCTCCGAAGAAATGGTGACGATCAACCAACTCGCGGAAATCGTAATGAAGATTGCGGGCAAGAATCTCTCAATCCGGCACATCAAAGGTCCTCTCGGCGTGCGGGGCCGGAACTCGGATAACCATCTCATTGAAGAGAAGCTGGGATGGAAGCCGTCCTCGCCGCTGCGCGACGGTCTTGAAAAAACATACGCTTGGGTTTCCGCTCAAGTCGAAAAAGCTCTCGATACTGCGGAACCACTCGCCGCAGTCGGCGATTAGCGGAGCATGCATATCTCCCGGATCGGCATGGGCGCGCTCTATCATGAGTTTCTGCGCGCATGCCTCCGCTCCGACACCGCCGAGGTGTACACACTCCTCCGAAATCCACACTGGAACTGGGGGCAGCTTTTTCAGTGCGCGAACCAGGAGATGGTGTTGCCTGCCCTATATAGCGGTCTGGAAGAAGCCGGAACCGAAGGCTTGCTTCCATCCGCTGTGTCCGATTTTCTCTCCGCCGTCGCATCGCTCAATCGTGACCGTAATTCTGCTATCCTCACTGAACTCGAATACGCGGCAACCCTACTGAACGAAATAGGCATCCAGCCGGTTCTCCTCAAAGGAGTCGCCTATCTCGCTGTAGGTATATACGGCGACGAGGGGTGCCGTTATCTGCTGGATATCGATCTGCTCATTGCGGAATCCGACATTGACCGCGCTGCTGAAATCCTCATGCAGAACGGCTTCGTTGAGGACTACACGGACCTGTTCGCCGATACACGGCATCACCGTGCTGGACTGCGCCGCCCTGGATCTATTTCCATAGAAATCCATCGCGCGATTGGCTTAGGACCGTCTGCATCCTTGTTGCCTGCAAGCGAGGTGATCGAACGTTCTTCACCTTGGCAGTTGGACAGTGCCCAGGTACGGCTACCCTGCCCCGAGCACTTAATGACTCATCTGATCGCGCATTCTCAATTGCAGCATTCATATGACGAGCGGATCTGGCCCCCGCTCCGTGCGACGTTTGACTTGGTACAACTACAACATCGATTTGCGGATAGCGTCAACTGGCCAAACATCGAGAATCGATTCCGCAAAGTTGGTATCTATGGCGTCTTGGCTCTCCACCTTCTCGACGTTCGCAACTCGCTCGGTTTGGAAGTACCCGTCACGATTCGCTTGACCGGACTCCTGCGCCTCCGTTTAGTCAGACGTCAACTTCTCAGGAAAGCGCCGCTGCTGCGTTATCTCGATCCAATTTATATGTTTTCTGTCCTTTGGGCTCGGCGTTTGCGTGTCTTGCGCAACGCGCTCACTACGCCAATTGGGTGGAAGCGCTTCTTGCGCCGTCTTCTTGAAGCCCGTATCTACCGTCGCTTTTTCACAGATCTCGTCACTGGCCGTGGCAGCTGACATCCGCGCTAATTAGCCGTTGCCCACGGCGCGACCGAATACATTGTCAGACACGGACTAAACATCCGTATGGTACTAATAGATCTTTGAATTTACGACCCGTTCTGTTACGATCTATCATCACGCTTAGGAGTGTTAATGTCTTTACCACTTAGAACTTCTTGCCTTATCGCAACCATGTTGTTGACTGCGGGCTTCACGCAAGCCGCCGCCATTTCAGTGAACGGCACTTGCGAAATCGGAAACTGCTCATCCCCTGGTACTCTCAACCCGGGCGATAGCATCGGCACAACCAGTTTTGGATTCAACTACGTTCTAGCGGATACGGACCGTTTCTTCATCAGCGGAACCTATTCAGCGTCGGGCAACGCTCCCAGCGTTGCGTTCCAGGCGACTGCCGCGTATCTTGGCAATTCGACAAACACTGCCTCCTCTGCTGATAAAATCTCCGTGGATCTTCTGCAGATGTTCGGGTACAACGGCAGCCCTGATGGCACGTATGGCGAGAATGCGACCCTGTCTCAGTCGAACGTCGCACCCGGCAGCAACGTAACAGCCGAACTTTCATTCGGCGGCCAAGGCATTGGGCTGCTGGGTCCGTATACCGGGAATGGCTCTCAGACTTACTCGGCCAGCAAAGACCTGACCGGATTGAGTAATCCCAACTTGGCTGATTTCAACTACACCTTCAATCTCGCTGCCGGGAGCCCCGCAGTTCCCGAGCCTGCCAACATCGGACTTTTCGTGGCTGGACTATTAGCATTCTTAGTTCTCTCTCGCAAGCGGCTTGCGAGTCTTGTATAATATCGACATCACCCAAAGGAGTCTTCATGGATCAACTCAATAATCAAGAAACTGTAAGCTCTCCGAAAGAAGCTGAGCTTGAAGGGCGACGCGAAGCCATGCGTAAACTCGGTAAATACGCCGCCTATGCCGCTCCGTTCACGCTTTTAGCGACGAACACCAAGGCTCAACAGTCCGGTGGCGGCTCTGGCGGAAGGATAAAGAAACATTAGAGAGAGCGATTTGCGTTCACACTAGGCAGAACCATCCATCTGATTTGCACCGCGTTTGGGAGTTTTCGTTTGAAGATTCCCTTGTTCTCGTTCGACTGGACACAGCCGACCTCTACGTTCTAAATCCGAGCGCCGCCCTGCTGTGGCGGCTCCTTCAACGCGGTGAGCCGCTTCGAGCTATCGTCGCGATCTACGCGGCTCATTTTCACATCCTTGACCAGATCGCGGCTCAGGATGTAAATCGCACTTGGCACGAATGGGGGCAGACACTGCTTGCCCCTGTTTCCGCCCCGAGCCCGATCTCGCCTTTTCTCGTTCCACTCCCCGACTCACAGGACTGCTGCCGGAACTACCGGCTCCTCGACAAAAGCATTCGTGTTTGCCTGCACGATCAGGACCTGATCGCCGAAATCGCTCCCCGCCTCGAATCTCTTCTCGCCTCTCCCTCCTCTCAGCCCCACACAACCCTGCACGCCACCTCGTCGGAAGGCACGTATCACGTCTTTTCCGGAACCACTTGCGTTGCGACCGAAAACCATCCTGCCGACGCCCGCGTTATCTTTCTGCAGGAACTCGTCCGAAGCGCGCACGCTGACAGTAAATGGGCCGCCATTCTGCACGCCGGCGCGTGCGGTACGGAGCGGCGCTGCGTCATTTTCCCGGCCGAAACCCACTCCGGAAAAACCACTCTCGCCGCCGCCTGCATGCATCGCGGTCTCACTTTCTATGCCGATGATTCAGTCTTGCTCGAAGCGGGATCTTTTACCGTCCCGGTCATGCCCTTCGCGCTGATGATCCGTGAAGGCAGTTGGCCGGAGGTGTCCGCACGCTTTCCTGAATTTGCAGACGCCCCTGTCCACGAGCGCTACGGTCAGAAGGTGCGTTTCCTGCCTCCAATTTGCCCGCCGCACGATGCCAAGGCGCATCCCGCAGCTATTGTCTTCAGCCAGTGGCAGGCCGGTGCGGGCACTACGATAACCACCCTGGACCACTTCGACGCGCTCGTCCGACTCAAAGACAGCGGCTTCTGGGTGGCGCACGATCGCGATGCGATTCAATCGTTCCTTGATTGGCTTCAATCCCTGCCCGTCTACGAGATGGTCTACTCTGACCTCGATGAAGCCGTGGCCTTCATCCGGAAACTCGTTTCCACTTAACCCTCATTGTTGCTGCTGCTGTTGCGCATGCAGCAATTCCGCCTCCTGATCATTCTCGAGGAAGCGGGACCACTCTTCGTCGGCTGCGAACTCCTGATCCGGGGGTAGAACCGCGTCCGACGGGCTCACGCGTACGCGGACCTGCAATTCGGTCTTGGCACGGCCCTTCATCGTTCCCAGCGTTGGCGGAACGTCGGAATAATCGCGCCCGATGGCTGTTCTGATGTGACGCCCTTCGGCCAGCAGGTTATTGGTGGGGTCGAAGCCGATCCACCCTAAGCCGGGCAGCAGGGCCTCGACCCACGCGTGGGTTGCGCCTTCCCCAGAGCGGTCGGCATGTTCGATATCGTGGTGCAAGTAACCGCTGACGTAGCGGCAAGGAATGCGGAGATTACGCACCAGGGAAATCATGATGTGCGCGAAATCCTGGCAAACGCCTTTGCGCGTACGAAGGGCATCTTCGATGGGCGAATCCACAGCCGTACTCTTCTTTGCGTAAGCGAAGCTGCGATAGAGGTCCGCGTTCAAGGCTTTCAGCAACTCGAGAGGATCGCGGCCGTTGCGCTTGGCGACGCCGAGTTCCTTGGCGAGATCTTCGAGCTCGGGCGAGGTCCGGGCGAAATGGCTTGGCATCAACATGGCCCAATAATCGTCTCGAAGCACCAGGTTGTCGAGTTCGTCCCAGGCCTCGGCACCGAGAGAGGCTGGAAGGGGGATGGGAGGGTCAACGTCGACCAAGGCGTCGGCGATGATGGTGAGCTGATTATGCTGCCCTGGAATATCGAAGTGGTGAACGAGATTGCCGAGGTGATCGGTGTAGGAGAAGATTCGCGCCCGGGGACTCACTGAGAGCTGGAAGGTGAAACAGCGTTGAGCAGTTTCACTGCGCGGGTGCATGCGCACCTCCATAAGGCTCTGCTGGATCGGCTTACTGTAGCGGTAACGGGTGAAATGCCGGATAGCGTAGAACATCAGACCTCGAGAGCGGCTTCGATGGGGTAGTCGATGTAGACCTGGTGAAGCGCGGCATGAAGGCTGCGGCACTGTTCGATGACACTGTTCAGATAGCGATGGATATTCTGGGCCATGATATCGTCGATTTGCAGATAAGCAAGCGAGGCACGCAGACCGCCGATGATTCTTTCGATGCGAGCCGCCCTGGAACCCGCGGAACTTTCGCCGATAGCCTCAAGTGCGCACTTCATTCGCTCAGCCGCGTAGCGAATCGAGTAAGGGAACTCAGGGTTCAGCAGCAGAAATTCGGCGACGCGCTCCGGTTTCAAATCGGCGGTATAGACCTTGCAGTAGGCTTCGAAAGCCGCACAACTGGCGAGGAGGCCGACCCAGTCGAGATCGTCAGCTTCGGCGGCGCTAGAGAAGTGCGCATCGAGAAGGACGGCTAAAGCGCAGGCCCGTTCCATGTACTTGCCGAGCTGAATGAATTGCCAGCCCTCGCCGTGGTTCATGGTCGCGTCGGTGACGCCGTGAAATTTATAAGACCCTTCGCGCACGGCGGAGACGAGCCGCAAGGGCTCGGCGTGGTTCTCGGAACGCGCGCTCCATTGAGTTACTTCGTGATAAAGCTGGTTCAGGCGTTCCCACATCTCTGAGCTGATCTGCTCACGCACCTGACTGGCGTTGTCACGAGCCGCGGCGATACACGCGACGATAGAGGAGCGGTTGTCGAGTTCACTGGTGAGTCTGGCAACCGTGGTTTGAGGATCCGAGCCGTCGGCTTCGGCGTCCAAGCCGAGAGAAGCGCTGATCTTCGTCCAGCGCAGCTCGGTAGAGGGACGCGATGGATCCAACATCAGGTTGTAGTTGGCCTCGAGGACGCGCGCGCAGTGGTCGGCGCGCTCGAAATAGCGGCTCATCCAGTAAAGGCTGTCGGCTACACGCGAGAGCATGGCGTTTACTCTTGCAGGACCCAGGTGTCCTTGGAACCCCCGCCTTGCGACGAGTTGACGACTAGCGAACCTTTGCGCAAGGCGACGCGGGTGAGGCCGCCGGGTACGATGGTGACTTTTTCTCCGAAGAGAACGTACGGACGCAGGTCGACGTGGCGGGGCTCGACGTGGCCCTCGATGAAGCAAGGCGCGGTCGAAAGAGCCAGTGTCGGCTGCGCAATGTAGTTGCGGGGCTCGGCGAGGATGCGTTCCCGGAATTCCTCTTGCTGCCGGCGGCTGCTGTGCGGACCGATGAGCATGCCGTATCCGCCGGATTCACCCACCGCCTTCACAACGTATTTGTCGAGATTGGCACAGACTTCATTCCGGTCTGAATCGGAGGTCATCAGGAACGTCTCCACGTTGTTCAGAATCGGATCTTCGCCGAGATAGTAACGAATGATGTCGGGAACATAGGCGTAGATGGCTTTGTCGTCCGCCACACCGGTACCGAGGGCGTTGGCTAAAACAACGTTTCCCGCGCGATAGGCGTTGAAGATGCCGGCCGCGCCCAGAGTCGAGTCGCCACGGAAGGCGAGCGGGTCGAGGAAATCGTCGTCCACGCGACGGTAGATCACGTCGACGCGCTGCAGGCCTGAGGTGGTGCGCATGTACACAATGTTGTCGTGCACCAGCAGGTCGCGCCCTTCGACAAGTTCGATCCCCATTTGGCGCGCGAGATAGGCGTGCTCGAAATAGGCGGAGTTGTACACACCGGGCGTGAGCAGCACGATCGTAGGACTGGACCGTTCGCCGGGTGCAAGTGAGCGGAGCGTGGACAAAAGAACCTGGCTATAGTGCTCGATCGGCCGCACGCCACATTTTCGAAAGAGAGTGGGGAAGGTCTGCTTCATCACCTTGCGGCTGGTGAGCATGTATGACACGCCGCTGGGGACCCGGAGGTTGTCTTCGAGAACGACGAATTCACCGCTGGGCAAACGAATAAGATCGGTTCCGCAGACGCTTACGTAAACGTCGCGCGGGACCTTGACGCCGCGCATTTGCCTGCGGAAATGCTTGCAGGTGTAGATGATTTCGCCCGGAATGACGCCGTCTTTCAATATGCGCGCTTCGTGATAGACGTCTTTGAGGAAGAGGTTGAGCGCTGTGAGGCGTTGAGTCAGGCCCCGTTCGATGGTGTCCCATTCCGCGCTGGTGATGATGCGCGGCAGCAGGTCGTGCGGAAAGATCCGCTCCGTACCTTCTTCGCGGCCGTAGACGGTGAAGGTGATGCCCTGATTGAAGAAGGACAGGTCCGCTTCAAGTTTGCTACGCCTCAATTCCTCGGCGGGCAACGTGAGAAGCTGAGCAAAAAGATGGCGGTAGTGGGTCCGCGGACGGCCTGTGGGCTTGAACATCTCGTCATAGGCGGTGCCGATCTCGTAATCCGGTAGAGCCGCGGGGTCGCGGCGGTTGGGAAGGTGTGCAGGCGTTGCCATATTCCAGCAAGTGTTCCATTTGAACCGGAGACTCTTCGACTGAGAACAGGACCGGACGAGCTTTTGTTTGTAGCCCGGCGAAGCCGTTGCTACGGCTTAGCGGACGTAATGACAAGAGTATAACGCTTGCGCGATACCAATCACATCCACTTGCAGCCGGGCCATACGACGGAGTGGACTATCGGCTGAAGATTGAGTCGCACAATGTTCCCGTGGGAACTCTCGTTGTTCGGGGCGTCAGGCAGCTCTTCACCAGTGCGACAGTCGCGTCGTACATCTGCGCGCGCTACAGCGCTTCGGCGAACGATTGGAAGAGCTTGCGTTGTTCGGGACCGACGAGCGCCTGGTTTTCCGGATGCCACTGTACGGCGAGGACGAATCGTTTGCCGGTGCGTTCAAGCGCTTCGATGATTCCGTCTTCGGCATCCGCGGCCGAAACGACGAGTCCCTCGCCGACGCGATTGACGGCCTGGTGGTGCCTGGAATTCACGTCCCAGGTATCCGTTCCTGCAATGCTTGCGAGCAAAGTGTTTGGTTGTAGATGGACCTGGTGTGCGGGCCGATCTCGATCCGGGGGCCGCCGGCAATGGCGTGCTAACGGCGCGAGATGTTGAATGAGCGTTCCCCCGTGCTGCACATTCAGGATTTGCAGCCCGCGGCAGATCGCGAACAGGGGAAGATCGCGTTCGAGCGCTTCCGCAATCAATCGAAGCTCGACGGCATCGCGCTCGTCATCAGGCGGCTCTGTTTCGGGGTGAGGTGCTTCGCCGTACAGGGCAGGGTTGACGTCTACGCCTCCTGTCAATAAGAGACCCGACCCCTCATCGAGCGAAGCGGGATTGTTCGACGCCGATAGTACAGGCTCGACGCCGACCAGCCGGAGCGCATCGACATAAGGTTCGACGGCGGAGGAATTGTTGTAACTGACAAGCACCTTCTTCATCACGCGCAAACCGCCCCGGGAGGACTTCGAAACTGAATTTCGGGGAGCTGTTCCACGGCTCGGCGCAAGGACTGCTCCCAGGAAGCATGAATGACTTGGAGGTCCTGATCCGAAGCGCCAAAGCGACGATGCTCCGTCAATTCCAGACTGTCTTTGCGATAGAGCACGATCTCAATGGGCGGGCCGACGGTGACGTTGGAACGGATGGTCGCGTCGAAGGAGAGCAAGGCATATTTGGCGGCCACTTCAAGAGAGGTTCCGGGTTCGATTCCGCGATCTAAAATCGGACGCCCATACTTGCATTCGCCGAGTTGCAAGTAAGGCGAGTCTTCGGTTGCTCGCAGGGGATTTCCCTGCGGATAAATGAGATATAAACCGGGAGACTCGCCTTTCACTTGACCGCCTAGAAGCAGATGGACGTTGAAGGAGTATTGATCTCGCTCCAGCGCGACGCGATCGATATCGGAGACGCGCCGCACGCAATCGCCCACGATGCGCGCGGCCGCATAGAGCGATTCGGCCTTGGCCAGGCCTTCGCCGGCGTCGAACTCGCTGCGCAGCAATGTGAGAACCGATTGACTAATCGAGAGACTCCCGCTCGACAGGATCACAAACACACGCTCGCCCGGCTGCACGAAGCCATGCATTTTACGGCAAGTGTTGATCTGGTCGTATCCGGCATTGGTACGTGAATCGGAGGCCATCACCAAACCGTCATCGGTGACAATGCCCAGGCAATATGTCATGTCTCTCCTCGGCTGAAAACGATCTTAATCACCCATTCTCCCAAGTTGCACTTCGTGATAAAAAAAACGCCACGGCATTCGGCTACAATTACCGTTACGTACTTCACGTCAGTACGTGCTTCCCTGCCCTGTCAGCAGCCAAGCGGCCGAGTGGTGACTCCGCTCAAGTATGTACCGAGGCGCTTATGCAGATCCGTTTAGGTTATGACCTCCGATTCAGAACTCCCGCGCGAGTGCCGGTCGTTGCGCTTTTGAATGTGCATCCGTCGCGCGAGAAGGACCTCGTTGAGCCGGATCGGTTACGAATCGATCCGGAAGTTGACATCGAGCAGTACACGGATAGCTTTGGAAACCGCTGTTGCCGATTTCTCGCGCCGGACGGCATGTTCCGGGTGTACAACTCGACACTGATTAATGATTCAGGGGAATTAGACGCTGAGGACCCGAGCGCGCCCGAGGTTCCCGTTGAGGAGTTGCCGAACGATGTGCTGCAATTCCTTCTGAGCAGCCGCTATTGCGAAGTGGACCTGCTGTCGAACACCGCGGCCGAGCTGTTCGGTGATGGCCCGCGCGGATGGGAGCGAGTGCATGCAGTCTGCACCTGGGTCAACCAGAAGGTAACTTTCGGATACAATTTCGCGCGGCCCACGAAGACGGCGCTAGATGTTTATACAGAGCGCGTGGGCGTGTGCCGCGACTTCCAACATCTGGCGGTGACCTTTTGCCGGGCCTTGAATATACCCGCGCGGTATGCGACCGGGTATTTGAGCGATATCGGCGTTCCTCCGCCATACAGTCCGATGGACTTCAGCGCCTGGTTCGAAGCTTATCTCGGAGGCCGCTGGTGGACGTTCGACGCCAGGCACAATCATCCGCGGATTGGCCGGATCCTGATAGCCATTGGTAGGGATGCAGCCGATGTGGCTATCACCACTTCGTTCGGCAGTACGCCGCTGGTCAGCTTCTCGGTGACAACCGATGAAGTGCAGGAACAACAGCAACTCACTGCTAAGACTGGGTAGTGCGCGGGATTGCTGTGCCCGCTCTTGCATAGCTATCGCGTGACTGGCCGGACGAGGCCGATGAGGGCTCCTCCGGCGGCGCCGACGAGCATGGCTCCGAGATGCCAAACCAGGATGTGCGCCATGTTCTGCACGGGACAGTGGAGTGCGAGAACGGCGAAGCCGCTAAGCCCGGCGAGAAGCCCTGCCGTTAGACACATGCGAGCGGGTGAACTGCTGAAGCCTTTGCGCAGCAGTAGAAACGCCAGAAACCCGGCGATAGCCGCGATTACGGTTCCCAGTTCCAGACACGGCAGACCCAGTTTGGCGAAGCGGTCGAAATCGGGCCTTGGGAACAGCGCGAGTGCGACAAGCGCGACTGAGACCACCCCGAGCGCGATCGACAGGCCGGGAGAAAGTCGGCGCTTGGAACCGGGAATCATCTCCTTCACGAGGGTTGCCGAAAGCAGCGCCGCTGACAGCACAATCACGGCATAATACAGAAGCTTCTGACTGAGCAAGAGGCGTTGGTAACCGGCAAAGTCCACCGGGATTGTGGCGAATACCGAAAATGCGATAAAGCCGGCGACAGCGAACAGGATGAGCGTGGTGTTCGAAGGCAGGGGCCGAACTGGTCCGAGTGAGCGGGACGAGAGAGCGCGAATCGCATCGAGGCGTTCCGAGGCGGGCATCGCAGTTTCAAGGTCCAGGCTTTTGAGACCCAAACTTTCAAGTTCTTCCAGAATGGAATTGCGGGGGTTCATGCTTCCCTGCCTAAGGTTTTACGCAACGTGTTATACGCGCGATGGGCTTTCTGCTTCACGGCGCCGACCGTACTGCTGGTTGCGCGAGCTGCCTCTTCCAGACTAAGTCCTGCCACTTTCAGCAGAAGAACAGCTTCCTTTTGCGAGGGCGGCAAATCTTTGAGTAGGTCGGCCATGTCGGGAATAGTGTTGCGCGCGGGCTCGGGCGCGGGGCGCTCGGGCAACTGTTCGGTTTGCAACTCGTGCGCGCGAATGCGGCTTTTACGGCGGTAGTCATCGATTTGCACGCGACGGGCAATCGCGTAGAACCAAGGCAGGACGGGCTCACCCGGGCGGTAGGTGCGGCGGGCATTATGAATTCTAAGCCAAAAATCCTGCAGCAGATCTTCAGCGTGCGCCCGATTACGTACTTGGGCCAGCAAAAATTGGAAGATCTGCGGGCTGATGCCGGTTATCAGGACAGAGGCAGCTTCGGCATCGGCTTGCTGATAACGGCGCATGAGAGATTCGAGATCTGCCGCCGTAAGCGCCGGCTTGCGCAGGGCATCCTCAGTCACCGGCAGCGCCTACTTTGAATGTTCGGAACGGCGCAACCAAAAGTCACGAAGCGAAACTCACTGAGCCCAACTTATCGTAACCTTTTCCTGAATTCCACGAGCCGAAAAGCAATTTTTGCAGGGCGGCAGTGCTTGGGTTCAGAAACGATTACTGATTAGCAAGCTGGAAACCGATATCACATTCAAGTCGTATTGAATGGAAATAGATGAATCAGGCGCGACGGAGGTAAGAGCCGCGCTGGGCGCTCCGCAAGAAGCGATTCTCGAAGCGCTGCCGGGGGACCGCATACTGCAATCGAACGCGCTGGCGACGGTTACAACCAACTGCCTGATCATCAGAAGCTCTGAAGACCATTCGCAAACGATTATTCCGATCGCGCACTTAGCGAGTATTGGCACGGCGAAGACGACTTATCCCGGCTTACTGGTGGTGAGCGCCGCCTCTTTTTTGATTGCGGCGGGAGCGTATTGCTCCAAGCAGGAAGGCGAAGCCGCGATACCGGCCGCCTTATTGGGATTGCTGTTTCTACTTGCTTACCTGGCGCATCGCAAAGTTGCCGTTTCGTTTACTACCCAGTCGGACAAGACGATTACAAATGAGGGCAGCACGAGGGAAGCGGCTGCCTTGATTAAGACGATCCGTTCCGTGCAAGCGGCTACGGCGGAGCGTGCGAAATACGACACAGCTTCCTGAACCAGGGGTCAACGCGCTTTTCCACCCATTTCATAGATTCCTTGCTTTGCTTGAAGCATTCCAATATGCTGTAACGCAACGTTTATGGAATCTGGTAATTCCGAAAACAAGCCCACAAAACAACGACCTCACTCGAACTGCACCCCTGAAGATGGAGGCGCCGTTTCGTTTGCGCGTGTGAAGGAAGACGAGGAACACGAAATCCGGCGACGCCGCACAGTCTTCGGGATTGAGAAGAAAGTCGGGGCCGGCGACGAGCTAATGGGCCTTGCAATTTCAGGCGGCGGAATTCGCAGCGCGACGTTCAGCCTGGGCATTATCCAGCGGCTTGCGGAGAGGCAATGGCCGGACGGAGACCCACACGAAGATGGCAGCGGATTGTTAAAGCACTTGGATTATCTTTCGACCGTGTCGGGCGGGGGCTATATCGGGTCATGGCTGTTGTCCTGGATTCAGCGAGAGGAAACGGCGAAGATTCCCCGGAAACGCGAAGATCGTGAATTGGGTGGCCAGGATCGCTGGCTTACGGAGGAAAGAGGCGGATTCGCGAAGGTGGAGGAGGCGCTGCGATCGGATCACACGCACGAGTCGGAAGAAATCACCTTCTTGCGCCAGTACAGCAATTACTTGACCCCTCGCGTGAGTCTATTCAGCGCTGATACATGGGTCGTGGGCTCGATTTGGGCACGCAATACGCTGTTGAATCTCGCGACTCTCGTGGCAGCATTCGCGGTAGCGGTGCTGGTGATACGCGGGCTGGGGCGCGCCGGCTTGCAGTTGGCAAGGTTGCATTGGTTGGATTGGAAAGCGGAAGTCGGCTGGCCATTATTCATTTCAGCAGGCCTGCTGGTATTCATCGTCGGGTTCATCGGCTCGAACCTGGCGCGCAACTCCGCTATTGCGCTCAACCCGGTCGAGCCCAAGAGCCGGGAGGGCGAAGCGGACGACCGCAGGGTCCTCCGGTTTTGCTTGTTTCCTGTGCTTTCCGCTGTTGCGTACTGTATCTGGCTGAGCAAGGCACGAGCCCTGTTTGTCAACGGCGATCTATGGACCGGTATTCGCGCGAATTTTATTGTCACCGCGGCGGCTTTTCTGTTTATTCAGATCCGCGCAAGGGTTTACCAATGCGCTAAGGCAAAGAAAGAAGAGATGCAATCGGAGTTGCGGGGTTGGGACCGCGCCGCGGTTATTTCGTCTTACGTGTTTGGACCTCTCTGTTCGGCTTTCGTCACCGCTGCGTTGCTGCGGGCGGTCGCTTTGTTGTTTGATTCACGCTTCGGCGCGCCCGATAAGCCATGGTTTGTGTTCACGCTAGGACCGCCCTTGGTTCTGACGGCATTTACATTAGGCATGATCGTTCATATCGGACTGATGGGGCGCGATCTGCCGGAGGCGAGCCGGGAGTGGTTGGGTCGATTACGCGGCTTGCTGACCGTCATCACACTGGTCTGGATTGGTGCGGCCGGTGTTGCGCTTTACGGGCCCTGGGTTGTGGCATGGCTGGGAGTAAATGGCCCAAAGGCGTTGGCGACGCTAGGGTTTGGATGGGCTGCGAGCACCTTGGCGGGTTTGTTCGCCGGCAACAGCGGTAAGACCGATGGAAAAGCACCGGATGGCGGGAAAAAACCGAAGGGAAAGAGTTGGCTCGAAGTCGTCGCGGAGATTGCACCCTACGTTTTCATGCTCGGTTTCACGGTGATGATCGCGTTCGGAGTTCACGGCATTCTGGTATACGGGCTTCCGGCAAAACCTCTCAACCCGCGCGCCGGCCAAATTGAAAAGTACGATCTAAAAGTCAGCAACAACAACGTTGTGTTCCTGCATGAGACTCACGCCGTCAGGATTATGGGGCTGGACTGGGTACTGGGCCGCTATTGGAATGAACTAAGCGATACCCAAATTATTGCGAGCAAGGGACGCTGGATGCTGAGCGGCCTGCTGCCGCTATTCTTGCTCCTGCTTATTGCGGGAGCACTGCTGGCGTGGCGCGTGGACATCAACGTGTTCTCGATGTTCTATTTCTACAAGAACCGGTTGGTGCGCTGCTACCTGGGAGCGTCGCGCCAGGAGAAACGAAAACCAAGTCCATTCACCGGGTTTGACGATTTTGACGATAGCTACTTGTGCCTGTTCACACGCCAGGCGAATTACCTGGGTCCCTACCCCATCATGAACGCCGCACTGAACGTGACCTCCGGCGGAAAGCTGCAGTATCAGGAGCGGCAGGCGCAATCGTTCGTCTTCACGCCCCGTTACACGGGATTCAGCGCCGAGAACGTGGTGGATGAGATGCGAATGATGGATTCGGCAACAGGGCGGCTGGCTGACTATCAGAAGGCGGCCGAACTCAACAAGCATGAACGGGCACTCGGCAAAAAGGCTCAAGCGCTTGCTTACAGGCCGACAGCCGTCGCGGGAGGGGGAGTAAGCGTCGGCATGGCGATGGCCATATCGGGAGCAGCGGCAAATCCGAACATGGGATATCACACCTCGCTGGCTGTCTCGTTCTTGCTGACGGTGTTCAACGTCCGGCTTGGCTGGTGGTTCGGGAATGCACTCAAGAAAAGCTTCAGCAGCCAGGGACCCGGATTTGGGTTATTGTATTCGTTCCGCGAATTGTTCGGGATGGCGAATGCCGATAGCAGCTACGTCAGTCTGTCGGACGGCGGCCATTTCGACAATATGGGTATTTACGAACTGGTGCGGCGCGGTTGCCGCTACATCATTTGTTGCGATGGTGAGCAGGACCAAGATCTGACCTTCAACGGGATCGGCAATGCGATTCGCAAGTGCCGTACGGATTTCGGAGTGGATATCGATTTACCCACGGCTCCGCTGCACAAGGCAGAAGGTTTCAGCGGAGCGCACTGTGTGGTGGGCAAGATCAAATATCCACAACGGACTGCGAAGGGCTCCTCAGCGCCGGATTCCGCGAGAGAGGGATACATCCTTTATCTGAAGGCGTCGCTTACTGGCGATGAAGCGACTGACGTGCTCGAGTATCGTTCACGGCAACCTGCGTTTCCTCACCAAACGACTGGAGATCAGTGGTTCGATGAATCTCAATTCGAGAGCTACCGGAAGCTTGGCTATCACGTTGCGGATAAAGCGTTATCGGGCGTGAAGCTTGATAATGAGGACGCAAAAGGGCGCTTCCACTTCTTCGAGAGCCTCGCTCAAATCTGGTATCCACGCAGTGCCGCGGTCGAAAAGAACTCGCCCGCTCATACGGAGATCTATAGCCGCATTCTGGATGCCGTGCGCCTGGACAAAGACTTGGGAAATCTGGATGGCGATCTGTTCGAAGGATATGCCGCGGAGGCCACGGGCTGGAGCCATAACTCCGGACATCTCTGCAACAGCTTTATTCAGTTAATGGAACGAGTGTTCTATGACCTCGGCCTCGAAGATCGCGCGACCTGGGAACATCCCTATGTGAAGGGTTGGCTCGCGATATTCGACTACTGGGTGAATCGGGAGGCTTTCAAGAAAGCCTGGGCGGTGACAAAGCACTCCTATCCTGCGCGCTTCTGCCAATTTTACGATTCGCGGGTGCGAAAAGCCGCCGCCGCGCCGTGATAACGATGGATGAAATAAGTCCGTGCTAGGGTGAACCTTGTTGAGGAATGATTACTACTGATGACCGTCGATGAACGAAAGCGGCGCGGACACGAGATCGTAAAGAAGTATCGCTCTTGCAGCGGGACCGATCCGTATGCCTGCGCGGCCGATGCGATTGCCGATGTTTTGCTGTTTGTGGCGCAGACGGAGGATGAAGCAACGAAGATCTTGCACGCCGCCGAAATGGATTTCCGGAATGCGGCGGAGGGAGAGAGCTTCGCCGCTGAAGGGTAGCCACGCAGCCGCGTACCCGCCTAATGATGGTTGTGCCCCAATTCTTCGTTTAATTGGCGGAGGACCGCTTCACGGTCGCTGCTGTTCAGTTCCTGTTCCAACCGGCGCAGTGCGAGGCCGACGACATCGCGGTGGTGAAGCTTCGAACCAACACTGCTATCGTCGCTCAATTTGAGCCAGAGGTTATGAAGTTTATCGACGTCTTCCGGCCAGAGACGCGGTGGATGCGGCCCAAGGTTTACATACGTGGGGGGCCGGCCCGGGGTGATGATCTCGAGCGAAAAAGGATGGCGCGGCTCTGGAAGCCGCTCCCAAGCCAAGCCAATTCGACGAGCGAGTTCTTCGGAACTCATGCTGTGCGAGACGCCGGTAACAAGACGCGAAACCTTCAACTCGTTCGCGGTTTGCACGACGGCATCGAACGGATCGATGGAAGGAACCACCAGAAGTTCCACGTGCTTTCCTTCCTTTTCCGCCAGCGTAACGACGGCGCTAAACAGAGTCTTTTCATCACTGCCGAATACCTGATCGTCTTTTAAGTCGTATTCGCTATCGGCGACGAGTGGACGAACTGTCATGACGACAATGTCATTGCGCCGCAGATTGGTGCGCTGCAAGACGCGCCGCAGGTGATCCATATTGGCGGGATTGCGCACTGCGACCAGGACACCGCCGGGACGAGTGGGCAGCATCTTGGCTTCGACGGCGGGCTCCTGCTGAAGGTTGAACTCTTCCAGCGCGTGATCTTCGGTCTTCTTGTGTTTACGCGCGTTGACGCGTTCCGAAATGGTAAAGACGATGAAGAAGGCTACGGTAAAGCTGATGCCATAGATGGTGGCGTACTCTTTGGTGAAAAGGTTGACGATCGCGGTGGCGAGTAGAACAAGTGTGGTGGCGGCAAGGCCGATCGGGATCTCCCTTCCGGCGATGTGGATGTTGAACGGAACCTTGTATTCCTGATCATGGCGTTGGAAGCGGAGAAACAGAACACCCAGAGCTTTGAGGGCGAAACTCCAAACAACACCGAACGCGTATGCTTCACCGAGCAGAACGACATCCCCGCGGCTCAGAACGATGGTTGAAACCTGCAGGATGGTTATGAAGTTGATGATGCGGTAAGTAGTTCCGAACTTCGGATGCGGCTTGCGAAAGCTGTCCAGAAGTACTCCATCTTCGGCCACACGGTTCAGCACGCCATTGGCCCCGATCATGGAGGTATTCACGGCTCCGGCCAAGATCAGAACGCCTACCGCCACCACAAAAATATGGAAGAGGAGTCGAAGCAACTCGGGACCGGCCAGATTCATTGCGAGGCCGCCGATCAGGTTGTCCACGTAGGTTCGGCGGACGTCGCTCGGGATAATCATCACGGCGAAGACAGTGATGAAACCGGTGCACACGATCGAGTAGAAACAGACGATATTACCGGTGATCTTGAGGTTCTTGAGCTTGGGGGAAGCAATTTCGCGGTAAACCTGGGCCAACGTTTCAAAACCGCTCATGGACAGCAGAGAGTGACCGAAGGCAATGGTGACGGCGACAATCGGTATCGTCGGCCAGAACGTGCCCCTGAACCAGCCCAGAGAATCGGCGTGGAAGACCAGATGCCTCGGAAGCGGAGAAGGCGGCAATTTCCAGGTTCCGTGAAGGACGATTGTCAGCGGACACCAAATCAGCAAAGCCACCACCATGACGGTGGTGATTTGCATAATTTTGAGAGCGGCGGAGCTGGACTCTTCAAGACCCCGGATATTGCTTCGCCAGAAATATACCGTGACAATCACTCCGAAAAACGCTGCAAACAGATTCGGATCGAATCGCAAGTTCTGATGAGCGAACCCGAGCAATTCATTGATGAGGCGCGCTAGGTATTGACCGGCACTTACACAGCTAATCGGCCCCGTCAGGATGTAATCGAACACCAGCGCCGATACAGAAGCGCGCGCGGCAAACGGCCCCATGCTGTCTCGGACGACAACGTAAACGCCGCCGCGCACGAACATGCCGCAGCTCTCCATGTAAACGGAGCGCACGGCGAAGCTAAAAATCATGACACCGAGGACGTACCAGGCGGCGGACGGGCCAATCGCCTGCTCGGCGATGCCGCCGGCGTAGAACATCGACGAGGCGAGGTCGCTGAGAACAATAGCAGCGCCGCGCCAGTAACTGATGAAAGACAGGGCCACCGTTGTGGCGACAACGACCTTGGAGGTGGTGGAGATCGCGCGGTTAGAGATCATAGTCTGAACAAATTAAGCTGTAAGCGTTCCTTTCAAAGCCGCAAAGCGAGCGATGCAGTTGCATCGAGCGGTACTGGAATCCGCGGCAAGACGGCATGGTCAGGCGCGAACGGAATTGGAATGCTTCATGAATAAGGCCCTGCTAGAGAGACGATACCTGAACTAGTCGTTATCTTGTAACCGGCCAAAGACCTATTTTTTCACAGTTGCGATTGTGCAGTGTCCCTGTTTGATCCGCCAGTGTAAACGCGTACAACCGAAGAGCGCGCCAAAAGTTTTCGGTCGATTCAAGTCTTCTCCTGCGCCAGCTGAAAATTTTAGCTTGTGTCCTTCAGCAACAGAATCCCTTAGCGCGAAAGTGCTATTTAGGAGAGCATGGCTTTCAGAATGGATTGTCGTAAATTGGATCGTCGCGAATTTCTAGGCGTTTCCGCCCTGGGCGCTGCTTTGGCCCTGTCTCGATCAGTTGATGCAGCAGAACCCGCCGATCGTTTTCCGGCCGAGCCGCGGCGGAGATTGTCGGTCTCAACGTATCCGTTTCGCTCGGTGATTGCACCGGGACCGGGCGCGCATAGAGAGAATGCCGCGCCCGATACCGGCAAGCCGCGCATCACCCTGGCGGAGTTCGCGGCGACCATCCCGCCTCAGTTCAACGTGCCGGGTATCGAACCGTGGAGCCATCATTTCCAATCCGTGGAGCCCGAATATGTGCGCGGTTTGGCAGCCGCTTTTCAGAAGGCCGGTGTTGGGGTGGTAAACATTCCCTGTGATGTGAGGGTGAACTTATGCGGCACTCCGGAGGAATTATCGACCGCCCTGGATACGTACAGCAAATGGATAGATGCCGCCGTGCTGCTAGGGTCGCCGAGCATTCGCGTCCACGTGCCCCGCTCACAGCCCCTCGATGACATCAAGTGCGCGGTCGACGGCCTGAAGGTGGTAGCCGCTTACGGAGAGAAGAACAATATCGTCATCAATTTGGAGAACGATAATGCCACCACCGAAGATCCGTACCACGTCCTGAAGATCATCGAAGCCGCGAATACGCCATTCTTGCGCGCGCTTCCTGACTTCGGCAATTCGCGACAGTTAGGCGACGAGCAGTATAACGAGAAGGCGCTTACGGCGCTGTTCCCGCACGCTTTCAACATCAGCCACGTAAAAGATATGGAGACGATCGACGGCAAGCCTTTGCGCGCCGACATGGCCAACATCTTTGCGATTGCCAAGAAGGCCGGCTATCGCGGCTATTTCTCCATGGAATACGATTCTCGCGGCGACGATCCCTACGAAGCGACCCGGCGATTGATCGCAGCCAGCCTGAAGGCGCTGGAATAGTCGCCAGCAGCGCGTCCCGATCCGTTCAGGCGCGTCCAAACAAGATGTAGCTCACGGCGCGGTCACGACGGCCACACCTGCAGAATCCCGTGACTTTGGAGACCCAGTTCCCTTCTGCTCACGAATCGTCGTGAACATATGGACTGTACCCATGCCTTACACATTCGCCGCGATCAATCTCGCGAGGGTGTCATCGCTGAGGTCATTTAGATCGCGGATGACTTGACATTTTGGTTGATCCGCGAAATCGATCATCACGATATTCGGCATAAATTTTTTGAGAAATGCAGGGGGGTTATTCGCAACGTTATGGGGATTGCTCTGCTCCACCATGTCACGTAGCCCGCTCGACCATAATCCCTTCATCCGTTCCACATTGGGCGCGCTCCATAGGCCATCATTCCGCTTTTTGATGCTTTCTAGCATTCCCGTTGTGGTCCAGTACATCATGCCCATGACTTGTGGGGACTGGAGGTCCTTCGCCGCATTCAGCAACTTTTTCTGCTTTTGCACGTTTTGAGATCGCTTAAAGAACGGCTTGGTCACACTTGTCCCCCCTTTTCCGTAGTATTGGAGTCCGGCGAAGTTTGGATCGTAGGCGCCGCCCTGATGAAGATTCCGAAAGCTGAGGATTCCTTGTTGCGGGCCATAGGCGGGTTGGGCCTCGAGCGCGCCGGCTTCCGAGAACAGTACGATCACTTTTCCTTGAAGCTCGTCCAGAGTCTTCAGGTTCAAGTTCGACGCTCCGGTCAGAATGTTCGCGCCCAACTTCTCCACGCACATCTGGGCAATCATTTGCCAGTTCGTGCACTTGTCGAACTTCAGGATCAGGAACTCCGTCCCACCGAGAGCACTCGTCACAAACCTATTCGCGCTGCCCAGCATGTCCGCGAGTCCCATACCAAAATCGCCGCCTCGCAATTTGGTCCGAACCACTTGCTGGGGAGCAGCGCCCAATCCCTGGACGACCCGCGTCTTGATTTCATCTTTCTTCACCGAATCGGCTGCGTGGAACGCCTTCAATTCCACCTTCTTACCCTGAGTTGCGTCGGAGCCCGCGGCCGCAGCCGCGATCCGGAGATCGAAGATTCGGACACCGTCGTGCGCCTGTTCCCCAATGTTCTGACTTTGGGTTTTGACATGGCTCTTTCCACCGGTGATGCCGGCGTCGTGGCTTCCAGCGATGACAATTTCATTCAGCCGCTTTGTTCCACCCAAATTGTGGTAAGTGATCATCTTGCCAGTATTCTCCAACCCCGGTAGTGATCGGCAATTGCCAACACCACTCTTCCGGCGTGCTGGGGATTATACCAGGTCGCTTTAAATCGTCGCGGTCCTCGGATCATGCCTTTCAGCTCTTGCACAAAACATGCGCGTGTAGTAGGATTCCAAACAGGCGTAGTTTTTGCCCATGCCGATGCGCAAATTATCAAAACTCGAACTCCAGATCATGCAAGTTCTATGGGACCGGGGTCCAGTCTCCATTCGCGAAGTGCAGGAGGCGTTTCCAGAACCGGACCGTCCGTCTTACACAACCGTTCAGACCACCGTCTACCGCCTGGAGAACAAAAGGGCAGTCCAGCGCATAAAGAAAATAAGCAATGCGCATATTTTCGAAGCAGTTTTGTCACGCGAAGCGGCGCAACGCACACTGATCGACGATCTTCTGAGTCTCTTCGGGGGACGCACGCAGCCCGTGATGGCCCACCTGGTCGAATCGGGAAGACTCACGCTCGAGGACGTGAAAGATGCGGAAAAAGCGCTGCGCAGGATTTCCAAGGAGGAAAAGTCGAAATGATCTCCGCGCCCGTTGTATCCGGTTTGGCGAATCACCTTTGGCAGTCAACCGTTGTAGCCCTGTGTATCGGAGTACTGACACTCGCTCTGCGCAAAAACTCAGCACGCCTGCGGCACGTGTTGTGGATGGTCGCCTCCGCCAAATTCCTCATTCCGTTTTCGCTACTGATTGCCCTCGGCGCTTACCTGGAACCGGCCACACATCAGTCCGTATCCCCATCCGCCATGTCAGCGGTTCTGGGCCAGATCACTGAACCGTTCTCCGGCCAGCAAAACATATTGGTGATCTCCGCGCCCGCTGCCTCCTACGCACCGGCAAATCTCCCCGTTGCCGTTCCGCCTGCCAGGAATTGGCCTGTCGCGCTTCTGGCCATTTGGATCGCGGGCTTTCTCGTCATCGCCTTCTCTTGGATTCGTAAATGGAACGTAATCCGCGCCGCCGCGCGCGCCGCCGAGCCCCTCGGTGCGATCGAAGACCTCCGTATCGTTTCGTCTCAATCTCTGCTTGAGCCCGGCGTCTTCGGAATCTTTAAGCCAGTTGTCCTCCTGCCTGAAAGCGTTCGCAAACGCTTGTCCGACCAGCAGCTAAAAGCCGTGCTCGCCCACGAACTTTTCCACGTGCGCTCCCACGACAACCTCAGCGCTGCCATCCACATGTTTGTGGAAGCCGTGTTCTGGTTTCACCCTGTCGTCTGGTACATAGGCAAGCGTCTCGTGGACGAGCGCGAACTCGCCTGTGATGAGGCCGTGCTGCAGGCCGGCAATGAACCCGAAACTGTACGCGCAGGGCATTCTTAATGTCTGCAAGGTCTGTCTCGAATCTCCGCTGGCATGCGTTTCCGGGGTGACCGGCGCGGACCTGAAGAAGCGCATCGTGCGCATCGTCTCGAACCAGATGGCCCGGCGCCTCGACTTCAGCAGGAAGCTG
The DNA here is from genome assembly GCA_963730865.1 of uncultured Acidobacteriaceae bacterium. Classification (GTDB taxonomy): domain Bacteria; phylum Acidobacteriota; class Terriglobia; order Bryobacterales; family Bryobacteraceae; genus Bog-105. The sequence goes on along the minus strand of CAVSTO010000001.1, from coordinate 178,419 downwards.
TTGCTCTGCATCGCGGGTGTATTTACTCTCGCTACGCCCGTTGTCTTCGGTCTGTTTCACGCGGCGGAGGCACACGCTCAAACTGCTCCCGTCAATTCCGCGCAGGACCTTTCCGGCATCTGGCAGGGAACGCTCCACGCTCCCGGCGGCCACGATCTCCGCATCGTTTACAAAATCAGCAAGACCGACACGGGCTGGAGCGCGCAGGCTTACAGCATCGATCAGACTCCCATGCCGATCCCCGTAACTTCCATCACCTTGCAGGGAGCCGATGTCAAAATCTCCGTGCTGCGAATCGGGGGAACTTACGAAGGCAAAATGAGCCCCGACGGCAGCACAATTACCGGCTCCTGGAGCCAGGGAGCAAGCATGCCATTGGTCTTGAAACGTGTTTCGGCCGACGCCGCATGGCCCATTCCGGAAGCCCCGCCCCGCCCCAAGCCAATGGCTGCGGACGCCAACCCGGAATTCGAAGTCGCCACCATCAAGCCCAGCAAACCGGATACGCCAGGCAAGGGATTCATGGTACGAGGACGCCGCTTCAACACTCTCAACACCACCCTCGAGGACTTGCTCACCTTCTCGTATCACATGAACTCGCGCCAGCTCGTCGGACTTCCATCCTGGGCGAACTCCGAGAAGTTCGACATCGAGGCTCAACCCGACGGCGAAGGGGAGCCGAGCGATGCACAGTGGAGGACCATGCTGCGGAAGCTTCTGGACGACCGCTTCAAACTGACTTTTCATCGGGAGCAAAAAGACTTGCCCGTTTACGCCCTGACAGTTGCCAAGAACGGCCCCAAGCTGACTGCTAATCACGACGATCCCAACGGTCTGCCCGGGCTGATGTTCCGCGGCTTGGGCGACCTGAATGCATCCAACGCGGACATGGGTCACCTGTGCGAACTCCTCGAAGGCTCGGTACTCGACAAACCCGTGATCGATCGGACAGGCTTAACAGGGAAATTCGACTTCCAGTTGAAATGGACGCCCGATCCCACGCAATTCGCCGGGTTCGGAATGAAAATGCCGCCGCCTGCAACCGGACCGGATGCGCCGCCGGATCTCTTCGCCGCCATGCAACAGCAACTTGGATTGAAGTTGGATTCCACCAAGGCGCCGGTACCCGTGCTGGTCTTCGACCACGCCCAGCAGCCAACCGCGAACTAGGCTCCATGCCGGTAGGAAAGCTCGGCCGCTACGCTTCTATTCTGCTCGCTTTCGTGCATCTCGTGACCGCTTCCGAATATCACGGGCAGGTTCTCTTCAACGGACTGCCCGTGCCCGGAGCGCTCATCACGGCCACGCAAGGCAAACACGTCGAAACAGAAGCTACCGACGAGCGCGGCCTCTATTCTTTCCCCAATCTAAAAGATGGTGACTGCACCATCGATATCGATATGACTGGCTTCGCGCGCCTGAAGCAAACCGTCGCCATCACTCCTTCAGCCAAAGCCGGCAAATGGGAATTAACGCTTCTGCCCGCCAACGAAATCCTCGCGCTCCAACCCAAAACAACCGTCTCCGCCGCACCACCACCGCCTCCCGACCCGGACCTTAAAGAAGAAGAATCCGAAAGCCTGCTGATCAATGGCAGCAGCAACAATTCCAGCACCTCAGTCTTCGCTCAACAAGGAGCCTTTGGTAACAATCGGCGTCGCGCCAACGCGCTTTACAACGGCGGGATAGGCATGATCCTCGACAACTCCACACTCGACGCCGCGCCTTTCTCGCTCACCGGGCAAAACACACCCAAGCCCTCCTATAACGACGTCGACGGGCATCGTCAGCCTCGGCGGCCCCTTCAAGATTCCTCACCTGATCAACAACGGACCCACTTTCTTCGTCGGTTATGAGTGGGTCCACGATCGCAACGCACTGACCGAAACCGCGCTCGTTCCCACCGCCGCCCAACGTGCGCTGCTGCCGGCATCCCAAATCAATCCCAGTGCCGAATCGCTGCTTTCCCTTTATCCAATGCCTAACTTCGCGGGCAGTTCTCGCTACAACTTTCAAATTCCCGCGGTTAGCGCGACACACCAGGACAATCTGCAAGCGCGTCTGGATAAGACTGTCAAGAAGAATGATCTGTCCGGCTTCCTGGCCCTGCAAAGCACTCGCAAAGACACTCCAAATGTGCTCGGTTACGCCGATTCGACAAACACGCTGGGAATCAACACCCGCGCCAATTGGTCGCGCTTCGTCCATCACGGCATGCTCTGGACTCTGGGTTACCAGTTCAGCCGCTTTTCAAACCGGCTTCAGCCCTTCTTCGCCAATCGCAACAACATCTCGGGAAACGCCGGCATTCACGGGAACGACCAGTCGCCGCATCGAATGGGGACCTCCAACCTTGCAATTCGCAAGCGGCATCGCAACTCTCACGGACGGCATCCCCGCTTCGGACCACACCGAAACCAACACCGAATCTTCTTCCCTGATCTGGACCCATCACACCCACAGCATTACGCTTGGTGGCGACTATCGCCGCAAACAACTGAACTTCCTCTCCCAGGAAAACCCGCGCGGAACCCTCTCCTTTACAGGCGCGGCCACCGGTTCCGATTTCACGGACTTCCTGGCCGGCATCCCGGACACAAGCTCCATCGCTTTCGGTAACGCGGACAAGTATCTCCGCGAATCGGCCTACGACGGCTACATCGCCGATGACTGGCGAGTCAATGCCTCGCTCACTGCGAATATCGGGTTGCGCTACGAATACGCTGCTCCCATCACTGAACTGCGCAACCGCCTCGCAAACCTGGACGTCATAGGCAACTTCTCCGAAACCGCTACTGTGCAAGCAAGCAACCCGATCGGGCCTCTATCAGGCGATCGTTTCTCAAACGCCCTCATGCATCCCGACCGCGCAGGTTGGGAGCCGCGGGCCGGTATCGCCTGGCGTCCCCCGTCCGCATCTTCGCTCATCGTGCGCGCCGGCTACGGTCTATATCGCAACACCTCCGTTTATGAATCGGTGACCACTCAACTCGATCAGCAGCCGCCCTTCTCAAAAAGCTTCGATATTCAAAACAGCCCCGCGAATCCCCTGACTCTCGCCAACGCCTTCAACATCGCATCGTTGAATGTTTCAAACACCTTCGGCATCGATCCGAATTTCCGCGTCGGCTATGCGCACAACTGGCAGCTCTCGCTGCAGCGCGACCTCCCCGGATCGCTGGTCCTTCTCGCCACCTACTCGGGAATAAAAGGCTCCCGAGGCACACAAGAGTTTCTGCCCAATACCGTCCCGCCGGGCGGTCTCAGCAACTGCCCGCTCTGCACGACCGGCTACATCTATCTCACGTCCAACGGGAATTCAACACGCGAAGCCATCCGGATGGAGCTCCGCCGCCGTTTGCACAACGGCTTCACCGCCCAACTGCAATACACGTTTTCGAAATCACTTGACGACGATTCCTTCCTGGGCGGCCCAGCCCCCGGCGCTCCCACGACCTCTTCGGCCGCGCCGCAAACGCAAAACACAATCGAGGCGCCTTCCGCGAGCGCGGCAGCCTCATCGCCGGCATTCATCGCACAGAACTGGCTCAATCTTCGAGCGGATCGCGCCCTTTCCAGCTTCGATCAACGCCACTTGCTAGCGGCGCAGCTCCAGTACACTTCCGGCATGGGCACGAAGGGCGGAACCCTGCTGAACGGTTGGCGCGGCGCACTTCTCAAAGAGTGGACCTTCGCCACCCGCGTGACCGCAGGCAGCGGGCTACCGCTCACTCCCGTTTACTTCACGGCCGTTCCCGGCACCGGCATCACCGGAACCGTTCGCCCTAATTACACTGGCGCACCGCTCTACAGCGCGCCCTCAGGGTTCTATCTGAACACCGCTGCTTATACAGCTCCGCTCCCGGGCGACTGGGGCAACGCCGGCAGAAACAGCATCACCGGCCCCATGGAATTCGAATTGGACGCCACCATGGGCCGCACATTCCGGCTAAGAGACCGGCTCAACCTGGATCTCCGGTTCGATGCCACCAACGCCTTGAACCACGTGACATACACAACCTGGAACACGGTTATCAACAATGCGCAATTCGGACTGCCCGTGAGCGCGAATGCCATGCGCAGCGTCCAGACAACTCTTCGGCTCAGGTTCTGATCCATGCGCCGCCTTCTCTTCTTCGCCGCCGTCACGCTCGGTCTGTGCGCCCAAAACGACCCCACAACGTTTCGCAGTACCACACAACTGGTCGTCGAAACCGTAACGGTCATCGACACCCGAGGCAATCCGGTAACGGGCCTTCATGCCGCTGACTTCACCATCACCGAAAACGGAGCGCCGCAGGAAATCCGCTTCTTCGAAGAACAAAAGCTCCAGCAGGCCGACGCGCCTCTCGGCCGCACCGGGCCAGAGCACATCCACATCTACGACCGTCTGACGCCAACTCAGATCACGCCCGAGTCCCCTGGCCAAAATCAGTACACCGGACATCGTCTCCTGGCCTTTTATTTCGACATGACTGCGATGCCGCCCGCGGATCAGACGCGCGCTATCACCGCCGCCGAGAAGTTCGTTCGCACCCAGATGACAGCCGCCGATCTGATCGCCATCCTTCGCTACACCGGCGGGGCCGTAAACGTTCTGCAGGATTTCACCGGCAATCGAGATCGCCTGCTCAGCATCCTCCAAACCATGACCATCCCCGAGGGGCAGGGTTTTGATCAGAGCGGAAGCGACGCCACAACGCCTGACGCGGGTGCCGCTTTCGGCCAGGACGACAGCGAGTTCAATGTCTTCAACACAGACCGCCAACTGGCGGCTCTGCACACCGCAGCCAACATGCTCGGCGAGCTCCACGAGAAAAAAGTCCTGCTCTATTTCGCCAGCGGCCTTCGGCTCAACGGTCTGAACAATCAGGCGCAGTTACACGCCACCATCAATGCGGCCATTCGCGCCGGCGTTTCTTTCTGGCCTATCGATGCCCGCGGTCTCGTCGCTGAGCCGCCGATGGGGGATGCGACAGTAGCCTCGCCCGGCAGCGCCGCCATGTATACCGGAGAATCGGCGCAAACGCTGTCGGACCGCTTCCAGTTCTCGCAGGATACTCTTTACGCCTTGGCCAGCGACACCGGAGGCAAAGCGCTCCTCGACTACAACGACCTGACCAAAGGAATCGTCAATGCACAGCACGCCATCTCTACTTACTACATCCTCGGCTACTACACCACGCAATCCGCGCGCGACGGCCGCTTCCGCCGCGTCAGAGTAAAGCTCAACGCCAACATCTCGGCCAAGCTCGATTACCGCCAAGGCTACTTCGCGGACAAGGAATTTAGTAAGTTCACGGCCGCGGATCGGGAGCGCCAGCTCGAAGACGCGCTGATGTTGCCTGATCCAGTAACTGAGCTGACCATCGCGATGGAAGTCGACTACTTTCAGCTCAACCGCGCCGAATACTTTGTGCCCTTAACCGTGAAAATACCGGGACGCGAACTCGCGCTCGCCAAACGAGGCGGTGCCGAACACACCCTGATCGACTTTATCGGAGAGATAAAGGATGCCTCCGGAATAACAGTCACCAACGTTCGCGACAAAGTGAATATCAAGCTCACACAGCAAACGGCAGCCGAACTGGCCAAGCGTCCCGTTGAGTATGAGAGCGGGTTTACGCTCTTACCGGGCAAATACACGCTCAAATTTCTGGCCCGCGACGATGAAACAGGCAGAATCGGCACCTTTCAAACCACCTTCCGCGTTCCCAACCTGAACAAGCAACAGAAACAAGTGCCCATCAGTTCCGTGATTTTAAGTTCGAAGCGCCTGGCGAGAGCGGACGCACTTTATAACGTCTCGAAAAAGGCCGCCACGGAGAACGCCAGTCCGCTGGTCCAGGACGGACAAAAACTCATCCCGAGCGTCACGCGTGTTTTCAGCAAAGCGCGCCCCGTTTGGGTTTACCTGCAAGCCTACGAACAGGGAGAGCAACAGGTCGAACCACTACTTGCCTTCGTGAGCTTATATAACGGCGCAAGTAAAGTTTTCGAAACACCCGCGACTGCGGCCAGTCGAGTTGCCAATGAAGAATTGAAAACCGTGCCGCTCAATCTCCAACTCAGCTTCGCAGACGTGCCGCCGGGCCGATATGATTGCCAACTCACAATCCTGAACCCGGGGAATCAAAAAGCCACCTTCTGGAGAACATCCATAGCCCTCGTGCCCTGAGGTTACGGGCATGGGCCAGAGTTCTGAGAAACCAGACGCGGGAAAAACGCAACTCTTATTCGCCGCGCAGAACCTCGAGCGGCCTCTGGTCCAGAATGCGGGCGCTGGCTAGCCAGCCTGCCAAGTTCGCGAGTAGCGCTGTTGCCACCATCACTACCAGCAGCGACAGCCAGTCAAACTGGTATGCCGCATCGAGGAACTTCTCAGCGATGATCCCGGTGAAAATATTGGCTAAGATGCCGCCAACCAGCCCTGCCACCGCGCCCAATACACAAAATTCCACCGAAAATATGCCCGTCACTCGGCCCTTGGTTGCACCCAGCGTCTTCAGGATTGCGACTTCGCGGATGCGACGGTAACGCGTTCCGGCGACGCTTGAACAGAGAATAATGATGCCCGCCAGAATCGCAAACAGCGCCAGGAACCGAACTACGAGTGCGACTTGATCCACCGCTTCCTGAATGCGCTTCAGGACATCGGCGAGATTCATCACCGTAACGGTCGGAAAACGTTCAAATAGCGCTTCCTCCACTTGCGGAATCTTTGCGGGGTCCACGTGAGCGGCGCCATAGTAAACCACCGGGAGCCCCTTGAGGGCGAAACGCGGAAACACCAGGTCGTAGCGCACCGGCGCGCGCTCCTCTCTCTCAAAGACCGCGACCAGTGGCGCATCCAGAGTGCGCCCGGCAACTTGAAAGCGCAGATGATCTCCCACGCGCAAATGATAATCGCGCTGGGCCTGTTCGGAAACCGCTAACTGCGGCTGCGTGCTACCCGGGTCCCACCAACGGCCCTGCTTGATGTGCAGGCTGTCGGGCAAAGATTCGGCGGTGGTAATCCGCACCGTTTGCAGCTGGTCCTTACGCAAGTTGCTCAGTCGCAGGTTTTCCGTGCGGACGCCGTTCTTCTCCAGCATGCGCGAGACGATGTAGCCCACCAACTGCACCTTGCCGGTTACACCCGGCTGGGACTCGATCAGCTTGCTGACTTCTGAAGAATCGCGGATGTCGAGTAAGAACAGATTTCCTTCCCGTCCGGGACCTTCGCTCGTTACCTCACGCAACACCGTTCGCTGCAGAAGATAGGTACTCAACGTAAACATCACGCCGATTCCCAATGCAACCAGCACGGAGCGCGCCTGATTTCCCGGCCGATATAAGTTCGCGAAACCATGGCGGAACACGAGCGGGAAGGCGCCGTCCCCACAGCTTCATTGACCAGCGAATTACCAGTAGCAGCAGTGCGGCGATGGCGCCCAGGAGCACAATACTCGCAACCAGACCGGCAATAAAGTACGCGCCCATCTTCCACGAACCGCTCAACCAGACTGCGATTCCGCTGAACCCGGCCAGAATCAGCAGCACGCCTGCGGCGCTCGGAATCTTCTCCCGCCAGTGTTTTCGGTTCTCGAGCGCGGCGTCCGCCATATCTCGCCGGAACACCAGGCTGGGGCGAACGTTGCGAATGCTCAGCAGCGGCGGCACCGTGAACAAAAGAGTCGCCAACACTCCCAGGCTCATTCCCTGCAGACTGAATGACCAGTCCCAAGGCACCTGCGGCAACAAGGCAAATACGCGTTGGATCAGCCACGGGAACGATTTCTGCACCGCCGCTCCGACCGCCACTCCCAACACTCCACCGGCCAGACCTAGCCATAGTGTCTGAAGCAAATAGATCTGCATGATCTGCGGCGATCGTGCACCCACGGCCTTCATGATGGCGATGGTGTCCATGCGCTGCTGCAGGTGCGAATACATTGCCATTGCGACACCCAGCGATCCCACAATCAGTGCGATCAGACTGATCAAACTGAGAAACGTTGTCGTGATCTCGATCGCTCTGCCGACCGCTGGGCTGCCCTCGCGATAATCGCTGAGAAACACTCTGTGCAGCGCCTGTTTTAGCTGCTGTTTGATGGCATCGAGATCGGCATTCGGCTTCAGCTTAAAGAGAAAACGCTGCGCCGCCCGGCTGCCGTATTGAATCAAACCCGCTCGCTCCAATCCCGCGCGGCTGATCAAGACGCGCATTCCCGGACCGAAGCCCGATGCGAGCCGATCCGGCTCCGAGACAAGAGTGCCCGTGATGTGAAAATCTTTGCCCCCAAGCCGGATGACATCGCCCTGCGCCACCTTCAGCCTCATGAGCAGTTCGGGGGTCACCACAGCGGAAGAATCGTTGCTCAAGGCTTCACGCAACGGACGATTGGGACTTATCCTCAAATCCCCATAATACGGATAAAGCGAGGGATCGACAGCCTTCACCGAGACCATCTGCGGCACTCGCGCATGCGCCGATGCGGACATAGATACCGTCTCGGTGACCCGAGTCATCTTGCCGTACTTCGCCGCAATGCGCTCCGTCTGCTGGATCTCTTGTTCAGTCGGGTAGTTCCAGATCTGCGCTTGCAGGTCGGCCGCGATCAGTTGCTTCGCATTGCGCAGCAGCATTCCACGAAAGGCGTACCCGAAGCCTTTCACGCCGCTCAGCGCTGCCACTCCCACCGCTACCGCAAGTACAACGAATAGGAACTTGGCGGGCGCGGCTTGCAGATCGCGCCACGCTATCTTAGGCGCGGTCCCGAGCCCGAACGGCCGCACGCGGGTGGTCTCGTGCGCCGTGGCCTGACCGGTTTGCGCAACTTCTTCGTTCAGCACGCTTAAATTTCCAAACTCGTGGCCACCAATTCGTCACTCAATACGCGCCCGTCGCGTAGCGTAATGATCCGATCGCCGTACTCCGCAAGCTTGCGGTCGTGCGTGACTAATACCAACGTCGTTTCGGTCTCACGGTTCAGTTGCAGTAAGAGGTCCAGCACGTGCTGTCCGTTGGCGCTGTCCAGATTTCCGGTGGGCTCGTCCGCCATCAGGATGGGGGGCTGAGTAATGAATGCCCTGGCTAAGGCGATGCGCTGTTGCTCACCGCCGGAAAGCTGGATGGGGTAATGGTGCGCGCGGTTTGTCAGCCCTACGCGGTCCAGCAGTTCCTTCGCCCGCTGCCTGGGTTGATCGTTATAGCCGCTCAGTTCCGCAGGTAGCAGAATATTTTCTTCCGCCGTTAAGGTCGGTACGAGTTGATACGACTGAAAAACAAACCCGATTTTGCGTCCTCTGATGCGAGCCAGTTGGTCTTCCCGCAATCGTGTGATGTCCACGCTATCCAGCACGATACGGCCCGATGTGACCGTATCGAGGCCGGCCATCAACCCCAGCAGCGTGCTCTTCCCGCTGCCTGACGCTCCCATGATCGCCACAAATTGGCCGCGTGGAACTGAAAACGTGATGTCCTGCAAAATCTCGACGCGGCTGGGCGGATTTTCAATGACCTTCGAGAGTTCGCGCACCTCGATCACGTCCGTCTGAACTAAAGATGCTTGCATGTCACTCTTGAGATGTGGAGAAAAAGCGGTCCGTTTTTATTGTTGCAGCCTGTCTGCTTTCGGCCCTGCTGACTGTCTCATGCGGTCGAAGCGCCTCACCTCCGGCGCATACTGAAGAACCAGTGAATGAGGCGCCGGCCTCCTCCGCTGGTCCCGCTGCGGCCACGGTTCCTACGCAAGCACGGCCGGTGATTGTGGCCTTCGGTGACAGCCTGACCGCCGGTGTAGCGGCAGGCAAGCCCTACCCTGAAGACTTACAGGATCTGCTCGATCAGCACGGTTTTAGCTATCAGGTAGATAATCAGGGCGTCAGCGGCGACACCACCACTGACGGTCTGGCGCGCATTGACAACGTACTCGCCGCGCATCCCGCATTGGTGATTCTGGAGTTCGGCGGAAACGATGGCCTGCGGGGAGTGCCTGTCGACTCGATTGATCAAAACCTGGAAAAGATGATCAAGCAGATAAAGGACGCGAAAATTCCTCTCGTCCTGCTCGGCATCACTCTGCCGCCAAATTACGGTTCGGATTACGTCAAATCGTTCACTGCCCTGTATCCGGCGCTCGCGAACAAATACCACCTGCGATTCACGCCTTTTCTATTGCTTCACGTATACCAACATGCCGATTTGATGCAACCCGACGGCATTCATCCGAGCGAGGCAGGCAACAAGATCGTGGCGCAAGACGTATTCAGCCTGATTCAGCCCCTGTTGAAGAACTCGCGCAAAACGGTCGCGGTGCCAAGCGCACCCCGGAAGGAGCAGCGGGTTTCTTCCCCTGCCTCGGGGCGCGCATCCGCGCCCTTTGCGCTCCTCAGTAAACGAGCGGGAAGCACGCGCATTCAGTGAGCTATCCGGATTCCGTTCGCTATCTCTATTCGCTCGGCAATGAACTGAAGGCCGGGGCCAAGTGGGGCCTGGAGCGAATGCAAATCCTACTCGCTGCGCTCGGCAATCCCGAACGCGGCCAGGGGTTCGTGCACGTCGCCGGAACGAACGGGAAAGGTTCCACTTCGGCCATGCTCGCGAATGCACTGCGGCATTCCGGCCTGAAAACAGGGCTCTACACATCTCCGCACTTAGTCGAGCCGACGGAACGCATCCAAATCGACGGCGCCGCCGTTACCTCTGAAGAGTTCGCGCACGCCTTCGAAACAGTCCATGGCATTTCCGAAGACCTCGTACGGAACGATCGGATGGATGCGCATCCCTCTTACTTCGAAACGGTCACGGCCATGGCGCTGCTGGTATTCCGTGAGCGCTGCGATATCAGCGTCATCGAAGTAGGCTTGGGCGGACGTCTGGACGCTACCAACGTGATCGCGCCGGAACTCTGCATCATCACCCAGATCGCCTTCGATCACGAGGCCTTTCTCGGCAACACGCTGGAATCGATCGCCGCGGAGAAAGCAGGCATTCTTAAGCCGGGCGTTCCGGCCGTTGTGGCTAAGCAGTCGCCGGCAGCGGACGCCGTGATCGTCCGGCGTGCTTCGGAACTCAGTTCGAAACTCATCCGAACCGAAAGCGCACACATCGAAAACATCACCGTGACTCCGCGCGGCTCTTCCTTCACCTTGGACGGAGCGAATTACACCTGCGGCCTCGCGGGAAGACATCAGATCGAGAATGCTTCGGCTGCGATCCTCGCGGCGCAGACCCTGAGTGTGCCAACCTCCGCAATCCAAGCAGGTCTCCAGGACGTGCGCTGGCCCGGACGCCTCGAATACGTCTCGCACGATCCCGATTTCGTTCTCGACGGCGCACACAACCCCGCCGGGGCCTCGGCATTGGCTGCCTACATTCAAGAGTTCTGCGCGCATCGGCCCGTGTGGCTGGTTTATGCCGCTATGCGCGATAAAGCCATCGAAGAAGTGACGGCCCTGTTGTTTCCGCTGGCAACCCACCTCATCGTTACCGCACCGGATTTCCCGCGCGCGCTCCGCCCGGAAGCGATCTTAGAGGTCACCGGGCATTGCAGCGTGAGCGTCGCGCGGAACGTCGCCGCTGCCATTCAAGAAGCCCGCCACGCTCCACCTCAAGCGATCGTCTTTTTCACCGGCTCTCTCTTCCTGGTAGGCGAAGCAAGAGCCTTACTTCTCGCTACAACCAAGGGCATTTCGTAAAATGAGCATTCCATGAGAAGGCTCCGCGGCCTCTTGATAGCCGACCCCTGCATCGTCCTGTCGACCGCCTTCTTCAGCCTCATCAGCTTCGTTGTCTCTTTTTTTGACGGCACCGGCAGAATGCAGGCGAGCGTCGCACGGGCCTGGGCGCAAAGCCTGCTGCTTGTCAGTGGTGTGCGCGTACGCGTGGAAGGTCTGGACCAGATTGATCCAGCCGGTAGCTACGTCTTCATCTCGAACCACCTGAGCTATATGGATACCCCGGTTGCGCTGGCCCACATTTCCGTGCAATTTCGCTTCTTGGCCAAGCGCGGGCTGTTCCAAATCCCCGGCCTGGGCACGCACCTGAGCCGCGCCGGGCACATCCCGGTGCCCCGCGAAGATCCTCGCGCCGCCGTCAAAACCATGCAGCTCGCCGCGGAAACCATTCAGCAAAAAAAGATTTCACTCCTGATCTTCCCGGAAGGCGGCCGTTCGCATGACGGCATTCTGCGCCCCTTTAAGGAAGGCGGAGCTTATATCGCAATCCGTGCCGGTGTCCAGGTCGTTCCTCTGGTCATGATGGGCACGCGCGAAGTCCTGCCCTTTGGCTCGGGAATCGTGCAGCCCGGATCTGTGACACTGCGGATTCTGAAACCGATCGCGACATCGCAGCTTACGCTGAAAGATCGCGGCGCGCTGACAGACCAACTCCGCACGCTGATCCTCAATGAACTCGCGACGGAGACGGAGCCCGCCTCAGCAACAGCCGGTCTTCGCTAGCACGATCTCGTCAATCTGCACCAGCGTGGGATATTTGCCCGTGTAGCAGGCATAGCAGAAGTGGTGATCCGTGTCCTGCACCGATGTGCGCAGCGCATCCAGAGACAGATAGGCCAAGGAATCGGCTTCAATGTACTTTTCAATCTGCTTCACGCTGTTGTTGGCTGCAATCAGTTCATCTTGCGAGGGCGTATCGACGCCGTAATAGCACGGCGACACCGTAGGCGGGCAGGAAATGCGCACGTGCACTTCGCGCGCGCCCGCACTGCGAACCATCCGCACAATTTTGCGGCTGGTGGTGCCGCGTACAATCGAATCGTCCACCAGGATCACTCGCTTACCTTCCAGCAAGTGACGAACGGGATTCAATTTTAGTTTGACGCCGAAATCGCGGATGGCCTGCGAAGGCTCTATGAATGTGCGGCCCACATAGTGATTCCGGATCAGCGCCTTGCGGTACGGAATGCCTGATTCCGAAGCATAGCCGATGGCCGCCGCTTCACCCGAATCCGGCACCGGCACCACCACGTCGGCTTCCACGGGGTGCTCGCAGGCGAGTAAACGTCCCATCTGCTCCCGCGACTGCGCCACCGGCTTGCCGAACACAATGGAATCAGGCCGGGAAAAATAAACGTGCTCAAACGAGCAATGCGCCGGAGCTTCCGGCGGCGTATAGTACTCGCGCGTGATGCCGTTGCGACTGACGATTACCATCTCGCCGGGCGCCACATCGCCGACGTAGGTTGCGCCAATCAAATCGAACGCACAGGTCTCCGATCCAAATACTGTCGCGGCCGGTTCACCCTCCACTTCGAGGTAACCCATGGCAAGTGGGCGAAAGCCGTGCGGATCGCGCGCCACAATGATGCTGTCTTCGGATAAAAACACCAACGAGAACGCGCCTTCTATTTGCAGCAGCGCCTCGCGCAGCGCCCCCGCCAGCGTACGTTCGCGTGAACGCGCGACCAGGTGCAGAATGACCTCTGTATCGCTAGTGGATTGAAAAATCGAGCCGTCCGCTTCCAGGTCCCGGCGCAATTCAATCGCGTTCGTCAGGTTGCCGTTGTGCGCCACCGCCACCTGCCCTTTGCTGCAAGCCACCGAAAGGGGCTGCGCATTGCGGAGAGCGGTGTCGCCCGCAGTGGAGTATCTCGTGTGGCCGATCGCTAAACTTCCGGGCAATTGATTCAGCACGTCAGGCGTGAAGATATCGGCAACGTGCCCCATCCTCCGCTCGCTGTAGATCTTGCGGCCGTCGCTCGATGCGATGCCGGCACTCTCCTGCCCGCGATGCTGCAGCGCGTATAGACCCAGATAAACCAGGTTCGACGCCTCCGGATGACCATACAGCGCAAAAACGCCGCACTCCTCCCGCAGCTTATCGAAGGGAACGTCCTCTTCGTTATTGAGCATTGAATTTCACACCAGTACAGGGTTATGGAGGAGGTGTTCGAGAGAGTTCTTCCAAAAATCCTTCAGCTCAGTAACCTGGCTGTCGATCAGGATTTCATCCCGGTTACGAATGACAACTCTCGAATCGAGTGTAACGCCAATCGTAAGCGCTTGGACCCGATTTTTCTCCGCTACGGCAAAAACTCTTTGAGGAGCATCCGTCGAAACCAAAATCCGCGATGGTCCTTCGTGAAACAGCAACAGCTCCGGCCCTAGTTCCGAATCGAGCCGGATATCAGCGCCTACGCCGCCAGAAGCGAAAGAGCACTCCGCCAGCGCCGCCGCAAGTCCGCCGTCCCCCACGTCATGAGCCGATTCCACCGCTCGCTCGCGCACGAGTTCCCGGATCGTCCCCTGCACGCGTTTTTCATAATCCATATCGAGCGCCGGCGGCTTTCCCCACAGCGCATTGAGGACTACCTTGGCGTATTGCGTCCCGCCCAACTCGTCGGCTTGCGGATCTCCCAAGCCGCCGATCAGCATCACCGTCGAACCCGGCCGCGCAAACCCGATTCCAATGGGCGGCGCCGTCTGGAGCGTGCCCACAATCCCCACCACGGGCGTCGGCAATATCGGCGAACCCAACGTCTCGTTGTAGAGGCTCACATTCCCACCTGTCACAGGTACGTCGAAGAATCGGCATGCTTCCGCGAGCCCTTCGATTGATTCCACAATCTGCGCCATGATCTCAGGCCGTTCCGGATTCCCGAAATTCAGATTGTTCGTCGTCGCAATCGGCAGCGCCCCGACTGTGGACAAATTACGGCAACACTCCGCCACAATCAGCTTCGTGCCTTCCCGCGGATCGAGCGCGCAGTAACGGCCATTGCCGTCGAGCGACATCGCAACCGACGTATTCGTACCCTTGATGCGCACGATAGCGGCGTCGGCTCCGGGCCCTGCCAGCGTATTCGTCCGCACCTGATAGTCGTACTGCTCCCAGATCCAATGCTTTGAGCAAAGGTCCGGCGAACCCAGCATCGCCTGCAAATCCGCACCTAGATTTTTACTACGGATATCGGGTCCCTTCTTAGACGCTGTGCGTAAGGGCGTAGTGAACGGACGGTTGTAGCGCGGCGCCTCATCTGCCAGCGCCCGATTCGGAATCTCTGCGAACACCTCGCCGTGATTTCTTACCCGCAGCATGCCATCCGGCGTAACGACGCCGATCTGGACCGCGTCCAGGCCCCATTTGCGAAAAACGCTGTAGACCTCTTCTTCACGGCCGCGCTCCGCCACCAGCAGCATCCGCTCCTGCGATTCCGAGAGCATCATCTCGTAGGGCGTCATGCCCGGCTCGCGTTGCGGCACCAGCGCCAGGTCGATATCGACTCCCGTCCCAGCCCGGCTACCCATCTCGCAAGTGGATGAGGTCAGTCCCGCTGCGCCCATGTCTTGGATGCCGACGATAGCACCGGTCTTCATGGCCTCCAGGCACGCTTCTAAAAGCAGCTTCTCCATGAACGGATCGCCCACTTGCACGTTCGGCCGCTTCTGTTTCGATTCTTCGGTGAACTCAGCGGAAGCCATGGAAGCGCCATGTATCCCATCTCGTCCCGTCTTCGCGCCGACGTAGATCACCGGATTACCGATACCGGTAGCCTTGCCGTAGAAAATTTCGTCATGACGAAACACTCCCAGCGCAAACACGTTTACGAGTGGGTTACCGTCGTAGCACTCTTCGAAAACGCATTCGCCGCCCACGGTCGGCACCCCAAAGCAGTTGCCGTAATGCGCGATGCCGGAAACCACGCCTTCCAAAATCCTCCGGTTGCGGTCCCCTGTCTTGTCCTCTCGCAGACTGCCGAAGCGGATCGAATCCATCACCGCAATCGGCCGCGCGCCCATTGTGAAAATATCGCGCAGAATGCCGCCGACGCCTGTCGCCGCGCCTTGGAATGGCTCAATAAAGCTCGGATGATTGTGCGATTCGATTTTGAACGCGATCGCGAGCCCATCGCCGATATCGATGATGCCCGCGTTTTCGCCCGGACCTTGCAGCACGTACTTGCTCTCGGTGGGCAGCTTCTTCAGATGGACGCGCGTGCTCTTGTATGAGCAGTGCTCGCTCCACATCACGCTGAAAATGCCAAGCTCTGTCAAACTCGGCTCACGACCTAGCAGTTCGAGGATTCGTTGGTACTCGGAGGAAGTTAGCTGATGAGCCGCGATCACATCGGGAGTGATCTGGCTCATGAGATTGCAGTGGTAAGTTCGGGCGTTTCTTGGCCGGCGCCTGGAACGCCGGAACGGGTAACAGGAGCATTGCTCACAAGCGACTTCAGAAGGACCAGACCGTCCGCCCCACCCATCAGCGGATCTGCGGCTCGCTCGGGATGAGGCATCATGCCCATCACATTACGGCCCTCATTTAGGATGCCCGCGATGCCGCGCATTGAGCCGTTGCACTCGCTCGCATATCGCAGCACGACGCGGTCTTCCGCTTCTAATCGATCCAAAAGCTTGTCTTCCGCGATGTAGCAGCCCTCGCCATGGGCAATCGGAAGCTGTAGAATCCGTCCCCTCACACCCTCGCGTGTAAACGGCGAATCCGTCGTGACAATCTCGGTCGGAACGGTGCGGCAGACAAACTTCAGCTTCGAATTGCGAACCAAAGCGCCCGGTAACAATCCCGCTTCGGTTAGAACCTGGAACCCGTTACAGATGCCCAGAACCAGCCCTCCGGCTCGCGCGAACTCTTTCACGGCGCCCATCACCGGCGAAAACTTCGCAATCGCGCCGCAGCGCAGGTAGTCCCCATAGGAGAAGCCGCCGGGCAAAATGACGGCGTCTACATCGCCCAGAGAGCGGGCGTCATGCCAGATAAATTCGGCGGGCTGATGCAGGTTTTCCGACATTGCGTACCACGCGTCGTGATCGCAATTGCTGCCGGGAAAAACTACAACGCCTACCTTCATCGACAAGGTCTGTGTGTCAGTTATGCTCTAGAACGTGCCTATTGGGCGGCCCCGGTTGCAGCGGGCGCCGCTTTCTTCCGTGTCGCGCGCCGCTTTTCCACCGGCGGCTGACGATCGCTCTTTTTCAGGGACGGCAACACCATCGGAGTAACGAATTTCTTCTCGCCATGATCGTCAAACTTGATCACGATGTACTCGTCGTTGCATGAAAGCACCGAGCCGAGACCAAATTTCCCGTGCTCGACTTGTGCTCCCGTGGCGAATGCAGGTTTGGTGGCCATGGCTCGTATCCTCTATAGGTGATTGTAACAATGTGACTTAGGCTCTGTCGAGTTCTCCGGACTAGTTCCGCACCCGTACTTATCTGTGATGCGCGCTGCAAGTACTTCCATATAATGGGTTAAGCATTCAATGGAGGACCTCAAGAAAAAACTGCAGGACGAAATCGCCGCTCTCGAGCATGAACTCCGTAGCGAACTGCCCAAGGCAATTCTCACGGCGCGCGCTCATGGCGATCTCAGCGAAAATGCCGAGTACCACGCCGCCAAGGAGCGCCAAGCGTTCGTCGACGCCCGGCTCGGCCAACTGCAATCCAGACTACGCGAGTTTTCCATGGTCGACATGTCGAAGATCCCACGCGACCGTGTTGGCCTCGGATCTCATGTCGTCGTTCTCGACATTTCGAAGGACGAGGAGCTCACCTATGATCTCGTCACCAGCGAAGAGACTGACGTCAATAACGGAAAAATCTCCACCAGTTCCCCCATTGGACGCGGACTGCTTGGCAAGCGGGTGGGTGACACGGTCAGAATCCAGATCCCGGGCGGTTTGCGGGACATGGAAATTTTGAGCCTCACCACTATTCACGACGCGGCGGCATCTTAAAGAGGAAAAAGGGGCAGTTATGACTTACACGCGTGCAATCGGCCTCGGCGCAAACGAAATTATCAAGCTGATCGTCGAAAGGCTCGCGCTGTCCAAGATCAACCCGAACGTCCTTACCTTCCTCGGCCTGGTCATCAACATAGTCGCCGCGACGTATCTTGCATTCGGGCAGTTCAGGACTGCCGGGTGCGTGATTATTTTCGCCGGCCTGTTCGATATGGTGGATGGCCGGGTAGCGCGCGCTACGAACCAGGTGACTCGCTTCGGCGGCTTCTTCGACTCCGTCCTCGACCGCTACTCGGATCTCGTCCTTTTGTTCGGGTTGCTGGTCTATTACGGCACTATCAACCGCCCCTCTTACGTCGTCCTGACGGCTGTAGTGATGACCGCTTCCGTGATGATCAGCTACACTCGCACGCGGGCCGAGAACATCATCCCCACCTGCAAAGTCGGCTTTCTGGAGAGGCCCGAACGCGTGGTCCTCCTCATCATCGGAGCGCTCTTCGACCGTATGGCGCCTGTGCTGTGGGTCATCGCGGTGCTTGGTAATTTAACCGTCATTCACCGCATGATCTTCACTTACCAGGAATCGAAGCGCCTCGAAGACGCTCAGCTCCGCACCAGGTCGGCCGCCGCGGCCGGCACTAGAACCATTTAACGACTCGGGCGTAAGCGAGCGCTTTGCGCCGGAAGCCCGCCGGATCAGCTAGCCATTCTCTAAGATCACGATTGCGAACGCCATCAGTTGGGTGTGGGTCAGGGAGATCGAAATTCGGTTCACGCCTAAGTGATTCGCAATCTCCTGAGCGATACCGCTGAGCATTAGTACGGGCCGGCCGGAGCGCTCATTCACCACCTCAAAGTCCTTCCAGGTGACGCCGCGTCTCCAGCCTGTTCCAATCGCCTTCATCCCGGCCTCTTTCGCCGCAAATCGCGCCGCGAAGCGCTCCGCCGCGTTCGCCTTACTCGACGCGTAAGCCCGCTCGTTCGGTGTGTAAATACGGTGCAAGAACCGGTCGCCGAACTGGGCAATGCTGTGGCGAATACGCTCAACCTCCGCCAGGTCAGTTCCGATGCCGACAATCATACGTTCTTGATGTACGACCTCGCTGCCGGGCTAAGCCGCTCCGTCTCTCTGAAGCATGGCTCTCCACTTAGGAACGGAGACTCAGCGGCAGGCTTATTCCTGGGTCTTGCGAAAAGCCGCCCAACGCTTTCGTTGCGCAATCGCAATTCTCTTCCGCGCTTCTGGGCTTAGAACTCGCTTTTTTCGAGTAGCAGTCTTGGTCGCCGCTCTCGCTCCGTTATTGCTGCTGCTTTGTTTGGAAGGACGTCCTGGCCGGTTGCCCATCATGGCGCGAACCTGAGCTATCTGATCGTCTAGCTTTTGCCTCTGCGACTCTAAACCCTGTAGAGCCGCTTCCAAAATCTCTTTCGTGGGTGCCGTTGGCGCTTTTGCCATATACCTCTACTTAGTAACACATAAAGAACTATTCTTCAAAACTACACCGGTTTCCCGGTTGCAAACAAATACGATCAGTAAGATTCCGCGTAGCACATTAACGTTACCGGACCGTCGTTTGTAAGTCCTACCTGCATCTGTGCCTGGAACATTCCCGTAGAAACTAGTGCGCCTCTCCGCCTGCAGTTATCAACAAAAGACTCGTACAAAGGCTTCGCTACCTCCGCCGGAGCCGCCTCTGAGTACGACGGCCTATTACCCTTCGTTGTATTCCCATAAAGGGTAAATTGAGAGACCACTAGCAACTCACCGTCGATTTCGAGTAAACTGCGATTCATCTTACCTTCGCTGTCGGGAAAAATTCTCAGTTGTACTACCTTCTGAGACAGTAGTTCAGATTGCGTTCCGGTGTC
Source organism: uncultured Acidobacteriaceae bacterium (assembly GCA_963730865.1). GTDB lineage: Bacteria > Acidobacteriota > Terriglobia > Bryobacterales > Bryobacteraceae > Bog-105. Next base: position 158,845 of record CAVSTO010000001.1, on the reverse strand, counting down.
GCCCGATCCGATACCCAGGAACACCAACAATCCCCTTCCGATCTCGCCGATCTTCTTTCCCTCTACCGTCACGCTCGCCTGGGAAACTCGCTGCACTAACGCCCGCATAGCGACTACTTTCGCCTACACAGCAGCGCCGCGCAAGCGGTGCGTTTCCCGGCCCTAACTTACGTCTCTTCCGTTTGCTCCTTAGGTCGTTTATCACTGTGAAACTGGCGGCGGCTCAGCACGCCGATCAAACCCAATCCCGCTGCGCTCAGGAGGAGTGCAGCCGGCTCGGGAGTAGCCAGCGGCTGGGCATTCACAGCCTCCGCCGCGGTATTCGCACTGGGTAGTAAGTCGACCGCATAACTCTGCCCGTCGAATGCCCCCATTGCGAGAATGTCTCCCGCGTTGTTAATTGCATACGCCTGGTCAATAGTCCAGCCCGATCCTATTGGCAACAACCCGTTCAAATCGACCAGCACTCCGTCGGAATACACAAATCCGTCCGTGCCTTCGTTGCCGGTTCTGTAGGAATACCCCACCACAGCGCCGTCATCGTTCACGCCGTAAGCGTAGCTTTGCGATCCACCCAGCGTGCCGAGGTCGACCGTTTGCCCTCCGCTCCACTCGAATGCATGCGAATATCCCAGAGCCGTTTGGGAATTACCTACTACCACGCCGGAATCGTTGATGCCCATTCCGTAGCTGTTTGCTCCGCCTAAGGTACCCAGATCGATCAAGCCGTTACCGCTCGAGAAGAATGCCGCGAAGCGGCCCGCCGCCGTCATGCTCGTTCCCGCTACGTCCCCCGCGCCGTTAATCGCATAACCCGAACTCCAACCTCCGCCCAATGTGCCCAGGTCCACCAAGTTACCGTGCGTTGACGTGAAGGCGTGCAGTTGACCTGAGGGCGTCAGGAACCCGCCCGTAACCTCGCCGGAGTTATTGATGCCCGTTCCATAACCCGAAATATTCAGATTCGTCGCTTGTCCATTCGACCAGATCGTCACAGTTGGGCCACTGCTTGACAGACTAGTTCCCACCACGGTGCCGGACGAGTTGATCCCGCTCGCTTCGCCATACCCGGGAAGCGCGGTTGGTTGCCCGTTCAGTAAGATGGGCGTGAGATTGCCTTGGCTATCCGTTAGAAAGCCTACTGCGACGCCCGCATCGTTGAGGCCCGAAACGAGCGCCGCCCCATTGCCTAGGTTTCCCAGATTTACAACGGAATAAATGGAGCTCGCCTCAGCTACCGGCGAGCCCCCCAGGAAGAAAAACAGTAGCGCGACAGCCAAACGTTCGGTAAGAAGGGTGCTGCGGCGGGAATGAGCGTTGGAACGCCTCATATCCCCCTCTTCGGCTGTTGTCAGCCAAAGTATCGTCACAAAGTCGCCGTTCGGCGAGGGAACAGCTGACTAAATTCGCCAGAACCACGACCTGCGGTAAAGGAAATACGCCAGCAGGTACATCAGAAATGTGAAGGAAAGCGCCCACAGGAGCGATGCATTTTCCACCGACCCGAGTGGCGCAAAAAACCGGCTATAAAGGAACCCGTGCAGGGACATCTGGGCTCCCGCTACTGAGATCCGCGCAAAATCGAGCACCCCCGAAAGTACTTCGGAGGCGACGTAGATGGTAATGCTATTCATGCCCACAATGACGAGCGGCTTGACAATCTTCTTATGCCCGTGCAGATCGATCACCCAGAGGAACACCGCGAGCACTAGGAAATCGAGTCCCGCCATCCAGAGTGAAAAGGGGCCAGTCCATAGCTTCTTGTTGATAGGCATGAAAAGACTCCAGAGAAGCGCGGCGGGCAATAGAACAGCACCTGCCGCGGCCAGCCACTGGATACGCTTTCTCAAGACCGAGGGCAAGCGCAGGATGTAGCCGGCGAAAACGCCAAACAACGTTGTCGCAATAGCAGGCAAAGTGCTGACGATTCCCTCCGGGTCCCACGTTTTTGTGCGCGCGTAATTATGTGCTCCCAATACCAGCCGATCGACGTAATGAGCGAAATTCCGCTCCGTATCCAGGTGGCCGGCGCCATAACCGGGGACCGGGTAGTAAGTCATCAACATCGTGTACAGCAGCAGCAGCCCGAAAAGTACTGCGATCTGTGTCCGCATGCCGGTGAACAGATACAAACAAGAAACCAGCAAGTAACAAATGGCGATTCGCTGCAGGACGCCGAGGATGCGTGAATGAGACAGGTCGAAATCAGGCATCAAATACAGAAGGAACCCGAAAACATACAGGATTGCAGCGCGCCGGAAAATCCGAGGCAGTAATCCCGCTGGCTTCATTCCAGATTCCAAACGCTTGCCGAGCGACAAAGTAATGGCGACGCCAACAATCCACAGAAAAGACGGAAACACCGTATCCGTTAAGGTCCAGCCGTGCCAAGGCGAGTGTTCGAGTTCTCTATACGAACGTGGGCCCCCACCGTCATTCACCAAAACCATCAATAAGATGACAGCCCCCCGGAAAGCGTCGAGCGCCGTGAGGCGCTGCGAGATGCGCGGAGCCCCAGAAACAACCGCGGCGCTCATCCCAGGCAGACCCGTTTGGGTGAACATAAGAATCACGTTAGCGCAAGAATGAATTGCTCTCGCTGAGCAAACAACCGCAGTTGGATCGGGCCGCTATTGATCTTCACGCCAGAGTTCTGCTGTACAGCACAAGCAAACGGCTCCATGCTTTCTCGGCCTGTGCCTCGTTGTAGACGTGTGAGTCCGGCGGGCACCAGCCATGCGCGGCATCGGCGTAAACCTCGATTTCCGCGGGAAGATTCGCCTTGGCGAACGTGTCTTTCAAAATGTTCTTATCGTTTGGCGACCGCGCATCGTCGTTCGCCGCAATCGCAACTAGAAACTGCGCCTTACTCGCTGCCGCCTGAAGATGTGGACTGTTCGGTTGATCTGTGACGAGTCCACCGCCGTGGAAAGAGGCGACGGCTCCGATGCGTTCCGGAACGGCAGCAGCGGTCCGGAACGCAATCGGACCGCCCATGCAATATCCCTGCGTACCCATCTTTCGATTCTTTGCCACGGAGGATTGCCCGTCGAGCCACGCGATGAACGCCTTCGCATCCGTCATGTGCGTCCGCTCGTTGAGAGTTTGCGCCAGCGGTCTCACCTGCTCAATCGGCGTTGCGGCGCCCGCGTCGGCAGTCGGGGCCTTCTTCGTCCGGTAGAACGGATTCACTACCAGCACCGAGTAGCCCGATTCGGCCAGTCGTTTGCCCATCTGTCGAAATGCTGGCCGCAAACCGAAGATATCCGGCCAAATGAGAACGCCTGGCGCTGTGCCGCTTGCCGGATGGACGAAGTAGCAATCGGCCGTGCCGTCCGGAGTCGTGACGTTCACATCGGATTCGGTCACTGCAATCGCGTTAGCAACTTCCGGCAGCATCATAGCGATACCTGCGCCCAACATGATGCCGAACTGCTTCCTCGTCACCTTGCCGAGCTTCTCGTAGTCTACCCGGTCGTTCTCGAAATGATCCTGATCACACATATATCCGTTGTCCGTTCTTCTGTGAATGGGTTCTTTACGCCGGAACGACACCAAAAACTGTCGCCCGCGCTAGTGGCGTGTCGCAGTGAGTTCATTACTGGGCTCGGAGTTGAGAGGGTCCATTAGCCCACTCGCAGGTAAGGTCCTCTCCGCGAAAGGCTACTAGTCACCGGAGTATCCATTCCCCGCTTTTCTTGATTTCAGCGTACATGGCATCCGGGGCCAGATCCAGCTCGCCGAGCCAGGTCACCGCCCCATACTGAACCTGCGCTTCGGCAAACCGGGCGGGATCCGCCAATTGCGCAAAGACGCCGGCGCCGGAGGAGTAGATCAGATCCTGCTCCATGAAACGTTCACAGTCTTTTCTGCCCATCAATCCAGCGGTAGCAAAGCGCCGCCTCGATAGCTCCTGTGTATGTCACCCACTGCATGGCCGAGTGCTTGTTCCCAAGTCCAAGCCATACGCCCGTGCTCTGACGATGGTTCCTCTCCAGCACTCCGTCCAATCCTCCTTGCTCGTGAAGGGCGTTGCAAGAGCATTGGCTGCGCGCTCCACCGAGTCTGAATAGGCCTCCTAATCCCCATTGGCGCTCTCGTTCTTAATTCGCTTTCCTCGTGCTACGAGCAACAGCCAGGTCCGCAACAGCCGGCCGGCTTGGTGGCGCGAACGAAAGCGCCCATGAATCTATCGGCCACAACCGGCGCGATCGCGTCCACATCCACACCCTGGCCCGTCAGAAATTGCCGGGCATCCTCCACGTCGTAAATGCGCGTCGGCTCAATCTCAACGCCCACGAAACCCGCCTTCGTGAGCTTGTCCGCATATTCGGAATCCTGCATCGCACCCGCAACGCAGCCCACCCACAACTCAACGCTGCGGCGTATATCGGCCGGTACTTCGCCGCGCACCACCACGTCTGAAACCGCGAAGCGTCCGCCCGGCTTCAAAACCCGGAAAGCTTCCCGCAACACCTGGTCCTTATCGCCCGACAGGTTAATGACGCAGTTCGAAATGATCACATCCACGCTGTTATCCGGCAGCGGAATGTGCTCGATTTCTCCTTTGAGGAATTCGACGTTTTCAACCCCCGCCTTGCGCTGATTCTCGCGCGCCAGCGCGAGCATATCGTCGGTCATATCCAGTCCGTAAGCCTTGCCCATCGGACCCACGCGACGAGCGGACAGCAACACATCGATGCCGCCGCCAGAGCCGAGATCGAGGACAGTTTCACCCGGATTGAGCCTTGCCAGCGCGGTCGGATTCCCGCAGCCGAGCGACGCTTTCAACGCTTCCTCCGGAATCTGACCGGCCTCCGCTTCGTCGTACAGGTTCGAGGTGATCGGATCGCAGCAGCCATCGAGCAGCGCCGAGCCTCCGCAGCATCCGTTGCGGGCGCCACTCGTGACGCGGCGCGCAGCCTCGCCATATTTCTCTTTAACGATTTCTTTTAATTCCACGTGTTCCTTCCTTTCACCGTCGTTCCTATAAGCACACGCGGACGATTGCCTGCGGTTCAATCGCCTTGTTGCGCGTGCAGCATTCGGCGTAGAGAAAGCCAGCAGTTCTCGCAGACCGTCCGCATTCGCGGAATACCAGAGAAATGTGCTTTCCCGCCGTACCTTGACCAGGTCTTCGTTCTTAAGCTTGTCAAGATGATGAGAAAGGGTGGAGGCCGGAATATCGAGTTCGGCTCCGATATCGCCCGCGATCATGCCCCCGGGGTGCGCAGCGAGCAGCACGCGCATGATGCGCAGACGAGGCTCCGTGCCCATCGCCGAAAACATATCCGCATACCGCGCCACATCCGGTTGATTTTTGGCTTTCCCCATCAATCCCAATCCTCCTCGTCCCAGTCTTCCAATGTGCAGAGCACGCAACCGTTCTCAGACTGTCTCTTTAGTTCGGCCAGAACGGCGTCCGTCAGCATCGAGTCTGAGGATTCCGCCTGGTTGCCCGTTTGCCGATCCCGCTGTTCCATAGTTCTATAATTGCCGAAATATGGTGCCGTGTCAAGCGGGATCGTGAACTGCCGCGAGGCTCGCACCACTTGAGCATGGTAGAAGATGCTTTAATTTCGGACCGGCCGACTGTCAGCCCGTGGCCGCACATCCGGCGTTCAGAAATTCTCAACCACCCAAGCGTTGCTGTAAGAAGACTTGCCGAGAACAGCAATATGGTGACCGTCAGGCGCGGCGACCGCCCACGCGACCCGGCTGCCTTTCAGTAGCCACAACGGTTGGATTCGGCCCGCGAGGTCCACGCGCAGCACAGTGGCCCCACTGGGTCCCACCGAGGCGGTGTATATTTCGGAAGGATCGGCCGACCAATTTAGGCCGCTGAAATTGCTCCACGGCGCTAGCGTGATCTCGCGCTCAACGCTGCCTGATTCGGAAAGGATTTGGACGCTGCCGCCGCCCGAATCCTGCCGCAGAATTCCGATGCTGCCGCGCGGGGACACCGCCCATCCGCCATTCCAAAAGGCACGCTTGAAGAGCTCGCGCGAATTCCCAGTCATCGCATCGAAACTCCTGAAAATCTGATCTTTCCCTTCTTCGAGCGAAATGCACCGTGTGCCAGGAGCAGTTGGACAGTGCACTTGAGCAGTCACTCTCGTTTCCATGATTATCTGTGGCGCGCCGCCGGAGATCGCAATTCTCATAACGCGCGGCGGCCGGCCACTTCGCGCTTCGGTGTTGTATATGATCCATTGACCGTCGGGACTTAACGCTGCCAGCAAGACCACGTCCGGGCCGGTAGTAATTGGTTCAGCGACTTTTTTGTCGATTATCTGCTTATAGAGTCGATACGTTCCAGCCCGGTTTGATGTGAAGATCACCGCTCTGCTGTCCGGAGTCCATGCATATGGCAGATCGTCGCTGTCCTCAAGAGTCATACGCCGTAGGGGTTGCAGACCGCTACCGGAGCCGATTTCACCGAGATAAGTGTGGAGTTGCCAGTTGCTCTTCTGCAGAACTAAGGTTTTCCCATCCCGCGAGACACTCACGTTATCCAAGTGCTGCCCAAACCATTTGGTCACCGGGCGGGCTGCACCATCAGGTTCGCCGGTTTCCGGTTTGACCTTGATTTCCCATAGGTTCGTATCATCATTTCCCGCCAGCGATTCGGCTGACACGCTCCGGGTGTAAATCACCCGCCCATCTCCGAAGATGCAGAAACTCCCTCCTCCTCGCCAGTCTGGGAAATCCGACGCGATCACATAGGAAGCAATCGGAATAGCTCCAGTCCCGCGAGGGCGTCGGCTCTCTATTACGTATTGCACTTTCGAGCTTTCGTCACTGCCGCCTAACCAATGGGTCCTCATGTCAAAGAGGCGGCGTCCGTCCGCAGCCCATTGCACCATTCGAAACTCCGACACCTCATCACCTGTGTTCACGATTCTTGCGTCTTCGCCGCGTGCCCCCATAATCCCGATTTCCTGATTGCTATTCATGCCACCGCTGGTGAACGCCACTTGGGATCCGTCCGGTGACACCGATTGAGCAATGGCCTTCTGTCGAAGCTCGGTCGCTCCGTCCCCCAGGAGGCTCACGGTCCAACTGGTCGGGATGACGCCGTGTGTGGTTAACGTCTCGCTTACGGCGATGAAGTGTGTCTGGTCGGGATACCAAGCTGTGGGATGCCAAGAATCTTCGGTGGGTAGGGCTTTCGGCCTATCAAACGTGTGGGTCTCACCCGTCGCAATAACCCGTAAATGTATCCCGATCTCGTCCCCGTACAACAAATATCGGCCGTCCGGCGATACAACAGAACTCTCGATGAAGTTCTCAGCGTTGTTCGTCGTGAGCTGCCTAAGCCTGAGTTCCCGCTCGCGCTCCCAATTGTGCCGAGATAAGAAAAAGGTTAGAAACAATCCTGCCGCCAGTGCTCCGGCAATCTGAGCAGTGCGCCTCTGCGAAGTTCCGCGGCGAACATTGGCGCGCGCCGCAACTTCTCCGGTCACGTTTTCCGGTTGTTCAGACTGACCCGGTTCAGTAAGCTGTGCGCTCTGTCGGATTGAAGGCTGGTTGTTCTCGCTCTTCAGGTCAGGCGCGTTGAGCGGCGCGATGAAACGATAACCGCGCTTTGGAAGAGTCTCCACGTATTTCGGCTGCTCGGCGGAATCGCCCAAGGCGGCACGAATTTTCTTGATCGCTTTGTTCAGTCCCTGGTCGAAATCAACATACGTCTCGGCGCCCCAGATCCGCTCTTTCAACTCGTCCCGAGTGACCAGTTCTCCGGGCCTCTCCAGTAGCAGCGCCAGCACGGCGAAAGGCTGGCCCTGGAGCTTGACCTTTACTCCGCGTCTGCGCACCTCGCCGGTCTCCAGATCGATGTTGAAAGCACCGAAGCCGACACTGCCCCAATTCCGGCCAGGCACCCGGGACCTCCAGATCTAAGTAATGTAGCACCTGCCGCCAACTCCGCCGGTCCCGGAACGCCTCGGACAAGGCCTATCTTCAGCTACTTAGCGGGGAATATTCCGGACATCTCCATTCCATCCAGAAGGCACGTTCCATCCATGGATCTGGTGCCTAAACCCAAGCAAGATTCGCGTCAGGATGTATTCTACGCGAAAGCCGATCTGTAAATGGCTCATGCTCGGAGGTTTCTTCCTCACCTTCTGTGGTGCTAAAACGTATCCCGCGACTCCGCAACCCGTCGCCAGGCCGGCTTTTACAGTTCGCCTTTACAACGGCGGTTCGGCGAGCGAACGCGACATATTCGAACTGGAGCAGAACGCAACCGCGATCTTCCGGGACGCAGGCATTGACATGGTTTGGATCAACTGCTCCCGCACGGGCGCGCAACGCCTCGCCTTCACCCAACCGGGCGCATCGTCGGGCCAAACTGTCCTGTGGTTGCGGGTTGTCAATCACCTCGATCGAGGTGGCCCCTTTGTCCTGGGCTGGACTACCCCCGATTCCTCAGTAGTAACCGTTCAATATAGCCGTGCCCAGCAAATGGCGCACACATCCAAGGGCGGCGTGTCTTCCGGGCAGATTCTCGGTCACGTCGCTGCGCACGAGATGGGGCACGTCCTCCTGGCATCAACTGCACACGCGGCCTTTGGCGTCATGAAGCCGACCTATGACAAATGGGACCTTCTAAACATGGTCCACAGCCATCTGCTGTTTACGGCACAGGAATCGCGGGTGCTTCGCGCCAGACTTGGTACCCATGCGGCCCGCTCACTCGTACCTTAGCGAGACGACAGAAGAATTGGCATCGCCGGCGAGCGCTAACGCGATGCCCTAAAAAGAATCAGCACGATTGCATTGCAGTCGCTTCGACCCTGCCATATCAGCCGGAACACTTTCCTCCACCTCCACGGGAAGTAGAAGCGAACGCTTGCCGTTTTGCACTCGCTGCCGTGTTGTTTGCGCCAGTCATAAATCTGACTTGCGTTCACGCCATACACTCGCGCCACGGCATCCACTGTCGTGGCCGCTTTCAACGAAGCCTGGATAATCCTCTGCCGTTCCTCCGCCGACCACTTGCGGCGCTGCGCTCTTCCCCCTCTGACTTGTTGCTGCTCTGAGCTGTTTCATCCATTTCCAAAGCATCACCTAATTCCGCATGCTTCGTTAGAAGGTGTTCGCCGTACGCTTACCTGCCACAAAGGTCGCGTACCGTTCTGGCGGTAAACCGATAAATTCCTGAATCTCCGGAGCTAGTCTCCGTGAAGGCTGTTTCTGGTTCTAACTACCGGTTGGCGGACGGACCGGTCGAATGACGTCACATCCGCGGAATGCGCGTGATACGTCCAGGTGCGCCCTCCCCGTAGAGGGGTTTGTTCGAACAGCCATGAAGCGCTTATGCTTCTCGCCGAAGGAGTGCAGGCAAAAGGCCACCTAGTGTGAGCCCAGAGTGCCGAGAGGTTCCTCTTCGAAAAACATCGCCGGTAAGTACCTAATAGCCCCATGGTTGCAGCCGAGCCGCCGGCACTTATTCCCGGAAACAACAGCCGACGGGTGGCGTGATCCCGTTTTCATCTCTCGTTGTGGCGGCTACCGACGCAGAGGAGTCACCCGAAGACAGACCTAGATTTACTTGTAAATCACATCGCTGCGATGCGTCTTTTCGATTTGATCATTCTCGGCCTTCGACAGCGGGACGTTCTTCTCTCCTTCGCGAATGGATGTTGCCCGGATGAATTCTTCGAATCCTGGCACCGAAAAGACTGCTACCGTCGTTTCCGATGTTATCCACGGAAATCCACGTATTGGCAGGAATGAACACGGTGGCCCCGCCATTCACCACTTTCTCAGAATCTCCTAAACGGACTCGCGCCGTTCCATTCTGCAGATACAGGATTTCGTCGGCGCTAGGATGTCGGTGTGCATGGATGGCCCCGCCTGTGGCAAGGTCTGCCGTAAGGAAAACCAGGTGCGAGGATCCGCCGTTCTTCGGGTCGACCTTGAGGATGAAGGTCTCTCCCGGATTGGGGTGTCCTGGCCAACCCCGCACGATTCGCCGCTCACCGTCTTCTTTTTCGAGAATGAGCGGCGTTGACGTCACTCTATTCGCTGTTTCTAGCTTTAGCTTCGATTGAGTGGCTGCACCGCCACACACCAGGACCGCGCAAGCGCCGAGCAAGACTGGCAAACATCGCATAGACATCTCCTCGCGGTCACGCCCTAATGGCGGATGCCCATGTGATAGCGACGCCCTAGTTGTTCTTCAATGAGCTTGCGCGTATTTTCCGGCGCCAGCATCAGTGGCTTTTCGGCGCTCTCGCCATTGCGGCACCACTCGGTGTCAGGGTGATTCTGGTCACATGGCGTCGCCAGGAAAGCATGAACGTCACCGGTGCTCGTCTCCAAGCCTAGGCCGACGATCTCTCCAGCCTCATTGATATCTTGGCCAAAGAGCAAATACAGCGGTGAGTCCGCCGGGATGAGGGAATTGAGGTCGCTCATTGTCTGGTTCTGCCGAAGGAAGGCGCGACAGTTCCCACTGCTGTCACAGGATGAGCCGACCATCTGTCCACGGTTGTTGATCGACGTCGGCAAGGCCGAGAAGTCCGAACCCACCGTGCCGATGTCCTTCATGCCCGTCTGCTTAGTCCACAAAAAGGCGTGGCACTGGACGCCAGGAAAGCCGGGGATTTCGCTGGCCAGGTCCGAACACCCGTCGACCTCACCGATGTCGTTATTACCGGCAGCAACGTCGATCATCGTGCCTCCCAGGCTGCCGAGGTAAGTGGCCGAGCCGTCTTTGTCCCAGAGCACGGCGTGTGGTCCACCTGCGAGAGGAACAAGAACCGTGTTCGCGCAAGTGCCCGACGAGCCGACCACCTCGCCCAGATCGTTGAGCCATAGGGCGAATCCGACGGTATCCCTAGGAAGTGGAGGCAGCTCATGGACAGCCCCGTTTGGCCCCCATATCGCCGCTTCAAAATCGAAGACTTGAGGCGCTACGCAGCTTGAGTCATACGTGCCATTCTCTGCCCACCCAGCCAGCTGTCCTTTCTTGTTGATAGCCAGAGCTGTGGCGTTATTGCCGCCCAGCGTGGGAAGGGGTGACATTTTGCCGTTTTTCCAAACGCCCGCGAGGCATATAAGGTTGGTGTCACTTGAGAAGCCGCAAAAGTTTTCGTTGTACGGGTCGTTCTGGGATGTCTGTGAAAAAATCGCCAGTTCGTCTCTCTCATTCAGCCCACCCTCGTTGCTGTTTGCTCCGCCCAGTGTCCCGAGATCGCTCATTTGGCCGCCATGCCAAAGGAACGCGTGTTGGTTTTCGCTGGGCAGGTTCGCAGCCCCGGCTACGTTGCCCCGGTTATTGTTACCGAAGGCCGCGCTAAACGTCCCGCCCAACGTACCCAGGTCGGTAACGGCGTAGCGCGGGGTGCGATCTGAGTTAGGTTGTTCCTGCGCCATGGTTTGGACAGGTATTGCCAGCAGAGCGAGTAGGCTCATCGCCGATGTGGAAATCAGTAATGTAAATTTCATGTGCTTCCTTTCGTCACGGCTCAAACTTTGAGCCCATTCGCCGATTGCGTCCATGGGCCAGACATATTTCGTTGCTCTCCGTGTAAGTAGGTTCTGTTTCTTCGGTTTGGGAGTGAATCTCTCTTTGGATATGCTTCTGCTCCGGCAACCGCTCCAGTTGATGGCAGACGAGAGCGGTTGCTCAATGCCCTTCACTTTGCTGGGCTCGTGAAGGACAGCACGCGTGTAAGGAAGCCAAGCCTGCGCTGACGCTCCGTCGGTTGCAGTTCCAGGCCTTTTTCTCGCGCCGGTGCCGGACCACGCTTGCGCAAGCCAGCAGTTCTTGTCATGGCAGTGGAACACGAGTTTGCTTGGGCCACCCGCCACGCCAGTTGCGGGGAACGCCAATGCGAACGCGCTGCCCGAATTGCGATTCAATCCTTGAACGGAAACGAGGTGTGACCGCGTGTCATAGGTCAGTTGGTAATTGCCGGCCGCCAACGTCGTATTCCGCACCATAAATGCGAACGGGATATCGGCTTTCAGCGTTTGGCTCGAACCCCCGTAGGCCGCCGATATTGTTAGCAAGCCGCAAAGCGTCATTGTCGAAAACATCTTGAACATGGGTTTCTCCTTGTGAGTTAACTTGCTGCCGTAACTCCTTTGAAGCATCGGATCGTTGCGGCACGATCCAACTGTGAGTGAATGAGCCGATTTAGTCGATGGGCGGAGCATACGCCGATGCTCTGCTGTTTCTCTCCCGGTAAGTAAGCTCTTCTCTTGCACTTGCGAGTGGCCCTCGGTGCGTGCCCGATGAGCGGCTCGACAGTGTTATAGTGGCTTGCCATCCGGGCATCGCCATGGACGCACCCACAAGACGAGCTCACCTGATCCGGTTTTCGGTTTTCGAGCTGAATCTCGATTCCGCCGAGCTCTTCAAACGGGGACGAAAGGTGAAGCTACAAGGGCAGCCCTTCGAAGTTCTTCTCGCATTACTGAATCGGCCCGGGGAGGTGGTGTCTCGAGACGAACTTAAGCAGAAACTCTGGCCCACTGACACTGCCGGCGACTTTGACCAAGGCCTGAACAGGGCCATTAACAAGGTTCGAGACGCGCTCGGTGACACGGCAGAAAGCCCTCACTTTGTGGAAACCTTGCCCCGCCGCGGATATCGGTTTATCAGTTCGATTCAGGACGACAACGGCGCACAATCTGCGCCGGTTGAGTCGTCGGCAATCAATGCCCCTAGCCAAACAACTGAGCTACCGGCGCATGAGGCGAAGCGCGGACCTGGCCGAAGAACCTGGCTCATACCACTTGCTGCCGCTGTGCTGGCGTTCTCTGCCGCGGATTATCTCTACCTTCACCGGGCGCCGAATGCGACACCAAAACTCACCAACAAAGACAAGATTGTGCTTGCCGATTTCACAAACACGGCGGGCGATCCTTTGTTCGACGGAACGCTTCGCCAGGGGCTGGCGGTGCAGCTTGAACAATCGCCTTTCCTCAGCCTCGTTTCAGAGGCACGTATCCAGCAAGTCCTATCTCTAATGGGCCAGCGCGAGGATATCCGACTTACTCCGGAGCTTGCTCGGGAAGTCTGCGAACGAACTGCAAGCGCCGCTGTCCTGGATGGCTCGATTGCCAGCCTCGGAAGCCAGTACGTAGTGGGGTTGCGCGCCAGGAACTGCCGCACCGGGGATGTGCTGGATGAGGAGCAGGTGCAGGCGGCGAGCAAAGAAGAGGTCCTGAATGCGCTGAATCAGATTGCCCGTAAGTTCAGAGTCCGGGTGGGAGAATCGCTCACTACAATCAAGGAATACGATACTCCGCTGCAAGAGGCTACGACGCCATCATTCGACGCGTTGAAGGCTTACAGCGCAGCGTGGAAGGTTGCTTTCTCAACCAGTTATGCCGCCGCCGTGCCGGATCTCAAGCGCGCCATCGAGATCGATCCCAATTTCGCCATGGCGCATGGGTATCTGGGACGGATATACGGCGATATCGGAGAGTCCGTCCTTTCTGCGGAGAGCACTGCTAAGGCCTATCAATTACGCGATCGCACCAGCGATAGGGAAAAATTATTTCTCACGTCTTCCTACGACCTTCAAGTGACGGGGAACCTGGAAAAGGCGAAACAGACTCTTGAGTTATGGGCGCGAACGTATCCTCGTGAGGCTGCGCCGCACGGACTGATGTCGGGGACCGTTTACCAATGCACAGGCAACTATAAAGAGTCGATTGAAGAAGCCAAGAAGGCGATCGCTCTCGATCCGGATTTCACTCCGGGTTACGCCAACCTTGCCTACGGCTACTTTTTCCTGGACCGCGCTGGTGATCTCAAGCACCTGGCCGATGCCGAGGAGGTCATCCAACGGGCATCCGAGCGCAATCTGGAAATTCCCGACATTTTGCTCCTCCGTTTCTACATCGCGTTTCTACAGGATGATAAGGGCGGCATGGAGCGGGTGGCGGCGCGAGCTAGAGGTAAGCTGGGAGCCGAAGACTGGATGTCTCACGCGGAATCTCTCACGCTGGCCCGTTCCGGTCAGTTGCAGAAGGCCATGGCGGTTGAGAGGGACGCGGTGCAGTTGGCTGAGCAAGCAGGGCAGCGGGAAAGAGCGGCTGTCTTTCAAACGGCAGAAGCAGTGTGGCAAGCCCTCTTCGGAAACGGACCCGTCGCAAAAAGAAGTGCAATGGCGGCGCTTGCGCTTTCCAAGGGCCGCGATGTGGAATATGGCGTTGCCTTCGCATTGGCGCTTGCAGGCGATTATTCCCAGTCGGAGGCACTCGCGAACGATCTCGAAAGGCGCTTTCCCGAGGATACTTCAGTCAGATTTACGTATGTGCCGACGCTTTGTGCGCTTCTTGCGCTAAATAAGAGCGATGCTACGAAAGCCTTTGAACTGTTGCAAGTAAATATCCCCTACGAACTAGCGGTACCGAACATCGCCTTTTTTGGATTTTATGGGAGTCTCTACGCACCCTACGTGCGCGGCGAGGCTTACCTTGTAACGCGGAAGGGCGCCAAAGCTGCGATCGAGTTCGAGAAGATCCTCGAGCACCCCGGGCTAACTTTCAGCGACCCGATAGGTGCTGCTGCACGCTTGCAACTAGGCAGGGCGTTCGTCCTGTCGGGAGATAAGACCAAAGCAAAGGCTGCCTACCAGGATTTCCTCACACTCTGGAAAGACGCCGACCCCCACATCCCGATCCTGAAACAAGCCCAAGCGGAATACGCCAAGTTGCAGTAAGCCACACTTGACGAGCCTTCGCGCAGTTCGGGACCTCGAATGAGGGGCTCGAGCAAGCCCGCGTAGCTTCGTACGTTTCGCATTGGTGAGCAGCATGGACGGTCCCAACGATTAGATTTATGAATCACTTGTCCGCCTAGTCGGCGTTGCTTCCCTGTGCTTTGGCGTTCGACGGACCAACATCAAGAGACGCAATGCGCGTTGTACGTCAACTCGACGGTCGCAAGCAGGCTGTCTTTTGATCCCGGCCAGATCGGTAGTAGAAAACGAAGTTTCGCGACTGATCTCGTTCGGCCTCAAGAGTGCAACGTTAAAAATCATGTCCACCGTCCGAGCATTGCTCCTCTCCGCCCTTTTCGGCCTTTGCTGCTGTGCGCAAGCGCCGGATGACAACATAGCCTCTCTAGCCGGCCAGTTCTTCGTACTTCCGAAAGTCGGCAATGAGGCCAAGGTCCACGTCAGGAAGGATCAGATCGGCCGCATCAAAGGCAGTTGCGACATTGCTGTACAGGTAAGCTCGATCGACCTAACGGGCGGCGTTGCGCACGTGCAGCTTGAGAATATCGGCATTCCGATGATCCCCTCGCAACCTTATCTGAACAAGTGTCCATCGGGAGCAAAACCCAACATCAATTTAGAAATTTCAGGATTCACGCAAAGTGATTCAGGCCCCTCTGTCTTAGCCAGCATCGGTGAAGTCCTGCTCACTTCGGAGCGATACCTGTCGTACCGCGGCGTTGTCTACAGTTTCGACACCGGCGGGGTCACCTCCGACGAGCCTTCTTCAACAGAAAAGCCAGACGCCAAACCGATACCCTTGCTCACCTTAACCGCCAACAACACGGAGCTAGCTCACGCCCAGAGGCACAGCGGGGCCATTTTGATCTCAGTCATTGTGGGGAAGGACGGGCGCGCTCATTCCCCCAAGGTGATCCGGCCGCTTGGCTTGGGTCTCGACGAAAATGTCTTGCGCGTGCTGCCGCTCTGGCGCTTTCAGCCTGCTCAGAAGGGCGGTAAACCCGTCCCCTGCAGGGCAACGTTGGAAACGAATTTCCGACAATTCTAACGGGTAGATCTCACCCGTTCTTTTGCTGCGAGCGGGATCTAGGAGCTCCTGAGCAGAGTTCCGAAATCCCCTCTTGCGGGGCGACCTAAGAGCTATGCAGTACTGACGCAACGTCAAATTAACCGGCCGCGCACCCGCGGAAAGTCTCGGCGGTGTATTCTAATGCACTTTGCCGCATTGTCGGCGTTGCTGAGATTGAACGCAGCGCGCTTTTACCGCCATGTGCGGATAACATCCTGGAACGCGTTTCCCGGCGTATGGCGCGCCAAGAATGGCGGCTGAACTGCCACCGCAGCAGTCACGCGCCTTGCCAAAAAATTCCCGGCCAGTCCCCACAACAGTTTAGGCCCGAAATCGCACTTCCCCAGCTCTCGCGTCGTCAGCCCGCCATGCTACGCTCGCGCCGCGCAGAGAACCGGCCCTAACCGCTCTCCTGCTCACTAATTTCTCTAAACAGGAAGGTTCAACATGACCCCTCGTCAAGCCCGCAGAGAGCGCCGCGAAGCCGAGCGCAAGGCAAAGAAGCTCGAATTCAAGAAGACCCGACAGGCAAGCGGAGCTTGGTCGTCAGCGACGGAGAATCGCCAAGCCTCCGCGCAGCCGTTGCCGGGCATAAATTCGGGAACCGCTCTGGCGGAAAAAGACTGTCCCGAAATTCAACCCCGCTGGAACCCCGAACTCGAGGACGAGTTTCCGCGCGAAGAGCAAATCCGCAACAACGCCATGGCAGACCGCATCGCGCTGAAAGCCGGTCTGCCGATCCCGCCCCCTGGCCCCACGCCAACCTTTTCCTGCATCGAAGACATACGCGAGCACTTCGCCGCAAGAAGGAAGGCCGCCGGCATATGCAACCCGCCGCTAGAGGCCGGAAATAACAAGGAGACGGCGATCCCTTGTGAGGCAAAGCCCGCCGACAACATTGGCTTCGTTTCGCAAAACAAGCCGTCCCGCGCCGAAATCAACCGCGCCAACGCCCAATTCTCTACCGGTCCAACGTCAAAAATCGGAAAATTTGCTTCGTCTCGTAATTCGACCAAACATGGCTTGGCTTCCGGAACAATCCTGATCCCCGGCGAAGACTCCGTCGCTTTCCAATCTTTCCTGAACGATCTTCTGGATGAGCACAATCCCGCCACTCCCACCGAACGCTTGCTGGTCGAAGAGCTGGCCCAATCCCACTGGCTCACTCAGCGCGCCATTCGCTTCCAGAACGACTGTTTCACCGCGGACGGTGTCAACGGAAAGCAGCTTGCACTCTTTCTTCGCTATCAAACCACTTACCAGCGCGCCTTCTACAAAGCTCTCAGTACCTTGCTCCGCTTGAAAAAAGAAGCGGCTCGCGCGGCGCGTGGCTTCGTTTCGCAGACGGCGCCGCAATGTGATCCGGAGATTGGGTTCGTTTCGCAAAATAGCCAGTCGGAAAGCTCAACCGGCGCCCCCGGGCAGCAACAACCTGCCGCAAATACCCCCTCGCGGACAGTTCGCTCGGAAAAATGCAGTCTCGAGACCTCCGCGGAAATGGAGCAAGCCGCCTAAAGCGCTACGAATCGAAATGTGGAGACAAAGAAAACAGCGGAACTGCGCCTATTCTTGCGCGGACATCTGTTGGTCGGAATCGCGCCACGCGCTGATCTTCAAACGGCGGCACACCCAGCAGAGATCGTCCGACAGTTGCGGGCCCGTCAGCGGGGTGCATGACCCGCCGCATACTCCGCACCTCTTCGTGGCGGCCATCGGCCGCTCCGCCTCAATCGATTTCTTCGCCATTTCCAGAATCTCTGGCGAAACCACGGGCTCGGCGCTGGGCTTCTTTTTCATTCTTGTTTTCACTATAGAACAAATCCGCTTCGCGGAAGCTCAATACTTAGACGTGCACGTCAAGCAGCAGGCTTCCAGCATTCATCGACTAAGATGCAGACGAGGAGTTAAGCGTAGTTAATGGCAGACACCGCTTTCCTGTTTCCGGGGCAAGGTTCGCAATATGTGGGCATGGGAAAACTGCTGGCAGACGAATACCCGGATGCACGGCGCGTCTTCGAAGAGGCAGATCGCACGCTGGAGTTCCGTCTGTCCAAGCTCTGCTTCGAAGGACCCGAGGACGAGTTGAAGAAAACGGAAAACCAGCAGCCCGCGCTGCTCACCGTTTCCGTCGCCGCGCTCCGCGTCCTGAAAGCGCAGGGTATCAAAGCGAGTATTGTTGCGGGCCACAGCCTGGGCGAATACTCCGCCCTGGTCGCCGCCGGCTCGCTCGCCTTCGCCGACGCGCTGCGGCTGGTCCGAAAACGTGGACGCTACATGCAGCAAGCCGTACCGGAAGGTGCCGGAGCGATGGCCGCTATTTTGAAGCTGCCCGACAGCAAGCTCGATCCCATTCTCCACCAAGCCGCCCAGGGTGAAGTGGTCGCCGCCGCGAACTTCAACTCGCCTGATCAAGTGGTGATTGCCGGCCACGCCAAAGCCGTGGAGCGCGCCATGGAGTTGGCCAAAGCCGCGGGTGCCAGGCGCGTCATTCCCTTGCCCGTCAGCGCTCCCTTCCACTGCCGACTCATGATTCCCGCCCAGCAGAAAATGCGCGATGATCTCCAGCTCGCTCATTTCCACGATCTCTACATCCCGCTGGTCAACAATTGGCAGGCCCGAGAAATTCGCTGGGCACAGGAAGCTCGCCAAGGCCTCTATGAGCAGATTCCCAATCCTGTTCGCTGGACAGAAACCATCCGGCTGATCTCTGCCAAGGGAGTCAAGCGCTTCGTCGAGGTGGGCCCGGGTTCTGTGCTCACCGGACTCTGCCGTAACATCGACCCGTCCCTTCGAGGAGCAAAATTCGCGGAGCCCGCCGACTTGCAGCAAGTTGCCGACTTGCAAAAGGTCAACGATGCCCTCGCTTAAAATTCTGCCGCTTGCGCTTGCGATTGCCTCCGTAGCTTGCCATAAGCCGGCAAGAATAGATGCCGATAGCGGCAGAGCGGAGTACCAGGTTCGTTTTCTTGCCGATGAGTTCGTCCACACGAGCCTCGCTCTCCAGCCCTCTAGCGCTACAGCTCAGGGCTATCACGTACATCACGGAGTCGCTCTCGACGAACAACTGGAAGATTATTCTCCGGCGAACCTCGATCGTGCTCGCAAGTTCTACCGCTTAACTCTCGAACGCGCCACGCGCTTGGGTACGGAGAAACTTCCGCCCGAGTTCCGCGCCGACCTTGACATCGTTAAGCTCGGATGTCAATCCGAGCTGCTCGATCTCGACCGCATCCAGCCCTACCGCCACAACCCGACCGTCTATGTCGAAGTCCTCGGCAACGCTCTCTACACTCCCTTCATCCTCAACTATGCGCCTGAAGCGAAGCGCTTTGCGCAAATCACCGCCCGCATCGAGAAAATTCCCGTCTTTCTCGAAACCGCGGAACGGAATCTGTCTGATTCGCCGGAGATTTGGAACCACGTCGCGCAAGAGGAAAATCAGGGCAACATCGAACTGGTCGATCGCACCATCCGCGCCAAAGTTCCCCGCGATCTCAGGAGGCGCTATGACGCTGCCGCCCGGAACGCACTAGCGGCGTTGAAACGCTTTGATTCCTTCCTCGAAAGAGACCTTTCGAAACACATCGGCGATTGGCGCCTCGGTTCGCAGCTCTATGCCGAAAAATTCAAGTTGACTTTAGCCACCGGCGACACGCCGCAACAAACGCTCGCCGATGCGGAAGCCCGTCTCCAAAGCATTCGCGAAGACATGCGCACGCAAGCGAGCGCCATCTATCCCAAATTCTTCCCGGGCCAAACACCACCGCAAGATGCCAATGCGCTGGTGTCCCAAGTTCTCGATAAAATCGCGCAGCAGCATTCAAACCCCCAACAATATTTCGCCGATGCTAAGCGCGACCTCGCCGATGCCACTCAGTTCGTTCAAGATCATCACCTGCTGACTCTCCCTTCTGCCAACCAGCTCGAAGTAATTCCCACGCCGAAGTTCATGCAAGGCATCTACGCCGTGGGCGGATTCTCACCCGCGCCCGCTCTTGAACCCCAGCTCGGTTCTTATTTTTGGATCACGCCCTTCGCTCCCGGCATGAGTCCCAGCCGCATCGAATCCAAGCTTCGCGAGTACAACGTCTATGGCCTGCAAATCCTTACCATTCACGAAGCCATGCCCGGCCATTACGTGCAATTTGAATACGCCGATGAACTCCAGCCTCCCTGGCGCCGCGCTCTCCGCGCCATCTTCTCCAACGGCCCCTACGTCGAAGGTTGGGCCGTTTACGCCACCGAGTTGATGATCGATGCGGGTTATCCAGCCCGGCAGCCAAGCGATGCTTGGTCAACACAGGAAAGCAACTCCGCTGACCTTGCCAAGCCATCGCGCAGTGCGTTGCCGGGCTGTTGCTTGGAAGATACTCCTGAGATGCGGCTGACGTTCGCGAAACAGATGCTGCGCGTTGTCTCGAATACCATCCTCGACGTCAAGCTCCAGACCATGGGAATGACCGACCAGCAAGCCATGGATCTGATGCTGAACCAGACCTTTCAGGAAAAAGAAGAGGCTGAAAAGAAGCTACAGCGCGCCAAGCTCTCCAGCTGTCAACTGCCGACTTACTTCGTCGGCTGGCGTGGCTGGGATCGTCTGCGCGACGCCTACAAACAGAAGCGCGGTGACGCATTCCACCTGGCGCAGTTCAATGAGCGCGCGCTCAAGGAAGGCGCGGTCCCACTGCCGGTCCTCAACGATCTCGTGCTGCAGGAACCCGCCGCCCAGTAATCTTCATGCGTCCCTGGTATTCAGACGGAAGTATTCAGACCGAAGTATTCAGACCGACCGCGCCACATCCACCAAATCGGAGAACAGCCCGTAAGCGGTTTGCTCCACGCCCGGATTGATCGAGATTGTCCCCACCGTTCCCATTAGGTCCGTATGAAACAAGATCAGGTTCGAAGTTCCCCTGGCGCTCGCCAGGATGTCCGTTGCGGCGACGGTTTCCGGCCGTACTTGCAAGCGCACCGAGCCGTCGATAAGTTGCTCACCGCGGCTCACCAGCATCACCGTCTGCCCGCTTCGCTCCAACTCGATCGCCTCCTCCGTCGTCAACTCGCCAATCCCGCGCCGGTCCACGTTCTGCGGTGTGGTGCGCGCATCCATCAACACATTCGCCAGCGCCGCCGCCTTTGCCGCCGAGTCCCAGCCATCTATGTCGTACGACGCATCCGCCTCGGCTATTCCCAAAACCTGCGCCTCTCTCACGCCATCCGCCATGCTCAGCCCGCGCTGCATCGCAGCCACCGCGATTTTCGAAGTCGAGTTCAACACTCCCGTAAAGCCCTGAATCGTCACCCCCGGCAAATTATTCCTCACCATGTTAAAAACGGGCGCGCCGTCCATCACCGTGGATTCGAAGCGAAACTCCGCCTGCGCCCTCCGCGCCTCCGCGCACAACAACGCATACGCATGCGCGATAGGTCCCTTGTTGGCGGTAACGACGTGAATGTGACGATCGAATGCAGCCTGTATATGCGAGATGGCCGGCTCGCCTGTTTGCGGCTCCAGCGTCGTTACTTCCATCGCCACATCCGGCCGCGCCCGGTCCAGAAACTCCTCCACCGAGTGCGCCTCAGGCCCAAACTCAGGCTCTATGCCTACGCCCTTCGGGGTGTAAGCGGTTCCATGCCGCCCCGTATGTACTCCCACAATGCGGAACGGATACGCCGACTGCTTCTTCAACAGCAAACGGGAAAATGCCTTGGCTACATTCCCATAGCCGATCAATGCCACGCGCAACCTCTTGAGATTAGCAGCGCGCACTAGGTACTTCTTTGCTTGACACGCGCAACCACCTTCGGCAGACTGAAGATTCGAAAAGAGTTTTGTGAAATTACTTAGGCTTCTCTTGCTTCCGCTGACCGCTGCTCTGGCTTTCGCTCAGCAGCCTACTCAGGACGAGAACTCCACCCAATGGAGCCCGGTCACCCTCGCGGGCGAGTTTCTCGAACACGATTTCGTCAACTGGTTCGCCTATACAAACGGCGTGTATGACAGCTACGCGCCTATTTCCAGCAGCAACGGCCAAATTACGAACAACGGAAGCTTCGGGTGGGAGATCGGCGGCGGAGTTTCCGCCAGCCACGCCATTCGGGATGGCAACTTCTCCCTCAGTTACCGCGGAGATTATCGCGATTATCAAAACGGTTTTTACGGGACCGGCACCGATCAAAATCTCGGAATCTCGTTCGTAAAGAGACTTGGCAGACGATGGACTGTATCGGCAAGCTTGGGTGGCGGCATCGCTTTCTACGGTGGAGCCGTGCTCTCGAACACACCGGATGCCACCAACATCCTGACCAACAATCCCTTCGCGAGCGAAACAAAGTATCTGGCTACCGGCGTGACGATGAGCTATCAGCAATCCCGCCGGCTCAGCTATGTTGTGGGTGGCAATTATTTCCTACAGAGATATAACTATGCCGGCGCTATAGGTACCACAGGCGTTTCCGCCTCTGCCTCCGCCTTCTATCGCACGTCCATTCGCACCACCATCGGCGCCACTTATTCCCATAGTTACTTTACCTTTCAACGCGGTGTAGGCACGGAAAACGGCGACACGATCCAGGCAAGTATTTCGCACATCTTTCCTAACCACTGGAACGCATCTGTTGCCGGCGGCGTTACCCGCAGCAATATGTCCGGCACCTCCATCTTCGCGGCAAGTTTGCTTTTCCCCGGTTTGAATTTAGGGCCGGGCCTCTATGTAGCGGAGCGCTTCGACGAGACCACTAGCTTTCCTTCGTTTTCTGGAACAGTAAGCCGGAATTTCCGCCACTCTAATTTCTATGCTACCGGCGGGCAGGGACTCAGTGCCGGAAACGGATACTATCTTGCTTCGAAGGCGCTCTACTTCAACGGGCTTTACTCTGTTGCCATCAACAGGCGCCAGAATGTCAGTGTCAGCGCCGCCGAATACCGCCTCAGCAGCGTCGCTAATACCGTCGCCACGCAATATTCGAGCGGTTCCCTTACATTCGCTTACGGCGTCAACCTGATGCGCTACTTCGGCGTAAACGCGCACTATGACTTTATCCATTACGGCAGCCTCGCGCCCAACCCGTCGGTAAACGATAGCCGCATCTCATTCGGCATCAATTTCAGCTCGAAGAGCATTCCACTCACGCTTTTCTAGTCCGCGAACTTTACTGCAGTCCTCCAGCCGCGGTCAGCATCTGCTCAAGACGAACCGCAAAGTTTTCGCCCGATTCGGTTTCGAGCCGGCGCTTGCTCACGGGCAACTTAGTGTATACCTCCTGGACCAGCCGCAGCAGGCTCTTGATGTTCGATTCGGTCAGTCTGGCCCCACCGGCCTCGGCGCGCGGCAGAAAATGCGCATCCACGCCGAAGTCGATCCTTAAATCTTCCTGTTGACCTATCTCCTCTTCGGTCCCGTTATCGAACTCCGGACCGAAGCACGAGAGAGCCACCCGGCTCGGCCTCACTTCCCAATCGGTCTCAAACTGCCAAAGGTCCCACCAGCTTTCCACCTGATACGCCACGTCATCGCCCTGGTAATCCCGCAAAGTTTCGAGAACATCTTGTAGGTCCATGGGGCCATTCAAGGGCCGCTCCAAAAGCGGGGGTTCCGTCGTGTCGATCGCGTGAATCGAAATCACGGACTGCGGCTGTTCCCGTTGTGAAAAAGGAAACAGCTGCAGCAGCTTCTCAAACTGCAATAACCGGTTTCCGCGGCCCTGCGGCTCAAGCCAGATAGACAGGAATAGTTGATCTGTCACGTTCCTATTATCCGCCCGACAACAAAAGTCAGAGATAATGTTTCGGACCCTATCTCAATCCTGAGATACTGGAAGGGTGATCACGGACCTCGTGCAAATCAGGCGCTTCGGGGAGAAGCAGCGCGAGGAAAACCAGCGCTTTCGCGCCTGGATGAAACGCCACAATTTCGTGGAGCGCCGCTTCAAGGCCATCGCGCAAGAGGTGGAAGATGCAATCGATTGCACGGCCTGCGCAAACTGCTGCCGCGTTGCCACGACTCAAATCGACGATCGCGACGCCGAAAGGCTGGCCCGTCACCTTGGAGTGAAGGCTCGCGATTTTTTGCGCGACTACACCGTGGAAACACCCGACGAGGGCCGGATCTTAAAACGCGACGAGAATGGATGCGTGTTTCTTCGAGGAAATCTTTGCTCGGTATATGAGGCTCGTCCAAACACCTGCCAACTGTTCCCCCACCTCGTCAAAGGCAACGGCTCGCTGGTAAGCCGTATGTGGCACATGCCCGATCGCGCCGTCTACTGCCCTATCGTGTTCAACACGCTCGAAAAGTTCAAAGCTGAAACGGCCTTCATGAAATGATCCCCCTCTTATTGATTCTGTTGTTCGCTGCCGTCGCGTTTGCGGCCTATCAACTGTCCGAAGCCAGGCGTTGGCGTCAGATGGCGGGCGATATTCGCTCGGAGAGCGACAACCAGCGCGTGGAACTCGATCAGGCTCGCCGCATCGCTCAGGACAAGGAAGCCGAAAGCGTGAAGACCCGTGAGCTCGCTGAAGTTCAAATGCGCCTGCTCACCCAAACGCAGCAGCAATTGGAAGAGAAGTTTCGCACTGTGGCAGCCGAAGCGCTGCAGAACAACAGCCAGCTATTACTCGACCGCAGTCGCGAACAAATCCAGCATGTAGTCGAGCCCGTCAGCCAATCTCTCCGCCGCTTCGAAGAGCAAGTGCAGGTGATCGAGCGAGCGCGTACCGGCGCCTACGAAGGAATTTCGGCGCAGGTCCAGGCGTTAACTCAGTTGCAAGAGCGTGTTCGCCAATCGACGGATCAACTCAAAACGGCTCTGCGCTCGCCCATTCAGCGCGGCCGCTGGGGCGAGATGCAGTTGCGCCGCGTCGTCGAACTCGCGGGCATGCTCGAATACTGCGATTTCGCGGAGCAGAAGACTCTGTTCGGTGAAACTAATCAACGTCCCGATCTCATCGTCCGCTTACCTAATCAGTGCCAGGTCGTCGTCGATT
Source organism: uncultured Acidobacteriaceae bacterium (assembly GCA_963730865.1). Classification (GTDB taxonomy): domain Bacteria; phylum Acidobacteriota; class Terriglobia; order Bryobacterales; family Bryobacteraceae; genus Bog-105. Next base: position 134,082 of record CAVSTO010000001.1, on the reverse strand, counting down.
CCAAAGTCTCTCTGGAAGCCTACCTAAGGGCCATCGAGGCGCCAGATGAGGGCGAGCGCCTGGTTCATATGAAGGCGCACGCCAATCAGGTCAAAACGCACGTCAGATCGCTTTCCGATAAAGCCTACTGGCAGCGAATGGACTGTTCCCCGGAATTCGTAGTGGCGTTTCTGCCGCTCGAATCCCTTTTTAGCGCCGCTCTCGACCACGACCCCGAGTTGCTCAATTTCGGAGTGGAAAAGCGCGTCCTGATCGCTACCCCGACCACGCTCATCAGCCTGCTGCTCACCGTCGCTCATGGCTGGCGGCAGCGCGCGCTTGCCGAAAACATCGACAAGATCCGCGATACCGGCATCGAACTGTACACGCGCTTGCTGAGAATGAGCGACAACTTCAGCAAACTCGGCAACGCGATCGAGCGAAGCGTCGAGATGTACAACTCAACTGTCGGCTCATTGGAGAAGAACGTACTCCCCTCGGCCCGCAAATTCGAGGACCTTCGTCCTGCTACTTCAGACCAAATCGAACAGCTATCGGAAGTGGATGTCGTACCCCGCCAGTTACACACCTCGAAATGGGAGGTGGTTCGTTCCCCAGGTTAATTCAGCTTTTCCGTAATCGTGAGCGGCGCAGCCAGCCTGAAGGTCAATTGAGTTTCAACCGGCAGCATGGCCGGTCTGGAGCGGCTCGCCAACACAGCCCCGGTTCCGGCCGCTCCGCCAAGCCCGGCCCCGATCGCCGCTCCCTTACCGTCGGCCGCAGCCGCTCCGATGATGGCTCCCAAGCGCCGCACCGCCCGCAATCGTGGCCGCGTCCTGGCCCGCGCTCGCCGGACCTCTTTGCTCAAAAGAGGTCGTGTCCACCCGAATCTGCTGCCCGTCTGTCGTGTTGATCTGGGTCAACCTCAGGTTGAGATCGGCGCTGCCTTGCATCCTGCCGCCTGTTTCAGAACCCACAACCCGTCCGAGCACCTTCGAACCCCGGTCGGCAATAATGAACCCATCCCTTACGATGGGCGCCGCCAATGTCCCGCGGAACGTATCGCCGGTGTAGTTGTGATCGGTCGAAAGCGGTTCGGCAAGACGAATTGCCAATACTGTCCCCGCCTGCAGCGTAACTATGTGCGGCTGTCGGACAGGCGAGGGTTCAGGAGCTGTCTCGGCGGGCTGCGGTGCAGGCTCAGCCTCGGGTACCGGCACAGAATCGCCCGGTGTTGCCTCGGGGTCCTGCACAGTGTACGTTGCGGGCACAGTCACGGGAATATGGCTGGTCTGCGCCAGTTGCGCCATGGCAACTTTCGGCTGCGCCTTAGGCGCAGGAGCGTTCTTCGCCTGCCTGTGAAACAGCCATTTAACGGCTTTCTTGACTCGCGGAACGGGCGCCGGCTCACTCGCCGGTGCGGTTACGGGAGGCGCCGGCGGCTCCTGAACGGTCTCCGACAGCCGAGTTGGCGGTGCTTGCGGAGCGTCGGCCGGCGCCTGTGCCAGCACAATCGGCTCCGGATGCATCAATTCACTTGCCCGGACGTAGATAAGTGCGCTCCCCAGCGCAATAACAACTCCGGCGACAAACGCGGCAACAACTCTCACCAGATTAGGCGATTCCACGTACAGTCCCCACTATATGTGAAAACGCTACAGCACGGACGTTCGTTTCGGATGCTCGTTCAAAAGGACAGTTAAAATAAGGTCATCCTGGTGTCTGACTCCTCTATCCTCGATTTTCCGGCGGCCTACGACGTTGGCCCGATCCCTATTCGGCCGGCGACGGTCTTAGCTCCGATGGCCGGCGTCACGGATACGGTTTTCCGCCGCCTGATTCGCAATCAGGGCGGTTGCGGCTTGCTAATGACAGAGTTCACCAGCTCCCACGGAGTGGTGAGCACTAAGCACACCCAAAAACGTAACCGCAATTTCCGCTATCTTTACTTCCAGCCCGAGGAACATCCCATCAGTTGCCAACTGTTTGGTTCAGACCCGGATGTGATCGCGGAAGCGGCCAAGGTCTGCGAAGATCGCGGCTTCGATATCGTCGACATCAACTTCGGCTGCCCCGTGAACAAAGTCGTGAAATGCAATGGCGGCTCCGGCCTGTTGCGCGACCTGCCGCTGGTGGAAACCATCCTCCGCAAGGTTCGCGCGGCGATTTCCATCCCGCTGACCTGCAAATTTCGCGCCGGCTGGAATGACCAGGAGCTCGTGGCCGTGAAGATGGCGCAACTGGCCCAGGATTGCGGACTCGCTGCCGTAGCGCTTCATCCGCGTACACGCGAACAAGGTTACAGCGGCCGTTCCGACTGGTCGCGCATCGCCGAAATAAAAGCCGCGGTCCACATTCCGGTCATTGGGAACGGCGACATCATTACGCCCGAAGACGCATTGCGTATGTATCGTGAGACAGGCTGTGACGCCGTCATGATCGGGCGCGCGGCCAGTTACAATCCCTGGATCTTCCGCCAGATCGATGAGTACGTTCGCACCGGTTCTTACACCGTCCCTCCGGACCGGGAACGCTATCACATGATGAAGACGTATTACACGATGCTGGAGGAGCACGGCGAATCCGACGCGATCGGCAAAATGAAGCAGTTTGCCACCTATTTCACCCACGGCGTCCGCAATGGCTCAAAGCTGCGCACTGAGATTTACCGCGCACACGAGATCAAGCGCATTCTCGAGATCGTCGACGCGTTCTTCACCGATCAGCTCAGTCAGCCCTCCACTCTCGAGTACGTGGACGTGGCTTGAAGCAAGTTCAACTGATCACGGATGGCGCCTGCTCCGGCAATCCCGGCCCCGGCGGGTGGGCCTGCATCCTGCGCTTCGGCGAGCACCGGCGGGAAATGTTCGGCTGCGAGCCGCACACGACGAATAACCGGATGGAACTGATGGCCGCCATTGAGGGCTTGCGCAAGTTGAAAGAGAACTGCGCGGTGGAAATTGTGACCGATTCGGAGTACGTGAAAAACGGTATCACCACCTGGATACACGGCTGGAAGAAAAAGGGTTGGGTGAGTTCGGGCAAGCAGCCGGTCAAAAATCAGGACCTATGGAAGATACTCGACGAGTTAGTCAGCCATCACAAGACGCAGTGGACGTGGACCAAAGGACATTCTTCTCACGAGGACAACAACCGCTGCGATGAACTCGCCACAAGGGCGGCTCGCGAACAGATTTCCAGCGAACCTACGCCCAAGAAGATCTTTTAATGGCCGAACGCCTGATCTGCTTGTTCGGCGGGACGTTTGACCCTATTCACCGAGCTCATCTGCGGATTGCGACGGAGGCTCGCAAGAGGTTTGCCTTAGACCAGGTACTCTTCGTCCCCGCGGCGAATCCGCCGCACAAGAGCGGAGTGGGTTTGACGCCGTATGAGGATCGCCTGCACATGGTCGAGATCGCCTGCCGGCCGTACCCGGGCTTTGTGGCTTCGCGTTTAGAAGAGGGCGACGAACAAAGTTACACGATCGATACGCTCGAACGCTTCCGCCGCCAGATCCCTGCAGCAGACCGGCTCTTTTTTCTGATCGGCGCGGACGCCTTCGATGATCTTTGCACCTGGCATCGCTGGCAGGACGTACTGAAACTCACCGAGTTCATAGTAGTAGCGCGCCCCGGCGGCCAATATCGCATTCCGGAGGGAGCGCGCGTTCATCCACTCGACGGCCTGCATCTGCCGGTTGCCAGTACTACCATTCGTGCGCGGCTGGCCGCCGGAGAACCCACCGCCGAGTTGCCAAAAGGCGTGCGCCGTTACATCGAAGACCACCGCCTTTACGGTGCGGCCGCCCACCCTGTTATTGCTTCGCCGTCACGCAGTACTGATCGAAAGCGTCCGTCAGAAGCTTAGCGATTTCGGGCGCTTCGCGGCTTTCGATCTGATGGCGATGCAGCATAAACACCGGCTTACCATCGCGGAACAGCGCCATGGACGGTGAAGAAGGAGGCAAGCCGGCGAGCATTTCGCGTACCCGGTTCACGGCTTCCACGTCTCCGCCCGCAAACACCGTTGCCGCCGCATCGGGCCGGACCTGATGCCGCAGCGCCATGCCCACCGCCGGGCGAGCTTTGCCCGCCGCGCAGCCACACACCGAGTTGATCACCATCAGCACGGTCCCGCTGTCAGCGCTCAGCTTGCGGTCCACTTCGACGGCCGTTCGAGTCTCCTCAACGCCATACTGCGTCAAGTCTTGCCGCATAGGGGCAATGAGTTGTTCAGGGTATCTCATAATTTAAGACTAATTTGCGATTTTTAGGAACCGGCCCTCGGAGTTTGAACCTTGGGGGTTGCCAGATAACCAGCGATGGTATCTTTGCTCACCTTGTTCACAACGATTTCGTAAGGCTGTCTGGCTTTCGCCGTATAGAACTGGATCGGTTCGTTGATGTTGCGATCCTTCTTCTCCACGGTTTTATCGTCAGCCGTCACGGTAATCGTAAATTTATTGCGCTTCGCATCGGCCTTCTTCAGTTCCACCATAATGTCAGCGACGCGAGAGGGTTTCTTCGACTTGGAAATGGTGAACTCTGTGTAGTTGCGCTCACCCAACTCTCTTAACGCTTGCAGTTCCTTACCGTTCGTCGCGATCAGGCTGGCGTGATCGTCGAGCTCGCCCGTGGCGCGCTTCAAGTTGGCGATCGTTTGCTCCAACTGACTCTTGGTGTTCTGAACATCGCTCTTGACGTTCCCCACGTCACTCGTCACACTCGCAATCTGCGTGGTCGCCGTATCGGCCGTTTGCTTTACGGCGGTGATTGCTTGCTGTTGCGCCGCTTCTTCCGCTGTCACTTTGGACTGAAGATCCGCGACTCTTCGCTCGGCATCCACCTTGGCTTGTCCTACCGCGGCTGATGCGGCATGTTGGGACTGTCTCAATGCCGATTGCAATTCCTCTACCCGCCGGGTAGACCGCTGCACTTCCGCGGAGGAGTCAATCCGCATCTTCTCCATCGCGTTGTTTACTTCCTGCGTCAGCTTCGCCATATCGGCCCGGCTGTCCGTCCTGACGTGATCGAGCTGGACAAAAAGGAAGATGTTCGAAGCAGCGAGAAGAACCAGGATCCCGATAAGCACCGGGGTCTTCCAATTCGGACTGGAGGGCGGCGGGATGATATAGGTCGGCTGCTGTGGTGCACTCATGTTTATTTCCTAAACTCCTAGTTGGACAAAGATGACGGACAACAATTATGAAGGCGCAGTACTGCGCTGCGCCACGGGCCAGTGGACGTTCCTCTCTTCTATTATGTTTCAATCGACCAAAGATGTCTCTTTACCGTGCCCTGCGATGGATTCCAGTGTCTCGCGCAACGGCGCGGCGCCCGTGAAACAGGGCCGGCAGCGAGCCTCATAAGCTCCCGTGGCGCCCACCAGAATCAGCTCCTGTGAAGGTAGCAGCCGCTGGGTATGTTTCGCCGGAGCGCCGCAACGCATGCAAACGGCAAGTGTTTTCGTAATGGATTCCGAGATAGCGAGCAGTTCCGGCATAGGAGGAAATGGACGGCCCATGAAATCCGTGTCCAATCCCGCGACGATCACCTGTTTCCCCCTATCGGCGAGTTGATCGGCTACCTCGACAAGCGCAGCGCCGAAGAAGTGCGATTCGTCAATCCCCACTACCTCGGTGTTTGCGTCCACGTTCATGAGGATGTCGCGCGCGGAGTCCGCGGAGGTCGCCGCCATGCGAACATTGCCATGCGTCACAATCTCGCTCTCCGAGTAACGGGTGTCGAGCGCGGGCTTGAACACTTGAACCTGCCGCCGCGCAATCTGCGCCCGCCGCAATCTTCGGATGAGTTCTTCGGTCTTGCCGGAAAACATCGGCCCGCAGATGGCTTCGATCCAGCCGGAGTTGGCACTCGTCATATCCAACCTAAATCACCAGCCTAAACGTCCCACTAATCCAGGGTCAGAACTACTCATGTGGTTGTGCAATCATTCTTTTACCACCCCACAAATGCACGAGACGAAGGCAACGGTTTGTTTTCGGAGAGATTGATCGAACCGGAACTGCTGGATCATAGCGATCCGGCGGAGGCGCGCCGTAATTTGGCGGACCTGGTGCGCATTAATCGCAACTTCGGCGGCCACTCAACCGTTCGAAAAACGCTCGCCCGCGCCATCACCGGAAACGATCACTTTACTCTGCTCGACATCGGCGCCGCATCCGGCGATACCGCACGGCTTGTACACGAAAAGTATCCGGGAGCCTCTGTCACCTCGCTCGATTACAATCTCGTCAACCTGGAGCAGGCGCCCAAGCCGAAGCTCATAGCCGATGCTTTTATACTGCCGCTGAAACCTCAAAGTTTCGATTACGTGCTCTGTTCTTCCTTCCTGCACCACTTCCGCAACGATCAAGTGATTGAGCTGCTACGCAGCTTCTATGCGGCGGCCCGTAAAGCGCTCGTCGTCATCGACCTGGAGCGGCACGTTCTGCCGTATTGGTTTATTCAAGCTACCCAGCCTCTCTATGGTTGGGGCCGCATCACCGTGCATGATGGCCGCATTTCTGTTCGAGCTTCGTTCCACGCGAGCGAATTGTTATCTTTAGCGCAAAAGGCAGGCATCCAAACTGCCGCCGTCAGAAGATACCGGCCGGCTTTCCGGTTGGGACTAGTAGCACCAAGGAAGGCCTGAGGCTTACCCCGAGAAGGAAGTCCGGTGGGCACTCGGAGGAAGATACCCACCGGCGGCGCACGGCAGCGTTTGCAAGAAGTGCGCCAATTCGTCGGCTACCGCTCCGCACCCCCCGCTTGCGGCAACGGACACGCCAAAAGTCGCTCTATCAAACGGACACTTACGACCCGGCCCTAAGCTCTGGTCTAGTACCAGTATATATTACGATGAACAACACTTCATCCTATGCTATGCCGCAACTCCCTCCGCCGGCTGCGTATGCCAGTTCACGGGTAGCGGCTTCCCGATGATAAACCAATACCCGAAGACGGAAAGCAGCAAACTCAGAGACACAATACCGAACGCAACGACAAAAGAATGCGTATGCCGGAGCGTCAGTCCACTAATGTAGCTGGCGGCGAAGCCGGCCGTATTACCGAAGCAATTCTCCAGGCCTGTCCATTTGCCGGCGGCCTCGGCGCCCGAAAGTCGTTGCGTGAGCGCCCAATGATTAGAGGAGAAACCGCCCATCGCGACACAGGCCAGGATCAGCAGCGCCATGCAGAGGGTCTGGCCGCGCACCAGCACCGCCGGAAGAATGAGGCAGCAGCAGCTCAGTAGGCCCACCGAGACAATCGTCTGCCGCACGCGGCCGGGCTCATAGCCGCGCCGGATCAGTGCGTCAGCGACAAGCCCAAACATCATCGATGAGGCGGCCACCGCCCAAAACGGCAGCGAGCCGATGAAGGCCAAGCGATCGCCGGTATAGTGCCGCGCATTTTCTAAATAGTAGGGCAGCCAACTCAAGAGAAAATACCAACCGTAGTTAGCGCCAAATAGTCCTAGAACTGTACCCCAAACCCGGCGGTTTTTCACCAGTTGCGCGTAACTGGGCGCCCATAGAGAAACTCGGGCTAGGCGCTTCACCGCGAGCTTCGGGACGACGAAGCACCACGGGATCAGCCACAACAAGCTGGCGCCCGCCATCACAATGAACATGCCTCGCCAAGTAAAGCGGTTCAGCAGCTTAACGCCCAGCATGACGCCCAGGGCGGGTCCCACTTTGGAACCTGCGTCAATCAGCGCATTGGCGGTTCCGCGCAGGGTTTCGGGAAAGACCGTCGCGATGATTTTCGAATACGCGGGATATGCAACCGATTCACCCGCGCCCAAAACTAGCCGCAGGCACAAGATGGCTGGAAAGGTGCTCGCAAGCCCGGTAAGCCCGGTCGCCATTGACCACACCAGGAAACCCGCGGCATACACCCAATTCACGTTCCAGTGGTCGATTGCTTTGCCGGCTATCAACTGGAAAGCAGCATAGGTAATGAAAAAGCTGCCCAACAGAGTCCCCAAATTGCTCTGATTGAAGTGCAGCTCGGTCTGAAGGCTCTGAGCTGCAACGCCCAGATTTCCTCGATCCGCATAGTTGATGCAGATCGAAATCACAAGCAAGCCGAGAGCGATCCAATGCAGAGTCTTCGGTCTGGGCTCCGCTGTTTCCATCCGTGCAACTGTATCAGACTCAGGGCGAAATCAGATTCAGTGCAAATAGAACAGGCTGAGCCGCGGTAGTTTGGCTCGTTCGAGCAGCGCCCTGTCAATGTAGCGGCGCTCCAGCATGGCGAGCTGGTCCGCAGTCATTTTGCCGCGATAGGGCTTCAACTCCCGATCGAGCGCCTCACGAATCGCGAAGAGGTCTTCGTCGCTCTCCGAAACGCGCAACGCCGCGATTACTTTCTCTTCCAGAGCCGTCAGCCTCTGCTCCAGCGATTCCAGATTGCTCGCATGCCGGTCGATATCCGTGGAAAAACCTTCCAGCGAGCCGGCCACTTCCCGCAGCGCCGCTTCCGGCCGCTTGCGCAACGCATCGGCAGCTTGCTCGAGATAAGCCCGAAGCTCGTCAGGGGCGAACAGAGGAGCGCTTGCCGCCTGCCCCGCCCCGGAACCGGACGGCACGCGCCGCGCCACCTCCAACACAGCCTGCGAGCAGTAAGCCAACGAATTGATCGATCGTCTGCGCGATTTCCGGCTGCGCCATTTTTCGAAAGCGTCGTCGATGCCTTTCAAAACGGCTTCGAGCGAAACTCCAGAGACCTTCCAATTCTCAATCAGAGCCCAATCAAGTGGGGAAAGCAGAAACAGTCCGGTGCCGCGCGCCCGCTGAAAATGTTCTTCGATCTCAGTGAAGTAATTGAAATAATTGCGCGGCCAATCGGAGTCGTGTTCCGCCGGGTCTTCCAGGGACTCGCTCATCTCACCCGTCTCTTTACCGATCCGGCCGGACGCCACCACTTGCTAGCCGTTCCAGGCGTCCTGAATCGCATTGGATCAGAAGAAATCCATTTTCGTCCAGTCCCGCCGTGACGCCCTTCGCGCCGTTCTCTTCGACAATGATGCGCCGGTTCAGCGCATAGCTGGAAGCCGAGGTAAAGGCGCGCAAAATGCTTCCAGATCCTTGCGAGGCCAGCATGGAAGAAAACGAATCGACCGAATCGAGCAGCGCCACGATGACGCCTTCGCGCGATTGCGATTGCCCGCCACTTGCCAGCCGAAGTGAAATGGCCGGCGTGCGCAGGTCCGGCGGGAAAGATGTTTGGTTCACGTTGATGCCGATACCCGCGACGATGCAGCTATCCACTAAGTGCGTCAGGATGCCCGCTACTTTGCGTTCTTCGATAAGAACATCATTCGGCCAACGCAGATCGCACGCGAGCGAGGTCGCTTTCTCGATTGCTTCCGCCGTTGACAAACCCAGCATCAGGCTGGCGATTGGAAAACTGGCCGGAGGAAGAGACGGCCGAAGAAGAATCGAGCAGTAGATTCCTACTTCAGAAGGTGATGCCCAGGAACGGCCCAGACGCCCCACGCCGGCCGTTTGTTCTTCCGCCAACACGACCGTGCCGTGTGGGCTGCCCTTCGATGCCAGCCGGGCCGCTTCCGTCATGGTCGAAGCGACGGTGGGAAAGTAGTGGATCGGGTTGCGCGGCCGAACAGCGCGGATTCGCGCCACGTCCAGCGGCATCAGGACTGCTCCAGCTCGAGCCTAAAACTAATGTCCACAGAAGGCGCGGAATGCGTGATCACACCGCACGAAATGAAATCCGGGCCGGCTTGCGCATAGCCACGAATGTTATCGAGGTTGATGCCGCCGGACAACTCCACCGTGGCGCGACCGTCGATATAGCGGATCCACTCCGCGGCTTCTTCAGAAGTCAAATTGTCGAGCAACAGATGCGTTGCGCCCGCCGATAACGCTTCATCCAATTCCGCGCGCGTACGCACTTCAATCTCCACGGGCCCTGCATAATGGGCCGTCTTCTGCAACGCCGATCGCACGCCACCGGCGGCTGTGATGTGGTTGTTCTTAATCAACACGGCATCGAAGAGGCCGATGCGATGATTCGTCGCCCCGCCTGCCGCTGCCGCCATCTTTTCCAACTGACGCAACCCCGGGGTCGTCTTGCGGGTATCCAATACCTTCGCGCTTGTCCCGGCAGTCGCTTGCACATGCCGGCGAGCCAGCGTGGCCACGCCGCTGAGGCGCTGGAGAAAGTTCAACGACACCCGTTCGCATTCCAGCAGCATACGTGCGGAACCCGAAACCGTCGCGATCACATCGCCCGCGCTTACATCCGCGCCGCTCGGCAACCGAATGCTGACTTGAGCCCCGCCGCGTTGTTGGAAGATAACGGGCAAAAGCTCTACCCCGGCCAACACCATCGGTTCCTTCGCCAGATAAGTTCCATGAGCGCGCAGGTTTTCGGGAACAGTAAGCTGAGAGGTAATATCACCCGTTCCGATATCTTCGGCCAGTGCACGTTCGATCGCCGCGCGCACCTCGGGGTGCGAAACATCGACCATCAATTCAGTCCTTCAAGTAAGTCCCGATTGTTTTTGAGTTGCGCTTCGTAATCGGAAAGCTTCCCGCGCAGATCATTTACGACTTTCTCCGGCGCTCGCTCTACGAAGGTAGGATCGTTCAACTGACGCTTGGAATTCTCGATAGTGCGCTCGAGGCCGGATATGGCTTTTTGAATCCGGGCTCGCGATTCAGCGCTCGATGCACCATTTTGCGCCGGCGAGGCAGCGTGAATCTGCAAATCGAAATCGGGCGTCGAGCGGATGAGACCCGTTTGCCCCGAGATCGCTGCGCGATCGGCCTGACCATTACCCGCGACCTGTTTCTGGTTGATCGTCAGTTTCGCGAGCGAGGAGATCGCGGCAAGATCCTGATCCGCGAAGGCAGTGTTGCGCACATACAAGGTAGCTTCTAAGGTAGACTTCGGATCCAGCTTATTGTCGGCGCGCAGCTCTCGGGCCGCCGTGATGATTTCTTGAAGCAAGGCGAACTGGCGCAGCCGGTCCTGCGGAGCGTCAGCGCCTGGAACCTGCACATAGCAGGCTAGAGATACCGATTTCGGCTGCTCTTGATTGCGTTCCGTGCCATGCACCAGCCGCTGCCACAGCTCTTCTGTAATGAAAGGCATGAAAGGATGAAGCAGCCGCAAAGCAGCCTCGTACACCGTCAAGGTGGCTTCCCAATGCGCGTCCACGCCCGACCCTTCCCGGAAACGCAGCTTCTTCACTTCCAGATACCAATCGCAAAACTCGTGCCAGATGAAATCCCAAAGCGTTTGCGCCGCTTCGTGGTAGCGATGTACCTCGAGCGCTCTCGTTACGATTTCGGTCGCTCGCTTCAGGCGATCGAAAATCCAAATATCTTCGAGCGCATCGGAATTCGTCCGGGGATCGGCCGGTGGTGTCCAGGTCTGAATATTCGAGCGCTCCATGTTCATGAACAGCAGGCGCGAAGCATTCCACAGTTTGTTCGCGAATGCGCGGCCGGCTTCGATACGGTCGGGCTTTAATGCAATGTCGGCGCCGGTCGCAGCGGAAATGAGCAAGGCGATGCGCAGGGCGTCCGTGCCGAAGCGGTCAATGATATCGAGCGGATCGACCACATTTCCCTTCGTCTTCGACATCTTCTGACGTTCCGCGTCGCGCACCAGTCCGTGCATATGGACCTCGCGAAACGGAACATCGCCCGTGCATTCGATGCCCAACATGATCATGCGCGACACCCAAAAGAAAAGAATGTCGAACCCGGTAATCAGTAGCGACGTCGGGTAGAAGGTTTTGAAATCCTCTGTCTCATCTGGCCAGCCCAGCGTCGAGAACGGCCATAGCCCGGAGCTGAACCAGGTATCAAGAACGTCATTGTCCTGCTCGATTTCCGTCGAATGGCAGTGCGGACAGGTAGCCGGAGTCTCACGCGCCACGGTGATCTGGCTGCAGTTTCTACAGTGCCACGCAGGAATGCGATGCCCCCACCAAAGCTGGCGGGAAATACACCAATCCCGGATGTTCTCCATCCATTGGAAAAAGACGACCTCACGATCGTCGGGCACGAATCGAATACGTCCCGATCGCACCGCTTCCATCGCTTTCGCGGCAAGCGGCTTGGTGCGCACGAACCACTGCGTTGAAACCAGCGGCTCAACGATCGTTTTGCTGCGGTCGCATTTGGAGATGTTGACGGTGTACGGCTCAGTTTTCACCAGTTCGCCGGATTCTTCGAGCGCAGTGACAATCCGCCTGCGCGCTTCGAAGCGATCCAGCCCGGCATAAGGACCGGCGGCGGTGGTCATGCGCGCGTCTTCCCCGATCACCTTCACAAATGGAAGGCCGTGCCGCTTCCCCACTTCGAAATCATTGGGATCGTGCGCCGGCGTCACTTTCACAACGCCGGTACCGAACTTGGGATCCGCCAAGGGATCGGCAACGATCGGAATTTGACGGTTCACCAAGGGGAGAATCGCCGTTTTGCCCTGCAGATGTTTGTAACGTTCGTCATCCGGATGGACGACAAGCGCCGTATCGCCGAGCATGGTTTCCGGCCGCGTCGTGGCCACCACCAGCGATTCATCGCTGTTCGCCACGCGATAGCGAATGTGCCAAAGGCGCCCTTCTACAGCCTCATGGATCGTCTCGACATCCGAGATGGCGGTCTGGCATCCGGGACACCAGTTCACCATGTACTCGCCGCGATAAATGAGATCTTTTTCCCAAAGACGAACGAACGTCTCGCGCACGGCGCGCGAAAGACCGGCGTCCATGGTGAAGCGCTCTCTCGACCAATCGACGCTTTCCCCGACGCGGCGCATCTGTGAAACGATCCGCCCGCCGTACTCTTCTTTCCACTGCCAGACGCGCCGCTCAAATTCCGCCCGGCCGAGTTGCTGCCGTTTCAATCCTTCCGCCGCGAGCTGGCGCTCTACCAGCATTTGCGTCGCGATACCGGCATGGTCCATTCCCGGCAGCCAAAGCGTAGATTCACCTCTCATCCGATGCCAGCGGACGGCCACGTCCATGATGGTGTGTTCGAGCATGTGCCCGATGTGCAGAGAACCGGTTACATTTGGCGGAGGGATGACGATGGAGAAAACTGGGGCGCCCGCGGCTTGCTTTGTATCCACGCCATAAATGCCGGAATCGATCCACCACTGAGCCCAGTGCGGTTCGAACCGCTGTGGCTCATACACCTTCTCAAGTTGCATGGAAATCTCAGCGTAGCATCCAGAAGCGCCCTTTCGGCGGCCCGAGAGACTACCTCGCGACCCGGAAAAGCGCTGTGCTTTAATGGGTTCAGCCCAGTTTGCGCCAGTCCGCACGAAGCGACTTGTGCAATACGTAGCGTGATACTCCTCGGTAGCTCAACGGTAGAGCATTCGGCTGTTAACCGAAGGGTTGTAGGTTCGAATCCTACCCGAGGAGCCAAATCAGCCATCGCCAATCTCTCGTCAACAGCAAGCGAGTCGTAGTCCGCGAGCCAGTGAACGCACGCTTAGCGGCATTGGGCCTCTCGATCATCTTGCTTGCATTTGCGTTTCCCACGCCCGCTTGTCTCACGTTCGAGAGAGCCCAACGGAGGCTTGATCAAGAGACGCCGATTCAACAGGAAGCCGCGATATGCTGCCAAGGAACTCTGCTCACCGCGCTTGTACAAGATCTTGAGCAACTTGTCTGCCCGGATCCCACGTCACGAGATTGGATATCTTTCTTATCCCAGGCATCAAACGCCGGCCTGATTTGGCCATTTCCGCCGATAAGGAGTAAGACTGAGGCAAAACACGCGTGCCGGAACACAGCCAATCGCGACCGTTCGAGACGATCGAGAGCGCTTTGGAGTTCATGCACATGCTGAATTCAGCTATCGAGGACTCTTGCAAACAGCTTCACGAGTACTCTGCGGTCGCATCGACAGAGCGCCACAAAACCGCCCTGGATCTCGCTTTGTACAAGGTTGAGCAGCTGTCAGGACACGTTCGAAAGAGCACGCGCATCTTAAACGATCTGGCGTTGATTCGTCACGCGATAACCGGAAACGAGCCTTCGAGATGATGACGAACGTTCGCGGTGATTTCGGCGACGACTTCACTCCTCGTGGTGATCTGGCTGCCGTTTCTGCAGTGCCACGCAGGAATGCGATGCTTCACCAGAGTTGGCGCGAAATACACCAGTCGCAGATGTTCTTCATCGTCGAAAGAAAACGGCCCCACGGTCGTCCGGCACGAACCGAATACGGCTCGAATGCAAGCCCTGTGTCCTGTCCGCAATCCAATCTACAGCCCTGCGAAGAGAGTCGCTATGCCCAGCCCAATTCCTTGAGCGCCAGACCTGCGTTCCATATCTTGGTCATGTGAGCAATTTTGCCGCGATCGAACTGCATCACATATACGTAGTCCGTGCTCACGCGGCGACCCGTCGGAGACACGGGCCCACCTTGGCCCGTGTGAGTTCCGTGAAATACCGCATATGCGGCAACGTTGTTTCGAGGGCTGTCTGTCGCGAATGACTTCACTTCGTAGTTTGCATCCGGTAAGACGGACAAAATGCCCTTCATCCAATTGGTGTACTCGGCGAGCGTTCTCACGTCCAGCAGCGGCTCAGCTTGTGATGAGAACGTCGCATTAGGCGTGCAGTACTCGCCGCAATTCGCCCATCCCTTCCCCGTTTCGCAGGCGTCAAAGAATGCTTCCGCCACGCTCGTGATCGACATTGTCTCTGGCATTGCTTTCTCCTGGCATTCGCGGCCCTTAGGCTTGGGACACGAGGATATCACGACGAGGTCTGCGCATCCCAGGTGTAATCGTGAACGTCGACAATTCCGTTTAGTGAAGCGAAGACGAGCACAGTCTTAAAAGCAGCAAGCCAGGCGTTCGCCAACTTCCTGTGTAAAACTGCTCCGGGCAAACAGCTCGAACCGACGGGAACGGCGCGAGAAAAAGCTAGACGGTTCATGTACTTGCTCTGCGCCCTACTTGCCCAGCATGGGAAACAGCCGCCGGATCTGCGCCTCATCTGGCTGCGTTCCATATTCGCAAAGTTCAAACGCTTCGTAATAAACCGTGGATTGCGCCCTCTGCGCGCCATACCATTTTTCCAGTGATGCGCGGAACTCGGTCTTCGGATTCGCTCGAATCCACTGCTTCTTCAGCCAGACTTTTCTTTTTGCCTGATCGTTAGGCACCTGTTCCAGAAAGCCGCCCACCCATGGCAACCATTCGTATACCTGCGACACATGCGAATCGAGTGCTTCCACTTTCTTGTCCACCGCGTCATCTATCGAAACCACCACGTCCCCGCGAAACGGATTCGGCCGTTGAAACCGATCTTCGTAATAAAAAAAAGCAGGGTTCTTCTTCAGCGCCGGCGTATCCGGCAGATCATCCGGCACCACCACCATGTAAGCGGCGTCTTCCACCAGCACCCCCGTATACCGATGGTCCGGATGGTAATCATTCGGTCGCGGCCCAAGCACCACATCCGCTTTCCACTTCCGTATCTCGCGGATGATCTGGTCGCGCACTTCCAGCGTCGGCAGCAGCTTGCCGTCATGATTGTTCAATACCGTTACGCTGATGCCCAACCGCCGTGCCGACTCTTGCGCCTCGCCCAGACGGCGCTTAGCCAATGCCTCACCCTTCATCGTCTGATGTCCGGCATCGCCATTGGTTACTGAAACGAATTTCACCGCGCAGCCCATCTTCGCCCAGAGCGCCGCCGTGCCGGACGCATTAAAATCCGTATCATCCGGGTGCGCGCCGAAGGCGATCACTCGGACCGGACAGTTCTGCGCTGCCGCTGTGCCCGCCCAGATCAAGCCGAACAGGATGCCTGCTATCAGGCGTCTCTTGCGCACCTTCATCGTCATGCAAGAAAGTATGCCACGTTGGGCCGTCAGCAAACGTTTGATGAGATCAAGCGACACAACCGCCGAACACGATCGGCTATTTACGTTCTTTGATAATCTTCAGCTCATGCTTCGATTCTCAGCGCTGCTGCTGGGCGCGTTTTTGAGTTGTTCCATCGCAAGAGCTGCTACCGAGGTTAAGAAGCTCAGTGACACGAGATGGTCTATCGGCAATGAGTTCGTCGAACGGATCATCACGTTTGACCGGGAGAATGGGCTCGAAACCGAAAGCTTACGGTACAAGGTCACAGGGCATGACTTCACTTCATATAGCCGCGGCGAGAAACGCATGGCTGGCGAGTTCAGCTTTCGCTCTAACGATCAGGAACTGACCGGTCGACACTCGTTCCTACTACGTGCAGCGGATACATCCAGCATTGCAGGAGGCAAACTATTGAGAATCGATCTCAGCAGTGCTGAGGGTCAACTCGACGTTTCCGTGTTTTACGCGGCGTATGATGATCAACCGGCGATACGCAAATGGTTGATTGTGACAAATCGCGGAAGCAACCCGGTCTATCTGAGCCATTTCTGCTTTGAAACACTGACCGCAGGGCCGGGCGCCATCTCCGATTTGCAGGTCTCGGCCGGATACGGCGCAACTCCTCGGGACCTCTTTTTTACGGGACGCGTATCGGATCCCGCGATCTTCGTGCGCAATGCCGCAACGGGTGAGGGCTTCGCGATCCTCAATGAGGCGCCCGGCTATTTAAAGCGCACTGACGTAGGGTTGGGCTGGTCAGAAAGGTTCATGGTGATGTACGACACGGACCTGTTTCCATTCGGGCGCACGCTCAACTCCGGTGAGACATTCGAATCGGCGAAAAGCTCGCTGGTTTTCTTCCTCGACAATTACGGGCTGATGGATTCGCGGTGGGTCGTTCCGCGTTACGCAGCACGGATTTTGATGCGACGAAACGGAACAGGGCAGCCGCCCTGGATCTATAACACGTGGGAACCATTTCTTCGCACCATCAATCAGCAGACTGTCGAAGATCTCGGGAAAGCGGCAAAAGACATGGGAATTGACATCTTCACCGTCGACGACGGATGGCAGGGGGAGTACGGGGCAAATGATTTCGATACCGTGCGTTTTCCAGCTGGGTATGCGGGCCTGAAATCAACTCTGGATGCCAATCACTTGCGCCTTGGCTTATGGGTTCCGCTCGCCGCTATCAGCACAAAAAGTCCTGATTACCTCTCGCACCCCGAGTGGGTTTGTCGAGATCGAAATGGGGGTCCGAAGTTTACCGGGACGGCGGCTGGAACCCAGGCTGTTATGTGTCTCGCGAGCGGCTATCGAGACTTGGCCTTGCAGCGCCTTACTAACCTGATTGAGCGATATCACCCAGCGTACATCAAAGTGGATCTCACCACTGTCTTCAATGCATACGGCGAGCAGCCGGGTTGTTACGCGACAAATCATTTGCATCGAGATTGGGCGGAATCCCTGACGCGAATCTATGAGGCGCTGCAATACATCGGGGAACAGCTCTACCGCAAACACGCGGAAGTACTGGTGGATTACACGTTTGAGCTTTGGGGAGAAAAGCATCTGATCGATCCGGCTTTGTTGCGGTGTGCCGATTTCGATTGGCTCAGCAACGTGAGCGATGCGGACCCAACTGACGGCGGACCTCTCCACGCGCGCATGCTGTTGTACGCGCGAGCGCCTTCCATTCCCGTGGAAACTATGCTGATCGGCAACCTGCGTGCAACGTCATCCCTAGAAGAGCGTTTCGGCACGGAAATTGGCTCCGCGCCACTGTTCCTGGGCGACCTCCGCAAGTTGTCTCCACAACAACGAGCCTGGTACTCCGAGAAGATCGCGTGGTTTAAAAGTCTCCGCAGCCGCACATCGATCACCGATTCCTTCTTCCCGCTTGGGAATTGGATACAGCCAAGCTCCACGTCGTGGGATGGGTTTGCACGGCTGAGCCGTGATTCGGATGGGATTATCGTCCTCTTCAAAAACCAGAGCGATACGAAGTCAGTCGAGATTCGGTTGCCTGCGCCCCGCGGATTGGAGTATCGAGCGAAATCGATCATTACTAATGAGGCTCTCGGCAAAGTCAGTGCCGATGACCTCACGCGAGGTTGGAAGGTGAGACTACCTGCCGAGCATGCCGTGGAGATTATTGAACTCGATCGGCGGACAAGCGAGTCCCGCTAGATTCGGCGTTCTAAACTTCCCTCACGACGAGCGAGCTTCAGTCCATGAAGACTAACATCAACGTTTCTTACGTCATCTTTTTGGCCGCTACCGCCGCGCTGGGAGGTCTGCTTTTCGGCTTCGACATCGCTATCATCACCGGCGCCGGCCCGTTCCTGACGGAGACTTTCCGCCTTAACGATCTAAGTCTGGGGTGGGCTTTCAGTTCGCTGCTGTTCGGATGCGTCCTAGGATCGGCTGTCGCGGGGCGGCTATCCGATTTCTACGGCCGCAGGCGGATTCTCCTCTTCGTCTCAGTCCTGTTTGCAATCACCTCGCTCGCGACCGGGATCGCTCCGAGTTTCACGCTTTTCGTCGGGGCGCGCTTTGCCGGCGGGTTGGCGGTAGGAGGCGCATCCATTCTTTCCCCCATGTATGTCGCCGAGGTCTCGCCGCCATCGCTGCGAGGACGTATGGGAGCTCTCTACCAGATGTCGATTGTCACCGGAATCCTGATTTCATACGCCGTAAACTACTCGTTGCGTGGCGTCGGATCTGAGAACTGGCGCTGGATGTTCATTACTGGCGTAATCCCGTCGGTGCTCTTCTTCGCGATGCTGCTCTCAGTACCTGAGACGCCCCGCTACCTGTTCATGGCAGGCCGAGAACAGGAGGCATTCGCGATTCTCCAGCGAATCGCGGGCCGGGAAAGCGCGGAATTCGAACTCTCGGAAATTCGGGCCAGTTTCTTGAAAAAAAGAACAGGGTGGCGCGAGTTACTCCGGCCTGGCATCCGGCGCGCGGTGCTGGTTGGTTTCTGCCTGGCGATACTCATTCACGTCTCCGGCATCAATACGATCATTGATTACGCTCCCGCCATCCTCAAGTCCGCCGGCTGGAAAATCGATGCGGCGCTGTTCTCCACCTTAATCATCGGTCTAACGAACTTTGTCTTCACGTTTGTTTCCTTCTGGATGATTGACCGCTACGGACGCAAGCCGCTGTACATCATCGGCTCTCTCGGCATGACCGCCGCGCTCGTTATGCTGACTTCAACCGTTTTGATGGGTCGTTTCCATAGCACTGCCGTTCTCGTCTACATACTGGCTTATCTGGCGTTCTTCTCCTCCTGCATCGGTCCGGTTTTTTGGACGCTCGTCGCGGAGATATTCCCGAACGATCTGCGCGGCACCGCGATGACCGTGCCCGTGCTCACCCAGTGGGCAGCGAATGCCGCGGTCGTTCTCTTTTTCCCCGTTGCTTTTAATCAAATCGGTAAAACCATAACGTTTGCTTTTTTGGCGGCCATGTCGCTAACGCAGGCGGTATTTGCCTGGTTCTTCGTGCCTGAGACCAAGAACAAACCCTTAGAGGAGATAGAGGAGTACTGGAAGCTTTCCGCGCGACGCGCAGCTAACGTTGGAAAACCGATCTAACCGCAGGTTCGCTCCTTCAATGGAAATGTACCCGTGCGCGGAGGATCGCCGCACGCGCAGTCACTTGCCTACGCAACCGGGACAACCTCTGCTGTAATGTAAACCGGGAGCGTTAAAGCGATGCAAACGCGAGGCATAGAGCGTTGGACCGGACTCGTGATGGTAGGCGACGGATTGGCGGGGCTGATCTGGCCGCGCGAGTACCTTCGGAAGCTGGAGGTCGGCCCCAAGCCATTCAATGAACTATTGGAGGGCTTTGCCCAAAGGCCTGTGCTCACCAGAACTCTGTGCGTAGTGGAAGTGGCGCTTGGCGTTTGGATATTTGCCCAGCGCGGCGCGGCCCTTCTGAAAGCAGAAGGGATCGCTGAGAAATGGGCCCGCCCACCCTTAGATCGCCAGCCGTTCTGAAAAGCTCTTCAGAACCCAAAAGTCAGCGTTATTTCCACTTGATTCTTTTCGCTCGCCGCCGTCAGACCGCTGAATGTACTGCCCGTCCAGTACGTGTAACGGACCTCGGGAGTGACGATGATGCCGAACGCATCTCTCCCAATCAATCCTGCTCCCACGACTGCTCCCACGATATTCGACCTTTCTTGCAGCGGAAATGTGGGCGCACAGCAGTCAGAACCGAAATAGTTAGCTGCCGCGCTGGTAGTAGTCGCGGTGGCGTGCCGAAGCGCTCCTCCGCCCTCGAAAAAAAGATATCTGCTCCAGTGATGCTTCGAACCGGAATACCGCACTAGCAGCGGAAAATCGAAGTACCGGGCGCGTGTACGGTACACAAAAACATCCCCATAGATGTCGTTCGAAGTGTATGTAGTATCCAGACCACCGAACCGGTAAGTGCCACCTGCGTTCAGCCAAAATTGGCGGAATACCCGCACATTTAGGTTTAAGCCCACACCAACCTGGCCGTTCGCGGGCGTCGTCGAAATCACCGCGCCCGTCGTGCTGCTGGATTCCGTGGCGCCGGAAGTCAGTCTCAGAGGAGTGTAGCTCCCATCTACTCCGACCCAAATGCGCGGGATGACGGCGGGTTCCGACTGTGTAGACGACGAACTGGACGAACCTTGCGCGAATACCGCTTGCACCAGCATCAATGAGCCTAAAATCGCCAAAAAGCGAGGGGGGAGAACGATCATTGCATTCGATATAATTTTCACTTTGACACGAGACGGCCCCTTTAGCTCCCGGAGGTACAAGCTTTACGAGTAATCGCGTAACTCCCTCAGGTGCGCCCCGCGCCGCACGGTTGTCGAGAACCGTTCGCGCCGTTGCCGCTCTGTCCCGTATTCTACATCGTGCGTAAACTAGGAAGCGGAAAGCTCGCGAGGCCTGGACGTGTGTAGAAGTCAGCGTTTCCGAAGGCGCGGGCCCTGTAACGGCCCTTAGCTTGGGCAACGCCGATGCATCAGCAGGTAATCTGAAAATCACCATGCATTTGGCACGCCTGCGATCCTTTATTTCGAGAGCTGCGGCGTTGCGTCGCCACCAAGTTCTCGTGATCGCACCGAATCACGGAGGGTACATGCGACAGTCAAGCCGTCCTCATGCAGACGGCAGGATAATGCACAAAGTTCTTGGGACGTTTCTAACTTGCTGCGCTGTCTGCCTGAGCCAGACCAACGTCCTCACTTACCGCAACGACAATTCCCGCACGGGTCAGAATCTTTCGGAAACCATTCTGACGCCGGCCGGCGTAAACTCTTCCAGCTTCGGCAAGTTGTTTACCGTGGCGACCGACGGGAAAGTCGATGCCCAACCCATATACGTCTCGGCCGTTCCCATCCCCGCGGTGGGAACTCGCAACGTCGTTTATGCTGCGACGGAAAACGATTCTGTCTATGCCTTCGATGCCGATTCGGGCAAGCTCTACTGGAAGGTTTCTCTGCTGGCGAATGGCGAGACCCCCTCGGATTCCCGAAGTTGTGGACAGGTTACTCCCATCATAGGTATCACCTCAACACCGGTCGTCGATCCCACGGCAGGACCGAATGGAACCATTTATCTGATCGCCATGAGTAAGGATGGCGCTGGAAATTATCACCAGCGGCTGCATGCGTTGAATATCACAACGGGCGCCGAGGAGTTTAGCGGTCCCGTCAATATCCAGGCCACCTATCCGGGTTCCGGCGATAACAGCAGCGGCGGCAAAGTCATCTTCGATCCAAAGCAGTACAAAGCTCGCTCCGGCCTGATGTTACTGAACGGAACAATTTATATCGGCTGGGGTTCGCACTGCGACATCCGCCCTTACACTGGCTGGCTCATGGGCTATGACCGCTTAACTCTCCAACAGCAAACGGTGTTCGATTTCGCCCCAAATGGCAGCGAAGCCGCCCTGTGGGGATCCGGCGGCGGCGTTGACGCTGACGCCCTAGGCAATATCTTCGTCCAACTGGCGAATGGCACTTTCGATACAACTCTGACCCCGCAGGGCCTTCCGCAAAAAGAGGACTTTGGCAACTCGTTCGTCAAGCTTGCCTTGTCAGGCGGAAAACTCGCGGCCACCGACTACTGGACCATGCAAAACACGGTGGCCGAATCGAACTCCGATGAAGATCTCGGTTCCGGCGGTCTCCTCTTGCTCCCCGACGCACTCGACGCGGACGGCAATACTCGCCATCTTGGCACCGGCGCCGGCAAGGACGGCAACGTCTACGTGTTCGATCGCGACAACATGGGCAAATTCGACGCGTCGAATAACAGCACGCTTTATCAGGAATTGCCCGGCGGTTTGGCCGGTGGCGAATTCGGGTCCCCTGCCTGGTTCAACGGGAACATATATTACGGGGCCGTCGGAGATGCCATTCGCTCTTTCCCCGTGACGGCCGCCGTGCTGTCAACGACGCCCTCCTCCAAAACGGCGAAGACCTTTGGATATCCGGGCGTAACCCCCGCGATCTCCGCCGGCGGAACCGATAACGCCATTCTATGGGCCGCTGAAAACAGCAATCCAGCCGTTCTCCACGCCTATGATGCCAATAATCTCGCGACTGAGCTGTATAACAGCAATCAAGCCGCCTCGGGTCGCGATCAGTTCGGAACCGGCAATAAGTTCATTACGCCCACCATTGCCAATGGCAAGGTGTTTGTCGGCACAACGAACAGTGTCGCGGCATTCGGGTTACTTCCCGGGGCCGCAACCGGCATCCCGTTGAGCTTCATTCCCATTGCCCCATGCCGCGTCGCCGATACCAGAAATCAGGAGGGAGCGTTCGGCGGCCCGGAACTCAGCGCTGGTAGTACTCGATCATTTGCCATTCCCAACAGCGACTGTCAAGTCCCTCCCGACGCCGCCGCTTACTCCCTGAACCTCACCGTTGTTCCCGACCACCAACTCAGCTACTTAACCGCATGGCCGACCGGCGGATTTCAGCCCACCGTTTCCACTCTCAATTCCGATGGACGCATCAAGGCGAACGCCGCGATTGTGCCTGCCGGAATGAATGGCTCCGTCAGCTTCTATGTCACCGATCCTACTCACCTTATCGTCGACATTACCGGCTACTTTGTGCCTGCCGGAAACGGGTCGGCCTTGGCTTTTTATCCACTTACTCCTTGCCGCCTCGTTGATACTCGACAAGGAACAGGTCCTCTGGCCGGTCCCTTCCTCGTAGGCGGTGTGAGCCGATCGTTCCCTCTGCAATCGGGAGCATGTAACATACCGGCCGGCGCGCAAGCGTATTCCTTGAACTTAACGGCCGTTCCGCACGGATCGCTCGCGTATCTAACCGCTTGGCCCGCAGGACAAACTCAACCGCTTGCCTCCGCGTTAAATGCGCCGACTGGAGTTGTTACCGCAAACGCCGCGCTCATCCCCGCTGGGACAAACGGAAATGTCTCCGTATACTCGACCAACGATACGGATCTCATCATTGACGTGAACGGATACTTCGCCGCGCCCGGAAATGGCGGGCTTTCGTTGTACACCTTGACTCCTTGCCGGCTCCTCGATTCCAGGAACCCGCCCGGCGCGCAACCGTTCAACGGTTCTATCGCGCTGAATGCTCAATCCGCCGGATGCGGTATGCCGCCGGCCGCCGAAGCGTACGTCTTGAATGCCACCGTCGTGCCGCCGGCCGGAATGCAATACCTCACGCTCGGAGCGAACAACCAGTCGCCGCCCAACGTCTCCACTCTCAATGCCCCCGATGGAGCAATCGCCTCCAATATGGCCATTGTCTCCACAACCACCGGCGCCGTGAATGCATTTGCCTCTCAGTCCACTTACCTGGTACTCGACACCGCAAGCTACTTCGCGCCCTAGCGCTTCATCTGTTCGTTTCCGGGATGGCAGATCCCCTAAAAGGCCACCGCCCCATGCGGCTCCTGCCATCCGCTCCGCGAATCTAAAGAAACGACGCGCTAAAATCGTACCCGAAGGTCTGGCAACGAGCGTGCTCCATTAACGCACTTAAAGGAGCATCAGTGAAAGCTTTCGCGTTCTGTTTTCTTTCCGCGACTCTGGCGGCGGGCTTGATGGCCGCCGCCGAAGAGGGCTCATTCGACCGCTCCTTCACGGTTTCCGGACCTGTCGACCTCGACGTGACAACCGATTCCGGCGGGATCGGCGTGACCTCCGGCGCTCCCGGATCTCTGCGGGTCCATGCCATCCTGAAAGCCCAAAATGACTGGTTCGGTTCAGGAGACGTGCGGAAACGCCTCGAAGCCTTGGAGCGCAACCCGCCTGTCGAGCAGATCGGAAATCATATCCGAGTTGGATATGTGCGGGATCGCAACTTACTCCGCGGAATCTCGATACACCTGGAGATCCAGACGCCTCCCGATACTCAACTGCGCGCGCGCGCCGATTCGGGAGGCATCCGCGTCCAAGGCATTCAGGGTCCGGTAGATTGCAAAACAGATTCCGGCGGAATCCAGATCCGCGATGCAAAGGCCGACGTTCACGCGGCAGCCGATTCCGGCGGAATCCATCTCGGCAATATCGCTGGAGCGGTATTCGCGCGAGTCGATTCCGGCGGAATCGAAGCCACCGATGTTGCGGGCCGGATGGATGCCGAAGCTGATTCCGGCAGCATCCGGCTGACGCAAACGTCCCCCGCCCCGATTCGCGCCAAAGCCGATTCGGGTGGCGTCACGGTTCGATTGGCGCCCCACGCCGATTACGACTTGAGCGTAGAAACCGCTAGCGGCCGCATTTCAGTTCCAGAGATGACCGTTCGCAGCGGTTTCTCACCCCATCACGTGGAAGGAAGAATTGGGAAAGGTGGGCCGCTGGTCCAAATTCGCGTGGAGTCAGGCGGCGCCACCGTCGAATAGCTCGAAACGACGACCCTTCACCGACTAAGACCGAATTTCCTCCGTGCTCCGAACCCAACGAGACAGGCGAGACCGATCAATCCCAGCGAAGCCGGTTCCGGTGTCGTGTTCACAAGTACGCCATCGACATTTCCCTTCGTATCCGCATAGAACCCGACTAGCTGCCCGTTGTCGTTGATTCCGTTCAGGACCGTTCCACTGATGTTGAAACCATCGGCGGTCGTCTCGGCGTTTGGATCGAAGACCGTCGTCCATGTGCCGCTGTTCATGTTATACACAAAACCCTGAGAGTAGCCTCCTGCCGCAGTATCCGTACCGACAATCTGCCCAAGGTTGTTGATGCCGAAAAACATGGGGTTCGTCCCGTTCGGATCGGTCGGAGAAGAGAATGTGCCGTTGTTGTCGATGAACCCCGCCGTGCCGGTGCTCGTTGCATAGAAACCCACGATCACGCCGCTGTTGTTAATGCCCGCCGCTGTCACGGACGTCGTGTTCCATCCACTTGGCACTGCAAGTGTTGTAACGGTTGAATTGGTGAGGCTGTAAACAAATCCGTTCGTATTTCCTCCAGCGGTGTAAAAGCCCACTGCCTGTTTGTTGTCGTTCAGCCCAAGAACTTGCGTCATTGTCGAGCCCGGCCCGTCCACGGGTGTGACGGTTCCGCCCACATTCGTAAACCCATGGTTGGCGCCGCTGGAGTTGATAACCGAGAACCCCGCCGTTTGATATGTGCCATTCGTCTTCGTATTGTTGATGGCGACAACCTGCGTCTGGTCAGCTCCCGAAACGTTCTGGGGCGTAAAGGCGCCGTTGTTGTATGTGAATCCGTTATTGTTCACAGTAGCTCCGTCGCCGAAGTATCCGGCAATCACCCCGGCGTTATTGATCCCTAACAGCTGATTAAATACCGGTGTTTGCAATGGAATGTCTGCGGGATCGTTAATAGTTGTAAAAGTGTCGGCTTCGGCACGTACTGGAATTGCCGTCACCAACAGAGCAATGCCGAGAATTGACTTCAAGGCGACACTAAGCTGCATGTTCATCAAGAATCTCCTGTTTGCGGGAAGTGACCCGCGGGAATGAATAAGGTCCAGAAGCATAGATGCAAAGCCCGTCCTCTTTTGAATTAAAAATTTGCGTTTCCTCGCGATCCAATCTGAAGCGTGTTATGGTTCACACGCTGCTCTCGGCGATACGTTCGCCGCCAAATCGCGCTCGCTCACAAGCTCACCAGGGCTGAACAGTCGACTGCCGTAGTACAAGTCCGAAGCGAAAGAGGTCATCCGGCCGACGGCGCCTGACGTATACCTGATAGGACCCAGTTTGAAAAATAAATTTGGCAACTTGCACCGTCGGGCAAGCCGGAGATGCATATTTGCGGCCATCGGACTTCCAATCAGCGCCTCGGCCCACGTCAAATGGTTCGCGTCTTATGACGTAACAAAAGCTCCCAAACACGTTGCAGACGTTACCACTGCGAACTTTTTTGGTGTTTTCAGCCTTTTTCTAACTGCGCTTTTCCTGGCCTTCTTACTGGATGGCCTCGTCCTACGACGCTGGCCGCGTCTCGAATCGTCAGGATCCTCGTTCAATCATGCACAGGAGAAGTTCGTGCGCTTAGGAACGGGTACTTTCTTTCTCTGCATATGGACATTGGGACTCTACATCCTCACACCGGAGCTGCACACGAAACAAACGTGGGTCTTCGGCCTGCAATTCCTCATCGCGATGGGCGCGGCTTCGCGGCGGACCTGCATTCTTTCCGCCCTGGGCATTACCACTCTTTACGTGTACGCGCTCACGCAGTATGGTTTCTTCCACATGTTGGATTACGTATACTTTCTCGGGCTGGCCTTCTTCCTCGCTTTTGCATCTTTATCCAACCAACGTCTCTCTCGAATGAGAATCCCAGTGATGACCGGCTGCCTGGCGTTCAGCCTGATGTGGACCGCCGTCGAAAAGCTCCTATACCCCCAATGGACGCGGCAAATCCTAGTGAAAAATCCCCACTTGGCGTTAGGAATAAACTTTAGCCTTTTCGTCGTGATTGCTGCTTTTGTGGAATTCACTTTGGCTTTTTATCTGGCGACCGGGCGCGGATTGCTTCGTCTCGTAGCCGTCGCGTTGCTCTTTGTTTTTATTAGCGCCATGCCGGCATTTGGCCCGCGCGACATCGTGGGCCACTTCCCGCTAGTAGCCATGCTCGGCGTCCCGTTGATGGCAGGTGATTCTTTGTTACAGCGTTTCTGGCGCTTGCCTCATCGCGGTATTACCTTCAACGCAGCCGCTATGTGTCTCTTATATATAGTTACTCTCGTTACCTTTGTGGGCGCCTATTATGGCGTGCAATGGCTGGAATATCGCCCGCTGGGCGGTTGAGTTCCGGCTTCATTCGCCAGAGTCCAACATCACCGCTAACCGGGGATTGAAGTCCGCCGAGTGGCCATGTCCGAAAAGCGCGAGTCTGCGCCTCCAACAAGTGCGAAACTTTGGCTGTGGAGCTGCCGGATCGACAGATTTGCTATCGCGCTTTGCAGAGCCGCGACGCCCGCTTTGACGGGTTGCTGTTCGTACCCGTCACCTCAACCGGAATTTATTGCCGGCCCATTTGCCCAGCTCGCACGCGCTGGCCCTCCTGGCGGATGCGCTCTGGACGGCGGCGTGAGAATTCGTTCTCCCGACGTGAGATCCTTGCCGGCGATTTTCACCGGGGTGCGGCGCTCGTTCGATTTGGGCCGGTCGCAAACCAGTCCCAGAAGCCGCCTGTTCATTTGTCAGCGCGGGCGCCCATTAAGTAGGCCGGAAATATCGCTTCAGCCGTAAGATCGGCGCTTCGAAATACGTGAAGCTCAGCCATGCAATCGGCAACGTAACGGCGATTTCAAAGCCGAGAAATACCAGCGCACGCGGCGTCGAAAACGGAATCTCCTGCCTGAAGTAAGCGCGGGCAATGTAGATCAAGACCGAATAGAGGATCGCGTGGTACACGTAAATGCCGTAGCTATAGCGACCAAACCAGCGCAACCAGGCGGCAGAAAGCCAGTGCATACCAGATCGCCCATTCACCGCAGTACCCACCAAAGCCCCGGAGAGAAGGGCCAGGGCCGGAATGCTGAACGGAAGTACGCGGGGATGCCAACCGGAATCCACAAGGAACAAAAAGCTTCTCTGTTGAACCCCAATCAGTAGAAAGAGACCAACGCCCAAGCCCGCGAGCCCCCGCACAAGATTTCTCGCGATGCAACCGTGCTCTGCAACCATAACCGCCAAGGCGGCGCCGACAAACAGACCGTCTCCGCGAGTGATCGGCAATACCAATTGTGGAAGTGAGCTGGCTGGGCCGTAACGAATATCCAGAAAAAAGCGGCACGCGAAGCTCAGCAGTAAAGCCGCTCCGCAGAATCGCAGGATTGCCCGACGAGACAGCTGCCAGACCAGCCACGGCCACAGAAAGTAAAACTGCTCTTCTACCGCCAGACTCCAGAAATGGCCCAGCAGGTTATTGAAGCCATACACCTGTTGATTCAGAAGAATTAGCCAGTTCTGAAGGTAGAACAGGTAGGCGAGCATCGGCTTTCGACCATGCAACATGGGCAGCATGGTCTCGAAGAAACGAAAATGCGGCGCTAGACCGAACCAAAGAATCAAGACAACCAAGTAGTAGAGCGGGAAGATGCGCAAGGCGCGCCGCATATAGAAGGACTTAACCTTGTGCTCCGCATATCTTGTTCGTAGCAAAATCCCGGTAATCAGGAACCCTGACAGTACAAAGAAGAGATCAACGCCGCCGAACCCCCACGCCATCGGAGCCACCATCCAAATGCTCCAGGCTGTAGGTTTAGGAAACACCCAGAGGCCGTGATGAAAGAGTACCGCGAGAATGGCAATCCCCCGGACTCCATCGAGCGCCGGAACGTGCTGTTCAGCCGAGGGTTGCGCGTGAACCGGAGCGGCGGGGGCGACCGCAGACATTTCTAGAAGTATACGTTGGACATGAACAGGTCCGAGCAGCGCCGGAACGCTCTCCCCTTAACTGACTCCCCAGTCACGACCGCAACGCGTTTCCGCTTGAGTTCACGACGCCTCCGCTTGCGACGATTCATCCGCAACCGAAGGCTGCCACCCCACCGCGTTTAAAGTGATACGCTTGCGCATGCGATGCAGACAGTTTTCTTCGATATGAAACTGGCCTTGCGGCAATTGCGGAAGTCGCCGGCGTTCATGCTAACCGCGGTGCTGATGCTGGCCTTCGGCATTGGCTCCACAACCGCCATCTTCTCTATCGTTGACGGAGTTCTTCTGCGTCCGCTGCCCTTTCCCAAGGCCAGCCGCCTCGTCACTCTCGGCGATCAGGTCAGCGGCACCGATTGGGGCCAGCACGACTCAGGGCCTGTTACCGGTCCCGAGGTCGTCGTCTACCCGCGCGACACTACCTCCTTTGAGAGTCTCGGCGGTTATGGCCTCACGAACTACGAGCTCTCCGGCGTCGGCCAGCCCGAACAGATCAACGGCTCGCGCATGACGCCGTCCGTCTTCTCCGCCCTCGGGGTCCCGCCTCTCATGGGCCGCGTCTTCACCGCTCAGGAAGATCGGCAAAAGGAGCAGGTTGCGGTCTTGAGTTACGCCACCTGGAAGAGCCGGTTCAACGGCAACCCGCGCATCCTCGGCACAAAAGTTCTGCTCGATCGCAAACCCTATCTGGTGATAGGCGTCATGCCCAGAGACTTCGAGTTCCCTCTCAATCCCGGCCGCCTCAATCGCAGCGAACTTTGGGTTCCTATGAGCCTTTCGCCGCAGGAGCTTTCCCCGGAAGCGGACGCCAGTTGGTACCTGCAACTCGTCGGGCGCCTGAAACCTGGTGTCACGCCGGCGCAGGCGCAGGGCGATGCCGAACGCGTCGCGCAGCAGATCATGCGCAATTACCCGCCGGATGAAGCCAACTTCCGCATTCGTCCCGTGGTCTACCCGTTGCAGGAAATTACTGTGCTGCAGGCACGCCCGCTGCTGCGCGTGCTCTTCCTCGCGGTCGCCGTCGTACTGCTCATCGCCTGCGCCAACCTTGCCGGACTCCTGCTGGTTCGCGCCATTCGCCGTCAGCGCGAAACCGCCGTCCGTCTCGCCATCGGCGCCTCCGCACCCGCGCTGCTGCGGCAAATGATTCTCGAAAGCATGGTCATCAGCGTAGCCGGCGGCCTCCTCGGCATCGGATTCGCCGCTCTGGCGCTCGCTCTCGGCAAGAATCTTCTGCCGGAAACATTGCCGCTCATGAGCGAGATTTCTCTCAATTGGAGCGTCGTCGCCTTCGCGCTTCTGCTCGCGCTTCTGACGGGCTTCTGCTGTGGATTAGCCCCGGGCTTCGCCGCCATCCGTACCAACGTGAACGCCTCGATGAAAGAAGGCGGCCGCAGCGGCTCTACCGGCGGCGCTCACGCCCGTCTCCGCTCCACGCTCGTCGTCCTGGAAATCGCCGTTGCGCTCGTCCTCCTTACTGCTTCCGGTTTGCTCCTTCGCAGCTTCAGCAACATGAGCGCCGTCGATCTCGGCTTCCGCCCCGATCACGTGACCACCGCTGTATACGGCCTGCCGAAGAAGCAATACTTTACGCAGGCGCAGATTGACACCTTCAATCGCACTCTGCTCCAGCAGCTTCGCCAACTCCCCGGTGTCGCAGCCGTCGGCCTGACCAGCACTCTTCCCACCACGGGCGACGGCATTAATGCTTTTGTCGTCGATGGTTATGTCGATCCCCGCGGCCCGGACCGCAGTGCCGCTTCCCCTTCTCAACTCATCGGCGACTACTTCACCGCCATCGGCACCCCGCTCATTCGCGGCCGCTATTTCACCGAATCCGACAATGCCAATTCGCAGCTCGTCGTCATCGTCAACCACGAGTTCGCAAACCACTACTGGCCACGCCGGGACCCCATCGGGAAACGCATGCGCATCGGTACCGTCAAGTCGGCAACCCCTTGGATGACGGTTGTCGGAGAAGTGGCCGACGCCAAGCTCACTTCCCCCGACGCGGATGCAAGCGAGCAGTTCTATCAACCGGTCGCGCAGCTTGAAAAGGATGCTGGTCCAATGGCGTCGCCGACCGATTTGAACGGCAACGGCGGCTACATTGTCCTGCGCTCCGCGCTCCCGCCCGAGCAGATGGAGAACGCTCTCCGCGCAACCGTCCGCTCCATCGATGCGCAACTACCGCTCGCGCAGGTGCAAACCATGGAACAGGTTGTCTCGCAAAGCGAAGCCCCGCGCCGCTTCAACACCATAGTCATCTCGAGCTTTGCGCTCGCCGCGGTACTTCTGGCCGTGCTCGGCGTCTATAGCGTCATCGCGTTCTCCGTCGCCTCACGCGTGCAGGAGATGGCCATCCGCATGGCGCTCGGCTCGCCTCGCTCTGGCGTTATGCGCCTCATTCTCATCTCCGGCCTCAAGCTCGCCGCCATCGGTTGCGTTCTCGGATTGGCCGCCGCCGCAGCAGCATCCAGCGTTCTCCGATCCCTCCTCTTTCATGTGAGCCCTTTCGATCCGCTCGTGATGATTTTAACCACCCTCGTCGCCTTCGCACTCGCTCTCGCGGCCTCTACATTCCCTGCCTACCGTGCGGCTTCTGTCAACCCAGCCCAAGCTCTGCGCGGAGAATAACTGTTTTTCGATGTATACTCGATTCGGGCAAGACATGAAAATTGAGATCAAACGCTGCTTCATTTGAAGCGACATCAAAACCGAGGCCGTGAGCCTCAAGAACGATATTGAACATGAATTCCACGTTCCGATAAAGTTGCGCGCCGGCGCCCCTGGAGCGCTAGATGTCTTCGTCGATGGCGAACGCATCTACTCCAAAAAACAAACAGGACGCCTGCCCACAGCCGATGAACTGATTCAGTTGATTCGCCCAAAGGTTTCCCACGAGTAAAGTTTTTTCACGAAGCTCTTCAAGAACAAGGACGACTGGGCCGCTTGGCTGGACCTGAACCATCGCAAAACGCCCCGGATTGTGACTTCAGATCGCGAAGAGATTTCTACCTCTTCACGGAGAAGCTTTGATTTCGATACTGGCCGGATCCATCAAGTGTCCGATCCTGTTCGGGGCAGGTAAATGATGACGGAGAATCCATCCTGGGTCTTCATGGTATGAACGACGATACCTTGCTTTCGGTAACAGTCCGGGGCGTTCATGACTGCCCAATGGTGCTGCTTTAGATAGTCTGTGACTTGCTGGTCCAGCATCGATACCTGGTGTGTTGCTCGTGCATTATCGATGTTTGAACCCAGTTCGTGGTCGAGCCGGCTTTGCTGGTAGCGATTCGGTTCCTCGATAGCGCAACTATTCGGTCCGTTCGGTTGCGTTATGTTCCAGGTCGTCATTGCTCGCAAGCCGGCAAGATCTTGCGATGCGCTGTCTCGTGAGCAACCGGCCAAGCACCACAAGGCGATCGCCACGACAGCCGTACCGCGCATCACGTTCGAGTCTCCGGTGATTTGAAATAGCGGGTTGCCTGAGGACGGAACAGAAAGTAAACGAAGGCGGCCAGGAAAACGGAGTGAATCGCGACCTTTCCCCAATCGGGAAAGCTGATCGCGACATGGAATGCCATCCAGGCGATCGCCAGCCAGCGGGCCCAAATCCGCCCGTAGAGCATGCAGATGCCCGCGAGAATGGCGGCTATTTCGACGAGAACAATCGAGACGATGTCGTTGTTAAAAGGACGGCCCATCTGCTCCCTGATGTGAACCACGAGGCCGATGGCTCCCGTCGCGATCAGCAGGATGCTGATGACGAGAACCGGAATAGGACGCCTAGCGATCATTGAGTCCGCCATCGACGGCTAAGGATCTGGCCGGTGATGAAGTCGGGAGCTGTCAGAAAGAAATGTACCGCCTCGGCGATTTCCTCGGGCTTCCCTGCCCGGCGCATGGGCGTGGCGTCGATCATCTTTTGAGTTCGTTCATCCACATCGTTGAACGCAATCACTCCGGGCGCAACGGAATTGACAGTGATCTGCGGTGCGAAGGCTTTTGCGAGCGCTTTGGTCAACATGATGACGCCGGCTTTCGAGGCGCAGTAATGCGCGTGTTCCGCCCAAGGACGAATGCCGCCAAGCGAGCTGATGTTAACGATGCGGCCAGCGCCAAGCTGCTTCATTTGGCGCGCAACTTCCTGACAGCAAAAGAACGTGGCTTTTAAATTAACGTCGTGAACGAAGTCCCAATCCGCTTCGGTGATGTCGAGCGGATCGAAGCGCGTGAAGCGGGCGGCATTGTTGACCAGGCAATCGAGAGGACCGAAGTTGTCCTCGGACTTCGCGAAAGAGGCGGCGAATTTCGTCGACCTTCGCCAGATCGGCTTGGAAGATGGGCGCTCCGCCGCATTCGCGCGAAACGGATTCGGCTTCGGCGCGGGAGGTGTGGAAGTGAATCGCTACGTCAAAACCGCGCTGCGAAAGCTCAATTGCGATGACGCGGCCGATGCGTTTGGCTGCACCCGTGACCAATACGCGCGGCATTGATCTGCGCGTGGACGAGAAAGCCGGAGATGGCGTTGCTGGTGGCTGACATATCTTGCGGCGTGTGGGCCGCTGAAACGAAGGCCAGCTTCGAATTGAGAAGGCGGAAAGTAGACGCCGCTTTCGAGAAGATGATGAAAGAAACGGCCGAAGGCGGCGAGGTCGGAACGTTTGGCGTCTTCGTAATTGCGCACCGGACCGTTTTGAAAAAAAAACGTGTACATGGAGCCGACGCGGTTCACACACAGGCCTTCAGGAACGTGCGCCACTAACTCGGCGGTGCGCGTTTCCAGAATGTCGTAGGTTTCGGGATGCTCTTCGAGATAAGTGAGCATGGCGATACCTGCGCTGACGGCGAGCGGGTTTCCCGAGAGTGTGCCGGCCTGATAGACCGGACCGGAGGGCGCGACCTTGCTCATGATGTCCGCGCGTCCGCCGTAGGCGGCAATGGGCAGGCCGCCGCCGATGATTTTGCCTAGCGTGGTGAGGTCGGGCTTGATGCCGTATAGCTGCTGCGCGCCGCCACGAGCGAGACGGAAGCCGGTCATGACTTCATCGAAAATGAGCAGCGCCCCGTGTTTTTCGGTGATGCGGCGCAGCCCTTCGAGAAAACCGGGCTCGGGCGGAATACAGCCCATATTTCCGGCAACCGGCTCGACAATGACGGCGGCGATCGCGTCTCCGCGTCCGCGCGAAAGTGGCTTCGACAGCGTCGAGATCGTTGAACGGCAGCGCAATGGTGGTGTCGGAGAAAGCCTTCGGCACGCCCGCGGTATCGGGCAGACTCAGAGTGGCGAGTCCGGAGCCAGCCTTTACAAGCAGAGAATCGACATGGCCGTGATAGCAGCCTTCGAACTTGACGGTGAGATCGCGTCCGGTGAAGCCGCGCGCGAGGCGAATGGCGCTCATGCAGGCTTCGGTGCCGGAATTCACTAAACGAACCATCTCGACGGAAGGAACAGCGTCGATGATCAGCTCAGCGAGTTCCACTTCGCGGCCGGTGGGCGCGCCGAAGCTAGTACCGAGTTCAAGGACCGCGGCGATGGCATCGATGACGGGCTTGGGACGATGACCGAGAACGAGCGGACCCCAGGAGCAGACGTAATCGATGTATTCGTTGCCATCGACGTCGAAAATGTGCGAGCCGTCGCCGCGAGCGATGAAGCGCGGCGTACCGCCGACGGCACGAAAGGCGCGCACGGGCGAATTCACTCCGCCCGGAATGTAACGCTGAGCGCGGGCGAA
Source organism: uncultured Acidobacteriaceae bacterium (assembly GCA_963730865.1). GTDB lineage: Bacteria > Acidobacteriota > Terriglobia > Bryobacterales > Bryobacteraceae > Bog-105. The sequence goes on along the minus strand of CAVSTO010000001.1, from coordinate 99,585 downwards.
GAGAGATTCGGACTGCCGGACGTTCATACTCGTGTTTGGCCGAGAACCAGCTTGCGGAACAGGAAGCTCATGAAGATCTCGTGCAGGGTGGTATTGACGTTGCGCAGGAGGCGATTCTTGAGCTCGAGATAGGGTTGGGTGCCGGCGAAGAGATCCTGCATGATCTCGCAGAATTTGGGGCTGCGTTTCATGAAGTCGATCATGCGGGTGGGGACAGCGCCGAACAAGATGGCTCCGCAGAAGAGACGCTTGGCGAGACCGGCCCCATACGTCAGGTCATGGCCGAAATCGCGAGCGATCAACTGGCAGTAACTCTCGAGTTTTCGTTCCGGCTCCTGATCCGTCAAGAGGACCTGGCTGGCAAGATCGCCGGAGCGCACCGCGTAGTAGAGTCCCTCGCCCGTGATGGGATCGACGAGCCCACCGGCGTCACCGACGGCAACCCAACGGTCCCCGGCGAGGCGGTTATTGCGCCAGGCGCTGGAATCGAGCGAAGGCAACATATGGGCGAAGAATTGAGCGCCGTTGCGAGAGATGCCCTTTTCATCCATGTATCGTTCGAGGCGGGCGCGCAGCATTTGCGCCGATTCACCTTTCCCACCGATTCCCACGGAAAGATGTCCAGCGCGCGGGAAGACCCAGATGTAGCCTTCGAGATTGGGAAGAAACTGAATGTCGACGTGCGCTTGATCGCTGGGAACGAAGTAGCCGAGAGCGGTCATGGTGTCTTGCGCGTTGAACTGAGTGCCCATGTCGCGCAGTGGATTGCGGGCGCCGGTAGCGATGACGCAATAATCGGCATCGATGGTGCCGCGGCGGGTGCGGATGTTCCAGCCGGAGGAGGTGCGATCGAGGCCCATGACGCGCGTTTTCTCGATTTCCGCGCCGGCTGCCTCAGCACGGCGCAGCAGCATGGCGTTCAGGTCGGTTCGAGAATAGATGAGAAGCGGACGCGTCATGGCCATTTTGACGCTGCCGGCTTTGCGGCGCGGCAATGAAGGTATCCGTGACGAATTTTTTGGGCGTGTCGTTCTCAAGCAGGTAGGGATATTGAGAGTACGCCTTATACGTGATGCCGCCGCCGCAAGGCTTTTCCCAGGCGAGTTTCTCGTCGAGCACGATGGTGCGAAGGCCAGCGCGCGCAAGTCTTTCCGCCGCGGTGGCTCCGGCGGGACCACCGCCTAAAACTGCAACCGTTTTCATTGAGTTTGTCCCGCTCCCGCGGAAGGAGTCATGCCGTTAGCGACAGGCGGGTGACCGGGGGGCAACGCAGCGCCAGAGGAGTCGCCCTGCATCCCGTGGTGGCCTTGCGAATCACCTACATTCACAACGGTCCATTTGCCGTCGCGCGCTTCGAGTGTATATTTCATGGTCATACCGCTATTCAGGCTGGGGTCGCCTTTTGGATGAAAGGCGACGGTTGCGTATGCCATATTTTTATCGAAGGTAACAGAGGTGGTGGTGATGTCGAGCGAGTTGACGTCGAGACCGGACCTAGTCTGCAGGCGGTTTATGATCGCTTCTTGGACCTTTTCTTTCGTTTTGATCCGATTGCCACAACCTGAGAGCAGGACGGCCACGACCAGAACCGCGACTGACGGGCGTAGCACGCTCCGATTATAACTGGTGCACTTGCAAGGGTTTCCGCTTACCTGATGAAGCTTTGGCCCGCTATATTTCCGCTGGCCGCGATGGTGGCCGCAGGCGCGATTGTGCCGGCAGGCACAGAACTGCAAGTGAGATTGACAACAGAAGCGAGCAGCGATAAACCGTCGGGCAGCCCCCTGTCCGGAGTAGTTGTTGTTCCGGTGTTTATAAACGGGACGGCCGTGATTGCAGCGGGCACACGGGTGACCGGGAACACGGCGGATGCGAGCGCGTTTCGGGCGGCGAGCGATCAGGCGGCGGAGACGGCGGCGACGCTGCGCATCCAGTTCACACGTATTGAAGACGCCGCGGGACACTCGAAACCGTTGTTCTGCGCGTTGGAAGGAGTGGATAACGCACGCGAATCGGTGGACAACACCGGCTTGATCACGGGCATTGCGCAATCGCAGACGTTCGAAGGTGAGATCGATAAAGGGATCAATAAACTGGCATCGCAATACGGGCAGTTCGCAGAGATTCTCTCGGGTGTGAAGGGCGCGTTCGTGAAGCAGGTGGACGCATCGATCGATTACAAGCCGGGTGTGGATGTGACGCTGCGCTTGACGAAGCCGCTGGAATGGAGTTCGCCCGTAACGCCCCATTTTCCGGCCGCGATTGCGCCTGCTGAAGCTCTGGCCGCGCTGGTAAATGTGGAACCGTTTCGAACGGTGGCGCAGAATCCACCGAAGCCGTCCGACATGACCAACCTGATGCTCATCGGAACCGAGCAGGAAATTGAAGCGGCATTTCAGGAGGCGGGGTGGTTTCCGGCGGACCTGCTGAGCCGCTCGTCGAAGATGGAGACGGCGCGAGCGCTGATTGAGGATCGAGGATACAGCGAGGCTCCGATGTCTATTCTGTTTCTGGATGGAAGGCCGCCCGATTTGGCGCTGCAAAGGCAGAACGACACATTCGCGATGCGGCATCACATTCGGATTTGGCGCATGCCCCAGACTTGGCAGGGCAAGCCGGTCTGGGTGGCGGCGGCGACACACGACACGAGCATTACGTTTTCGCCCGTAAGCCGCTCGTTCACGCACGGCATCGATCCGCAGATTGACCTGGAACGGGCCAAAGTGGTGGATGACCTTTTGTTCACGGGCAGAGTGCGGGCGATTGCGCTGGTGGCGCGAGCGGGACTGCCGCAGGATGTTTCGAACGCCACGGGGGACATGCTGATCACGGATGGCAGAATGGCCGTGCTGGAATTTTGACGAACCGGGACACACTGCGAGTGTGAGCTTTGCCATGCAAATGGATTTCAGGCGCTTTAGGCGGCTTGTTGGCGCGCCAAAATGCGCTGGACCCGGTTGGGCAGGCCCATTTCGGGGGTCTCAAGCCGGTAATTCAGCAATTCCTGGTGTTCGGCCTTGGCTTCGGCGAGCCAAATTTCGCATTGATGCAGATCCTGCTTGCGATTTTCGATTTGTTGCTTGCGGGCGAGATCGTCTTTTTTGAGCTGCTGCGATTCGAAGCCAATTTGCTCCTTTCTCCTTTCGGATCTAAGCTTTAGCAGGTCGCTGAGGCACTTGGAAAAGGCTCGTTCATTGGTGGTCTGGTAGCGGATGTAGAGCGAGAGCGAGCGTTGGTGGTCTTCGTTGCTCTGGTCACCGTCGAAACAGAACGTTTGGAGTTGCAGAGCGCGTTGGACGAGCCATTGGTGCTGGGTCATTCTCTCGACGAGCAGGTCCTCGGCGTTCGTTTTTGGCTGGAAGTCTGCTCGGAGAGAGTTGAGCATCCTGTCGTATTCAGCGGGATCTTCAACGGAGAGAAGGGTGAATCTGCCTGCAAAGCCGTGGCGCAGATGATTGCGGGAGGAAGCGGCTTTCCCCGTTTCGCTTGTGGGTCCGGTACTCTTTTGCGCGTTGGCTTGATTGGCCGTAGTTTGGGCTATGGTTGCCATGAGTTCATTCCTTAAATGAAAAACGCCGGTTTGGGCTGAGCGGCCCTGCCGGCGTTTTTCGAGAGTGTGGAAGCGTAGACGGCTTCCTGCTTAGAAACTACAGAGACTATAGCACACCCGTACCAAGCGTTTGGCCGTATGTTATTGATTCTCTTGAATCTATAGGTTGTGATCCTATGAGGGAGCCGCAGTAACATCTCTGGAGCTGACCGGCTGAGGTTGACTTGCGATCCTATTCCAGGCTATATATAGTCTGGAATGGGGAAGACTTTGCCTGAAGAATCACCTCAGCTCTTACCGGGCACGCTCTATATGCTCATCCTGCGGACTCTGGCAGGCGGCCGACTGCACGGATACGCGATTGCCAAACGCATCAAGGAATGCTCGGCGGATGTGCTTGCCGTAGAGGAAGGTTCGTTGTACCCCGCCCTGAATCGCATGCTGTTAAAAGGTTGGTTGCGCGCGGAATGGGGAACTTCGGACACGAATCGCAAGGCGCGGTTCTATGAGCTTACGAAAGCGGGCCAGAAACAGCTTGCCGCCGAGGCAACTGAATTCAGCAAGCTGGTGACGGCGATTCAGCTGGTGATGAAGACGGCGTAGGGAGGGAGCATTCAGATGATGAGGGAATTTTGGCTTCGATTACGCTGGTTGGCCCGCCGGGCGCGCTTTCGTTCCGAGCTTTCGGAGGAGATGCAGTTTCATATAGAAAGCCGGGCAGAAGAACTCGCACGGTCCGGCATAGCGCGCATTCAAGCCTTCACGGTCGCGCGCCGGGAATTTGGTTCACGGCTGAAAGCGGTCGAAGACACCTCCGGCGCTTGGCAAATGCGATGGCTGGAGGACCTATGTTCCGATCTACTCTATGCCTGCCGCGCATTTCGGCGCAATTCAGGCTTTGCTCTGACGGCGATTTTTTGTCTAGCCCTGGGAATCGGCGCGAACACAACGATTTTCAGTATCACCACCAGCTTTTTGTTCAGCGAACCCTCCTGCCGTGACAGCGCATCGCTGATTGCCATCTGGCAAGGGGGAAATAGCGCGTCTTCACTCCGCGACTATAAATTTCTTCGGGCAGCAAATATTTTCGACGGCATGGCGGGCATCAATGTCGAGCGTGAGGTGAACTGCCGCGACGGCGAACACACCCGCCGGTTTTATGCCGGCACGGTTAGCAACGATTTCTTCACGACGTTGGGCATTCCTTTTCTGATGGGACGCGGAATAGCACTTCACGAGACGGATGCGGTTGTCATCTCAGAGCGGGTTTGGCGCGGGGAGTTCGGCGGCGATCCAGCGATTCTGGGCAGAAAAATGATTTTGGATGGCAGAGCGTACAACATCGTCGGCGTGCTTCCAGCAAATCATCGCTCGATCGTCGGCTTCAGCATTTCGCCGCACGTCTATCTGCGCGCCCTCCATGACGATGAACCCGTGCAGTTTTACGCGCGCTTACCGAAAGGCATGACCGTTCCGATCGCGCGGGCCCGTATCGAAAGTGTGCTTCAGCAGCTCGATCGCATTCACCCGATAGAAGGCTGGCCGCGAACCAAGCGACTCCGAGTGACCGGCATAACAGGTTTTGACGTGCTCAACCAGGAGATACCCGGCGCAGTCACGGCCTTTTTTGCCATGCTGATGATTGTCGCCGGCCTGGTGTTGCTGATCGCTTGCACAAATGTAGCCAGCCTGCTATTGGCGCGCGCTTCCAGCCGCTCCCATGAACTCGCGATTCGGCTGTCGCTCGGCGCCGGCCGGCAGCGGATCGTCCGACATCTGCTGGCTGAAAGCCTGTTGCTGGCCGTTTTGGGATCGTTCGCGGGTGTGATGGTCGATCTCTCTTGCGCGTATTGGATCGGCAAAATCGATCTGCCTGTACCGGTTCCGCTGCACTTCGTCATTTTGCCTGACTGGCGGCTGCTCGGGTACTCACTGTGTATAGTGCTCGCGAGCGCGCTGCTGTGCGGGTTGCTGCCCGCGCTCAAGGCGGCCAGAAGGGACGTGAACCACGCATTGAAACAAGAAGAGCACCAGACCAGCGGCGCGTGGAACTTGCGCAGCGCTATGGTTGCCGCGCAACTCGCGGTATCGATCGTGTTGCTCGCGGCGGCGCTGCTGTTCGTGCACAACCTGCTTCGGGCCACCTCCACAAACCCGGGCTTCGATGTACAAAAGGCCGTCTGGGCCTATATGCGGCTGGTGCCGGAGAATTATAAAGATCCCAATCAGACCAAGCAAATGGTCCTGGTGCGTTCAGCGCTAGAGCGGTTGCGCGCTTTGCCCGGCGTGGAGTCCGCTGCCGTTGCGCGGGGTGTTCCGTTGAACGACAATTGCGTTGTTGGCGCGCCTGTTCGGACGGATATCTCGCGAACCGCAGTCCCGGTGGAATATCAATGCAACAACGTTGGTCCCGATTACTTCCGGACTCTTGGCATTGCCATTCTGCGCGGCCGTGAATTTACCGCGGCGGACCGAAAAGACTCGCAGCCGGTCGTTATGGTGAGCCAGAATTTCGCCCATACGGTTTTCGGCGACATCGACCCGGTCGGCCATACGATTACTTCGGAGCTTCCCAATGAGAAAAGCAAGCTCGTGGTGGGGGTCGCCAAAGACAGCAGATACTTCACACTGAGCGAGAAACAGAGGCTCGCGGTGTACGAACCGTATTTTGCCTCTGACGAGCCAGTCAATCTGCAATTTTTGATTCGCACTGCTGGTGCGCCAGCGGCTTTCGTCAAGCCGATAACAGATGCACTGGCGGGGCTCGATTCGACCTCCGCGATAGAAACGAAGCCGATGAGCCGAGCGCTCGGGTTGGCGTTGCTGCCGAGCCGGGTGGGTGCCGCCATGCTGGGCGTCATGGGACTGCTTGGTCTCTTGCTTGCCGCCATTGGATTGTATGGCGTCCTGTTGTATTCCGTTTCGGGGCGAACGCGGGAGATCGGTGTTCGCGTCGCGCTGGGTGCAACTCGGTCGGACGTGTTGCAGCTCATAAGCCGGCACAGCTTCGCGCTGGTCGGAAGCGGCATGCTGGCGGGTCTGGTTCTTTCGTTCTTCGCGATGCAGCCGCTTGCCCAGTTTTTGGTTCCCGGAATGAAGGCTCTGGATTCGGCAGCGTTTCTGGCGGTGATCGGCGTGCTGGCGGCGGTTGCTGTGCCGGCAATTCTCGCTCCCGCATTGCGAGCTCTGCGCGTCGATGCTATGACGGCTTTGCGATACGAGTGAATTGCCGGGAGGTAGCGGAATAGGCGTTTTGCAGGATTGTGACCCGGGCCAGGGATTTGCGCGCTCATTTCAGCGTGGTTCCGCATCTAACGAGTATGCAGGCGCTGTGGACTAAAGGGTTTATGTGTGCAGGTTTGATCGTGTTCGCTTCCTGTGGTCCTCGCGAATCACCAGAGCAGCGTCAGCGGGATGCAAACACGCCCGCTGGGAAGGTTGGTCAAGCTGCCCATAAGGTCGCGGTCGAGGCCGACAAAGCCGGGCGGGTAATTGGTCGCAAGTTGGATAAGGCCGCGCATGACGCTCACGAAGGCTGGAAGGAAGCAGCCGGCAGCGACAACCAAAAGAAGTAGAAATCTCGCGACAGCATCTACATAAGCGGCGGCGTAGCGTGGAGTATTGCGCTTCGGAAGATTGCTAGAGTGCGGAGGAAAGTCGATTTCCCAGAGGACTTCTGGACAATCGCGAGTTCAAATCTGCGGCTAGCGCATTATGCGTCAAAGTGTCAAAGTGGCACGATGTGGAAGTAGATCTGATCTCGTTCCGCTCAAATTGCGCGCCTAGCAAACAGTACGCGACCAACCGCCTCCGCCAACACTCAATATCGATGTGAGTGGCCGGATGCTGTTGTTATGATTCTCGTCTGTAGCTAGTTCAATGTTTTCGGTCTGAGGTGCCGAGATATGCCTATCAATTTGGTTTTTCAAGGCGGGGGCGTTCGAGGTATCGCATATGCCGGAGCTCTAGAATCGATGCCTGGCGAGATCCGTATAAAAGGTGTGGCCGGCACCTCCGCGGGAGCGATAGTGGCCGCCCTACTCGCGATCGGTGAATCTCCTTCGAAAATCAAGTCGATATTGGAGGATCCGGAACTCCGAACGTTTCTTTACGAGGAGGATGTTAATCGTGTTGAACACATGAAGGCCTCCATGAGAGAACTCGATCCGCTAATCAGGGAAGCGCTCGGAACCGGTAAGGTTTCGTTTTGGACACTATGGAGCAAGCGAAGTCAGATTCAATCCTTATTTGCAGAGATTGGAAATGCTTGGCAAGCGCGGGGCTTGCACCGTTCCGATAAACTTGGTATTTGGTTATCGAAGGTCTTTCAGAATAAAACGTTTAGCGATGTAGTGCTGGAGGATCTTCAGATTGTTGCTGCGGATGTTTCACGGCAACAGTATCTTGTCTACAAGAAAAGTAATCACTTGGGAATGCCGATTGCTCAGGCTGTCCACGCTTCAGTAAGCATTCCGGTTTTTTTTGTTCCGTTTCTTGCTGGTACTGACCTTCTGGTCGACGGGGGCATTCTCAGCAACTATCCAGCGTTCCTATTTGCGGAGAGTAAATACCCGACAATCGGCTTTCGCCTGCGAGATTTAGTCCCTCCTGGGCCAATGTCAGGAACTTGGGGGTATTTGCAAGCTTTATTGCAAACCATGGCGGAAGCTCATGACAAAAAGCGCAAGCTTCCCCGACATGTCTTTAGCTATTCGATAACTACACCTCCTCATATTCCTTTCGACAAATTTAGCTTGACGGATACGGATATGCTCGAACTCCTTCAGGCGGGCAAGCAAACCGGACTACTCGTGAAGTGGAAAGAGCATGAGGGACAAGAGCGCAAGGTTTCCTTTTTCGATTCAAATCCGGACGACACGCTGGATTTTAGTGTCGAGCAAGCGCGCGCTCTTTACGATGCGTTCTCGGAGCAGGGGGCGTGGTTGGAAACTCTCAGCCACGACGCTGAATTTACGGTTCGTATTGACAGAGACTGGACCGTTACTTATGACCGAAAAAGCACGCTTTCAGTTAAGGGCCCTGGAAGTTTATTTTTGACAAGGTTCGTAGCGGGGGGCCTGCCCAAAGACGGCGGCGGTTCAAGAAGCCTGATCGATGTCCCTGCTCTCACACAAGAGACCACGGGTAACGTTCACAGAGATCAAATCAGGATACCCGCTTACAACTCGGAGACGCAGAAAGGTTACGTAGTGTTTTATACACCGCCAGTCTCACAAGGCGATGGCGAGCGAACTTTTATGAGTAGGTTCGAAGTCGCGCGTGAGTTTTCACTTGTCCCTGAAGGCGAGCCGGCTTTAATTTCGTACGGCGTCCAGCGGCGAGCGAGAAAGCATTATTTCAGTCTGCGACTTCGAGTTTTGACAGACACGGAGCTGCCACCGCTAATTTTTTCATCCGATTTCGGGGCTAAGCCGCAAACTAGTCCCGAAGACAGAAAGATTGGCACACGGCACTTCACGGAGCGTCTATGGGAAATTGAGAAATCAGAGGTCAGCGGAGAATCTGTCTACAATATAACTGTCAGAATCCAGAAGGGTTAATTAGAGAAACCTATTGGAATCAGGGACTTACAAAAGTTTGGCGGTCCATACACGACAGATGGCGGTGAAAGTTGATCTGGGGCCCACGCCAACTATTCGAACTGTCCGCCGTCAATCACGCTTTTATTGTACTCCATAATTGTTCGTCCAGCAGTCAAGTTGATTTTACTATCCGGCACTTCGCCACTATCGCTGTCTGAAGATCCGTCGCTTCGGCAGGCATCATCTCGGGATTCCCCGCCGATGTGTGCGCTTGCAACTACGATGATGCCTTACACGGCTTTATCGCTATTGCGCGTTCAAATGAACGCGACGCGGAAGTTCGTCCACAGCCAGGTTTTCCGTTCGCTGTGATGCCAAAGCCGATCGTAGCGCGGCGGATGTCATTCGTGCACATCCAAGTTGACGGGTTGTAGGCTATCCGTAGATTGACGAGCGAAGCGCGCCAAGATTGCGATAAATCGCCGTGTCACGATCATTGTTGCGCCTTAACGGGACCTTGAGATCCCAGGGAGTTGTGGACAAGGCGGCAGCACGGCGTACCGAACGAATTTCACCGGCCGAACACAAGAGATAAATAGTGAATCGCGACCGCTCTGAGTGCTGAGGCCGTTGTTCCGAGCTTCGCCATGTCTACTTCTATGTAATGGCCGGCAACGCACGCGCGACGGCTTTGCGCTAAAACGGGCGGCGATTTCCTCTCTGTACAGACCGAGCGTCGCTTGGCTGCCGGGCTAGTTAGTCACGGATTAACTCACCGTGTGAATGCATCAGCTACTTATAGACACATCTGGATAGTCAGGCCGTGATGGCAAGTGCCAGTAAAAGCAGAAGAAATCGCATACTATTTGCTTGGAGGAGTTTCTTCGCACGGTCCTTGAAAGGCTTGGGCCCTCAAGTGCATCAGGGACGAGTAAGTACGTGATGGCACGTATACATACCGCCAACCTGCACGGCAACATTCGAGGAGATAGTTAAATGGCCACCTTTCCGGAAGAATATATGATTTGGGTCATAGATAAGCAGACCGACGATATGTTCAAGAACCCGGCGAACCATTCGTTCTCGTTTGAAGATTGGAGAGCAGCGGTGCTGACGGCCTTAAAAAAGATAGCCAGCACTCAGGCCGGCTTGGCTTTACTTCAGTCCATTCAGTCCACAGCGCGATGGGTTCTGGTCAAGCCCCTTAATCAGGCACAATGCAACGCCCATGGCTTTGGCCAGAACAGGTGGGACCCCGCAACGGGGCGGAGTTATATGGGAGTTGTGGCGTTCGAGCCGCAGGTGTACATGAGCGGGAGCCAGTGTTACCAAAAGAGCAGGGGATCAGACCCGCGATACAACCGGGGTAGCTTTCCCGACGAAGTTTGCTTTCATGAGCTGGTTCATGCCTACCGAGGCGGGTTTGGCGTTAATTCGGCGACACCTCTCGGCGGCGGCGTGACACTCTACACCGATGACGAGGAGTTTTTCGCCGTGGTGTTAACGAACATTTATATCTCCGACGTGAGCAATCACCTAAAAAGTGGTCTTCGCGCTGATCACACCCTAAAGCGACCTCTTGAGAAGGAATTGTCCGGCTCGTTTACGTTTTTCCAAAGCAGCCCCCAGGTGTTGCCCTTGCTGGATCGATTGGTGAATGAGAACTACATTCTTTGCAGCAAGCTCGCCAAGGTAAAGGCAAGCTTCAACCCACTCACCGCCTACTTTCAGAACTACAAACTCGCGAAAGCCATGTCACAGTCGTCCTTGGCCAAACGAAGAGAGCGCATAGTTCCCACCCTGGGACTTCCTCTAACGCCCGCAGACACAATTGCCGGGACGATAGCAAAAGTTCTGGAAGTGGAGGCGCTAGGCATATTGCGGCACCTCCCGTAAACCTCTGAAGAGAACTGGTGCGTAGCAGATATGTGGTCAAGCAGCGAGCATGGCTTTCCACGATGCTTCGTCATGGCCGATGCTGAGCTTGTTGGCGACGCGGACGAGCGGCAGGCGGAGTAGTTTCGGGTCGCGTTCGATGCGGGTGAGGAGTTCGGAGTCGGAGACTTTCAGGTATTTCAGACCGGCGTCCGCATACGCTTTGCTTTCGGTATCGATCAACGCTTTGAGACCGAAGCGATCGACGAATCGTTTGATTTCGCCGGGCGACATGGGCTTTTGTTTCATGTCAACCAGATGGATGGGGATGCTGCGCTCCTTAAAAAAACGCTCGGCGGCCCGGGTGGACTGAGAGTTCTTGACGCCGAAAATCTGGACGTTCAGCATATGGTCCGATTTTGGCAAAGAGGCTCGTCAGGCGGCCCGGAATTACTGAAGTTCGAGGCCGGCCTTTGCGAGTAGACGGAGCAGAGCGTTTTCACCGGCAGCGCCGCGTTGGATGCCCGCGATGTCACCCTCGCGATTGATTACGACGTAATAGGGGTAAACGTTCGCTTCGCAGATAGCAGCGAGAGTTGTGTCTTCGGCCAACACGATTTTCGAGGAGCGAGGAGACTGTTCGAGATACTTCTTCACCCTGCGGCGGGGTTCGCCCATGTTGACGGAGACAACGACCAAGCCATCCTTCTGAAATTCCTTGATAATGCTTTCGACGGCCGGTTCGTCGTGCTTGCACGGTGGGCACCACGTCGCCCAGAAGTCGAGCAGAACTACTTTCCCTTTCAGGGATTCGTTAGTCAACCTCTCGCCGTCGAGAGTTTTCGCGACGAAGTGAGGCGCGGGCTGGTTGAGGTCGACAGCGGCGAGTCTGCTGGCGCCGACGCAAAAGAGAAGGTAGCCGACAGCTTGGCGGCGTGAAATGTGGGGGACCGGGATCACGGTGGATCGATGGTAATCCGAAACCGGCGTGGGCGCAAGGGGTCTGGCGTACTGTTTTTATGCGAAGATCGGGGCGCGTAGCGGGGTCTCGGAACTGCCTCGACCAATGCTATGGTTTGCCATTGGCAAAAGCCGGCACAGTGGATGTCAGCTTTCGCGAAATAAACTCGCGCATGACATTCACGACCGCACCGCTTGCCGTGATGATCAAACCGTTCCGAAACGTCAGGCCCGCTTGCCGGTCCGACGGAACTCGGTATATATTCGAGACACCTGCCGCCGTGAAACTCCCCAGCACGTGAGAGTAGTTGGGTTCCAACCGCCCATTGTCGCCTCTGCAAACTACGGTTGACAGCAGCGCATAGAGCAGTCGCGAGCGGGTACTGCCGGAGCCCTGGTAGAAATATCGCGGGTCTTGATGGAGAAGGGCGGGAAAAATTGCGCTGCCGAACATCCTGCCGGACACGGTGTCAGCATAGGTGGCACCGTAGCGCTTCGCGTAGCCCTCCGAACCTTGGCCGTATCCGGGAAAGGTCTTGTGCGCCTGCTCGACGCCCGCTACTCCGGCCACCACGATAAAGGTGACTGGATCTGTAGCAGTTCGAAGCGCCAGCCTGAATTTAAGCTTGGTTGTCATGGGCGCCGCGTTCCATATGTAACTGGTGTAATAATTCGGCAAGAAGCCGAGTATGCGTTGCTGCTCCTCCTCATGCACCTGTGCCCGAGCGACGTCGTTCAGTGTCGCATTAACAGCCACCGTCGTGATCTTGGTGGGAATCCGCACCACGACCAGCGGCAAGTTGTGTTTCTCGCCCGCACAGAGTACCACCGTCTCAGAGGCGAGCGGCTCAATGCCGGCGGCATCGACCTTCAGTTGGTAAGTGCCGGAAGGCAGCCCCGCAAGGGTGAAGGCGCCTTTCTTGTCGGTTGTTGCGATGTGTGACGCTGTTTCACCGGGTGCGGTAAGCGTAACCCGCACACCGGCAACGGCGACCCCGCCTGGGTCGAGAACCGTTCCTGCCACGCTTGCGGATGATTGCGATTGAACTTCCGGCGTCCCGGAGGCATGGACGGCACCTGCCGACTGCGACGCATCTTGATGGTCGGTCACCGGGGCGCCCGCTGTCGCCTGCGCACGGAGGTTAAGCGATAAGCCGCCGCTGAAGACGATGAACAGCACTGCGAGCTGCAGCAGTCTAGACTGGCCCAGCGTGAAAAACGGCGCTCCTCGCATTCGAAGGCCAACCGCGTTGGGTCGGGACCTGATTTTTTGTTGCATAGCGCCGAGTGCCGGGTGCCGCCACTGCGAGCAGTTTAGCAATATAAATCACGGAGTTAATTGTAGGCAGGTACGGTTCGCGCAATGCCTTACTCTTGATCGGTGCAGAGCAGGATCCGCTCCGGCTAAGCTTTCAAACCCGTTCAGAACGTCAGGCTCTGGTTTCTGTCAATAGCCATCAATCCTCGTTGAGGGAGTGAGCAGGGTCGCCGCGATGGGCCCTCTGTTCTATGAGAACTTACTCCAGCCCAAGGTCACCGCCGTTGACGACTGTGACGGAGAGAAAAGGCTGGAGGTAAACCCAGGGGTGATTGGGACCGATGCGGGTGTGGTCGGCCCAGGGGGCGAAGGTGCCGACAAATGTGCCGAGCATCTCCGCCGAGATAACGAGGACGGTGGTGATGAAGGAACCGGCCCATCTGCCGCCCAGATACGAGAATTTTGAAATCGGCTTGGTGAAAATGATTTGAAATGTGTCGCGCTGGAAATCTCGCAGAATAGAAGTGCCGAAGATAGCGGCGATGATGATGATGCCGAAGAGGGTAACAGAACTGCCTTCGTTCTTTCTCCTTGTTCACCCGGCCGGTTGCGGAGCCAGCTTCTGCACTGCCGGGTCATCACCGCCCAGCCAATCCGGATGCCGCGCGGTCCCATCGAAATGCGCCGACACTTTGAACAATTCGTATTGTCCTGTCGCCGCGACTTGTTGCGTCGTTCCCAGCAGCGCCGCGAACTGCTGCTCGTCTAATTTCTTGAACGTCTTCGCGGCCTGGAACGCCTGGTCCAAAATCGCCTGTTTGTCGATCCCGGTGATCACCACGCTCGCCGGCAGATTCAAGGCATAATGCAGGCAATCGATAGGGTTCCGAATTGCGCCGCTTTTGAGGATAATCCCGTCGCCTCCGCAGAACGGCTTCATCGTCTGGATACCGATGTTCTGTTCCACCAGTTTCGGCATCACCAACTGAGCGAAGCTGCGGAAATGTGCGTCCATCAAGTTCGAAGGCATCAGCACCGCGTCGAACTGAAACCCATGTTTCGCGGCTACCTCCAGCATGTAGAGGTGAATATGCGGATCCTTGTGCCCCGTGAAACCGATAAATCGAACTTTGCCGGCCTTCTTCGCGTCCATCAGCGCTTCCAACGCGCCACCTTCCCGAAAAATTCGATCCGGATCGTCGAAACGCAAAATTTCGTGGAATTGCACCAGGTCAATGCGGTCGGTCTTCAGGCGAGTCAAAGAATCGTGCAATTGATCGGTCGCTAGATCCTTGTTACGTCCGTCAATCTTGGTCATCAGAAACACCTTATTCCTGTAGCCGCCCTGCGCCAGCGCCTCCCCCATCCACCGTTCGCTGCGCCCCTCGTTGTAATCCCAACAATTGTCCATGTAGGTGATGCCCCGGTCAATCGCCTGGTGAATCAGCCGCGCGGATTCGGTCTGCGTCGGCGAAGGTTTCCCAATATGCGATCCGCCCAGGCCGATCGCCGAGACCGTCTCGCCGGTTCTCCCGAACTTGCGGTAGAGCATCTCGCCGCGCATCTCCCCTGGGTCGCTCACCCGCGGAATCTGCCCCGCCGCAGCCGTGCTGTCCTGTGCTACTGCGGAAGTGGCAGTCTGTTGGCCTAGCGCCACGCGAGCGGCCACCCCCCCAAGCGCCAAGTTCTGTAGAAAGCTTCGTCTTTCCATAAGGCCGTCTACTCCTTTACTCAAGGACACACGCCCTTCATTTGCTGTTACACAAAGGTTTCGAAACACGCAATGTTACAGCGCAAAGCACACGGATGGGCGCCCCGAGGCATGGAAAGGAAGCCGTCGCTCTTTGTGGGTGTCGTAGCTCTTTAGAAGTGTCCCCCGTTTCGCCTCAGTAGAAATGGCCCTTTTTGATTATGCATTTGGAAGCCGGGAGGGGGTGCAGGGCGAGGGCGGCATTTGAGCGCCTTGCCCTGCTCAGTGCTGTAGAGACCGGGCGCGAGACGGGAGAAAGGGCTTGCGTTTCCAAGGATGCGTAGTCGGCGGATGGGGAATGCCACGACGGCGAGATTGTGGATCCACAACCGATTTTGGGGGCCGCGGGGGCCGTTCCGAAATCTCTTTCCAACGCAGTTCGCTACTGTTGTGCCACAGATGCAAACTTTCATCGCGATGCTGCTGAAGCTTGACCATCGCGCGGGCGGCAACCTGGTGGGGATCGAGTTGCAGCAAGCGGCTTTGAAAGCGCACAACCCAATCGTTTCCTACAGTGCGGCGGTGTTCTAAACAGAAGATCGTGTTCAGATCGAGCTTGTGCCGCAGCGCTTGATGCAGGTCTAAGGGATCGGCGGGTGCGATGGCAAAGCGAGCGTTATGCGCAGGCAGATAGGTCTCGACTAGATAGCGCTGGGCGGCTTCGTAGGTGTGAATCGTGAGCCGGCGCATCTTCTTGACCAGCCGGTCCTGATGCGTGCCGTGATGCCGCTCGACCCGGCCTTTGGCTTGCGGCGAGTTGGCCGCGATCAAGCCAATGCCGAGTTTGCCGCACATGTTTCCAAACTGGCTGAGCTGCGGCGCCACTTCCTCCTTCTCCGGCGGCGCGTGATACACGCTCTTCCAATCGGTATAAATGGCGCGCGGCACGCCATAGCGCTCCACCCAGGCTCGCAGCAGATCCGCCACTGCCCAAGTGGTTTCGTCTTTGCTAAAGCAAGCCATCGCTGTTCCCGTCGCATCGTCGACCAGATTCAGGAGGCAGCCTTGCGGGCCGCGGTCCTCCAGCCACCGATGAAAGCTGCCGTCCAACTGCAGCAGTTCCCCAAAATGCGCACGGCGCAACCGCCGCTGCCGGTATTGCTTGCGTTTTCGCTCCCGCGTCCACAGCCCTGCCCCCAACATCCAGCGCCGTAGCGTCTCGCTGTCTACTTCCAGGCCGTGCTCTTCCGCTAAATGCTCGGCCGCTAACGTTGGACCGAAACGTTCGCCGGGTCGACCGCTGTACTGCTTCCCAACCAGTTCGATGATCTTCTTCCGCAGCTTCACCGGCTTGGCTCGGTTCGAGGCTCGCCCGGCATTCCCGTGTACCAGCCCCGCCGCTCCCTCCTTCCGGTATCGCGCATACAGCCGCTTCTCCTGCCGGTAACTCACCCCGAGCAACTCCGCTGCTTCCGTCTGCTTAATCTCCCCTTGCTCGATCCGACCCAATATCCCCGCTCGTCTGACTTCTTCCTCGCTCATCCATGTCCTTCCCAACTAAACCTCCTCGGCCTAGTTTCAGAGGGACATCCCTATCGAGTTACCAAAGGGACATTTTCATCGAGCTACAACACCGTCGCTCTTTGTGGGGCGCCCTTGACACCGCGTCCGTTTTGCGCCGGCTCCTTAGTAGGCCAAAGCTTTCACGCCTTGCGAGTTATTACACAAACCTTACATACGAATAGCCGCGTTTGCTGTTAGGGTTGGTCCAGAGGCCTCGATTTCTCCTTCCCGCCTCCCCTCGACAAATAGTAAATGACTACTCAAACCGCGCCATTCCTGAAACAAGAGGGCATCAATTGGACCAGCGTCATCGCCTTTACCTTCTTTCACTGTGGCGCCATCGCTGCCCTGTTCTTTTTCAGTTGGCCTGCATTCTTCACCGCCTTAGCCCTCTATTGGATCTCACTCAGCTTCGGCATCGGAATGGGTTACCATCGCCTCCTCACCCATCGTTCTTACAAAGTGCCCAAAGCCGTCGAATATTTCCTGGCAGTCTGCGGCACGCTCGCGCTGGAGGGCGGACCTATCCCGTGGGTTGCCACCCACCGCATCCATCATCAATTCTCAGATCAGCATGGCGATCCACATACTCCGCGCGACGGCAAGTGGTGGTCTCATCTGATCTGGATGCTCGTCGGGGAAGCGAGCAATGCCAATATCGCCGACTGTGCCCGCTATGCGCCCGATCTGATGAAAGATCCCTTCCATCGCCGCCTGTCGAAATACCACTACGTCCCACTCGCGATCACCGGGATTCTGCTCTTCGCATTCGGAGGATTGCCGTTCCTGTTTTGGGGATTCTTCGTGCGCGTCACGCTTGCTTACCACGCCACCTGGCTGGTGAACTCCGCCACCCACTTTTGGGGCAGCCGCCGCTTTGCCACGCGCGACGATTCCCGCAACAATTCCTGGGTCGCGCTGGTCACGTTCGGCGAAGGATGGCACAACAACCACCACGCACATCCAACATCGGCCCGCCACGGTCTCGCTTGGTACGAAATCGATATCACCTGGATGACCATCTGGCTCTTGCGCCGCCTCGGTATCGCCAAATCGGTGCGAGTAGCAAAAATCTAGAAGCCCGGCAGCCAAGCGGTGGTAGTTCAGGCGCTTTGGCGCAAAGCGAAGCGCGCAGTGCGTTGCCGGGCGATTACTTAGAAGCCCGGCAGCCAAACGGTGCTGGTGAGGCGGTTTAGCGCAAAGCCTCCGGGCAGGGCGATCATCTAGAAGCGGCGCGCCGCTTACAGCTTCAGCAGTCGCTCCGCATTTCCATGCGTGATCTTTTCAAAATCCGCTGGCGATAGCGACAGCTTATCCAGAAAGGCGCGCCCCGTCTCGTTGGAACTGTACGGGTAATCAACGGAAAATAGAATGCGGTCCGCGCCCACTACCTCGAGCGCCAGATACAGCGGCGGCGCTGTGAAAATGCCGCTGGTCGTGATATGCACGTTGCTGTGGAAGTAGTCCGCGACTGACTTCTTTAAGTCTTTCGCCGCCGGAGTCACCACCGCATCGATCCGCGCCAGAAAAAACGGAATCATCTCGCCCATATGTCCGATGATGATTTGCAATTTCGGAAAGCGGTCGAACATACCGGTCGCAATCAGGCGAATCGTGTGCAGACCCTGCTCAGCGTGCCAGCCCCAACCAGCGATCGAAAGCATATGGCCCAGTCCCGGTTCAAGTCCGGAGAAGTAAGCTTTGCGGACCGCTTCCGGGGGCGGCGCTGGATGGAGGTAGAGCGGCACGTCGAGCACTTCCGCGCGCTCAAAAATCGGCGTGAAAAATGGATCGTCCAGAAAGCGCCCTTGCGGTATGCCGTTGATCATGGCGCCTTTGAACCCTAGCTGCTTCACCGTACGCTCCAGTTCCTCGGCGGAAGCGGCTGGGTCCGCAACCGGCAGCGTGGCAAAAGCGGCGAAGCGTTTCGGATACCGTCTCACTGCTTCGGCCATTTCGTCATTCACGCGCCGCGCGAGCGGCACTGCACGCGCCTGCTCCAGCAACTCCGGGGATGGAACAGTGTGCGAAAGCACCTGCAGGTCAATACCCGCTTCATCCATATCGGCGATTCGCTGTTTGCCCAAATCGCTGAGCTTCGGGAGACGCTTCGCCATCTCCTCGTTCGCGTTCATTGCGCTGAAGAAATTACCGGCCTGCGGAAGCGCCGCATCCACTAACTTACTTCGATAATGCTCTTCAAGGGTGATGATTCTCATTCCTTCTTCTGGACTCGTCCCGCCGGCTTTGCGTATCAACTGAGCCCGTCGAACCAATCCTGGAAGTGACGCCCACGTTTCCTGGCGATACGCATCATAGGCCGGGCCAAAGGCTGCTCTCAGATTCGCTTCTTCCAGTCGAACCTTTCGCCCATAAGCGTAACCAGCCATTGCGAGGCCAATTGCTCCGCACTTCACCCGAAAAAACGGCGATTCCCAGAAACATTAGAACCAGCGTCTCGAAGCATCGCTCGCCCCATCCCTGGAATACGAAAGAACACGCATCTATCCACGCCTTTGCAATCTTCTACGAATGCCTTTCATAACGCGTTCGCCGAGCGTTCCGAAAGGCTGGTCCGTCGTGATGTAGGTCCACGTGGCCCCACGCTCGAACCGCCCGCTATCCCGAAAACGGATCACGCCATCTTCAATCTCAGCAGTCCCAAATGCATCCGCGATCTCTTCCCGCAAGCACGCGTGAAAATCCGCATAAATCTCTCGCGCGCCCGTCAGGAAGCTGTGCAGCGGATCGCGTCCGCCCCAGGATACCCAGTGGATGCCGCCCCTCAACTCGGCAACATTCGCCAGGTAGTCGGCCCAGAGATCGTCGAGGAGGGCCAACGCCAACGACCTTCCCGCGGCTTCCACGTTCTCCTCACTCGCAACCGCCACTAATTCGCGAAATTGTTCTTCCGTTACCAGCGAACGCACGCTCCATTCCCGAGACAGCAGAATCTCGCGCCGCCAATCGTACACCTCGCGCCGGGCATGCTCAACCGCTCCCTCGTACTTCCAGAGCATCTCCCGAACCTCCAGATTCTGGCTCTCGGCCGTGCGCTGCACGCTCTCGATGTCCTGTTTCTCCGCTATTCCAAAACGCACCAGAAGGTCATCCTCCAGGCTGATGAAAAAACGTGATGTACCCGGATCACCCTGCCGTCCGGCACGCCCGCGTAGTTGATTATCGATCCGCCTTGCTTCATGCCGGGTCGTTCCCATCACGTACAGCCCACCAAGCTCCACCACTTTTTCCCGGTCCTTGGCTGGATTGCCACCCAGCAGAATGTCCGTCCCGCGTCCCGCCATGTTCGTAGAAACCGTTACCGCGCCCAAAGCGCCGGCCTGCGCAATAATCTCCGCTTCCAACTCATCGTGTCTTGCGTTCAAGACCGAATGCTCGATGCCAACGTTCTTTAGGCGCCCACTCAACAGCTCAGATTCCTCAACGCTTGGCGTGCCTACCAGAACCGGCCGGCCCGTCTTGTGTACCTTTTGGATCGCCGCCACTAGGGCGCGATCCCGCGCTTCACGATCCATAAACACCACGTCCGGGAGATCTTCACGAATTACCGGCCGATTCGTCGGGATCACCGTCACCGGCAGTTTATAGATCTTCCAGAACTCATCGGTTTGCGTGGCCGCCGTTCCTGTCATGCCGCAGACTCCCTGATACATTCCCACCAGGTTCTGCACCGTCACTGAACCGAGAATGCGTCCCTGAGTCTTCACCCGCACGCGCTCTTTCGCTTCGACAGCAGACTGCAGCCCCGCCGGCCAGCGGCGATTCTGCGCAACGCGGCCCTTAAACTCATCCACCATCTCGATCGCTTCCTGCTTCACTACGTAATCCACATCGCGCCGCAACAAGGCATGCGCGTGCAGCGCGTCCTGCACCGCCGTGAGAATGCCGAGATTTCGTTCTTCGAACAGGTTTCCGCAACTGAGTGCGGCCTCCACAGATGCGATACCCAAATCGGTCAACTGCACGTTACGCCCAAACGCATCCACGAAGTAATGCAGATAAGGCCGAAGTCTGGCCACCAATGCATCCACCCGGTACGCCAGTGCGGAGTGCTCGGGCATTCCGCCCGCTATCACCAGCGGAATGCGCGCCTCATCTATCAGGATCGAGTCCACCTCATCGATGACAGCAAATGCAAACGGCCGCTGCAC
Organism: uncultured Acidobacteriaceae bacterium; assembly: GCA_963730865.1. Taxonomy (GTDB): domain Bacteria; phylum Acidobacteriota; class Terriglobia; order Bryobacterales; family Bryobacteraceae; genus Bog-105. Next base: position 78,974 of record CAVSTO010000001.1, on the reverse strand, counting down.
CAACTCTTCCGCGCTTTGCGCCAGACCATCCCGCAGGTAGTCGAATCCAACCTCGTTCGCTGTCGCGTAAGTGACGTCGCAAAGGTATGCCGGGCGCCGTTGCTCCGCGGCCATGCGCTGCGAGATGTGAGCGACAGAAATTCCGAACCAATCGTAAATGCCGCCCATCCATAACGCGTCACGGCGCGCCAGATAATCGTTAGCCGTCAAGACGTGCACGCCGCGCCCCTGCAGCGCGTACCAGACCACGGCCGGCACAGCGGCGAGCGTCTTACCTTCGCCGGTCTGCATTTCCGCGATTTCACCCCGCGCAAGTGCCAGGGAGCCCAGAATCTGCACGTCGAACATCCGCAATCCCAGCACGCGTTCCGCAATGACGGCCGCTAGCGCGAAGGCTTCAAGACGGTCACTCTGCTGCCGGAGATCTCTAGCGCGCTGCTGAAGATCGCGATCGCTGAGCTTCGCAAGCTCCTCCCGCCGCCGGAGGATCGCACGTAATTCCTCCTCCGTCTTACGATCTCTGAGACCAAGAAGGCGCAGCAAATTTCTTAACCACACAAGTCCTCTCTTAAGGGGCTGTGACAACGAAAACTAATTACGAGAAGAGAGAGTGGGGGGGGGCGGTCGTTGGAATAGAACCGTTCTATGTGGTTCGGACCTGATCCATGAAACGTAAGCAGATTCAGGGAGGCGGACCGGTATGGCTTCTTGAACAGCCGGCTTCTCTTGCGAAATCCGCTGTTGGTTCTCAGTGCAGCAGACAATTTCAATTGTTGCCACGACGCGTAACGACGGCGCCGCTGCCTGGCTCGATAGCAACGCAAGCAGCGCGGCTAATACGTATTTCGCTGCTGCGTGCGCCATTCGTCTAGCGTCTCACAAATTCGCCCATAACGTCTGGCCAACACAGTGGTATGACAAAAGGACTCCGAATGTTGCGGCTTTTGACGGTCCTCCTCTTCTTCAGCGTCATCACTCTTCCGGGTGTAGCTCAGGCCCCGGCAACGGTCCCAGCGCCGGCCGGCTCACGCCCGACGCGTCCCACGCCGCCTACCCGCGATCCTAATACTCCTGGTTACGTCGCGGCCAAGCAGCTACCGGATAGCGCCAATCCACCGGCAAACAGCGACGGAAACTTCATCCTCGGCCCAACCCACAACCCGGCGCCCGATGCGACGGTACATCCCGACGTGCCCCACGGAACGGTCTTCACGTTCACCATGCAATCGAGCGACAGTAAAATCTATCCCGGCATCGCGCGCGACGCCGATACCTTCGGCACGCCGGATCCCGCTGACCCAGCCAAATTGATCGTCACCACCAGTCACCCGGCGCCGTATACTCGCCACGTTGCTGTCTATGTTCCCAAACAATATGTCCCCGGTACCTCCGCGCCGTTCATCGTCGGCGCCGACGGGCCGGACCATATACTGTTCACGGTTATGGACAATCTCATCGCGCAGCACCGCCTGCCGGTGATGATTGCCATTTCCATAGGTAACGGTGGCGGCGACGCTCAGGGAAGTGAACGCGGCCTGGAATACGACACCATGTCAGGCCGGTACGCGGAGTTCGTCGAGGAAGAAGTGCTGCCTCTCATCGAGAAGCAATATCATGTCAAGCTGACCCATGACCCGGACGGTCGCGCCGCCATGGGCGGTAGCTCAGGCGGATCGTGCGCTTTCATCATGGCCTGGTATCACCCGGAGCTCTACCACCGCATTCTCACCTATTCGGGCACTTACGTGAACCAGCAGTGGCCCTCTAATCCCCAGACCCCGCACGGCGCATGGGAGTTCCACGAACACCTGATCCCCGAGAGTCCCGTTAAGCCGTTAAGAATTTGGATGGAAGTCGGTGACCGGGACCTTCTCAATCCCAACGTGATGCGCGATAACATGCACGATTGGGTCGTCGCCAATGAGAACATGGCCAAAGTTCTCGCTGCCAAAGGCTATCATTACCAGTTCGTATTCGCGCGAAATGCCGGGCACACCGACCGTGCCGTGAAGCAGCAAACCCTGCCCGAGGCGCTGGAATATTTATGGCAGGGCTTTCTCCCGGTAAAGCAATGACCAGAGGGGATGAGCGCCGCAAAGTGCAACGCCCGCCATCATCAGCCCGGCCATGATAAACGGCGGTCGAGCGGCGCGCGCCAGCGCATCCGCGTGCCAAATGCACGCCACGCCGGCCAGAAACATCAGAGGCGTAAAGCTCGCGGCAAAGACAGCAAGGCTCCGCGGCCATCTCCTGATCCACGCACTCGAAAGGCTTGCGCCGATCGATACCACCAAGGCAGCAATCGGCATTCGAATCAGTACCTCAGATGCGGACTCCAACGCATTTCTCACAACGTAAGCCCCGGGATCGCTCATTCCGCTTGCAGAGAAGGCGCCGTAGAGCCAGACGGTAGCGTGCTTTTCAAAAACAAGATTCAATGTAAGAGCGAAGTTAAGTAACATCAACACCGATATCGCTCCACACCACAAGCCGGCCAGAACTGCTAGTACCCTGGAGCGCGTTCGTTGCCACGCTGCCGAACCGGCCGCACTTAATAAGCCCAGCATCAACATCACCGATCCAACTCCCCGGATAAGCGCCGCTGGTTTGTTTTCGAACAATCCGAGCCACTCGGTCGCATGGCTCGCGATCAGAACTAAACCCAAGACCATCCCGCTCTGCGCTCCCGCGGTAAAGGCATACCTGGCGCTGGTGCTTCGCTGCCGCCATACCCACACAGAAAAGGCGCCGTAGCCCGACAGCATCGCGATGTCCGTAATCAGCAGCCCGGTTCCGAGACTCGCCGGATGGCGCAGAACACTGAGAAGGACAAGCAGGATCGCGAGTAACGATCCAACGATGGCCGGACCTCGAAGCGCACGGTCTTTCGCTAGGCAAACGGCGATTGCCAACAGCACTTGCCGCCAGTACCAGACTGCGGAGCGGCCTTCGCGAAACTGCTCAATCAGGTCACCTGCGAGAGCATCGTCGTGTGGACCAGAAGCGAGCACTTCCAGTAATCTCGTCGCGACTTTGGGCGGTTCTGAGTGTTTCATCGCCTTCCCCCTTGTAGCGCGGGAAGGCCGTGCCACAGTTTGATCAGCGCGCTTTGCGTCTGCCGAACCTGGCATAGCCCTTTTTCCCTGACGCGGAAGTACCGTTTTGCCCGGCCACCCCGTTCGGGTGTTGACTCACCCACTTCTGAGGCAACAAAACCCTTCTCTTCCAAACGCTCCAAAGCAGCGTAGACACTTGCCGCCAGAACCTCACGGCCGGTGCTCTCCTCAATGAGTTTAGAAATAGGAACGCCGTAGGCCTCGTCACCCAAACGGATCACGGCCAGTATCACCATCAATTCGAAGTTCCCAATGGCCTCGCGCGACATTATTCAACTATAACGAGGAAATACCCGGAAAGCAAGATTGATTGCTTCCGGAAAGTTTCGTTAGAAAGATCTCGCCGCCCGGCTTCACTTCACCGACGGGCAATCTGACGAATCCATCACAACTTTCCGTCCTGCACGGCCTCTGGCGCTTTTTGGCTTCGTTTACCTGCGCGATCGATAAGCCGGTTTTTGTGCCCGCCGAAGCGGGTAGCAACCATTCGTCTAGGCTCCCCATTACTGAGAAGCTCGAGCGACCTACCCGGAAGTTGTAACGGAGCGGGCCACTCCTCCTCCCCTATTTGGTCTTGCTTCACATGGGGTTTTCCCTGCCAGTTTGATTGCTCAAACCGCGGTGCGCTCTTACCGCACCTTTTCACCCTTGCTCGCCGCAAAAAAACACAGCGGGCGGTATATTTTCTGTGGCACTGGTCCGTAGCGTGCGCTTTGAGCGCAAACCCCCGGCCGTTAGCCGGCATGCTGCCCTATGAAGACCGGACTTTCCTCTCGAAGCGCCCTAAAATAAACGCCTCCAGCGGTTGCCTGATCGCGCAGGCAACTCTCAGTATGTCAAAGTTGGAAAAAGGTGCAACGAGTCTACATCCAAAACTTCGGTTGCCGCGCCTCGCAGGCCGATGGAGCGGCCATCGAAGCTTCGCTCGAGGAGCGCGGCTGGTCGGCCGTCAACAGTCCGGCAGCCGCCGACCTCGTTGTCCTGAATACGTGTACCGTCACGCACTCGGCTGACGTCGACGCCAGGCGCATCGTCCGAAGCATTCATCGCGACCGGCCTGACGCGAAGATCCTGGTCACCGGCTGTTACGCCCAACGTGCGCCGCAAGAACTCGCAAATATCGAAGGAGTGAACTGGGTCGTCGGTAACTCCCACAAAACCCAAATCGCCGATATCGTCTCCGGCCGCGAGGAGTACCACGGCCAGCTTTTCGTGAGCGACATCTCAGCTCAGCGCGATTTCCTGGCCACGCCCGTTCGCGATATCCGGGAAGACCGCACGCGTCCCAACCTGAAAGTGCAGGATGGTTGTAGCAACCGCTGTTCCTTTTGCATTATTCCTTCCGTTCGCGGCCGCAGCCGCAGCGCCTCGATCGAAAGCGTTCTGGAGCAAATCCGCCATCTCTCCCAAACCTATGCCGAAGTCGTCCTCAGCGGGATCAATCTCGGACGCTGGGGCCGTGATCTTTCCGAGCGCTGGCGATTTGTCGATCTTCTCGGCGCCATACTGCGCGACACAGATCTCCGGCGCGTACGGATCAGCTCCGTCGAACCCATGGACTGGAGCGATGCCCTGCTGGAACTGGCTGCCGGCGAGCCGCGCATCGCCAAGCATGTCCATCTACCGCTGCAATCGGGCTCCGATGCCGTGCTCAAACGTATGTTCCGCAAATATCGGACTCGTCACTATGCCTCGCGCCTCGAAAAGGTGCATCACCTGATGCCCGACGCAGCGATCGGCGCAGACGTCATGACCGGCTTTCCTGGGGAAACAGAAAGCGAGTTCGCGGAAACCGTTTCCTTCATCGAACAACAGCCGTTCACATACCTGCACGTCTTCACGTACTCGGAGCGCCCCGGCACGCTTGCCGCCGAACGAGGCGCACCCGTCCCCATGGACGTGCGCCGCGAGCGAACCCGTATTTTGCGGGAACTCGGCGACCGCAAGAACGAAATTTTCCGCCGCCGCATGCTCGGCAAAAGACTCTCAGCCGTAACCCTGGAGCAACGCGGCCAAGCCCTAACCAGCAACTTCTTGAAAGTAGAACTGGCCACCGCCCGCCCACCTAACGAAATCGTCGAAGTCGAGATCCAAAGACTGACCGAATCGGGCCTGCGCGAACGAACGCTCCTCACGGTGCTGTAGAGACAAGACCCACGTCCATGGCGAGTTGGCGGTTTGGATGCCCCACTCGAAACGCAAGCTGCCTCACCAGCAGATGAGAAGCGGGTAACTCAAATGGACACATGCGCAGCTTGCCGAAGCGGACGGGTGCAGACTTCCAAAACTAGAACGGGTAATGGTCCTGTGGCAGAGCCACGCCAGCGTGTGATAACCTGTGGCGTCACCACACGAATACAGAATGAGTCAATCCAAACTCGATCTTTTGCAAGGCACACTCGATGTGATGGTCCTGCGGACGCTAGAAATCCTGGGTCCGCGTCACGGATACGGTATCGCGCGCCGCATTGAACAGGTAAGCGGGAATGAAGTGTTACTGAACCAGGGGACGATTTACGCCTCCTTAGTGCGATTGCAGCAGCGCGGCTGGATCGCCGCCAAGTGGGGCACTTCGGACAACAACCGGAAAGCGAAGTTCTACTCCATCACAAAGGCCGGCAAGAAACAGTTGGCACAAGACACCGCTTATTGGCAACGGCTGGCAGGAGTCATGGGGCGCGTTCTCGCGATGCGCAGCGAAGGAGGTAAACAGTGAGGCATTCTCTACGAGAAGCATTCAACCGATTCCGCTCTTTCTTCCGCAAAGATCCACTGGATCGGGAACTCAATGAAGAGATGGCCGCACATCTGGAGATGGCGGTAGAAGAAAACATCGGGCGCGGTATGTCCGCGCAGGAAGCCCGGCGCACGGCTCTAGTCCGATTTGGGGGAATCCAGCAATCACGTGAGCTACACCGCGAATCACGCGGATTGCCCTGGCTCGATGTCTTAATGCAGGATTTGCGTTTTACCTTCCGCACATTGAAGCGCGATTATGGCTTTGCAACGGTCGCAGTGCTGATTCTTGCGCTCGGAATAGCCGCGAATATCACTGTGTTTAGCGTCGTGAATACGATTTTGCTGCGGCCGCTGCCGTTTCACGATTCGCAACAACTCGTCCGAATTGTGGAGAAGGATCCCAAGGCCGGCGAATCCAGCAAGACCTACACAGCAGATGCTACTCAAGACTTTCAGCAACGGAACCACTCGTTTCAGTCTGTCAGCGGCTACTTCGCCTTCACTGGACCCGACAATTTCAAGCTCATTCGCAATACTCAGCCGCTACCTGTTACGGGGATGCTTGTCGCCGAAGGTTTCTTTCAAACGTTGGCTGTACAGCCTTCGCTCGGACGCTTATTCAGGTCTGAGGAATTTGTGAAACACGCGAAACCCGTGGCGTTACTCAGTTATCCGTTTTGGAAACAGCAGTTGGGGGCTGATCGCAGCATTCTTGGACAGGCAATTGACCTGAGCAATACTTCGGTGACAGTGATCGGAGTGTTACCGGACACTTTCGATTTTGGCTCGGTCTTCTCGCCGGGAGCCAAGGTCGACATCTTCGTTCCGTACATCATGGATGATTTCCGCGATGACGGAAATGACCTAGCTCTGATTGGCCGCTTGAAACAAGGCGTGACGTTAGTGGAAGCACAGAGCGAGGCCGATCAACTCCTTCCGCAACTCTACTTCGAGCATAAGCACCCTGAATATGGAAAGGGCTACACCGGCCACCTTACCCGATTGAAGGACTACGTCAGCGGCAAGTTGCGGCGATCGCTGATTGTGCTGTGGTGTGCGGTTGGTCTGATTCTGCTGATCGTGTGCGTGAATCTGTCAAACCTGCTGCTGGCCCGGTTGACGGCACGCGCTAAGGAATTTGGCATGCGCAGCGCCTTGGGCGCAACACGAGGGCGGCTTGTTCGTCAATTGTTTACGGAAAGTATGGTACTCGCCACTGCGGGAGCTGCGTTCGGGTTGGGACTCGCCTATATCACGATCCGGTATCTCGCTCATCAGGGATGGATCGCCCTGCCGCTTCTCAGCATGCTGCGTGTGGACGGAGCTGTCCTTGGATGGACGCTGTTGATCGCAATAGGTGCAGCAGTTCTTTTTGGACCAGCGCCGGGACTGCGCATATCGGGTGGCAATCTGCAGGCGCTGCTGAAAGACAGTGGAGGACACGGAGCGAGTGAAGGCAGAAAACACGGCCGCCTGCGGTCGACGCTGGTCGTCACGGAGATTGCGCTGGCTTGCGTTCTATTGGTCGGCGCCGGGTTGTTATTGCGCAGTTTTCTCCGCGTTCTGGACGTTGACTTGGGCTTCGAGCCAAGCCATGCAGCCGCTATCAGTCTCGACTTCGATGGTGGCGAAAAGCCGGCTAGCCGTGCTGCGAAATGGCAGGAGATTGTCGAGCGCACTTCGTTGATCCCTGGGGTCGAGATGGCAGGCATATCCGATAACCTGCCCATGAGCCGCAACCGGAGCTGGGAGATCGCGGCAAAAGGCGAGCAGAACCGCAGTACACGCGATGCCGTCCCGGTATTTGTCTACATCGTGTCGCCCGGTTACCTGAAGGCGATGGGAATGCACCTGCTGGAAGGTCGAGATATCGATTGGCACGATATCGCTGATAACAGGAACGTAGTCATCATTAATGAGACAGTCGCGCGAAGACTCTGGCCGGGACGGAGCCCCATTGGCCGTATAGCTAACGCAGGGGGAACCGATGCTACGGTGATCGGCGTGATTGCAGATGTTCGCGAAAGCAGTGCAGAAGACAACGCAGGAGCACAGATGTACCTGCCCGCGACAAAACAGTTTGGACCGGAGGGTGCGTTTCTGGTCGTGCGTTCGAAGCTGCCTCCGACCGCGCTCGCAACCGGTGTGATGACCACCTTGCGGCGGATCAATCCCGGACAACCAGCGACAGAATTCAAACCAATCCAGGGTCTGGTCGATCGCGCCACGTCTCCAAGACGCTTTTTTGTTCTGCTGGTCGGAATTTTTGCGGGTCTCGGACTGCTTCTGGCATCGCTCGGAATTTACGGCGTTATCTCATATTCCGTTACGCGGCAGAGACCGGAGATCGGCATACGCATGGCTCTTGGTGCCACGGAAGCCAGTGTGCAACTCGATGTAATCTGGAGGACCATGCGACTCGCGCTGATTGGCATCTTTGTTGGCGCGGCCGCATCCGTGGCGGTGTCGCGCCTGATTGCTTCTCTGCTGTTTCGGACTGCCTCCACTGATCCCCTTACCTTCGTCGGTATGGCTGTTCTGCTTGGAGCTGTTGCGCTGCTCGCGGGATATCTTCCAGCACGAAGAGCTTCAAAGACCGATCCGATGATCGCGCTGCGCTCTAACTGAACAACCGGCCGGCATTCTTCATCGCCAGAGGTTTTGGGCCGCGGAGGCCGCGCGATTTGTGAAACCGAACTGGCGCTCTTCGGCGAGCAACCGGGAACTTTGGGGGACGGAGTGCGTCCAAGCATGAATGCGGGCAGCAGCGTTGTCGGTGAGTGTTTGGAGCTGGGTCGTAATAGGGAGTGCTGGGGGACAGGATGTCCTCACGTGGCATAACGATGTCGCGCGTACGGGGCAGAACCTTCACGAATCGGTGCTCACGCCTGCAAACGTAAACACAAAAACGTTCGGCAAGTTGTTTGTCATTGCTGTGGACGGCAAGGTCGATGCGGAACCGTTGTACGTACACGGCCTGCAGATGCCGAAACGGGAAGCGCGGAACGTGTTGTTCGTCGCGACTGAGCATGACAGCGTGTATGCGTTCGATGCGGATTCGGGCCAGGAGTTTTGGCGCGCGCGGTTGCTGGGACCAGGCGAAACTACTTCCGACGATCGGGGCTGCGGCCAGATCACACCGGAGATCGGGATCACCGCGACCCCGGCTATCGACCGTCAAGGTGGCGTTCTCTATACGGTGGCGATGAGTAAAGATGCGCAGGGGCGGTATCACCAGAGACTTCACGCGCTCGATTTGCAGTCCGGCACGGAACAGCTTGGCGCGCCGGTGGAGATTACATCCGCTTATCCCCACGCGCACTCATTCGATCCGAAACAGTACGCCGAGCGTGCTGCGCTGCTGTTAAGGAACCGCGAGCTCTTTCTGACGTGGACTTCACATTGCGATATGGGTCGCTACAACGGCTGGATCATGGCGTATGATGCGCGCACTCTGAAGCAAAGCTCGGTGCTGAACCTGACGCCGAGCGGCGATGAAGGCGCGATCTGGCAGTCAGGCGCGGGACCGGCCGCCGATCCGCAAGGCAACGTTTACGTAATGTTGGGCAACGGTGATTTTGATACCTCGTTGGACGCGCGCGGATTTCCGTCACGGCGCGATTTTGGAAATTCGTTCCTGAAGATCAGGGAAGCAGAGGGCCGGCTGCAGGTTGCCGATTACTTCACGATGTCTCAAGTACAAACAGAGAATGACAATGACGATGATTTGGGTTCGGGCGGGCCGCTGGTGCTGCCGGATATGCTCGACGGCCGCGGAACACTCCGCCATCTGGTGGTGGGGGCCGGGAAAGATCTGAGCATTTATCTACTGGATCGTGATGCAATGGGGAAGTTCCACGCAAACCGGAACAACGTTTATCAGGAACTGCCGAACGCATTCCGACACAAATTTGCGAGGCCCATCCCGGCGTACTTCAACGGAAATCTTTACTACGCATCGACCGCAGACCCGTTGCGGCAGTACCGATTCCAAAATGCGCGGCTACTGCCGGCGCCAGCGTCGCAGACATCGATGAGCTTTGTGTATCCCGGGGCCTCACCGAGTATCTCGGCCAATGGGACACGCAATGGGATCGTTTGGGTGCTGGAGAACAAAGACCCGGCGGTGCTGCATGCCTATGACGCGAACAGCGTGTCGCATGAACTCTACAACAGCGATCAGGCGTGGTTTGGAAGAGATCATTTCGGCGCCGGGAATAAGTTCATCACGCCGATGATTGCGAATGGCAAGGTGTACGTGGGGACCACCGATGGAGTGGGGGTACTGGGGTTGCTGGGGAAGTGAATGGAACCTACCCGCGACCCCGGGTTCAGTGAATTAGTATTGCCTCTTTCGCCGGCGCAACAGCAAGCCGCAATCTCCTTACCGTCATTCAGCGAACGAATGCTTTCCGCTTGACCAGCCGTCCCGAGTTCCTAGTCGCCCATCCTGCGCGCTCCCATATTCGAGACAGTGCGTCCCGATGTCGAACGGCCGTGTAAAGGTCCGGGAAGCTCTCACTTGCAGAGAAATGCAGCGTTCAGGTTGGTACTCGCGCGTGGCACCTGAAGTGCCTGAAAAGAGCGTCGTGAACACATTCCTTCAGGACTTGCGCTACTGCACTCGCCAGTTAATCAAGGCTCCGGCCTTCAGCTTGACGGCGGCCGTCTCGCTGACGTTGGGCATCGGTGCCACAACTGCCGTGTTCAGTGTCATTTACGCCATTCTCATGAACCCGTATCCATATGCCGCGCCTGATCGGATGGTCCATATGCGGCTGCTCGACCATGCGGGGCATGAGAGCGGCTTCGGGTTAACAGGCGGGCAATATCAGTTGATTAAGAAATCCCCTGCGGTGGAAGACGCTTTTGCGGAAGACGATTGGAACCTGACGATCACGAGCGGTGACCTCCCCGAAGACGTGAATGCTGCGTATCTTACGTCAAATGCTTTTCGATTCCTTGGTGTTCCAGCCGCCCTGGGCCGCGGACTCTTACCGTCCGACGCGATCGATGGGCGGGATCCCCAACCGATCGTTGTATTAAGTTACAAGCTCTGGCAACGTCATTTTGGATCCGACCCGAATGTTCTCGGCAGGCCCTTGCAACTCGTCCGCAAAACCTACACGATTGTTGGCGTCGCCGCGCCTCGTTTCACGTGGGGAGATGCCGATGTCTATCTTCCTCTCAAAATCACGCAGGACCGCACTCGTTCTTTTTACGTCGGTCTCCGTCTCAAACCGGGAGTGAGTCACGCAACAGCGGACGCCGCGCTTCAGCCCGTGCTGGAACAGTTTCGCAAAGAGACACCGGCGCATTTTCCAGTCGGCGAGGTCAAACTTCATGTCGTGGGGTTGAATGAAGACTTCGTAAAGCAGCTTGGGGGCACGTTGTATCTGTTATTCGCCGCTGTTGCGTTTCTCCTTCTCATCGGCTGTGGCAACGTCTCCATTCTGCAACTGGCCAGAGGCACGTCGCGACAACATGAGTTCGCCGTGCGGGCGGCGATCGGGGCGAATCGGCGACGGCTAATCCGGCAAATGCTAGTTGAGGCTTTGCTCCTGTCGTTGACGGGTGCGGCTCTGGGCATATTGCTCGCTTATCGCTTAACAAAGGTCATCGCGGACTTGCTTCCAAAGTATGCGTTCCCGCATGAGGCGGCAATTCAGCTCAATGTGCCGGTCCTCCTGTTTAGCGTTGCGCTCGCGATTCTCACCGGCATCCTCTTCGGTCTCGGGCCTTCGCTCAGGCTTTCGCGTCCAGATCTGATTCAAGTCATGCAAGCCAACACGCGGCGTATTGTTGGCGGCTCGCGCGGACGAGCCGTCAATAATGTGCTGATCGCAGGACAAATTGCGTTGACGCTTGCGATGCTGACGGGCGCTGGGGCCGCCATGCGCGGCTTTCTCCATCTGCTGCGAACCCCATTGGGCTACGATCCACACAATGTCATGTCCGTTGGCATTCCGGTTCACGATGGTGCGTTTCCCACCTGGGCGGCTCGTTCCGCTTATTTCGAACAACTGCTAAGCAAGATCTCCAACGTGACCGGCGTCGCAAGTGCCGCGATGTCGACGAATGCCACACCGCCTTCTAATGGCTGGAACACCACAATCGAAGTCATGGGCAAGGCGCCGAAAGACGATCAGAAAGTGCGTGTGAACTTCGTGAACCAGGCATACTTTCCGCTGTTGCGGATTCCCTTGGCCCAGGGCCGGCTATGGAATGAGACCGAGAATCACAATGCCTCGCGCCTTGCTGTTATCAATGAAACCATGGCGCGCCGCTATTTTCCGGACGGAGCCATCGGCCATTCGCTGCGAGTTCCCGCTATAAAGAATGAACCACCCTTTGTGTTAACGGCTGCCGGCGATGAACCTTGGCTGCAGATCGTCGGTGTGGTTGCCGATAAACGGGACGACGGTCTTCGGAATCCCATTCTGCCCGAGATGTTCGTTCCATACACAATCAGCTTAAGAATGTGGACTCAAGTTCTGGTGCGTTCACAAACCTCGCCTCTGACTTTGCTACATACCATCGGCAAGCAAGTAAGCTCAGTCAATGCCGAACAACAAGTCAGCGGGAGCGTTCAAGATCTCGAGCATTGGATTCAGGATCAGCCGGAGTGGGAACAAGAACGTTTGGTCGCCTGGTTGTTTGGGGCGTTCGCAATTCTGGCGCTCGCACTCGCTGCGACGGGTCTTTACAGCGTCGTTTCTTTCTCCGTTGCCCAGCGAACGAACGAGTTCGGAATCCGCATGGCCCTGGGTGCGCAACGTGGCGATGTGTTGCGCGTTGTCTTCGCTTCCGCGGTGGTGAGCGTGGGCACCGGATTGGTAACAGGAGTCATTTTGAGTTTAGGGTTGAGTAAGGTTTTAGCGAAATGGGCCGAGGGTAGTTCGCGAGACATTCTTGTTCTACTTGGCACCACTACGCTGCTCACCCTCGTCGCAGCACTCGCCTGTACAGCCCCGGCCCACCGTGCTTCGACTGTGGATCCCATGCAGGCCTTGCGGTACGAATGAGCCGGCAATCGCGTTAACGAGGGCTCCGCCGCAACCTTTTCAGCGTTTGTATCCGAACTTCTGTAGCAACTCAATCCGCGCCTTGGCGTGCGATTCCGTTTCAACGCCCTTTGGCGAACTGCCGTCGATTACGCCCAGAACACCACGCCCCTGCTCCGTCTCGGCCACAATCACTTCCACTGGGTTCGCCGTCGCGCAATAGATATTCACCACCTCGGGAACAGACTGAATGCGCCCCAGCACGTTAATGGGAAAACCGTTGCGCAAGGCAACCACGAACACATGGCCGGCGCCGATTGCCGTGGCATTCTGAATAGCGTTCTCTGACAACCCCTCGTCATTGCCATCGAAACGCGTCAAGCAATCGCCCGAAGCCTCGTTGAACGCAATCCCGAATTGGATATGCGCCGACGTGTTGACGATGGCCTCGTAAATATCTTCCACAGTCTTAATGAAGTGGCTCTGGCCCACAATCAGGTTGCCGCCCTCGGGAATCGTCAAACGAATCGCTTTCAGCTCCATATTGCGTTCACTATACCCACTTTTATAATTGCGATGTGCCTAAGCATTCGCGCCAAGCTTCCCAGCAGTTGAGCGATCCCGGCGTGCTCGAACATATACGCGGTCTGCCGCATGGCCGCGCCACCTTCAAACAACTCGTTAAAGAACTCCGAACCGACGGCGCCCAACGCGAAGCGCTCGAAGACATTCTCGACCGTTTGGCGGACAAAGGCCTGTTGGTCGAACTGCGCTTCGGTCATTTCATTGCGGTAGGAGCCAACAGCGAGTACATCGCAGGCCGCCTTTCCATTCACCGCGACGGCTTCGGGTTCCTGATTCCCGACGCGCGCAACGATGCCATCCAGGGCGACATCTTCCTTCCACCGTCGGAAGCGGCAAAGGGCATGAATGGCGATCGCGCGCTGGTGCACATCACACGCATTGCCAATCAGGGTAGGGCAGAGGGCGAGATCTTTCGGATCCTTCGCCGCGCGCACGTCACAGTCGTCGGCGAGTTCCGCATTCGCAAACGCGGCAACTTTGTCGTGCCCTCAGACGAACGCATTCAGCAGTGGATAGAAATTCCAGACGGTCTGGAAATTCCGCCCAGCCGGTCTTCCGTCAACCGCGTCGGCGGCGCGCCCGAGCGCCAAATCAATTCCGTGGAAGATCTCGACGGCATGATTGTGAACGTCGAGGTACTCGAATTCCCCGAGGGCGGCGAGCAAGGCGTGGGCCGTGTGGTCGAAGTGCTGGGCTATCCCGGCGACTTCGGGATCGATGTCGAAATCGTCATCCGCAAACATCATCTGCCGCACGAATTCCCGGAAGAAGTCATCGAACAGGCCAGAAAGATTCCGCACGAGATTCCCGCTGCGGAGTTGGAAGGCCGGCGCGATTTCCGCCAAATGCCCATTGTTACCATCGATGGTGAAACAGCGCGCGATTTTGACGATGCCGTGTGGGTCGACCGCCTCCCGAACGGCCACTTTGCTCTGCATGTCCACATCGCCGATGTCAGCCACTACGTCACGCCCGGCTCGCCCATCGATGACGAAGCCATTCGGCGCGGCACCAGCGTTTACTTCCCCGACCGCGCCGTGCCCATGCTCCCGGTTGAACTTTCGACGGACATTTGTTCGCTGCGGCCGCAAGAAGATCGCCTGGTGCTCTCCGCGCTGCTCGAAATCGACGCCAAGGGCGACACGGTAGCGCAAGAATTCACACGCGGAGTGATTCGCAGCGCGGAACGCATGACGTACACCAACGTCTACCGCGTCCTCGAAGGCGACGCCGCCATGCGCGAGCGCTATAGCCAACTGGCCGAGCGCTTCGAACTGATGCGAGAGCTGGCGCTGCTCTTAAACCGTAAGCGCACCAAACGTGGTTCCATCGATTTCGACATGCCGGAGACCAACATCGAACTCGATCTTTCTGGCCAAATGACCGGCGTCACCCGCGCCGAGCGCAACATGGCCCACCGCATCATTGAAGAATTCATGCTGGCGGCGAATGAGGCCGTCGCCGGGCATCTCGAAGCGGCGGAAATTCCCTCCCTCTATCGCATCCACGAACGGCCGGACGGCAAGCGCGTGATGGACTTCGAAGAAATCGCCGTCCACTTCGGCTATTCGCTTGGGATCGGGGCCATCCCGGTAAAACGCTTCCCGGTCATTGACAAACGCCGGCACGGAAAAATGAACGGCGGTCGCAAAGTGCGTCGTGATATCGTGCTGCCGAGCGAGGATTTTAACATCTCATCGCGCAATTATCAACGCCTGATTGCCAAAATCGCGGGCAAGCCCGAAGAGCGCATCCTAAGTTACTTGATGTTGCGCTCCCTCAAGCAAGCGCGCTATAGCAACTTGAACGAAGGCCACTTCGCGCTCGCCGCGCAGGCCTATACGCATTTCACCTCTCCCATCCGCCGCTATCCGGATCTGATTGTCCATCGCATCCTCAGCCATTTTCTGGATACTCATCAGCCATTGCTTGAAAATCCAGCGCTGCGCGAGTTTGGCGACGACACCTCATTCACGGAGCGCCGCGCGGC
Organism: uncultured Acidobacteriaceae bacterium; assembly: GCA_963730865.1. Classification (GTDB taxonomy): domain Bacteria; phylum Acidobacteriota; class Terriglobia; order Bryobacterales; family Bryobacteraceae; genus Bog-105. The sequence continues at coordinate 63,540 of CAVSTO010000001.1, read as the reverse complement.
CGAAGCCGAACGCGAGCTCATCGAATGGAAAAAGGTCCGCTTCATGGAGGATCGCGTTGGCGACGAATTCGACGCCCTGATCATCAGCACGACGAAATACGGCTTCTTCGTCGAACTCACGGAATTTTTCGTCGAAGGCTTGGTGCCGCTCGAAACCCTCCCAGGCGACCTGTTCCGGTATCACGAGAACGGCCGCAAAATTATCGGCGAGCGCAGCCGTAAAATGTATTCCATCGGGGATAAACTGACGGTACGTCTGGATCGGATCGATACGTTGGAACGCAAGCTGCAGTTCGCCGTAGCTGGTGAAGCCGGGGGCCGCATGAACAGAAAGAAGAAGCGCTGACGGTGCGTTACTCCAGCACGCGCACGAATTCCGCTATCACCTGATACTTGCCTTCGTCTTCATCCAAATCCCAGGAAGGATACGCAGGATTGAGGCTCTCCAGGCGAATGCGCGTCTGCACGAAGCCCTCTTCCGTGACGGCCTTTTCGCTCTTATAGCGCTTCACCGTGTATTGATTGTCGTCGGCGAGTTCGGAGTTGCGAACCAGCACCAACCGCCCATTGCGCGAACCCACCACTGGGCGGCGAAACACACACAGGCTGCCATCCGGGATGCGCGGCTCCATGGAATGCCCCTGAATACGCGCCACGAACATGTCCTCATCCAGTGTCAGGTCCGGCGGCGTCTCGATCCAATCTTCGGCTTCAATGTCTTCCGGATTGGTCAGAAACGGCCCAGCCGCTACCGCCAGCGAATAGCGAGGCAGATGGGTGCGAAAGCGCAGCACTTCGGCCGGCACGTGTTCGCGGTACAGTTCGTTCAGCGTCTTGTCGAAATCGCGAACGTTCACCGCTTCGCGATCCGTCACCCGTACGGCGTTGGAAGCGGTGCTCTCCAGACCTTCCAACACCGCCCTGCCGCCTCGTTCGCGCGCCTGCATCGACAGATCGTCTTCGAGCGCCGCCAGCACTTCGGCGTCTTCTTCGCTGGCCACGCTCTCCCAATCCCGACGCAGCCGTACGTATAACGTGTCGCTCTTGGGATCCAGCAGCAGCACACCCACGGTCTGAGCCCCGTGCCCGGGCACATGCGAAACAAGCAGTGAGTATTCTCCTGCTTTTGGAGCAAAGTCGCTAAAGCTGATGACGCGCGCAACGGGCATCGGAACAGATTCTCTTATTGTGCCCGGCAAACGGCAGAGCTGTACCTCTTCACAGGCACTCGTCGCAGACCGCTCGCGGCTTCGCTGCCAAGCTATCACTCAACAGCTTATCGTCCCCGCCGCCGTCCCCGTGAACAGGCCCAGTCAGGTTGAGCGGTAACCAGTGTGGATGCAGGTGCTAAGGCGTCGCCGCGTAATATCCCCGGCGCGCCCGCACATGCACATTGCCAAGGTCCACATTGACTCTTACGTTGCGGTAAGCCTTGTCCGTCTGCACGTCGGATATGTAGCGGAGGATGTATTGTGTTGTCACCTCGCCGACAATATCGGTCACCGCGTGGTACATGCGCCCGTCCACTGCCGATTGATAGGCGCCCGTACCCACCGTCAGCGCATAATTGCCGTCGTCCGAGGGATGCGATAGGTAACCGTCCGTGTCCTTATAAACGTCACCCAGCGGATACACGACGCGGCCGCCCGTCTCCTGAGCCAGCCGGACCAGGTTCGCATCGCTTTCATTCGCGAAGCCGAACGCCGCCGTACTGATGCAATAAATCGTCACGAGATTCTTCTGCGCGAGCTCGACTACTTGGTCCAGCGAATGCTTGCTCGCGTTATCGTGGCCGTCGCCCATAATGACGATCACGCGCCGCGGTTCAATCGGTTCCCCGTGGACCAGCTTGTGGCTCGTGCATGCTAGATAAATGGCATCGTACAGTGCCGAGCCGCCGCCTGGCTTCAGCATTCGCACCTTATCCACCAGCGGCTCCGGGTCGCTTGTGGTATTGACCGCCACCTCGGCATCTTGCGCATAATCGACCAGGTAGCCGGAGTACTTCGGATCGCCCGTGAGCAGATTCTGTATCAACTCGATCAAAGCGTCCTGATAATTCTTCCAATGAATCCGGCTGGCGCTGCTCAGATCCAGAAGAAATCCCACCACCACCGGCTGGCTGCGCTCACGCGTGAAATAGCGGATCGTCTGCGGCTTGTTTTCTTCGAAAATGTGAAAATCTTTCTCGTCTAAATCGGAGACAAACCGCCCCTTGTCGTCCGTTACCGTCACCGGAACAATGACTTCGTTAACCGTTACCCGAATCGAACTGTTGTCGGGCTGCTTGGCATCTCCCGTAGCGCCGCTTGCTGCCTCGCCCGAGGCCTTCGCCGTCTCGACTTTGGGGATCTCGATCGTCGCCTGGCTGCTGCCGGACGGCTTCGTGTTTGCAGCAGGAGCGCCGGTTGTGCCGGCGGGTTGCTGCTGCGCTCCAACTACTAGCGCAAAGAATAGAGCCAGACCAATGCCGGCCGCGATTACCGTCGGCTTACGAAACTGCATGTAGGGAGTGCCTAGCTCGGATTATAGCGAGGTTGTGTTACCGCTCCACGCGCCCCGAACCGCCGCTGCGAATCAGCGCCTGCACGTCCTCCGCGCTAACCCGGTTGAAGTCGCCCGGTATCGAATGCTTCAAAGCGGAAGCCGCTGCCGCAAACTCCAGCGCCTCGGCGGGCGACTGCAAATGCGTCAAGCCGTAGATCAGTCCGGCGGCAAAGCTGTCGCCGCCGCCCACGCGGTCGACAATGTGGGTGATCTCATAATGCCGGCTCAGGAGAAAATCCTGGCCTGTGTAGAGGCAAGCCGACCACCCGTTGTGCGAAGCGCTCTTCGATTCCCGCAGCGTGATCGCCAGGTATTTCAGATTGGGATATGCGGCCAACACACGCTCGCTCATCTCCGCGTATTTCTCGCGCTCCAGGGTACCCGATTCCACCTCGATGTCTACGTGGATGTTGAGGCATTTCTGGCAATCTTCTTCGTTCGCGATGCACATATCGGCGTGCCGGATGATCTCCGGCATCACCTCAATCGCGCTTTTGCCCCATTTCCAAAGGTTCTTTCGGAAATTGAGATCGCACGAGATCTGGATCCCCCTCTCGCGCGCCGCTCGCAGGGCTTCGATGGTTAACTCCGCCGCCGAGGCGCTAATCGCCGGCGTGATACCGCTCAGGTGAAACCATGTGACGCCGTCCAGCGCGTTCCGCCAATCGATGCTGCCGGGCTTGGCCAAGGCCATCGCGCTGTGCTCGCGGTCGTACAGCACCTTCGATGGCCGCTGACTTGCCCCCGTCTCGACGAAGTAAACGCCCATGCGCCCTGGCCCACGAGCGATGTATCGGTCATCTACCCGGAAACGCCGCAACTCGCCGAGGAACGCCTCCGCGATCGGGTTCGTGGCCGGTAAAACGGTGAGGTAACGCGCTTGGGCGCCGAACTGTGCCAGCGAGATTGCGACATTGGCCTCGCCACCGCCAAATGTTGCTACGAATTGGGGCGATTGCAGAAACCGTTCAAAACCAGGCGGCGAAAGCCGCAGCATCACTTCGCCAAACGTGGCGATCACAGGGGTCACTCCAGGAATTCTACCTTTTGCTTGAAATTCAGCGCGCTCGCTTCAGCGCGGCTCGCTCGCTTCAGCGCATGATAACCACTTCCGAGGCGACGTGCGGAGCCAGCACCGCTTCAAGACCGCCCGACGCATCCACCGAAGTTAGCCCCTCTACTGTCTGGGCCGTGAACGTGCTCGGTGGCACTGCCGTGCTCTTTTGCAGAGCCGAACCCGCATAGACATTGATGGAAAATGCGTTCACTTCCACCGGCACTTCCTGGGCGGCGACCGCTGTAGCCACTCTCTGTAGCCTCGAGAAGGATTCATGCGCATCATCCAGAAAGCTTCCAAATGTCAGTTGCAGCCCTGTGAACACCAGCTCATGCGAATTCACCAGCACGGCGCGCTCATTTGGAAGCAGCACCACTGGTCCTTGTGCCGGTGGCTCCGTTAATTGCCCCACCGCCTGGCAGGTGCTGACGTCGTTGAGCGGGTCGCGAACAGCCTGCACCACCGTGATCCCTGTCTGCGGGAACGTGGCCTGCACGGCGCCCCGCGTCGCCTCATAATCTTCAATCCGGGAGGTGAAACAAGTGCAGGACACGACATGCTCCGGCGCTACTCCAATGCGCACAACGTTCTGTTTCAGCCTTGCTACGGCGTCGCTGAACGAATTGCCAGTCTGCCCCACCAGGAATGCCAGCCCGTTCGGGTTCACGTTGCGCCGCGTCGCCACAACCGCTTCAATCACAACTTGCGCCGCTTCTTGCCCCAGCCCGCCCACTTGAATGATGCTCAGCACCGGTAGCGGCAGCTTGTGCTCGGTAAAGATCGCTGCCGTTTCGGCTCGCACACGGCGCGCATCGCCGGCGCCGGCCACAAAGGCGCGCAGCTTAATGATGGTCTCGCCCTTGGTATCGCGAATCAGATCGTTCAGGCTCGAGCGAATCTGCGCTTCCAGCCCTCCCGTTTTCAAAAGTGGAGAGATGTGAAAGTCCAAGCCCTCCGTGTCCGCCGCCAGCGCCATCGGCGGTTCCGGAGGCAGCGGCTCCACTTGGCTCTTAGGCTCTTGATTTTTCTTGCGCTGCCCTTCGAGATGGCGAACGCAAAGTGAAATACTCAGCGTCAGGGCTGCGGCGGCAAGGTAACGGCGATGACGGGTCAATCTAAGCAATAGGCTACCGTGCCGGTGGCCACCAATCTCTGCTACCAGCCAATTTGGTACTATTGGCTCAGTTGGAAGTATACTCACGAATTCGCCTGGACCCGGCTTCCAGCATGCCCCTTTACAAGCAATTGGCGGGTTGTTTCGCTGATCTTGTCTCTACGGAGGGCCTGCGAGCAGGAGAGAGGTTACCAACCACTCGGGAATTGGCTGGCCGGCTTGGACTGAATCGGACCACTGTTTCCGCCGCCTACAGCTTGCTGGAGCAATCCGGGTTGATCGAAGGCCACGTCGGACGCGGTAGTTTTGTCGCGCAGCGTCCCGCTTCGAGAAATCTTCCAAGCTCGAAAGATTGGAACGCCCTCCTCCCACCGCTCGAGTCCGCTTTTCCACCTGCTCAGCCCGTCGAGATCACGTTTGCCAGTTCGCGCCCCTCGCAACAAGAGTTCCCGCTCGATGAGTTCCGCCGACTCTCTAAACAAGTGATCGATTCTCCCGAAGCAGCGGAAATCCTCCAGCTCGGCTCGCCGCATGGCTACGCACCGTTGCGCCGTTACCTGCTGGAGCAAGCCATTGCCGCCGGGATCGCGCGCTCTGGCGATGACTTGATGATCACGAATGGCTGCCAGCAGGCGCTTGACCTTATAGCACGTCTTTTCGGTTCTCACGGGTCGCGCGTTGCGCTCGAAGACCCGGGTTACCACGGCATGCTGCGAGTCTTCTCTCGCGCCGGCGCCGATCTGGTTCCCATCCCCGTGGATCAGTGCGGCCTGGATGTCGATGCGTTCGAAGAATTGCTCCGCCGCCAAGTCCCGCGGCTGGTTGTCGTAACGCCCAGCTTTCAAAATCCCACTGGCGCGACGCTCACGCTCGAACGCCGCCGCCGCATTGTTGCGTTGGCGCAGCGCTACGGCTTCGTGCTGGTTGAAAACGATATCTATAGTGAGCTGCGCTACCGGGGCAAAGCCCTTCCAACGCTCAAACAGTTAGATGAAACCGGGCGAACCATCCTGCTGCGCAGCTATTCGAAGGTTTCCTTTCCCGGTCTGCGAGTCGGGTGGGTCATCGCGCCACGCACTGTCGTGGCGCACTTGGCCGAAGCCAAGCAGGTGAGCGATCTCCATTCCGATCAGCTCTCTCAAGCCGTGCTCTTGCGGTTTGCCGAATCGGGCGAACTCGTCCGCCATCTCGAACGCACGCGCATCGCCGGAGCCGCACGGCTGGACACCGCTATCCGTGCTCTGAGCCGTTATCTGCCGCCCGGTGCGACATTCACCCGTCCCGAAGGCGGCATGAGCCTGTGGGTCGAACTTCCCGCCCCCCTCACCGCCCACGCTCTGCTCAGCCGTGTCGAAGACCGCGGCGTGAATTTTCTGCCCGGCAGCTATTTCTCCGTGCGCTCGCCGCAGGAGCATCATGGCCATCATGCTCGTGGTTTGCGGATCTCTTTCGGCAGCCTTTCGCCCGAAGAGATCGCGCGTGGCATTCAAATCCTGGGCCAGACTGCTGAAGAGGAACTCACCGCCCACGCCGCCCGGCTGAACGTTGAGCCCGCACCGGCGCTGGTTTAGAAAAACTTGGTATAACCGCATTTCCTGGAGGACTTACATGAACTTTCAAACCGATCAATTCCGCTTAAAAGTCGGCTTCGCCGAAATGCTCAAGGGCGGCGTGATTATGGACGTCGTCAACGCCGAACAGGCCACCATCGCCGAGCAGGCAGGCGCATCCGCCGTCATGGCGCTCGAGCGTGTTCCGTCCGATATCCGCAAAGAAGGCGGCGTCGCCCGCATGTCGCAGATTCGCATCATTCGCGACATCATGGCCGCCGTCTCCATCCCGGTCATGGCGAAAGTGCGCATCGGACATTTCACTGAAGCGCGCATTCTCGAAGTGCTGGGCGTCGACTACATCGATGAGAGCGAAGTGCTCACGCCGGCCGACGAAGAGCACCACGTTGACAAGCAAGATTTTAAGGTTCCCTTCGTGTGCGGCGCCAGAAATCTGGGCGAAGCTCTGCGCCGCATCGCTGAAGGCGCGGCGATGATTCGCACCAAAGGCGAAGCCGGATCCGGCAATATCGTCGAAGCTGTCCGTCACATCCGCACCATCGTCAAAGAGATGAAGCAACTTACCGTGCTCGGCAAAGAAGAACTGGTGCATGAGGCCAAGAACCTTCAGGCGCCTCTCGAACTCGTGCAGTATGTGGCGCAAAACGGCAAATTGCCTGTGCCGAACTTTTCTGCCGGCGGCATCGCCACACCGGCCGATGCCGCGCTCGTGATGCAACTCGGCGCCGAAGCCGTGTTCGTCGGCTCCGGCATCTTCAAGTCCTCCGATCCCGAAAAGCGCGCCAAAGCCATCGTGAAAGCGGCCACTTACTTCCAGGATCCGGTCAAGCTACTCGAAGCCAGCGAAGAGCTGGGTGAGGCGATGCCTGGTCTCGAAATCTCCAAGATGCAGGAGAGCGAACTCATGCAGGTGCGCGGCTGGTAAGCCGCCAACTGCATCCGTCATGAAAACGAAAGTTGGGGTGTTGGCTCTGCAGGGCGATTTCGAAGCTCACGGCAAGGCCATCGAACGGGCCGGTGCGGAGCCGGTCGAAGTCCGAACAGCGGAAGATCTGAACGCGGTGGACGGCCTCGTGATCCCGGGCGGTGAGAGCACCACGATGCTCAAGCTGCTCGAAATCGAAAGCCTCTTCAAGCCTCTCCAGGAGTTCGGCGCGAAGAAGCCCATCTTCGGAACCTGCGCCGGCGCTATCTTGCTTGCCTCCGAGGTCCTCAATCCGCCCCAACCATCACTCGCTCTGCTGGACATGACTGTGGAGCGAAACGCCTACGGCCGCCAAATCGACAGCCGCATCGCCCGCATTGAGATTGACGGCCACTCTACCGAAGCTGTCTTCATCCGCGCCCCCGTCATCCGGCGCGTTGGGCCGGACGCCACCGTCTTGGCAACCTACCTGGACACGCCGGTTTTATTAGAGCAGGGCCGGCACATGGTGGCGACATTTCATCCTGAATTAGGCGCCGATAATCATATTCACGAGCGCTTTGTTGACAAAATCACGGCCGAAAGGTCGGGTAATCCCGTCCGCTAAACTGAGGGCAGTGAAACGGGTTCTTTTCCTCTGCATCGGAAATTCATGCCGCAGCCAAATGGCGGAGGGATTTGCCCGGAGATACGGATCGGATGTTCTTGAGCCGTTAAGCGCCGGCTTTGCGCCCGCTGCCATCGTTCAGCCTCTTACCAAAAAGGTGATGGAGGCCAAGAATATCAACATCGACGATCAGTACCCCAAGGACCTCGGAATGATCGATGTTCCCAGCTTGGACATGATCGTGAATATCAGCGGACAGAAGCTTCCCGCGCGCATGCCCATCGAGGTCCGTGAGTGGAAAATTGAAGATCCGATCGGGCGCAGCGAGGAGCTTTACGAAAAAGTGCGTGACGAGCTAGAGCATTTAGTCATGCGCCTGATCCTGGACCTGCGCCGCGACGCTAAAAAGGCCGAGAAGGCCGAAGCGCTACCGGCCGAGCGCGTGCGCTCAGTCCCATGAAGTACGGCCGCCTCGACCCGTCGAAGGGTCGAAGAGTTCCTTAGCCGGTCACCTGCGTATCGATCATCTCCCAGATTCTTGCCAAGTGATGATCGTCGTGCTCCGCCACAAAATACAAATGATCTATCAGCCGCATGGACTGCTTCAGACGCGGATGCAGCAGCGGGCGGCCAAAGAGACCAGGCTCAAAGTTCCACACCCGACTCACTAGACCGAGTCGCAATGCGCGGAACCCGGCCAGAAGCTCGATCAGTGGGCGGGTATTGTGGCTGGCTTCATCAGTCTTGCGATTGCTCAGGTCGGCCACGGTCAGGGTGTCACCATCCGATAAAAAGCCGTCCACACGCGCCCCCCATAAGGATTCCAGATCGAGCAGATGCCCTGCGTGCTCCTGGGCGGACCACTTCTCGCCCGGCTTACGGACCAGAAGATCGCGCGATGCCCCGCGTAACATCTCTTCCAGCCGTGCCGGAGTGCCTCGAAGGCGGATGCAGATATTAGGGTACTGCTCCACGGGGAACGTAAAGTCGAATTTCCGTTCAAACCAGTCGGGTACTTGTTTCAACATGCCCGATCTGCCCGGTGGCCTCCAAATGTGTGTATTGTTCTTGTTCTCGCCCAAACCTCTCCGCTGTGAAGGGTGCCTTTCGGAATGAAGTATTCCTCGCCGGCTCTCACCGGAATTCGGTTTCCGTCAATCACTAACGTGTAACAGCCTTGCACGACGACCATATATTCGTCGTACTCGTGAACGTGGGCACTTGAACGCGCCGTTTCCGCGCAGGTCCAGAAAGCCACTTGGCTTCCATTCGCGCCGTCGAAAACGTAGCCGTCTATACCCGGTGTTGCATTGTTGCTCTTCGCAATCCGGTTGGCCGGACACTTCATGAATTCAGGGAAGGCATCCATCAAATAGGCTCCCAAAATCAAAACGCGGCTCTGAACCACTTGGGTCAAAAGCCGCGCAAAATGATTGCCGATAAATCGGCGAGTGGTTTACTTGCTGGAGGTGCTGGTGCTGCTGGTCGAGCTCATCGTCGATGTGCTCTTCTTGGATCTGTGGTGCTTCTTGCTGCTCTTCATGGTACCCGTGTCCGTGCTACCGGTGCTGCTGGTGGACGTGTTCTGTGCGAAAAGGGAAGTCATGGGGAGGAGCGAGAGGCCCAGGGCGGCGATCATAAGTTTCTTCATTTGGGGATATCTCCTTTTATCTACTTGAGTTGTAGCACTTTGTGCTCTCACTGAGTATATTCGCAGATCTAGGGTGAAGGAGTCCTGAACTTCACATTAAACTTCATTTAATGTGAACTGGCTTAACTTACCAGAACTAGTACCTACAATCGGCAGATCAGCAACTCCCGCTCGTAAATCATCTCCGGCGGAAGATGATCGTGCAGGTCGATAAACAGTTCCTCGTGCCCGATCACCTCCGATCGCCACGCAGCCGTATCGAATGCTTGTAGCTGATCGAATTTCTCCTTCGCAAAATCCAACCCCTTCCACTCGAAATCGTCGTACAGCGGCATCCAGCCGATCGGTGTCTCTCGTCCTGCCGTGCGGCTGTGCGCCCGATCCACAATCCATTTCAGAACGCGCATGTTCTGGCTGAAACCCGGCCAAATGAAGCTCCCATCACTGTCCTTGCGGAACCAGTTCACATGAAAAATGCGCGGCGTGGTGCGCAGCGACCGCTGCATCTTCAGCCAGTGCCGGAAGTAGTCCCCCATGTGATAGCCGCAAAACGGCAGCATGGCCATGGGATCGCGCCGCACTTTACCCACAGCGCCGGCCGCCGCTGCCGTGGTTTCTGAGCCCATCGTCGCCCCAACGTATACCCCCGCGCTCCAATTAAACGCTTGGTACACCAAGGGCATGGTCGTCGCCCGCCGTCCGCCAAAGATGAACGCAGTAATCGGAACTCCGTTCGGATCTTCCCAAGCCGGGTCGATCGAAGGGCACTGCGACGCCGGAGCCGTAAAGCGCGCATTCGGGTGCGATGCTTTCTTGCCCGTCTCCCGCCCAATCTGGGGCGTCCACCGGTTCCCCTGCCAATCCAGGCACTCTTCCGGCGGCTTTTCCGTCAGACCTTCCCACCACACCCCCCCTTGCGGCGTCAGGGCGACATTGGTGAAAATCGTGTTCTTCTTAAGTGTCGCGATCGCATTCGGGTTCGTCTTCGGCGAGGTGCCCGGCGCTACTCCGAAAAAACCCGCTTCCGGATTAATCGCCCGCAATCCGCCGTCTTCATCCGGCCTGATCCAGGCGATGTCGTCGCCCACCGTCCAGACTTTCCAGCCCTCGAATCCCTCCGGCGGAATCATCATGGCGAAGTTTGTCTTACCGCAGGCGCTGGGAAACGCCGCAGCCACGTACGTCTTATTTCCTTGCGGATCTTCCACGCCCAAAATCAGCATGTGTTCCGCCATCCAGCCTTCGTCGCGCGCAATATTCGAAGCGATGCGCAACGCGAAGCACTTCTTCCCCAGCAATGCGTTGCCGCCGTACCCCGAGCCATACGACCAGATCTCACGCGTCTCCGGGAAATGAACAATGTATTTCTCTGAATTGCACGGCCAAGGAACATCCGCCTCGCCGTTGGCAAGCGGCGCTCCTACGCTGTGCATGCATGGCACAACGCGCTTGATATCCTTATCGATCTCGCGAAAAACCGGCAGCCCGATACGCGCCATAATGCGCATATTGACCACCACATAAGGCGAGTCCGTCAATTCAACGCCGATGCGGGACATCGCCGAATCGATGGGGCCCATACTGAACGGCAGCACGTACATGGTCCGGCCGCGCATGCAACCTTTGAATAGCGTCTTCAACTTCCGGCGCATCTCGTAGGGGTCCACCCAGTTGTTGGTTGGGCCCGCGCTGTCCTTGGAAAGGGAGCAGATGAATGTCCGGTCTTCTACTCGTGCGACGTCGCTTGCGTCCGATCGCGCGTAATAACAGCCCGGCCAAAGCTTCTGGTTCAGCTTAATGAACGTGCCGTTTGCGACCATCCGCGCGCACAGCGCGTCGTACTCTTTTTGCGAGCCGTCCACCCAATGAATCGCGTCGGGCTTAGTCAGCTCGGCCATCTTCTCAACCCACCGGACCAAGTGCTTATTTGTAGTTAAAGGAACCGCGGAAGTGTAGGGCTTCATGGAGCGAACCGGCAAATCACTACTCTACCCGGCAGCGGATCGGCTATTCGATAGTCGGAACGAGTCCGGAAGCGATGATGCGCTGATCGGACGTGACCAGACGAAGCCGATGAACACGAGCGGTTGCGACGATTGTTCGGTCCACAGGATCACGCAAGCTCGAGCCCACCGAGGCAATCTCCGCAGCGATCTGAAATGTCAGTGGGAGAATGATGAACTCAGGCGCTATTTCAAGGTTCAACAGAATCTGATTGGGCTTGCTTTTGAATCCCGAGCCTTCGAACAGTGCGATTTCGATCAGCGTGATCGCGCTTACTGCAAATTGTTCTTGACGGCTGGCCGACAAGTCCAGAGATCTTCTTTGCTGTTTCGACAGCTTCTTAGGATCAGCTAGCCAACGTATGGCGATATGAGTGTCAAGCAACAGACGAGACTGCAACTAGGGTTCCCATTCTCCTTTGGCGCAGTCCCATTCGAAATTTGTATTTACGATATCGCCCAAAATCTCGACCTTGCCTTCCAAGACGCCTTTGGACGATTTCCAAGGCTCCTTCTTCGCCGGTCCAACCGTCGCCACCGCACGACCCCGTTTGGTAACCGTAATCGTGTCGCCGCTCTCTTCTACTTCATCCAGCAGCGCCAGACATTTCGCTTTAAACTCGGTCGCGCTCACCATGCGTTGCTTCACATCTGTAGCATAGCAGCGAACTGGTCATCTGACCAGTTTGAGGGGGCGACGAAGTGGCTTCGCTGATGTCCGCGCCCGTACTTCGCCGTCTCACTCGGCCCAATGCGGCATAACGTAGGCGTAAAACAACGTGATCAGGCCGGCAAGCAAGACAAGGAAGACGCTATGCCGCAGAGTGAAGCGGAACAGTTTCGGTTCTTCGCTCGCCGGCATGCCTGTCGCGGCGGCGGCTACGGCGATGCTCTGCAGACTAATCATTTTGCCGACCACGCCACCGCTCGAATTCGCCGCCGCCATCAGAACCGGATTGAGATGCAGAGCATGGGCGGTAACCACCTGAAGATTGCCGAATAGAGCGTTGGCCGACGTATCGCTGCCCGTCAAAAACACGCCGAGCCAACCGAGAAGCGGACTGAAGAAGGGAAACAGAACGCCGCTCGCGGCGAAGGCCAATCCAAGAGACGTAGTAGCACCCGAATAATTCATGACGAACGCGAGCGCCAGCACGGAAGCAATGGTCAGCATCGGAAAGGCCAATTGACGAGCCGTTGCGATGAACATCGAGGCGAAGTTGCGCAAAGAGATGCGCAACGCGATGGCCGACGCAAAAACCGCCAACATGCAAGCACTTCCGGAAGCAGTCAAGAAATTGAAGGTGTAGATGGCTGGATAGGGCGAGTTTCGGGCCACCACGGGAGCGGTACGGATCACCAGGTTGTGAAGACCTGGCCAAGGAAATTTCACCGTCGCCTGGTCCAGAAACGCTTTAACCCCATTCACTCCCCAAAGCAAAACAAACAGCACCAGAAGTCCGTAAGGCAGCCAGGCTCGGGCAATTTCCCATCCGCCGTGGCGCCGGAAGGAATGAGTCGCCGCGTGACCTTCTACCAGGAAATGTTCATTCGGATGCCAGACGCGCAGCAGAGCGATCAGCGCGAGAATGGCACAAAGCGAGCCAATGATGTCGGTGAGATAGGGTCCGACAAAGTTCGAGATGAGAAGTTGGCACCCGGCGAATACAATGCCGCAAGTCGCGGCTGCGGGCCACACGCCGGCGAGGCCGCGCAGCCCGGACATCACGGCCACCAGGTAAGCCGGAATCAGGAATGAGATGGGCGCGCAGATGCGTCCAATGTTGGAACTTAGTGCCGCAAGCGGCAGCCCGGTGGCCCCCTGCAGCGTGACGATCGGTATGCCGATTGATCCGAATGCCACGGGCGCCGTATTGGCCAGCAGGCAAATGGCGGCAGCGTAGAATGGCGAAAAGCCCAAGCCCGCGAGCATGGCCGCCGCCACGGCCACGGGCGTACCGAAACCGGCTGCTCCTTCGATGAAGGCGCCAAACGCAAACGCGATTAGCAGAGCTTGCACGCGATGATCGGGCGTCAGTCCGCCCATGTAATCTTTGATGATTTCGAATTTGCCGCTTTCGACGGTCATTCGATACAGCAGGATGGCCCAGAAGACGATCCACCCGATAGGAAAAAGTCCGAACGCTGCCCCGTACTCGGCGGAACTGAATGCCAGGCCAGGAGGCATGCCGTACCAGCCCGTCGCCACAATTAAAGCCGCGCCGAGTCCGACAAGCGATGCAAGCCACGCTGGCTTCCTGCCGACGCCGAGCAAGAGCAGTACCGCAAGCAGTGGAATTGCCGCAATGAGAGCGGCGGCCGCGGTGCTCTCGCCATGCGGATGATAGGTCTGTGGCCACATAGTTTCGATAATCCGCGAAATCTAATGTCGCACGCCGTTCTCAGCCCAGCCAGTCCAATTCGAGTAGCATCCTCCCGGCAACGCCGACTTCCCGAACGACGTACTCCTTTTTGTTAGATTTGGCGCTAATCCTCGCTGGAGAACGATGGACGTCGCAGGAAAAACGTGGAGGTAATGTTCTGGCACTCACGATTACCGGTCTTTCGAAAACCTATCCGAACGGCGTAAAAGCCCTGAAGAATGTCTCACTCACCATCGGCAACGACATGTTCGGGCTGCTCCGCCCGAACGGCGCCGGCAAGAGTACCCTGATGCGCATCGTCGCCACGTTGCAGGACCCCGACTCCGGCACGATCACCTTCGATGGCGTCGACGTGCTCCGGCAAAAAGATACAGTGCGCCGCCTCCTCGGCTATCTTCCCCAGGAGTTCGGTGTCTATCCAAAAATCTCCGCCCTTGACCTGCTTCACCATCTCGCCGTTATGAAAGGCTTTTCCGGAGGCATGAAGCAATGGTTCGGCATCGCTCAGGCGCTGCTTGCCGATCCCCGCCTCCTCATCGTCAACGAACCCACCGCCGGTCTCGACCCCGCCGAGCGCAATCGCTTTCTGAATCTTCTCTCTCCATCGGCCGCGACCGCACCGTTATTCTCTCCACGCAGATCGTCGACGATGTTCGTGAGCTGTGCCCGCGCATGGCAATCCTCGCCGCCGGTGAACTCCTCATCGAAGGCTCCCCGGCCGAAGCCCTCGCCCAACTCAACGGGCGCGTCTGGAGCAAAATCGTTGCCACCGACGATGAACTTCGCTCGCTTGAAACCGAGTTTCATGTCATCAGCACTCACCGATCGGCGGTCAGCATGAGGTGCGCGTCTATTCCGAAAGCGGTCCCGGTGACGGCTTCCGCTCCGTAGATTCCGGTCTGGAAGATGTCTAGTTCCTGCAACTCTCGCAACAGGGCAGACGCGCGCCTGTCAATTAGTTCGCCGAAACGTTTGGAATAGCACGCCATGACTGCCTTCTGGAATTTCTTCTCCTTCGAACTCAAGCTGCGCGCGAAGAGCATCTCCAGTTTCATCTATTTCCTCATCTGGTTCGCCTTCTCGTTCCTGAGCGTCGCTTCTGAGAACTTCGGCCCGCTGGGCAACAGCGATGGAAAAGTGCTCCTCAACACGGCCTATGCCAATGCGTTGAACGATTTCGGCACCACGCCGATACGGCGGGGTGGACCAACTGGAATATGCAGAGGCTCCGACGCCCGCGCCGGGTTCCGGTGAAGTGCTGGTGCGCGTGATTTCGACGAGCATCAATCCGGTGGATTATAAAATCCGCGAAGGCGCGTTGAAGGAGCGCATGCCCCTGAAATTTCCCGTGGTGCTGGGCCGCGATGTGGCAGGCGAAGTGACTGCGTTGGGCGCTGGAGTTACGAAGTTCAAGGTTGGGGACAAGGTTATGAGGCTGGTGAACCAGAGCTACGCTGAATACCTGGTGACACCCGCCGACGCACTGACCAAGATTCCGGAAGGGCTGGATGCGAAAGAGGCGGGCTTACTGCCGCTGGTGGTAACGACCGGCGCCGCAGGTAGCGTTGGCGGGACGGCCGTGTTTGCCGCCAAACAGCACGGAGCGAAGGTGATTGCGGGAGTGCGCGGTCAGCAGATGGGGGAAGCGCAATCGTTGGGTGCGGACTTCGTTGTGGTGTTGGATGAGGACGGCGGGATCTCAGGACTGCCGGAGTTGGATGCGATTGCCGATACCTCGACGGTGAGACGATTGCGAAGCTGCTGCCGAAATTGAAGAGGCGGGAGGCTGGGGTCTGTGTTGGGCAAACCACGGGCGGCGGACAAGGCCGATGTCGGCGTGCGGGAGGTTTGGGCGCAGCCCGATCCGGAACGCCTTTACAAATTAGCGGAAGACTTCCGCGATAGAAAATTGCAGATTCCAATTGCCAAGCGAATGCGGCTCAGCGAAATTCACGAGGCGCACACGCTTGCCCAAAAAGGCGTGAACGGAAAGATTGTGCTGGTCCCTAACGTACTGCGCATGAGCGTAGTTCACGCTCGCGTTACTCTGCGACACTTGCCTGTAGTGCGGCTAACAACGACAGTAATATGGCTTTCTGTGCTTGTGGCTTGCAGTTTTGCTGCGACCGCGCCAACACAGGGGCCGGTGTCGGCGGCCCCCGCAGCACAGCAGAAGACGGCGACGCAAGCACCCGGTTCGCTGGTACCGCCTCCGCCCAACGTGCCGCTCAATTCGGAATCTTATAATCAACCCTCGTTGCCGATTCTGATTGCGCCGCAGCCCCCGATGCCGCCTCCGCTTCGGCCCGATGTTCGACCGGCGCCTCTGCATTCTGCTTCGGAAGTCATCAAGGTTCTGTTAGGCCTGGTATTCATCTTTGGACTGGCGTATCTGGCAGGGACGTCGCGGGTGCAGGCGCTGGAGAAGAAATTACAGGTGACGAACGTGGTGACGGCAGGACTGCCGTTCGTTTTCCTGGGTGTCATCGCGCATACGCGCGGCGTTGGAATCCTGTCGGAATCGGTGTTGTGGGAACTGCGGCCCGTACTTGCGCTCGGGTTGGGCTGGATAGGGTTTGCAACGGGTTTTCGATTCGATTCGAGGCTCGGCGAATCCTTGAGACCGGGAACAAGCGCCGTTAGCCTGATCACGGCGTCGGTACCGTTTGCAACGATTGTGGCCGTCTCGGCGCTGCTGCTGGTGTATGTAGAGCATTCGCCTGCGAATGCGATCTTTTTGAGGGATGCGATGGTGCTGGGCACGGCGGGAGCGATGACGGCCTACACGGTTCCAGAGTTCCTACGCGTGCGCGGCAGCGGGCGGTATTTTATCGATCGCGTCGCGTCCATCGTTACGCTCGAGCAGCTTGCAGGCTTCATCGGGCTCTTGTTCGTGGCAGCGTATTTCCGGCCGCAGGACAATTCGGTGGCCTGGCGGCTGCCCGGGACAGCCTGGTTATTCATAACGCTCGGGATGGGAACGATGATCGGGGGGGTGGTTTGGGGGATGCTCGGGAAGATCAAGGCTGGTCCCGAGTTCACGGTGCTGATTCTCGGCTCCGTTTGTTTTACGGCTGGGATGGCGAGTTTTTTGCGGATCTCGCCGTTGGTGGTCTGCTTCATTGTCGGGCTTATTCTGGTGAATCTGCCGGGTACTTCGAAGGACCAGATCCGCGAAGTGCTGGAGCACATGGAACGGCCCATCTATCTTTTATTTTTGTTGGTGGCGGGCTCACTTTGGGATGTAACCAAATGGCAAGGCTGGGCGCTTATGTTGTTATTCGTTCCGGCTCGCCTGGTGGGCAAATGGCTGGCGGTGCGGGCGTGCCGGAATAAGGTGCCGAACGGATTATCGCTCGAAGAGCAACGCAGCCTGATCTTCTCGCCCATGGGAGCGTTGTCGATTGCGATTGTCGTGAATGCACAGGACCTCTATTTCGGTTCGAACGTTTCGTGGATGGTTACTGCCGTGATAGGCGGCGCCATCGTGACGGAGGTAATCGTGCAGGTGGCATCGCGGCGCAACCGTTTTGAAGAAGAAGCGCTGGTGGGGCTGTCGTAGTTTCAAATGCGTGTAGTCTTTGTATTCCTTCTCGCGGGTTTGATGCACGCGGCGCGCTCCTTCGCCCCTGATGTCACGGTAGGGGGTGGAGCAGCGGGAACGGCGCTAGCTTGCGGCTATTTGCTGCTTTCGGCGTTCCTGGTCGGTTCTATTTTTAATTCGCTGCGGCTGCCGCGCTTAACGGGCTACCTGGCGACCGGCATCGTGGTGGGCCCGCAGGTGTTGAAACTTGTCAGCGGGCCCATGGTTTCGAACCTGCAAATCTTCAATGGGGTAGCAACGGCTTTGATCGCGCTGACCGCGGGCGTTGAGCTGGACCTGGAGGCGATGAAACCCTTACTGAGGAGCATTTCCTGGCTTACGTGCCTTGCAATTTGCGGCACGATTGTGCTGATCAGTTCCGCTGTTTTTCTGCTGCAAGGCCGATTGCCGTTCCTGCAAGATCTTTCCACGCTTCAGGTGATTGCGGTTTGCCTGGTACTGGGTGTCACGATGGTGGCGCAATCGCCCGCGGTGGTAGTGGCGCTGCAAGCGGAGATGGCGGCCGATGGCCCACTGACCCGGACGGTTCTCGGAGTGGTGGTCCTTTCAGATCTTTTGGTTATTGTGCTGTTCGCGCTGGTCTCTTCTTTGGCCAAGAGCTTGTTGGGTTCGAAAACGGACACGTTGCACACGGCAGGTGCGCTGACATGGGAAATTCTTGGATCGATCGTCATCGGCGCTTGCGTCGGAATCATTATTGCGACTTACTTGCGGTTCGTAAAAGGCCGCTCTGCACTGTTTGTGCTGGCGGCAGCGTTTCTGGTGGCGGAAGTGGGCCAGCGAATCGATTTGGATCCGTTGTTGTTGGCTCTCTCAGCGGGTGTTTTCATCCGGAATGCCACGCAGCACGGCAAGCGGCTGCAGGAGGAGATTGAGGCTTCCTCTCTGCCGGTCTACGTCGTGTTTTTCGCGGTTACGGGCGCCACGGTTCACATTCGCGAATTGCTGGTGGTAGGTATTCCGGCGATCGCACTGGTGTTGACGCGGGCGATCGGCTTTATCGGATTAGGGCGAATTGCGACGACATTTGCTAGCGCACCCGACGCCGTCAGAAAGTACAGCGGCCTGGGATTGCTGCCGCAGGCGGGCTTGGCGCTCGCGCTGGCGCTGCTGTTTGTGAAGACGTTCCCCCGGATCGGCGCCGAGGCGTCGGCATTAGTTTTTGGAGGAGTGGCCATGAACGAAATGATTGCGCCGGTGCTCTACCGCTTCGCACTGGTGAAGAGCGGTGAAGCAGGCAAGGCGGAAGTGACGGACGTGAGCCA
Source organism: uncultured Acidobacteriaceae bacterium (assembly GCA_963730865.1). Lineage (GTDB taxonomy): Bacteria > Acidobacteriota > Terriglobia > Bryobacterales > Bryobacteraceae > Bog-105. Next base: position 44,812 of record CAVSTO010000001.1, on the reverse strand, counting down.
GCCGATAGCAGTGCCGGTCCCTGAGTAGATCAGTCCGTGTTCAAATCGATAATCATGAGAACGCCTGGCATCCTCTTCTTTCTCGGTCTTCTAACGGCGAGCATTGCATGGCCAGCGAGCACTCCTCGCGAAGCTTTACTGGTGTTGTCGAAGGGCGATCATACTCTCGCCATCGTTGATCCATCGACTCTTAAAGTTGTCGCCAAAGCTCCGGTGGGTGAAGATCCTCACGAAGTCATCGCATCGAGCGATGGACGGTTCGCGTATGTGTCGAACTACGGGGGAGGCGCGTACAATACGCTTGCTCTGATCGACCTGGTCGACCAAAAGGCCTTACCGTCGGTCGGCCTTGGCCCTTTGCGCGGTCCCCATGGGCTGACATTCGTAGGCGGGAAGATTTGGTTTACCGCGGAAGGCGCGAAAGCAATCGGCCGTTATGATCCTGCCAAGAAAACCGTGGATTGGATTTTGGGAACGGGACAGGACAGAACGCACATGATCTACGTTGCCGAAGATGAGAAGCGGATTTTTACGACGAATGTCAGTTCGGGAACGGTGAGCATCATCGAGAAAAGCAGCCGGACCGGATTTCCTGGCCCTCCGCCTGGTCAGGACTCGAACGGGGCAAAACGACAGGGTCCGCCTCCGCGCCGGCCGAGAGGTCCGATGGGAGTTCCGGGCGGGGATTGGGAAGAGACTGTAGTTCCTGTCGGTAGGGGATCGGAAGGGTTCGATGTAGCTCCCGGCGCAAAGGAACTTTGGGCGGCGAACGCGCAGGACGGCACGGTGTCGATCATCGACTTGTCATCGAAGAAGGTGACGGATGCGCTGCCGGCGAACGTACCGGGCGCGAACCGTTTGAAGTTCACACCGGACGGGAAGTTGGTGTTGATCTCCTCGCTGAGCGGGTCAGGCTTGGCTATCCTGGACGCGGTGACGCATGCGGAAGTGAAGCGGATCGATCTGGGAGGAGGGGCGGCCGGTATTCAGATGCAGCCGGACGGGTCGCATGCGTATGTAGCCTGCACGGGCGACAACTATGTCGCCGTGATCGATCTGAAAACGTTGGAAATCACCGGGCGAATCAACGCCGGTCCGGAACCGGACGGCCTTGCGTGGTCAGTCAGGCGTTAACACGGGCCTCAGCGCGAATGGGCGGAAGCGAGCAGGAACGCTACGCGCCGGCGACCGCTTTTCGGCCGTTTTGCACGGTTCGGACGATTTGGGGGCGCTGGTCCGTATTGAGGATTTCGATCCTACCTTTAAAATAGGCGCCGTCCTCGATCACGATAGCGGGAGTCCTCAGATCGCCCGTCAGTCGGCCACCCTTGCGGATGGTAATTTTCTTCGCGGCATCGATGTCGCCGTCGAGGCGTCCGAGCACTTCGACTTCCCTGACGCGGGCATCGGCTACCACTTTGCCGTGCAGACCGATAGTTAGGCGATGCTCAGGTAATTCAAGAGAGCCATCGACTTCCCCGTCGATGTGGAGGCTTTCGTTACTGCGTATCGAGCCTCTAATGGTCATGTCACGCCCGATCACTGTGACCCCCGAAGTAGTGGCGGCGGGCGTAAACGACGGTTCGGGCGTGTTGTTCAGCGCCGAGGATCTAGCGGAAGGAGAATTATCTGGTTTGCGATCAGTCCACATAGCGTAAAAATTTCTTCGAACCTGCTTCGCTCGAAATGGTCCTAGCTAAAGGAAGATCCTTTTTCCAGAACCTTGGTTGGATCGAGCGAGAGAGAGAAGGTTTCGACTGTCTAAGCAATAATACCGTTTAGTAGTTCTTCAGGAAAGCGGCAACGCTGGGTTCCTGCGTTTCTTTTTCAGCGATACAGAGGTCTATGGTTTCGACAACTTGAGAAAGCACGCGTGGACCGCCCGTGAACTTCGCGATACGTGGCGCAAAAAAGGTGTCGAGTTGCTGCTTGGATTCGGCGCTGCAGAAATCCGCGCCCACATAGGGAAATTGCGCGCCGGCGTCAAAACCGCCACCCGTCGGACGCTTACGCGAGATTTCATCGAAGTGCGCTTTCATGAAGTCGAAGGCCATACTTCTGGTAGAGGCGCTTTGCTGTCCAGCGAACAGCAGCCGTAGACCTTCCATGAAGGGAACTTTTCCTGAGAGAGTCGCGTCCATGCCGGCCTGGATGGACACCGGATCACGAAAAGACGCGAGCGCCGCGAAAATCCTCTGGCGCTCCTGGCGATCATTGGTGGTTTGCAGACTGTCCAGAAATTTTTCGAATAGGGCTTTGTCGCCATAATACGCCGCGGTACGGAGGACGGCGGTCGTGATGTTGAGGTCGATCGCAGCATGGTTCTTGAACCATGCTTCTGTTAAATCGCGGGCCTGCTGGGCCAACTCCCGATCGCCACCGGAGGTAGCGACAGCATGGAGCAAATAAGGCCTCAAAAGGCGCACATTGTCCGGTTCACCCGATGTGGGAGTCCAGCCGATTTGATGTGCACGCGTTTGGAAGTTCTTCAACAAGAAGCGTTGGTAATTTGCGGTGAGATCCGGAGGAACGAGATGAAGTTCAGGCGCCAGCGCCAAGTCCAATGCACTCTCGACCACGTAGCGTTCAGGATCGTTGTGAAAAGTACCGACCAGACGGAGCGCCTCTCCGGCCGGAAGCTTGCCTCCAGAAGAGAGAGCCGCTGCATTGCCCATGAAGTCGACGCGTTCGGCCGCATCGAGACGATGTTCGACATCGCCCTTCGCCAGAGCCGGTAGCAGGCCGTTCTGGTAATCGACGTGATAATACCCGACGGCGTTATTGTTGGCCTCCACCCACGCGGGGCAGCTTTTTGTTTGGAGCGGAAAATCCATGCTGGGCTGGTCCACGAGAGTGCATACGCTCTGGCCGGAATCACCGGTTCCAGAGCGGACGCAAACGGGGATTTGCCAAAGCTGGTCAGTAGATCCCTTGGAGCCGACGGGAAGAAACCGTTCCTGATGGAGGTGCAGGACGGGGGCGGGATGGCTGCAGTCGAGTGCGACGGAGAGTAGTGGGACGCCGGCCTGATTCAGGAAGGTGGAGAAAGCCGCCGGCAGGCCGGTTTTGCCGCTGGCGGAACTGACGGCTTCGAGGAACTCAGGGGCGGTACCATTGCGAAAGGCGTACTGTTTCAAATAGGCTTGGACGCCCCGGCGGAAGGGCTCGCGCCCGACCCAGGCTTCGAACATGCCGATAACAGCAGCGCCTTTCTGATAAGTGATGGCGTCGAAGGCGTTGCTGATGTCGTCCTTCGAATGGATCTCCTGACGAATTTTTCGAGCGGCGATGAGGCTATCTTCACCTTCCGCACCAAGAGTTGAGCTGACATCTTCGACGCGCGTGTTCCACTCGGGCTTCCATTCGGCGAGAATCTTGCGCTCCATCCACGTGGCGAAGGCTTCGTTCAGCCAGATGTCGTTCCACCAGGCAGTGGTCACCAGATCGCCGAACCATTGATGGGCGAGTTCATGCGCGGCGACCGAGGCGTACTCGCGCCGGCGGCGTTCGCTATCGCGGTCCGGCCGGGCAAGAATAATGGTCTGGCCATACGTCACCATACCGGCGTTTTCCATGGCTCCGAAGCCGAAGGTTACGGGGATGGCAACTTCGTCGGACTTCTCATAGGGATACGGAATTCCGAAGTAGTCTTCCAGGCGCGTCAAGATGGTAGCGGTTATCTCGGCCGCGTATTTCGCTTCCGCGGCGTGTCCCTTGGGAGTGACGATACGAACCGGAACCTGATTCTTCCCTGCTCTGCCCGCGTCGACGTAATCGAATGGCCCCACAGCGAACGCGACGAGATAACTAGGAAGCGGCTTGGTTTCTTTGAAGCTGTAACTGGTGGTGTCCGCTCCGGATCGTTGCTCAAGAACGGGTGTGTTGCTGATGGCGGTGTCCTGCTTGGGGACGGTGAGTGTGAGCTGCCACGGCACTTTGTAGGAAGGTTCATCGAAGCAAGGGAACGCGGCACGGGCATCAATCTGTTCGAATTGCGTGAAGATGTATTGATTTCCGTCGTCCTGCATGTGAAAGATGCCGGAGCTGTCTTGCTGACGAACTTTGCCCGTGTAGCGAATGTTGATTTCGCCGGCTCCGGCAGGAACTTGGGTATCGAAATGGAGGCCGACGAAATCGTCTCCGCCGGAAAGCGCGGCCGCGTGGAAGGTCTTGCCCGCCGACTCAAGTGATGCGTCCTGTATATCGATGTTGTTGGCGTTCAGCCAGACGGTTTGCAGGGGCTGTCTGAAGTTGACCTTTATGGCGATGGAACCGGAAAACGTCTGTTTCGCGGGATCCAGGTTTAGGTGGACCCGGTAACTAACTGGGGCGACTGTATCCGGCAAGCGAAGTTGGGGGGATTGTTCGGCGGCAAAGGCCTGAAGAAGGCCGAGAGAACAGCACAACAGAAGAAAAGAGGTGGCGCAAGATGAAATAAACGGCCCTTTCAGAGGAAGCGATGGGCGGGCGCTACTGGTCATAAGTTTCAATCGTGACACAGCGCTTTGACAGTTCCGAAAGCTGCCCCATAAAAATGATTCCGTGAGTGCAGCGCCTGCGCGGACCGAACTTCGAACAAGTGTGGTTGTGGCGAATCCGATTGGTTCTCATAAAACGTGCCGCAATGTGATGCCGCTGCCCAAAGAAAATAATGGGTTGCCGCTCTGATCGCCGAGCGAAGCGGGCGCTGTTTGCGCTAGAGGGTAGCGTGCTATACTCCCGCGCTAGGTACACGAAATGCGAACAGTTCAGTGGTCACTGCTGGCGGCGGCGCTTCCTGCCGCTCTCCTTTCCCTAACCGGATGCGCAGGCTCGCCGCACAGCCCGACCGAGAAGTACATTCTAATCGCCGCAAACACGAAGATTCCGTACTGGCAAACTGCCTTGGGCGGACTCAATCATGCGGCGAACGAGATGAAAGTGAAAGCCGAGATGGACGGCCCGGATACGTATGACGCGAAGGCCGAACATGAAGCCTTCCAGGCAGCGGTGGCGCAGAAGCCTTCCGGCATTTTGATTTCGGCCGCCGATGCGAGCGTAATGACACCCGACATCAACGCGGCGCTAGGGCAGGGTATTCCTGTTATCACAATCGATTCCGATGCACCCGATAGCGAGCGCCTATTCTTCATAGGAACGGACAATTACAACGCCGGGGTTGTTGGGTGGACATCTGGCGGCTAAGCTGCTGGACGGCAAGGGCAATGTGGTGATTTTCACCGAGCCTCAACAACCCAACCTGAAGGATCGGCTGCACGGATACCAGGACGTGTTCGCAGAGCATCCAGGCATCAAGGTATTGCAAGTGGTTGATATGAAGGGCGATCCGACAGTTGTCTTCGACACGACCAAACAATTGCTGGACGGTAAGACTAAGGTGGACGCGTTTGTCTGTCTGGAGGCGATCTCGTGCCCGGAAGTCGGCGAGGTCGTAAACAGGGCGAACATGGCTGGAAAAGTGACGATTGTTGCGATGGATAGTGACCAGCGCACGACCGACTGGATTCAGAAGGGCGTGATCTCAGCGACGATCGCACAAAAGCCATTCACAATGGCGTACTACGGGACTAAGCTGTTAGCTGATCTACACCTCCACCCGCCCACGCCACTGACGAAGAACTGGTCGCAGACTGCGACGTCTCCCGTGCCCACTTTTGTGGATACGGGCGCTTTCGTTCTGGACAAGAACAACGTGGGCGCGTTTCTGAGCGCGAACACCGCATCGCTCAGTCAAGGCGCTCTTTATCCGGAGCTGGTCCGTTTGGAACCTAAACCGAGGGATCCGCGGGGTTTGGCGAAAGACGGAGAATAACCGGGACGCCAAGTATTACAGCTTGAGCAAGGCCGGCCAGCGAGCGCTCGAAAGCGAAACAGAGCAAAGAAGACCGCCCGGCGTGCACGATCGGTATAGCGGTCAAAATCGGTAGCGGTCAGACACAAATATTGGTCCTTAGCTCAGTACGGTCCAGCCCTTTCGAGCGGCGAACTTGGGCATGCAATTTGTTCATGATTGCAAAACTCGTTGCTTACACGGACGATGTACCGGTTGCAGCGGTAACAAGACACCCAAGTTATTCCATCGATGTCGGCAGACCCGCGATAAAGCTCTGTCCGATGAGTAAGGCCGCCACAGTTTACGTGTTCGAGAACTCGCCGGTCCGCTCTAACTTTCCGGGATCTAACTTGCTGTGGAGCGCCGCCAGATCCGAGTGGCCGGTGGATTGATCGGGACCCGGTTCATCGCGTAGAAGCGCCCGTGCGACGGTTCGGAGCAGGTGCGCTTCGCGTGCTGGTTTTGTGAGACACGCGGTGACTCTCAGTTCTTTAGCCCTGCTGATGACGGCCGGAACTGCCGCTGAAGTAAGCAGAATAATGGGCATTTCCGCGAGTACCGCTTGGGAGCGGATGGCTTCGGTCAGCATCAAGCCGTCCATGACCGGCATCATGAAATCGAGAATCACAAGATTGAACGGCCGTCCCGCCTGGTAGGCGCTCAGCAGCGCTCGTAAGGCGGATGGCCCATCGTCCGCCGTTTCGGTTTCGATTCGCAACTGCTCCAGTTGAATTTTCAGAATCCGCCGATTCGTCTCGTTGTCATCGACCACCAGCACGCGCGAATCGTGCATATCGTGCGGCTGATCGAGGGAAACAGCCGGCTTGCTCAGGAGCGGAACACGAATGGTGAACCAGAACGTACTTCCCTGGCCGGGTTGGCTGCGGACGCCGATCCGACCTCCCATGCGCTGCACGAGCTGCTTGCTGATTGCGAGACCAAGACCCGTTCCGCCATACCGTCTGGTGGTGGAGGAATCGGCCTGCATGAAGCTCTCGAATAATCGCTCCTGTACTTCGGGAGTGATGCCGATGCCGCTGTCCGTCACCTCCATATAGAGCTCTACTTCATTGCCTTCGCGCGCTTGCTGGCGGGCACGCAACCGGATCTCGCCTGCTTCGGTGAATTTCACTGCGTTGGACAACAGATTCAGAAGGATCTGCCGCAGCCGCGCTGGATCGCCCGCGACATACGCCGGGAAACCCGGATCTACCTCCAGGGTCAGTTCCAGGACTTTGCGATGCGCGTTGACGGCGATCACTTCGACGGCTTCCTCGAGCACCGTGCGTGGGCTGAACTCGATCGCATCCAGGTGAAACTTGCCCGCTTCGATTTTCGAGAAATCGAGGATATCGTTGACGACCGTGAGCAGGGCTTCGCCGGAAAGCTTAATGGTTTCGGCGAATTCCGTTTCCTCAGGTCCCAAATCGTGGGCCAGCAGCAGATCCGTCATTCCGATCACGCCATTCAGCGGAGTGCGGATCTCATGGCTCATGTTGGCCAGAAACTGGCTCTTGGCGCGGGTTGCGGCTTCCGCCGTCTCCTTCGCGTTGCGCAGTTCTTCGGTGCGCTGTTGCACGCGTCCTTCCAGTTGCTCGTGTGAGAGCCGCAAGTGCTGCTGCGCTTTCTTCCGCTCGATCGCCATTGCCACCTGCGTCGACACAAACATCAGCACTCTTTCCTGCTCGTCCCCGTAGCGAAAGTCTGCCGAGCCGTTGTGAACGCCGATCACTCCCAGCGTGCCATCCGCACTGCGCAGCGGCACACACAGCCAGTCTTCCTGCGCCGGCTGGCCGTCAGGACATTTGGTTTCGGAACGCTCCGGTTTGCCGGTCCGTGCGACGCGCTCCATGCAACATCTGCCGTGTTCGGTTAACGTGGCATCGCTTCCTTCGAAGTCGCGCGAGTAGCAATAGTTCAACACGCCCCTTTCAGCCTCACGCAGCGCCAGATGGAAGCTCTTGGCCGACAGCAGCTTTCCCACCGCCGGGCACACCACAGCGAAGAGTTCATCCAGATTTTCCGTCGAGTGCGCCGCTTCCGAGCACAAGAAAGTCGTCGCTTGTACCTGCTCGTGGTATTTGCGCGCCGTGATGTCCCGGACGAAGGCGCCAAAGGCCCAGCCATCCTCCAGTTGCAGCGGGCAGATTGCCAACTCCGCCGGAAACTCTTGCCCGTCGCGGCGCAACGCGGTGATTTCCATGCGTGGATTGACCGCCGCGCCCTCGCCCGTCCGCCGGAACCGCTGCACTCCCTGTTCGTGCGAAGCACGCAGCCGCATCGGAATGATCGTCTCAGACATCTTGCGGCCCATCGCTTCGGTGTGCGACCAACCGAACATCGTTTCCGCACGCCGGTTCCAGCCCGTGATGAAGCCCTCGCCGTCCATCACCACTACGGCATCGGGCGCAGCATTTACCAATCTGCGAAACCGCTCATCGCTCTGCTCACGCACGTTTCTGATACGGTTCTCGCTCTGCATGGACGTGATTGGGTTGTGCTCGGGTCCTTCCGCCCCAGTTCCACAGACCAGCCGGGCCGGCTAACGCCGAAATCAGAGCCGAGATCGGGGACGGGAAACCCTGCCAGTCATATCGACCGAAACGGGCTTGAATGCAGTACCAAGTGGGATTCGGCGAAGAAGTCGACCGATAACTATTCCGCAGATGAACGCTAGCGGCTAGCGCGCGTTGGCTTTCAACATGGAAGACAGAGAATCGGCAGTGATGTCTTCATGCGAAGCCACCGCGATCACTCGTCCTCGGCGGAACACCAGCACTTGCGGAGATTCGTGCGTCACGCCGGTTTGCGCCGCTATGTGCCGCGCCACATCCCTGCGGCGGCGTACCGAAACCAGGTACACGGGAATCGCGGGCTGGTCCGCGCAAAAACGGCTCACTTCCTGGTGTGCATACAAGCTCACCGGACAGGTGGGGCTGTGCTTAAACACCACCGTCAGTTCCTGGCCCGCCAGCGCATCGAATTCCTGAGCTGTCGCTAACTCCGGAATGTCCTGCGAAGACCGGGACCACTGCAGCATCATGGCTCCAGTAAATCACATTTTGTAATCTAAGTCACTCCGCCAAGCTCTTAACTCTGGATTAAGGCATTCCCCGTCTCCTGGGGTAAAATTTAGTGCCACAATGTCGCCTTCCATCGGGGCTCGCCTGGGACCGTACCAGATCCTTGCGCCCATTCGCGCCGGTGGCATGGGCGAGGTCTGGAAAGCGCTGGATACCCGGCTCGAAAGGCTGGTAGCGCTCAAGTTTTCCAAGACCGGGTTTTCTCCGCGTTTCCACCGCGAGGCGCGCGCCATTTCTGCCGTCAGTCACCCTCACATCTGTACACTCTACGATGTCGGCGATGACTACCTGGTCATGGAGTACGTCGAGGGCGCACCGCTGAAGGGACCGTTGTTGTTCGACGAGGCTCTGCGCTTTGCCATTCAAATCGCGGACGCGCTCGAAGCGGCACACAAGCGCGGCATCATCCATCGTGACTTGAAACCAGGCAATATTCTGGTCACCGAAGGCGGTATCAAGTTGCTCGATTTCGGCGTCGCCAAGCTGCGTTCCGACACCGTTGCCGAATGGAGTGAGACCGAGACTATGCCGCTTACCCGTGAAGGCTACACGGTTGGTACCTCGCAATACATGTCGCCCGAGCAGGCCGAAGGCAAGCCGGTGGACGCGCGCTCCGACATTTTCAGCTTTGGTGTGGTCCTTTACGAACTGCTTTCCGGGCGTGGTCCATTTGAGCGCGATTCTCACGCGTCCACGCTGGCAGCCGTTCTGCGCGATGACCCGCCGCCCTCCGATATGAAGCCGGAGGTGGCGGGGATCGTCGCGCGGTGCCTGCGGAAACACCCGGCCGATCGCTTCCAGAGCATGGAGGAAGTGAAGGCCGCCCTCGAGCAGGTCCTATCCAATCTGCGCGCCGAAGCGGAACCCTCCATCGCTGTTCTTCCGTTTGCAAATCTCACCGCCGACAAGGAGAACGAGTATTTCAGCGACGGACTCGCGGAAGAAATCATCAACGCGCTGACAAGGGTTTCCGGCCTGAAGGTTACGGCGCGGACTTCCGCTTTCGCGTTCCGCCACCGCGAGCAGGACGTGCGAAGGATCGCCGAGGCGCTCAACGTGCAAACCGTTCTCGAAGGCAGCGTGCGGCGTGCCGGCAATCGCATCCGTATCGCGGTCCAGTTAATCAACTCACGCGATGGATATCACCTTTGGTCCGATCGTTACGATCGCGAAATGAGCGACATCTTTGCGCTGCAGGATGACATTGCTCAGGCGATCGTCAAAAAACTGGAACCCAAGCTGGTGCGTGAAAACTCCCGGCGCAAACAGCCGACCGCCAACGTTGAGGCGTACCAGGAATACTTGAGAGGCGTATACAACTTGGCGAAATCGACACCGGAGGAAATGGAAACAGCCCGTCGCCATTTTGAGCGGGCCATTGCTCTCGATCCAGCATACGCGACAGCCTATGCGGGACTGGCTGATTATTTCTTTCTACAAAGCGCTTGGGGCTTCAAATCGACACGCCAGGTGATGCCGCTCGCAAAATCCGCCGCCGCCAGAGCATTGGAACTGGATGACCATCTGATGGAGGCGCATGTGACGGTGGGCATCGCCGCTCTCACCTGGGAATACGATTGGGCGCTGGCGCAGGATAGATTTGCCGTGGCGCTCGCGAACGACAACCTCCCGTCGCTGGTTCGGTACCGATGCGCGGTGTACGGACTCTTAGCATTCGGCCAAGTAGATGCCGCCATCACTGAACTGCGCCGTGCCGTTGGGGCCGATCCACTTTCAGCAACCGTCGCCAGCGGACTTGCGTACGCGCTGTATACCGCTGGCCAAACGGAGAGCGCCATAACCGAAGCGAAACGGGCGCTAGACCTGGACGAAAGACAGTGGTTGACACTGTTTCATTTGGCCCGCGGGTATTTCGCTTTAGGTCAGCTCAGCGAGGGTATCGCCACTTTGGAACGCGCCCATGTCATTGCTCCCTGGCAGCCCTGGGTCGCCGGTCTGCTGGCGGGCTATCAAACGAAATGCGGCAATCATGCCGCTGCCAACGCGATCGTGGAGAAATTGACAGCCGCTCCGGTCGGCGCCGCTCTCGGGCTGGCGTTATTTCATAGCGTTTGCGGGGACCTCGACAAAACCGCCGAGTGGTTGGAAAAAGCCATCGAGGAACACGATCCGATCGTCATTTTCCTCGGCACCGACCCGAGCTGGGCGCAGTTACGTCTTAATCCGCGCGGCCACGCCTTGCTGACAAAGATGAATTTCCCTGGTTAACGGGCGCACCAGCCGCCATCAATTATGATGTCGGTTCCCGTGATAAATGCAGCCGCTTCCGAGCACAGATACGCGGCTAGCGTGCCGATATCTTCTGCCCTGCCCCACACACCCACAGGAATGCTCGCCAAAAACTGAGCATTTGCGTCCGCGTTGTGCATAACGGGGTAATTCATCTCGGTCGCGAACGGTCCTGGGCTGATCCCGTTCACGGTAATGCCTTCGCCGGCGAGTTCCAAGGCGAGCGCACGGGTTAAACCCAGCAGCGCTGCTTTGCTAGAGGAGTAAGCGCTGCGGCCCGGCAAGGAGATGTGGCTCATGATGGAACTCATACTCAAAACGCGTCCGTACCCAGTGCCCCGCATATGAGGCACGAAGGCGCGGCACATCAGAAAGACACTGGTCAGGTTGGTGTCAAGCACCGTGCGCCACTCTTCGAGGGAGAAATCCACTAGATTCTTGCGAACGTTCGTGCCCGCGCTGTTGATCAGGATTTGCACTTTCCCCAACTGAGACGAGACTTCGCGCTCAATGCGCAGGACATCTTCCTCTTGCGCGACGTCGGCAACGAAAATGGCCGCCTTTCCGCCCGAGCCTTCAATCTCTTTTTGAACTTCGTGAAGCGTTTCCTGCTTGCGGGCGACGAGCGCGACTGTGGCGCCCCGTGCGCTCAGGGCCGACGCCATGGCCCTTCCCAAACCCTTGCTGGCGCCCGAAATAAGAGCGATTTTGCCCGTCAAATCCGACTGCGTTTCTCTGATAGCCATCCTAGAGATCTTATGCCCTTGGCCATCGCGACGGCGGCGTGGTTTCGGTTTTAGTATGTTAGTCGTTTCTTGGGGACTTTCGTAACCAGCCGCCGCAGTCTTTTAGCCCTGGCGATTCGTGCCGCCGCCACACCGGCTGGAATGGAGTTTTTTGCCATGTGGAGCAAGGCCGCCGGGCAGCATCGGCATGCGGATTCTGCGACTGCGCCGCCTGAACCCTCCGCAATGCGCGACTATCGGCCGCAGTTCTTTCCGCCGGAAGACTTCCAAGCGCTGCAGTCGTTCACCGAGATTCTGATTCCCACCGACGATACGCCTGGCGCGCGCGAAGCCTATTGCGCCCACTATATGGACTTCCTTCTGCAGGCATTTGCCGGATACGAGCCCGAGACTCAGGCATTGTGGCGCAAGGCTCTCGCGGCATTGAAAGAGGCCGGGTTCCATGCCGCTGACCGGAAAGGGCGCGAGGCGCTCATCGAAGAAATATCCAAGCCCGAGCGCGACAAGTCCGCGTCCCATCCTGCGTATTTTGCCTATCGGCTCATCAAACGGGAGAACGCATTCGCGTTTTATACGGCGCGAGAAGGCATGATCGAGGACTTAGATTACAAGGGCAACACCTACAACGCCACTTTCCCGGCGTGTAACCATCCTGAGCATCACGTCGTTTGAATTGTATTGAATGGCTGTTACATACGATGCGGTGATTGTTGGATCGGGAGCCTGCGGAGGATGGGCTGCGCTGGCGCTCGCAAAAACGGGCATGAAGGTTTTGATGCTGGAGGCTGGCAGCCCGGTCGATCCCTTCAAACAGTTTCATCACATCTTTCTGTATCAACTGAAATTCCGCGGCAGCGGCGCGCCGGGGCTGCTGCGGCGCTACAGCGGCAGTGAACGCAACTATCGCATCATGATCGATAACGAAGAGAATCCATATACGACCGCGCCCGGAACGGTCTACCGATGGGGGCGTTCTCGTTGCCTGGGCGGCCGTAGTCTCCACTGGGCGCGGGCTTCCGATCGCATGGCCGATTACGAGTTCAAAGCTGCATCCCGGGATGGCTACGGCATGGATTGGGCTCTCAGTTATGCCGATTTGAAGCCGTACTACGATCGCGTCGAAAGCTTCATCGGTGTCAGCGGGGCGCACGAGGGACTTCCACAGTTTCCAGACGGTGTGTTTTTGCCTGTAATGCCGCTGAACTGCGCCGAGGCGATCTTTACCGCTGCGTGCAAAGACCTCGGCTGGCCGTCGACTCACCGCCGTCTGGCCCAGTTGACCCAAATGCACAACAACCGGCCGCCTTGTCACTACTGCGGGAATTGCGTGAACGGTTGCGATGTCGGTGCGATGTTCAGCACCGTCTCGACCACTCTGCCGCCGGCGCTCAAAACCGGCAATGTGGAAGTAAGGACGGATAGCGTGGTATCGGGCGTTTTGATGAACAACGAGAACCGCGCGCGCGGCGTTACCTATGTCGAGCGGTACACGATGAAGACCGTGGAAGTAAACGCCAAACACGTCATTCTGGCCGCCTCAACACTCGAGAACACGCGCTTGTTGCTGCTTTCCGCCAAAGGCGGCTTGGCGAATTCGAGCGGCACTCTTGGCCGGTACATGATGGACCAGGTGAGCGGTGGCGGCATGACCGGCTTTCTACCCAAACTCAAGGGCGGCCCGAGCCGGCTAGATGATGGTAAGTCCGCCGGGATCACCATTCCCAATCTGGTGAACTTCGATAAAGCGACGGCGCGCAAGGATTTCATTCGCGGCTACGTGATGAATGCGACCGGAGGACAAAGCGAATATCCGCTATTTGCGCCCGCCCTGCCGGGCTACGGCTCTGAATGGAAAAAAGAAGTGAAGAGCCGCTACGTGGCGCAGGCGCGGGTCTGGATTGCCGGTGGCGAGATGCTGGCGCGCAAGGAAAATTTTGTGGAACTCGATCCGGAAGTAACAGACCATTGGGGCATTCCAGTAATTAAGATTCACTTCACGCATTGCGATAACGACCGCGCCTTGATGAGCCATTTTCAGCGTTCAGCCGAAGAGTTGTTCAGGCGAGCGGGCGGCGAAACCATGAGAGGCATGGGAAGTGGTGGTCCGGTCGGTTTTCCCGGAGCGCCGGGCTCGCCCGATGCCGGACCCGCGCGCGCAACGGTCGATTCCGGACCTAGCCGTGGAGCTGCCCGAGAAGGCGAATCGAAAAGCGTCAGCGGCCGTAAGGTGAAGGCGCTGGGCGGCGCGATTCACGAGGTGGGAACTGCCAGAATGAGCGCCAACCCCAAAGACGGCGTGCTGAATTCGTTCTGCCAGACGCACGATATTCCGAACCTGTACGTATTCGGCGGCAATGCCTTCCCATCCACGGGCGATAAGCATCCGACACTCACGATGATGGCCCTCACCGCCCGGGGCTGCGATCACCTTTTGCGGTCATGATCTCGCGCTTCTTAGTGGGGTTAGCTAGCCCGGCAGCCAAGCGATGCTTGGTCGGCACCGGCAGAAAATCGCCAAGCCATCGCGCGTGCGTTGCCGGGCGGTTACTTGCTAGCTTCTCGATGATTGCTTCTTTCAACCTCCAGGCGCAGGAGCACACCCCGAACGGCGCACCCGTTGTACAGAACAGATACGGCGCGGAACGGACACGCGAATTTCTCGGCTTGGGCGCGCCGCCCGATGCCGCCGCAGCGGAAGGCGGTGCAAAACTGTTCGCGGCAAACTGCTCGTTCTGCCATGGAGCCAAGGCAAGCGGCGGCGATACGGGGCCGGACTTGGTCCGTTCCACGCTTGTGCTGCACGACAACAAGGGCGAATTGATCGGGCCTGTGGTTCACAACGGCCGCGTGAACAGAGGCATGCCTTCCTTTCCGGCCTTTACCGATGCCGAACTCTACGATTTAGCTGAATTCCTTCACATGCGCGTGGAACTGGCGGCGAACCGCGGCACATACAAGCTGCTCAACGTGCTCACCGGTGATCCCAAAGCGGGTGAAGAGTACTTTCAGTCGCACTGCGCTTCGTGCCATTCCGTAAGGGAAGATCTGGCGCATATCGGCTCAAAGCTTTCACCTGCCGATTTACAGCAAACGTTTTTGTATCCCGCCTCTCGCGGCGGCTCGAAACCGCACATCGTCACCGTGACACTTCCGTCAGGAGAGTCTGTTAGCGGCACTTTGGTCCACTTAGATGATTTCTATGTCAGTCTTTACGACGAAGAGGGAGAGTATCATTCCATAAAGCTGAATCCCAATGTAAAGGTCGAAGTTGAAGACAACCTCGCAGCTCATCGCAAGCTACTCGACCAGTACACCGACGCGGACATGCACAATCTGACCGCGTATTTGGCAACGCTGAAATGAAAAAATGCTGCTTTCTCGGCCTATGCCTCGCTCCTACGCTGTTATTATGTCAGCTACTTACTCGGCAAGAGCTGCTCAAGCCGCCCATCAATAGCTGGCCCACTTACAACGGCGATTATTCGGGCAGGCGGTACAGCACACTCGGTCAAATCGATCCTTCTAATATAGGCTCCCTGGCGCTTTCCTGGATGTTTCGCATCCCTAGCGTGGGTCCTTTACGCGGGGTGGGCGCGCCCGATATCAAATCGACTCCCCTGATGGTGAATGGGATTCTTTACTTCACAATTCCCGATCACGTCTACGCCGTTGACGCCCGTACCGGCTTGGAATTATGGAATTACGACTGGCAGGACCAAGGCGGCCATCTAGTCGGCAATCGAGGAGTCGGGATGTACGGCGACTGGCTGTACTTCATGACTCCCGACGATTGGTTTATTTCCCTGAACGCGAAAACGGGTAAGGAGCGCTGGAAACAGAAAATCGCAGACGAGAAGCTGCAATACTTCACGACAATGGCCCCTCTGGTTGTCGGCAATCACGTGATCGTTGGTGTAGGGGGCGACGCAATGGACGTTCCCGGCTTCCTTGAGTCGCGCGATCCCGAGACAGGCGACGTGCAATGGCGCTGGAATTCCGAACCTGCCGCGGGTGACGCGGCGGCGGAGACATGGCCGGACGAGACGGCTCGGCAGCACGGCGGCGGCATGACGTGGTTGCCCGGCACCTATGATCCGCAATTGCATCTTCTTTACTGGGGCACAGGCAATCCCAATCCTGTCTACGCCGGTCAAGGACGGAAGGGAAACAACTTATGGACGTGCTCGATCGTCGCCTTAAACGTGGAAACAGGAAAGCTGGCCTGGTATTTTCAAGCCTCGCCGCATGATACGCATGACTGGGATAACGTCGAAACACCTGTTTTATTCGACGCGTCACTCGGTGGCCGGCCCCGCAAGTTGCTGGCCCAAGCCGCGCGAAACGGATTCTTTTTCGTGCTAGATCGCACCAACGGCAAGAACATCGTGTCCAAACCGTACGTCGATCTGAACTGGGCCAAAGGCGTGGATGCCAATGGCCAGCCGATTCCAGATACCAAAAAGGAGCCTACACCTGACGGCTCTCTGTTGACAATTCCAGGCGGAGGCGGCACGAACTGGCTACCTCCGAGTTTTGATCCGCAGACACAACTGTTTTACGTCAACGCGACCGCCGGATATAGCCTCGCTTATCTGACTGATACGGACGAGCGTCCCGAAGGCTATGGCGGCTCAGGCCGCGGATTGTGGTCGCAACACCTGCTCAAGGCAATTGATTGGAGGACCGGTGAGACCGCCTGGAAACATCCCTATTCGACCGAAAGCTCAACGGCGGCCGGGCTGGGCGGCCCGGGCATTCTGACCACGGCTGGCAAGCTGCTGTTCACCGGCGATTATGCCGGAAACTTCATTGCGTTCGATCCGGCGCATGGCAACATCCTTTGGCATTTCCCCGTGCTTCATTCGGTTTCAAATGGACCCGAGACCTACATGCTCGAGGGCAAGCAGTATGTCATCGTCGGCGCGGGCGACACGCTGTTCGCCTTTGCGCTTTTACACGGCTGAGTATTCAAAGCACGCTCGAATGTTGTCTTCTTCGACGCGCGTGTGGTCCGCCGCCGATAGATTGCTTACTACCGATAAAGGCTCGCTGCTTTTGTGCTCCATCACATAGCGTAAAGTGCGCGCGAGATAGACTCCGTTGCGGTCCGGAAACGTAATCCAATAATGATCCGTCAAGCATGGCACTTTGAGCGGGTCGCGCGTGATCATTTCGAGCGCAAAGTGAACGTGGCGATTAGCATTCTGAATTACGGAGAGCATGCGCGGAACATCAAGTATCCCCGACCCGAGCGGCACCTCAGACATCTCGAATCCATCCTGACAAGGCATCACAGCGATGTCTTTGATGTGAGTCGCCTTGACATAAGGCGCAGCCCGTTCTACGACCGTCATGGGATCGTCTAGAAGCGAGATATTGTTTCCAAAATCGAGACATGCGCCCAGATACTCACTCGAGTAAGTCTCAAACAGATTCGCATACTCATCGATAGTCCAGTCCTTGTGATTCTCAAGCGCGAGAGTGAACTTATGCTTTTCAAGCACGGGAACAATCCGTTCGAGAACCGCGAACGTCTCTTCGCGCCATTCATTCCATTCCTCGAGCGAGTGGAACGTTTCGTACCGGCGCCCGCTCAGCATCCCGTCTCGTGCAACCGTGCAACCCGCCGCTTTGGCTTCTTTGATAGCGCCTTCAAACTGTTCAGGCGTGCTGGTGCGCGCCGATACCATGCCTTCCATCCACATCCCGAGTTCTTCCGCCCGGGCGCGAAGTTTAGCCGTGTCGCCATTGATGTGGGCCTGAATGCCGGATGCACCCAAGGCATGGCACCGCTCCAGGAGTTCGAGTGTGTCCGCATGGCGTGCGTTCGGTGCACCGGGTATGCGCGGAACAATCGCCAGCGCTTTCGCTTGCAATTCCGTCGGCTTCGCAACGGCCGGTGAGCCAAAGATCGCGCCGCCAAACGAAGTCGCGGCAATTCCGATTCTCGATAACGCCGTACTTACCTCCAATGCGAATGCGTCTTTTCAGCGCCGCCGTCCTGAAGTGAATTCCGGGCGGTCATGGCGAGGCCAGCCCGCCGATAGATTGCCGAATCAGCTCCGGTACTCCAATGTGCAGGAGCATGGCCTTCATGCTCCGGCAATCGGAGCGGACGTTATCGACACTCACGTTCAAATGTAAAGCAATCTCGTTATCCTGGAATCCCTCGGCAAGTAAGCAAAATAGCTGCTTCTGATGCTCTGAAATTTGCTCCGGCCCACGGCAGCGTCTTCCCCGGTATTCATCGAATATTTGGGATGCGATGCTCGGGCTCAGGAACCGATCGCCTCTCGTGACAACCCGTATGGCGCGAACCAGATCGTTTTGAACCGCGTCGGCGACTACGTATGCCCGAGCTCCGGCCTTCAGCGCCTCGGAAACGTACTCTTCATCCACCTGCGCACTCACGAAAACGATTCCGATATCTCTGTCCTTGGAACAGATCTCCCGCGCAGCCGCGATCCCGTTCAGGTGTGGCAGTTTGACGTCGAGAAGTACGATATCCGGATGGCTATGCTCGGCGAGCACCACCGCTTCTCGGCCATTTCCAGCCTCCCCGATGACCCGAATCTCCGATTCTCTTTCTAATAGTAGCCGTAACCCATTGCGGACAATCGGATGCTGATTACAGAGCAGGATACGGGTCGGCATGGTGAGACCAAGGATCTTCTCGTCTGGGGTAACTGGTCGATCTTACCGGCTTTTTGCAACGCTCGAACATCGCGTCACGACGGTATTTTTTGAGGTTTTTAACAGTAGATCGGAAAAATCCCTGAGGCCTGCACTATGCATACCCGGCGCATGAGCACCGCCAGCGAGCACCAGCGACTCGCCGGCGTACCCCGATCAGGCCATCTACTGCCCTTCAGTCGAAAAAATCATGCCCGCAGGGTATGGCGCTACAGTGCTTGACTTCCTTACAGTGGATTTGTTGTGCCATGATTTCCTGTCCGTAAGGCATGACCAACCTTAGACAAAATGTCAAACCGCTGCTTCAACCTGGCCCTGGAAGGTCAACTGTCGTTCTTGAGCCGTGCTCCTAGCTTTCGCCGCACCTGCGTCCGGTGACGAATTGATGCAGCCCCAACCGTTGACAGTGCCTGCCAGTACTCTTGAGGAGCTTACGCGCTTCGATACGTGTACGGTTTCGAACGCGATAGAGCAGTTCCATGTCAGGACCCGCAACGAGGGGTTTGTGAACAGTTCTGTGCGCTGCATGTTTCCGCACCTTTCGCCGACGGTAGGTTATGCGGCGACAGCGCGTATTCGCTCATCTTCTACGCCCATTGCGGGACGCTGGTATTACGAGCGAATGGATTGGTGGTCCTACCTACTCAGCATTCCCGCTCCTCGATTTATCGTTGTTGAGGACGTTGATCACGTTCCCGGTTTGGGAGCCTTATTCGGCGAAATCCATGCATGCATATCCAAAGCCCTTGGGGCGACCGCGTATGTGACGAATGGCGCAGTCCGCGACTTGCCTGGCATTGAAGCAGCCGGCATTCAAGCCTTTGCAGGAAGCGTAGCGGTTTCGCACGCCTACGCTCATATCGTGGAGTTCGGCGAACCCGTGGACATCGGCGGACTGAAGATAAGTCCTGGAGATTTGCTGCATGGCGATCAGCACGGCGTTTTGGGCGTCCCCCTTCTCGATTGCGCGGGAGATTCCCCCGGTAGCAACAGAAATATTGGAAAGGGAAAAGGAGCTTATCGAGCTTTGCCGCTCTCCAGACTTCTCGCTTGAGAGATTGACGGAAAAGATCCAACATGTCTCGACCGCAGTCAGCAAGCCGCACGAAAATCCAAAATGATGGTTCACCAGCCTAATCGCTTGAGCGATATTCAGCCTCTTCATTCGCGGCGCGGCGTGAAATGCTCGCTCGCATGCCTCATCGTCGCTATCGCTTTCGCAGTGGTCTCCTGCGGAAAGAACGACGTCGCCCGAGCCGGCGCAAACTCGCAAAACAGCCTACCCGAAGTGGCCGTCACAAAAATCAACAGACAACCCATGGCGCGTTATCTCACCATTTCGTCTGAGCTTGTTCCGTTTCAAGAGATTGATGTTTATGCGAAAGAATCAGGCTTCGTTTCGAAACTGAACGTGGATTACGGGTCGCACGTCAAAAAGGGTGACCTTATGGCGGTTCTCGAAATTCCGGAGCTGCAAGCGCAGTTACAAGAGGACCAGGCATCTATTAAGAATGCTTCGGATCAGGTGACGGACGCGCAGCACCAATTGGGCCGGGTCGAAGCCCAGCATAAAGTCTTGCACCTCCAATTCGACAGGTTGAACAATGTCGCCAAAAGCAAGCCCGGGCTTGTTGCGCAACAGGAAGTAGACGACGCGCAAGGGAAGGATTTGGCAGCGGAATCTCAAGTCGAGGCTGCCAAAGCGAATCTACAAGCGGCACAAAGCCAGATGGCTGTTGCCCAATCGAAACTTGTGCATGACCAAGCTCTTTTCGATTATTCCAGGATTACGGCTCCTTTCACGGGAGTAGTAACACAAAGATACGCAAACCTAGGAACCTTGATGCAAGGTGGCACGAATTCCACGCAGGCCTTGCCGCTGGTTAAGCTTTCGCAGGAAGATTTGTTCCGTTTAGTGATACCAGTGCCGGAATCTTACGTCCGCTACATCAAAATCGGTGACCAGGTTAATGTACGTGTGCCCGCCCTCGACAAGGATTTCCCCGGCAAAGTCAAGAGATTTTCAGTTGATGTAACGGGCTCCACCCGCACGATGCACACCGAAGTCGATGTTCCAAACCCACAGGGCGTATTGATCCCGGGCGTCTATGCGGAGGCCACACTGACACTCGACAGACGAGGTGACGCACTGGTTGTTCCCCTTCAGGCTGTCACTCAAGGGACTGAAGGCAACAGCGTATTGATAGTGGACCAAAACAACAAGATTGAAGATCGCCAAATCACGCTAGGCATACAGACCGCAAGCAACGCTGAGGTGCTTTCCGGTCTCGAGGACGGTGATCAGGTTGTGATTAGTGATCGCAGCGGTTTACGCGCTGGCGAAATCGTACATCCCAAACTCACGGAAGTCGCCACGTATCCGACCCAAAGCTGAAGAAACACTAATACTGCACTATGTCGATTTTCTCGATTCGGAATCCGTACTTCGTTATCGCTGTTTGCCTTGCGCTATCCCTTATCGGGGCGGCGAGCATCGTACGCATGCCTGTCGATTTGTTTCCAACCATTAACATACCGACTGTTGTTGTTGCTACGTTCTACTCCGGCATGCCGCCCGCCGACATAGAAGACGACATCACCAACCCGCTTGAACGATTTTTTACCATGGCTGCCGGTGTAGATCACATGGAATCCCGATCACTGCTTGGCGTCAGCTTGATCAAAGTGATCTTTCAGCCTGGAACCAGTGCCGATACCGATGTTACTGAACTGTCAAATCTAGCGCTCGCTGATCTCAAGCGTCTTCCACCCGGCACGCTCCCTCCCGTTGTGCTGAAGTTCGATGCTTCGAGCCAGCCCGTTTGCCTGGTAACCGTGAAGGGCTCGGGCCTCTCCGAAACTCAGCTTCATGATCTCGCGCAGTTCAATATCCGGAATCAGATCGCCGTCGTTCAAGGGGCGACAATTCCGCCGCCATTCGGTGGCAAGTACCGGCAGGTAATGGTGTATGTCGACCCATACAAGCTCATGTCGCGGCAATTGAGCCCCATGGACGTGGTCAGCGCTGTGAATCAGTCAAATTTGATTTTGCCGGCCGGCGACGTCAAGCTGGGTCCGTTTGACTATTACGTCTATTCCAACAGTCTTGTGGACAACATGAAGGAGCTGAATGATCTCCCGATCAAGACCGTCGGTGATTCCTGGGTTTCAGTGAAGGACGTCGGTAAGGCAGAGGACGCGAGCGCAACTCAATACAACATCGTGCGTGTAGACGGTCAGAAATCCACCTACATTCCCATCATGAAGCAAGGAGGTGACACGAATACGATTGCGGTCGTGAACGGCGTCCGCGACCTCTTAAGCAACTTACGAGACATTCCCAAGCAACTTGTAACGAATGTTGTGTTCGACCAATCTGTGTTCGTCAAGGAAGCCATTAAAACCGTACTTCACGAGGGGCTTATCGGCTTGGTTCTGACGAGTGTCATGATTCTCCTCTTCTTGGGAAGTGCTCGAGCGACCGCGGCTGTTTTGCTGTCCATTCCTCTGTCCGCGCTGGCTACGTTCATCATTCTTTACATGCTGGGCGCGACGGTGAACACGTTGATCCTGGGCGGTATGGCTTTGGCGTTCTCGCGGGTAATTGATAATTCCGTGATTTCCCTCGAGAACATCTACCGTCACTTAGAATCGGGAGAACCCCCAGCTATGGCCGCGGAAGCCGGAGGCTCGGAGGTAACGCTCGCAGTCCTCGCCGCCACCTTGGTCGGGGTCGTCGCGTTTTTCCCTGTCACGTTTTTGTTCGGTGTCAGCAAATTCTTGTTTTCAGCACTGGCGCTCTCCTTCTGCCTTTCGTTGATGATTTCCTTCGTGGTCGCAATGACCGTCATCCCGCTTTTCTGCTCGCGGTTCTTGAAAGATGTGCCGCATGCAGCTCATGGCGAGCCGGTGGCCGGAGAGATTTCCGGCGATTCTCCGGACCATCGAAGCAAGAGCAACTCTTTGTGGAGCAGATTTACCGGGGGATTCAATGCCGGCTTTAACAAGCTTCTCAACGTCTATGAATCGTGGGTCAGGCGTTCGCTCAGGCGGCCGGGACTCACGGTCGCCGCGCTCAGCGGGCTTTTCCTTGTCAGCATGTTGATTTACCCACTACTGGGCGTTGCGTTCTTCCCGCAAACCGATGCCGGCCAATTCACCATCAATATGAAGGCGCCAACTGGTTCACGGATCGAGTTAACGGAGGATTATGTCGCTAAGGTCGAAGGTCTGATCCGTCACACGGTCGGCGACGACCTGAAAATGGTGGTCTCCAACATCGGCATCGTTCCGGACTTTTCTGCACTCTACACAAACAATGCAGGTCCTTACACCGCGACGGTACAGGCAGAACTGAACGATGACCATAAGGTGGGCACCTTCGAATATATGGATCGCGTTCAAAACGCCATCGCGAAAGAGTTCCCGGAGGTTCGCACCTTTGTTCAAACCGGGTCCATGGTTGACGCCACGTTGAACGCGGGCATGCCGGCTCCCATCGACGTGCAGGTTACCGGCCGCAACGGTCGGCAGGATTACCAATTAGCCCAAGAACTTTCAACCCGGATTCGAACAGTAGCTGGAGTCGGCCAAGTCTATATTCCACAAGACATAAACTATCCGGCGATTCGAATGGATATCGATCGTGTTCACGCGGGAGAATTAGGGCTGAGTGAGAAAGAGGTCGTCGATAACGTGATCACTGCACTCAATTCGAATGCAATGATCGCACCTAATTACTGGGTAGATTACAAGACCGGAAACGATTACTTTCTTACAGTCCAATACTACCAACAAGGTAGGCCTGCGATTCACAACCTTCTGGACCTCACGAATATTCCTTTAAAGGCGCCAGGCCTGAAGGAGCCGACAACTCTCGACGCCGTAGTCAAACTATCTCACACCGAGACACCTACGGAGATTGACCACTATCAGATACAGCGCGCTGCTGACGTATATGTGACACCCAAGGGCGAGGACCTCGGCAGAGTTGCTAGCGCAATCGACGAAATCGTTACGCACATGAAAGTTCCCGGGAATGTACGCGTCAATCTTCGCGGAATGGTGCTGGGCATGAATGCATCGTTCAAGAGCTTCGCCCAGGGCTTCAGTCTTGCGGCAGTGCTTCTCTACATCATTTTGGTTGCTCAATTCCGGTCTTTCATTGATCCACTACTCATCATGCTGGCGATCCCAATGGGCTTCATCGGGGTCTTGCTCATCCTGTTTCTGACCGGAACCACTCTCAACGTCATGTCACTTATGGGCGTGTTGATGTTAATCGGGGTCGCCGGTTCCAACAGCATTCTGATTGTTGATTTCGCTCATAAGCTCGAAGAGCAAAATCTTCCGGTTGCGGATGCGGTAATCACCGCCTGCCGGGTGCGGTTGCGTCCGATTTTGATGACTTCGCTAGCCACAATTATCGGAATGCTTCCGATGGCCCTGAAGCTCGGCACCGGCTCCGAGCAGTATGCGCCCATGGCGCGAGCCATCATCGGCGGCTTGAGTTCGTCCGTCGTACTGACGGTCTTTATCGTTCCGGCAGCCTACTTACTCGTATATGGACGGAAGGACCGGCAACGCTCTCGAGAAAACGAGCGGGTCCATGCATAGGCGCATCTGTATGACGCGGAGGGCTGCTCTCACCGCGATCCTGACGGTCGCTGTTGCGCGATTCGCCGCCGCGCAAGCGCCAGGTCCGCAGCTCACGTTGCAAGATGCGCACGCGATGGCCCTTAAAAACCATCCCCAGGTGCTTGCCTCGCAAGCCAACTCCCTTCGCGCCGGCGAGGTCGTCACCGAGACACGCTCTGCGTACTATCCCACCCTGAACGGCGAAATTACCGGAGCGCAGGCGAATGTAAATAGTCGCCTGGGCGCCGGGGTCATCAACGATCCTCGACTTTTTAATCACTTCGGATCCGGGGCTACGCTTTCGCAACTTATCACTGATTCTGGGAGAACTCAGAACCTGGTTGCTAATGCGCGATTCCAAGCTCAAGCGAGTCAGAAGGATTATCAAGCAACCAGATACGACATCATTCTCGGCGTCGATCAGGCGTATTACGAGGTCCTGCTTTCGCAGCAGTTGATCAAAGTTGCCCAACAGACTGTCGCGACTCGGCAAACAGTCGTGGATCAGGTGACCGCCTTAACTCAGAATCAACTGAAATCCCAGCTCGATTTGAGCTTCGCGCAGGTGAATCTCTCGGATGCGCAATTGATGCTTATCCGGGCGAAAGATCGTTTGGCAACGGCGTACGCGAATCTTGGCCAGGCTCTCGGTACGACCCAGGCGGCCCAATACCAACTTGTTGGCCAGGCCATGCCCCCGCCGCCGCCAAGCAGCCCGGATCAGCTAGTCGCCGAAGCCTACCAGAACCGTCCAGAGTTGGCAAGCCTGCGCCTCCAACAAGAGGCGGCCCAGAAGTTTGTATACGCCGAACGCGATTTGAAGCGGCCGACCGTGAGCCTCACTGCGGTCGGAGGGGTGTTGCCGTACATAGAGCCTGGAAACGCGAACCCTGCCATCCCTGAAGAGTATGAGGCCGCCGCGGTGAACGTGCAGATTCCGGTATTCAATGGACACCTTTTCACAGCTCGACGCCGGGCTGCGGAATTCCAACTGCAAGCGGCTGATCAACGCGTACGCGATGTGCAAGATCGAATCTCACGTGACGTGCGCGCTTCCTTGGAGCATGCGAGGACCGCCTTTGAAGCGATTGCGCCGAGCCAGCAACTTCTCGCGCAAGCCAACTTGGCCTTAAGCCTTTCACAGGGGCGGTACAATCTCGGACTCGCCTCCATTGTCGAATTGACACAGGCGCAATTAGGCCAGACTCAAGCGCAAGTCCAAAATCTCAGCGTTCAATATGACTATCAAGAAGCCTACGCTGCGCTTCAATACACGTTGGGATTGTTGCATTAGCGTTTGGCTATCTCATGCTGCGGCAGTCAACTGGAACGTGAAATGGCGGGTTCTGATCGGCAAATACGACGCCTTTTGTTGTTCGGATTCGGGGGCCTCTTACTGCTTCTGGCCTTTACGGGACTGAATGCGCTTTCCGTATTGCAAAAAATCGAGACACGCAGTGAGACCATCCGCGAGGACTACTTCAGCCGCGATCAGATCCTCGAGCAGCTACGTTCTGATATCTACTTATCGGGAACATACGTCCGCGATTTGCTTCTCGAGCAGGACCCTACCCGCGCGGACATACATCGGCACGAATTGCAAGAAGCTCGACAGCGTGTTAAGGCCAATGTCGCACGCTATAACGGAGTTCTTCGCAACGAAGAGCGCGGCGCGTTCCGTGAGTTCGCAAAGGAAGTCGAATCGTATTTCGAATCGCTCAGGCCGGCGCTCGAGTGGAACGCGGTTGAACGGCAAGCCTTGGGTTACGCCTTCATGAAAAATTCTCTACTGCCCCGCCGGATGACGATCGTCCGTCTAGCAGATCAAATTGGCGCGGTCAATGAAAAGCAGATGGAGGCCAGCAACAAACACATCGAAAATCTCTTTTCTACTTTCCGCCGGTCCTTGATCCTGTTGCTCGTGGTCACGCTGTTTGGCGGAGCTCTTCTAGCAGGCGGGAGTATCCTTCGCATCTTACGGCTCGAACACCTGTCCGCCGTTCGTTTCGAGGAGGTGGAGCACGCCCGATCCGCCTTGAGAGAGCTGTCTGCGCGTCTCATCTCCGTTCAGGAGTCCGACCGGCGGTCCTTATCCCGCGAGTTGCACGACGAGATTGGACAGTCACTCTCAGCGCTTCTCCTGGGAATTGGCAATGTCGCAGCCATTCTTTCGCCGAATGGAAACGATGACGCGCGCGCACAGCTAGCTGATCTTCGCCGGTTAACGGAAAGGACCGTAGCGGTAGTGCGGGACATGTCACTTTTGCTGCGTCCCTCCATGCTAGACGATTTGGGATTGATCCCCGCCGTCCAGTGGCAGGCGCGTGAGGTATCCCGAACCAGTAACATCTCGGTACAGGTAAGCGCTGAATCTGCGCCCGAAGATCTTCCCGACGAACACAGGACGTGCATTTACCGCATCGTGCAAGAAGCGTTGCGTAATGTTGTCCGGCATGCCCACGCGAAGAACGTCCGGATTGGCTTGGATCAGAGCGACGATCAGCTGGTTCTCACAATCCAAGATGATGGACGCGGGTTTGTACCGGAACGAGAAAAGGGGCTGGGCCTTTTGGGAATGGAGGAGAGGGTGAAGCATTTGAACGGCTCCTTTCGTATTGAATCCAGTCCCGGTGTAGGGACCTCCATTCGGGTTGAGTTACCTTTCTCAGAAGAGAGTGTGACGGTGGCGACATGACTCAAACGCGTATCGTGTTAGCCGACGATCACACGATCATGCGCGACGGGCTCCGCTTAGTCCTTGAGCGGCAGCCGGATTTCGCGGTGGTCGGGGAAGCCAACAATGGCAGAGAGGCGATCGATATCGTCATCCGTGAGAATCCCGATGTCGTCATCATGGATATTGCCATGCCGCTCCTAAACGGCATCGAGGCGGCAAAGAGAATCTATGACGAGCGGCTACGCACCGCGGTAGTGATTCTAAGTATGCATTCGGATGAAGGGTATATTCTCAAGGCCCTCAGGGCGGGAGCGCGCGGCTACCTGCTCAAGGACTCGGCCGAAAGCGACCTCATCCAAGCCGTGCGCGCCGTGTCTGCCGGCAAGGCGTTCTTTAGTCCCGCTGTCAGCAAAGTTCTGGCAGACGATTACCTGAGGCAACTCCAGCGCCAGGGCGTCGAAGATCCGTACGATCTGCTCACCGCAAGGGAACGAGAATTGCTGCAGCTGGTGGCAGAACTTAAATCCACGAAGGACATCGCAAATCTGCTTGGCGTGAGCCCTCACACAGTCGATACTCATCGCGGACATCTCATGCAAAAGCTGAACGTGCACAGCATCCCGGAGCTAATCCTGTATGCAGTGCGCAAGGGCGTAATCAGCTAATTGAAGATCGCAAAATGCGTCGTAGCTGCATCCGAGAAAATATTGGTCGGGGCGGTGTGATTTGAACACACGACCCCCTGCGCCCAAGGCAGATTCCATGCGAACCCCGGGATCATCTATTTTCAAGTACTTATATTTCAATGCATTACAGACCATCTGTTGAAAGCTGAGGCTTCGTGTTGAATATGGAGGTTTTGACCAGCTACGAAATTGACTACAGTAGCCGATCTTCAACGTACAGCGCTTGAGTGAATAGCCCGACGCCTCCGTGATTATGTCTCTGTCGAATCGTAGGCGAGAAGCCCTATAAAACGCTGCGCTCGAACGAACGTTAATTTGCTGCATTGTCAGTGGGCTGAGTATTTGTCGTTACGCCGTGGGGCGGCAATACTAAGTAACCGTTCGCATTCCTGAGGCTCGCGCTCGCAACTACTTAGTGCGTCAATCGCTATCTTCACCCGCTTCCGGAATAGTACTGCTTCGAGACGTTAATCTTGGTTAGAATCCATGTCGGGGAGCCATTCTGGTAGTCGCTCTCAGAGAGGCCCAGGACTAACGGCTTCTTGGAGCATCGAATTCAGCCCAAGAGATAGAGCGGGTTTTGCTTGCGGAGCCATACCGGGGATTCGCTTCTCAGATGGCCCAGGATTAAACACCCAAGCGTCCCTGTGCGCGGCCCGGTTGCACCGTACTTGTTGCGAGAGGTTAGTGCGATGTATTCATTCTGCAGCAGCAGCTTCTGGTTCACCATCCCGGTCACAAACGCCAACAGGCGTGCCACTTGCGTGTTCTTCATCGAAGCGCACCATCATATCCTCGGGACATCCGAATACCTTGACCGTACGACTTCTCTAGTACGGCAACCTTCCTCGATATCGTCTCTTGAACAGCGCTGGCCGCTTGTTCTACTCTTAATCGATGCTGATCATTAGGAATGAGCAAATGCGAGTTCTTCAGCAGTCTCTAGTGCATCGCTGGCTGATTTCGGAGCTGACATCCGGCTATCCGGACCAAACTCTTAAATTGCCTATTCGAGAGATTCACGATTTCGTGGAAGAAGCCGCTGCCGCAGGCACTCGGAGCGGTGCCGAGAGCATCAATGCGATTCGGAAGTACGTTCTATTGGCCTTCATTCTCGGTCCACGCTTCCTCGAGAACGATACTCCGAGTTGGATTCGTGCCATCCGGGACCGGCCCGAGTCTTGGACTATCTTCGAACATTTAGAAGAAATCGAGCGAGTACTCGGGCTCCGATTGGCGGAACAGCCTGGTGGCAATTCAACCCAGCAATCTAGCTCCACTGCCAACTGAACAGAGCGGGTCGAGTCCGTCTCCCGCCATTCAATCGTGCCGTCTCTGCTGGATTGAGATTCAGGTACTTGATGAAGACGATCAGCCCTTCACCGGCGAACTCTACTGGATCCGCTTAACGGACGGGAGCGTCCGCGAAGGGAGACTACCCGACACCGGATTGGTGCGCTTCGATAACATCCCATGCGGAACATGTATCGTTAAACTGCCTAAATACGAAGGCGCAGAGATCGTCGCGCATGCTCAGAAAGAGCCCGAAAAGACCGACTGGATCGAGATCGTGCTGCTTGACGAACAGGCGGATCCAGTGCCCAATGTGAAGTACACAATCGAACTTCCCGGTGGGAGCAAGATCCGGGGCGCCCTCGACAAAAATGGATACGGGCTCCATCAGGACATCCCTCACGGGCGGTGCAAAGTCACCTTCGAAGACATCGATGAGGCGGAATTTCTGAAGGAGGCGTACCAGGAGACGTAGATCGAAATGGCGAAAACCCATACATTTCAACGTGGTGAGACAATCGAGCAAATAGCGGACCAGAACAGCTTCCGAGCCTGGGAACCCATATGGATGCACCCGAACAACGTGGCATTACGGGCAATCCGGCCCAACGCGCACGTGCTCGCCGAAGGCGACAAGCTTTTTATTCCCGACAAGAAGCTCCAGACATACGATTGCGAAACCAACCGCAGGCATGTGTTCCGCGTAGGCAAACTGAAGCAGCGCCTTCGTCAGGTCCTGCTGAATGCAAACCACCAGCCGCTTGCTGGAAAAGACTTTGAGTTAAATGTCGCTGGCAAGTCGATCCAGGACACAACTGGGTCTGACGGAATCGTGCAGGCTGACATACCGGTCAGCGCTAAGACCGCAACCCTGAAAGTCTGGATGAGCACAGGTGATGAGTCGAGCGCCGTCACCTGGGAACTGCAGCTCGGCAAGCTCGAGCCAGTCGAGAGCACATTCGGGTTGAAAGCGCACCTGTTCAACCTGGGTTACGATTGCGGCAACGTGAACGATCAGTTCGACGAAAAGACGACCCAGGCCCTCAAGGCCTTTCAACGGGATCATCAGCTTCCGGTGACCGGAAACAGCGACACCGCTACCAGAGACAAGCTGCGCTCAATTCACAGTTACCCGCTGGAGGCATAACCTATGCACCCTTATCCCGTGCCTTTCGATCAGACGGGTCTTCCGCCTGACCCGCCCGTGATTTCCCCGCCGCTTCAACCTCTCAGCGTCAAAGCGAACGCCTCCACCTCCGTCCTGGGAGCCCTTCGCTTGCCCGGCGATGCAGTTGTCACCGCGCTGTGGATTGAAGGAAAGCAGAACAATCAGGAGCGCTCTCAGTCCTTCCAGAACTTCGAGCCCCAGAAGAACAACCCGCTCGACCCGAACGCCCATTTTCACTTCCTGCCCTCGATCGACCAAGTCCAAATCTGCTGGCAGATCGAGAACACACCTCTGGTCACCAAAGCCAAGTTCGAGATCTGGGCCGCCGGCATGCCGAATGCGATCTGGGCGCTCGACTATGAGTCCAACGATTTATCGCTTTCTCCTTCCGGCCCACTGGACTGGAGTAAAGTCGTCATACCGGGGGACAACCAAAACTTTCCGGATCAATGCCTCAACGCGGCCAAAGCGCCTTACCAGCTGCGCCTCACCGTCACATCGAAGTCCGGTCGCGTCACGGCCGCCTGGACGTATTTCGATGTTCTCGTCGATTCCTTCGAGTTGCACTATGGACCGGTTGCCATGCTTCCGGCAGCCGCGATCGTCGCCACGAAGCCCGACTATTGGAACGGCTTCACACAGGCGGACGAACGCAATCTCCTGACTGCGCTGCAAACTCCCAACACGCAGGTTCCCACCAATGGTCAAGTAGCTCTGGACCTTCGGTCGACGCAGGCGGCCTACATCTATCCGCAAGAATGGTGGGAATATCACGACTACAGTTTCCTGCGCCATCGCGCTCGTTGGGGCAAAGGACCGAGAATTCCCCTCCTCGCCAAAATCTTCATGAAACCCCTGGGAAACGGCCAGCGTGTCCATTCCGCCCAAGCCGCGAAATCGCTCGGACCAGCCAAGTTCTTGTGGGATTGGCAGGACAAAACCGAAAACGATCGCGCCCTCGGATTGACCGCTTTGCACGCCCACGCTACAGCCAAGAACTTCATCATCGCGGGGTTGAAATACAAGGAAAACGCCGCGGGCGAGCCGCCCAACTGTTTGAATTGCCATGTTGACCGCGGCGGCAAGCGGGGAGGTCCGGACAAAATTTTCCCGCCTTTGAACGACCCCAACGCTTTCCCCTTCAAGGTGGATCCGGCAGCCACCCGGCTATGGGCCGCAATCAGTCTCGCGCGCACTGACGGAACTCACGCCTGTTCGACAGGAGTAGTATTTCAACCGTCGCGCATGGCCCTGGATTCTTATCAGATCTGCGTCATGCTCTGGCGACCGACCACGGATGTCGTGAGTTCTATGGCCGATGTGCTGAACGATCATCCTGGCCTGCCCAAGGCCGAGACGGCCATGTTCGAAATCTATCGCCAGATCGATGCCCGCTACATACGGAAAGGGCCATCTACAGACAAGGTTGACCTGGACCTGATCACACGCATGTTTGCGGTGGGAGGAATTAAAGTCGTTTGGAGGGAAGAGTATTGGAGCAAGGACGAATTTAAAAATCTGTTCAATACGGCTCTACAGGCCCAGCCGCATCAACAAACGAACAACCTCGTCCGCAACCAGCGCCATGCGGACGCATTGGGCAACAGACTGACCCGCATCCAGGGCTACGCTACATCTCGACAAGGTCGCCACCTAAACACATTCGATCAATGGTCCGGCGCCAGAACAGGCACCAGCACGCCAATCTCCAGCGCGTCCAATTTCACGGTCCCCGGGCGGGATATCGTCGAGAGACCCTATATCGCTACGGCAACGCGCAATTTCATCAACAAAAATCGGAAAATTAATTCTGTCAAGAGGAATTGGGAGAGTTTTCGTGGCAAGAACCGTCAGCTTAGCGAAGACGAAGCCCTTGTCCGATTTTATGAAAACGGACTCTCGGGTACCCAGCGCGCGCGGCTAGCGGTCACAGCCAAGGCAGCTTACGAGACTGATGGCTGGCTAGGTTGGGACGCGCCGCGCAACAGCGACAGTACCCCAAATATCGCCTCAATCCGGCAGCAATACTTGTGGGATTACGATTGGTCTGTTCAGAACTACCGGTACACGCTCGGGCTGCAGCATATCTCCCAGGAAATGTGTCACCGCAAGCTGATGCAGGACAATTTTGACGGCGTATCCTTCTTCCACTTCACCCACTTCATTGAAATTTTGAACGCTCAAGACGAAGCCACCACCCGGCAATGCGACATCGGAGGTCTTGCCGCAACCAACTACAGTGCCGACCTAGGCTTTCGAGGAGCCTTTGCTGTTTGGGACCACCCCACGAACAAGGCCCGCTTCGCGATGATGGGGGTGTTGGGTCTTCCTCTGGGTAGTCCGCAGAAGGACGGCAATTACACCTCTGCGCACGAGTTCGGGCATTTTCTTCACTTACCTCACCAGGTGCCTACTGCGGATTCGGAGGGACAGAAAAAGATGCATGACACCAATGATGGGGAGTGCGTCATGAATTATCTTGAAACGAGCCAGCACTTGTGTGGCGGCTGTGCGTTACGGATTCGAGGCTGGGCCATGTGCAACTGTGACGGACAACTCGGATATTCGGGTACAAATCCGGCTCAATCGGGCGTGCCCCCGGCCCAATTAAGCTACAACGCGTACCAAGGCGATCTCGATGCACTTTACCAGAGTCTGCAATGAGTTCGTCGAGCCAACCGGTTTCCGCCTATTTGGCTCCCGCCCGCGCCGTCGTCTTCCCGGAAGAGCACGCCGAGTGCAGCCTGGTACTGAGTAATCCGGGCAGCGACGAGATTCCCCTTGCCACCGACGTCTGGATCAAAGCCCTCGTAAAAATTGCGTCTCCAAGAGGGGAAGTTTATGAGATCCATCCATTCGCGAATTCCGCCGAGCTCGAGCACGGATCGGTCCTCTATGCCGGCGCCGAGCCCGAGAAATCATTCACCTTAGATCAATGGATTGCCGGTTTTGGACCGGGTATCTGGAGCCTCGGCGCGACTTGCAGCCTAAACGGAAGCCTCCTAAAAACCCGTCTCGTCAAGATTACGGTAGCCGGTCCGGGACCAGTAACCATAGCCCTGCCTTCGCCAATGGATGACACGCCCGGCCCGGTCGGTGAATTTTGGATGATTCGCCAGGGTGCCGGCGTTACATTACTCTCAACCCGGCGGCTGATTTCGCCGGATCGATCAGTCGGGCGGGGCTGGGAAGTTCTCGGTCTCGACCGCAGGGCAGTCATTGAGGCCAACACTCAAGGATTCACTGCCTGTGCCAACGATTCGAACGGCCTCCGCGACCGGCGCTGGATCGGTTGGATCTCGAGCGATGCCGTCTGCTTCGGAGTTACGGCTTGGGATTTTGAGACCTGCCGCCTCCCTGTTGCCGCTGATGTCGGGCAGTTCATTTCGAGACTCCAGGTACGCGATGACGGAGGCGTCGATGCGTTCGTTCTATCGAAAGATGCCGCCACGCTTTCCCTGATTCGCGTGGCGCCTCCCGTGTGGCGGCTCGATGAAGAGTCGATCGAAACCAGCCAGGGTGAGGACGAGTCACAGCCTTGGGTTCCACCAGTCACCTTAACCAACCCCGAACTCGTAGCACGGCACTCGCTTCCGATTCAGCCGACCCATTCCGCTTGCGCGCGTTTTCCAACGCCCAACGGAGAGCTTTCAGCGGTAGCGTTGGCGGTGAATTCCGAGGAAAACATCGAACTCCATCTCCTCATCCTGAACGGACGCGGCGAAATGATCCGGTCAGGCGACTACCGCATTGGCAATGCCGCCTTAATTCGAGGAGGGAACCCCACGCTCGCCGTCGATCAGGACGGCCGCTCCCGACTCACGGTCCTTCATACATCCAACCAAGGCAGCGTTCTGTTACGCACACGCATCGCTTTCGGGCTAGATGCTATCCCGCTCATGATGGAAGGTTCTGGTCGCGAGCACTTGTGCCACTTACCATCCCCAGTTGAAGAGGGGACAATCGTGGACTCCGGAGAACCCGACCGGTGGGCGTCCGCTTGGTGTGTTACCACTCGGAGCGGCCATATACTACGTGGCCCGTCAAACGGACCAACTGAAAGCCTCGCACTCCCGGAAGGGCTGATTAATCCCATAGCCGCTGTTGCAGACCGGCATAACGTAGGCGTCGCGGTTCAGGAACCCTCGGGAACACTAGTCTTCTTGTGAAGAGTCTTTACGACTCGCCAATTCTCTTTGCTCGTTTCCGCCCAGCGAACGACTCAGCAGAACAAATTCGTTTTCGCGATATCGATCAACGACGTCAACCAGCGCAGGACCATTAAACGAGAACGCGTCTTCCAGAGCGCTGCGGAGATCTTCCGGCTTTTCAACCCGAACCGCATGCCCGTTTGGTCCAAAAACTCAACCGTTCTGTCCAGCTCAAGCTGCGGAACGGTGGTAGTAATTCAGCATGCCACCGAGGCGCTGTCGCCGTTCAATTCTCCCTGTACTTCCGAAGTCGCTTGATTGTGGGTTGATGAGTCTGTTTCCCAGGTGTCGGTCATCAAAATGGGCCGGATTCATGCGGCTTCGAACCAACGGTAACGATGATGAAGACCGCCAAGACGGGATTTGGAAACAACTCGGGATTGTGGGGAAGAACGGCTTTCGACCACTCGTTCGTCGGGAGTGTTCTTGTCGAGGCCAACATGAGTGCGGTCTTGGTGGTAGTAAGCAAGATACTCGCGTCCAAGCCGTCTTAGATGAAATTCATTCAGCGGAATGGCTTGATCGAGTAGTTCACGACGTACACTCCCCACCCAACGCTCGGCGACTCCGTTTTGCCAGGGGCTCCTGATACTGGTGCGCAAAGGCATGAGATCACTGGATTTCAAGAACTTGAGGACGTCGTTGCCGAACTTCGCATCATGGTCGAACAACACGTATCGATGTGGGCACGGAAGCGGGAATGCTTCTCGTAGCTGTTGCACGATCCAATCGCTGGTGGGATGGAACGTTACGTTGAAGTGCAGAATGCGCCGGCGACGGTGTTCAATCGCGAAGAAGCAATATAAGGTGCGGAACCAAAGGGTCGGCACAGTGAAGAAGTCGAAGGCGGCAATCACCTCGCGATGGTTGTTTAAAAAGGCGAGCCACTGGCTGGCTTTGCTTTCCTCCGGAATGCGCTTCAGGCGTCGCAGATAGCGTGACACGGTAGGTTCGGAGATCTCGAAGCCGAGTGCTAGCAACTCGCCATGGATGCGCGGCGCTCCCCACGTCAGATTCTCCCTCTTCATTCGGCGGATCAAGCCCCGGATCTCTTCGGTTACCTTCGGCCGCCCCTGTCGCCGCCGTCGGGACCGCCACTTCCAGAACAGGCGGTATCCGGCGCGATGCCAAGAGACCACTGTTTCGGGCCTGACGAGAATGAGTGCTTCGGACCAGTTGGTCCAGATCTGACGAACGACCACCCAGAACAGGCGATCGAATCGATTCAGCTTGGGGCGCGGCTGCCTGCGCTTGTAAACAGCAAGTTGCTGTCGAAGAGCGACCGCCTCCAATGCCAAACGGTGCCGCGCAATCAGAAACGCTCGCAGGTACGCGAGCATCGCGTATATAGCCGTCATCATCACTCGATGCTAATCGCTTGCACGTAAATCGAAGCTGTTGATTCCAGAGGCTACTCGAGTTTTGATGACCCACACGTTTCGCCGCCCCGTCTGCCAGAAGCATTTTGACGGCATCAGCCGCAGCCGCTTGGCCCAGCGGGAACGCCTCTCGAGCGCCACCGTCGAGCGCTGGTTTCTCTGCTATCTGGACGTGCTCGCGGGTGAGCGCATCAGCGCGCGTATGTCCGCAGATTCTGGGCATTGACGAGCACTTCTTCACCCGCCGGCACGGCTATGCCACCACCTTCTGCGATCTGAAGAATCACAAAGTCTACGACGTCGTGCTGGGCCGTAGCGAAGTCGCTCTGGAGAGCTATTTGGCGAATCTACGAAGGCAAGGATCAGGTCGAAGTCGTTTGCATCGATTTGGCCGCCATTACCGCTCGCTGGTTCGCAAGTATTTCCCGATGCCCGGATCGTGGCCGATCGCTTCCACGTCATCCGTGCTGTCAATCATCACTTTCTGGCCTGCTGGAAGATCATCGATCCGGTCGGATCCAAGAATCGCGGTTTGCTCTCGCTGATGCGCCGCCACCGGCACAATCTGAGCCTCGAGCAGCACGAGCGTCTGGCCGCTTATCTGCGCAGCATCCGGCGCTCGAGTGATCTACGGCTTCAAGCAGCGGCTTTGTTATCTGCTGCTGGAGAAAGCCCAGAACCAGAAACGGTGCCGCAACTGGCCGACGTTTTCTGCGCGACGTCGCAGGCTACGTCGTTGCGGGCTTCGCGCCACTGGTGCACTCGGCAAGACACTTTATGCCTGGCGCGACGAGATCGCCAGCATGTGGCGCTTCACCCGGAACAACGGCATCACCGAAGGCTTCCACACCAAAATGGAAGTCCTTCAACGCCAAGCTTACGGCTTCAGAAACTTCCAGAACTACAGATTGAGAGTTAAGGTATTGTGTTCTTGAGATCAGTCGGACCGGGCTGCCCCCATTAAGTGCGTAGAGCCGAATCTTAACAGCACCTTCTATTGAAAATATTGGTCGGGGCGGTGTGATTTGAACACACGACCCCCTGCGCCCAAGGCAGGTGCGCTACCAGGCTGCGCTACGCCCCGACTGTACTGCTCTCTTGCATTTTAGATCATGCGCCTAAAAGGCCAGCAGTCGCTCACCCTCGCGTACCAGATCCTGGACCTGCGGTAGGATCTCTTCCTCTAATTGAGGGTTATAGGCCACCCAGGTATCCAGCGCGCCGACGCGCCCGACCGGCGCATCGAGCCTGGTGAATAGCTCATTGGCTATCCGTGCGGCAAGCTCGGCGCCATAACCCCACGACAGCGTGTCCTCGTGCGCGATCATTACCCGGCTTGTCTTTTCCACCGAACCGCGAACCGCGTCCCAATCGTAGGGTGAAAGCGTCCGCAAGTCGAGGACCTCCACCGACACCCCGCGCCTGTGCTGCTCAATGTGCAACGCCGCCTGCAGCGACTTCTGCACCAGCGCACCATAGGTCACGATGGTCAGGTCCTGCCCCAGCTTCACGAGCTTGGCTTTGCCAAACGGAATCGTGTAATCAGCACCAGGGTGTGGCGCTCGATTGTACGGTTCGCGATAGAGCTTTTTATGCTCCAAAAACAACACCGGGTCGTCGCAGCGAATGGCTGTCCGTAATAGCCCGCAGGCATCGAGCGCATTCGAAGGAAAGACAACGCGCAGCCCCGGAATGTGCGTAAACGTTACTTCGCCTGACTGGCTGTGATAAATCGATCCGCCATTCAGGTATCCACCAATGGGAACGCGTATCACCATGGGGCACGAAAACCCGTTATTCGATCTCCAGCGGAAATTCGCTACCTCGTCACGCAACTGCATCATCGCCGGCCAGATGTAATCGAAGAATTGAATCTCCGGCACCGGCTTCAGTCCCCGTACCGCAAGTCCGAGCGCCCGACCCACAATCGCTGCCTCAGCTATTGGGGTGTTGAAGCATCGATTCGTGCCAAACTCGCGCTGTAGTCCCGCGGTCGCCTTAAATACTCCGCCCTTGCCCTTCACTTCCGGCAAGTATTGGTCGCGGCTAACGTCAGCCACATCTTCGCCAAAGACAAGTACTCGCTGGTCGCGGCGCATCTCTTCGGCCAGCGTGTGGTTGATGGCGTCGATCATGGTGCGCGGCTCGCCTCGAAATTGCGGCTGCGCTTCAAAAGCATCGGCGCAGGGGTCGATCTCCGGCGAGTATAGGTGAGTAAAGACCGAGTCGCGGGACGGCGGTACTTCTCGTAGAACTCTCTGCGTTATGTCAGCGACCTCGCT
The DNA here is from genome assembly GCA_963730865.1 of uncultured Acidobacteriaceae bacterium. GTDB lineage: Bacteria > Acidobacteriota > Terriglobia > Bryobacterales > Bryobacteraceae > Bog-105. The sequence goes on along the minus strand of CAVSTO010000001.1, from coordinate 6,874 downwards.
ATCGATGTCGCGCATCAGTTCATCGAGTGCGCGCCGGTCGGCATACCCCTCGGCAACCAGAAATTCTGGAAACGTGATGAGAGGATCTCGCGCGGCTTCACGCTCGCGCTCCACCTGCGGCTTATACGCGCGCTCATCGTCAGAAAGCGAATGTGAATACGGGCGGATGACGGAAGCATGGACCAGCGCCGGACCATGCCCTCCCCGGCAGTAGTCGGCCGCATGCCTCAATCCGCGATAAGACTCGATAAAATTCGTTCCGTCCACCTCAAGCCGCAGCAGGCCCGGAAACCCCTCTAGCAGACGCGCGACATTGCCACCGGCTGTTTGCCGCTCCACCGGAACGGAGATCGCGTAGCCGTTGTCTTCGACCAAAACCAATAGGGGCAGGCGATCCAGGCATGCCGCATTCATGGCTTCCCAAAATTCGCCCTCGCTGGTCGCGCCTTCGCCAGTGCAAACCAGGGTAATCTCGTCGGCATTGCCACCCGCGTAGGTCTTTCCTTGCGCGCACCCTACGGCCTGCACGAATTGGGTGCCAGTGGGTGACGAACCCGTCACAATCCGCAGCGCAGGGGAGGACCAATGCGAAGGCATCTGCCGGCCGCCGGAACTCGGATCGCGCGCTGCCCCCACAGCCTGCAGCAGCATGTCCTCAGCGGTCATTCCGAGCATCAAGGCTAGAGTGCGGTCGCGATAGTACGGAAAAGCCCAATCCTGTCCAGGCCGCAGTACCAAACCTGCTGCCGCCTGCGCCGCCTCATGACCCGCCGCGCTGACCTGGAAGAAAATCTTGCTCTGCCGCTTCAGCAAGATCTCCCGGTCATCCAGGCAGCGTGACAGATACATCACGCGGAAAGCCCGCATCAGCGTCTCACGATCGACATCGCGCTCCGCATTCGAAGAGGCCACCGGAAATGGTAATGGCTGTGTTTGCGCAGTCACCAACTGTTCATTATCTCCCGTTACTGGTCCGGCTTTCAGCGCCGCCGGTTGGGGCGGGGAACCAATCGTGAAGCCGGCGCATCCCTTACCCATGCGGCTGTGTTGCTGTGCCTACATCGCGCTGGCAGCCTCCTGCCTGTGCGCGCAGGAAAATACGCTTCGAACGACTGTCCCGATCGTCGTGCTCCCGGTGACGGTTACAGACCGGAATGGTCACTTCGTCTACGGCATTCCGCCATCTGATTTCCTGGTTTCAGACGACGGAAAGTCGAGACCGGTTCACGTCGACGATGCAGACTCCGGTCTCGCGCCGCCCCGTCTAGTCATACTGATCCAGACCAGCGACATCTCAGATTCAGCTCTCCTTAAAATCCGGAAGACCGGCGCGATGGTTCAGCAAGCCGTTCTCGGAGCCAACGGCGAAGCGGCGATCCTCAGCTTCTCCGATTCGATCACGCTTCTTCAGGACTTCACCAGCAACGCCGATGAGATCTCGACCGCATTCCACAGCTTGAAGACGGCGGACAGCGACGGGGGAAGAATGATCGATGCCGTGGCCAAGGCTCTGGATATGCTTTCGAATCATATGACTTCAACTTGACCAAATCATATGACTTCAAATCAGCCGCCCGCGGCCGCAGCGAGCATCCTCATCATCGGTGAGAACAAGGATCGCGGAAGCGAAACGAAATTGAGCGATCTGTTATCAAAGATCGAGCATTCGCCCGTCACGATCGACACGCTCGTCTATTCCGTCTACCTTACTGCCTTTACGACGAAAGGCAGTGAATACTCCCCACCGGATGGCGGCGGTTTGATAAAGGCCATCACCGAAACGGCCCGGCTCGGAAAGAAAAACACGGCGGCCGCTTTGACCGCTGCGAGCGGCGGCCAAACCTTCCGTTTCGAGACGCAATCGAAACTCGAGAACAACCTCATCCATCTCGGAAGTGAGATCCACAGCCGCTATCTAGTGTCGTTCACACCCGATCAGCAACAGAGTCCGAGGTTTCACTCCATTGAAGTGAAAATCAAAGGCCGGCCGCAACTTAATGTCAGAACCCGCCCCGGCTATTGGTCAGATTTCAAAGCCGAGTAGAGCGCCATACTAGAACACGATCTTGGCAGCAAGCTGCACGTTTCGGGGCGCCCCCGTACCAACTCCGGGAGCGCCGTTGTAAAGGTCCAGAGTCTGCGTGATCTGGCCCAGACCGCTGCTGGTGACGCTGTTATTGGGCAGGGAAAGATCGCGCGTGTTGAAAAGGTTGAAAATTTCGACCCGCAGTTGGAGATTCACATTCTCTCTCAGCCTATTATTCTTGAAGACGGAAAAGTCGACCTGCTTTGTCGCGGGTCCGTACAGTGAATTGCGCGACTGGTTTGAATAGGTGCCCAACGCGGGCTCGGCAAACGCCGCAGGGTTGAACCAGTAAGCGTAAGATCCCTGCACACTGGCGGGCACGTTTTGGAAGGGATTACCTACGATCTCTGCCCGATCGTTATTTTCCTCCGTCAGGCTAGTATCGGTGCCTGAGTAGACCGTAAACGGACTACCCGTGTAGAAGGTCAGCAGCGAATTGAACTGCCATCCGCCGAGCAGCAATTTGAGGTGTGTAGGGCTCGGCGCCGAATAGGTCACGAACGTGACGAAAGAGTGGCGAATATCGAAATCCGAGTTACCCCAGTCCGCTTTGAGATCGTAGCTGTTCTGGGGAATGACGCCACGCGTAGAGGAGAGATCGTCCCGTGAGTGGCCGTACGTGTAATTCAATTTCATACTCAAGCCATGAAAATTGGACGTTCGCAGCGAGGTGATCAAACCGTCGTAGTAGCCGTTGCCCACCGACTGTACTTCATTGATAGTTGCCAAATTAGGAAACTGGGCGTAATAGGGGCGGGAACTTTGGGCCTCCGGCAATCCTTGCGGGATCTGATTGATATCCATCGTCACGGGTAAGTGACGGCTTAAGGTACCCGTATAACCCACTTCCAAAACAGAGTTCTTATTGATCTGATACTGAATGTTTAGATTCGTATTTTGGGTGTAGCCATTCACAAAATGCTGACTAACCGAGAAAGCGCCGAAGGGGCCGGTGGGAAAAGTGGAACTTCCAAACACCGGGACTCCTGGCTGAATCTGCAAGGGCGCGGTACTGTTGGCTAACGTATAGACCGGCGATGAACCGCCGGGATTCGCCAGGACGCCGGTCGCACCGCGGTTAGGGGGCACATTGTCTCCGAAATAGTTCACGTTGGGAACCTGATAAAAGATTCCGTAGCCCCCGCGAACAACGAGCTTGCTAGAGAACTTAGGCTGATAGGCGAAACCGAATCGGGGAGCAAAGGAATGCCAATCTCGCGGCCATAAAGTACCGTCGCTGATTTGGTTCACATAGGTGATGCCGCCATCCGCGGGAATAAACGTTGAAATGCGCTCGGTCGGATCAGAGAGAGGACTCTGATAAAGCCAATTGACGCCGTAGTTAAACGTTAAGTTAGGGCGAGCCTTCCAGCTGTCAGAGAAGAAGGCGCTTGTTCCGTTGAGATAGTAATTGCGTTGCAGGTTGCCGTAGGTGATGGTGGCGTTGTTGACGTTCACACGCCCGGCCAGAAAATCGGCCAGAGAGTTGAGCGAGGCATTCGGGTTTCCCAGCAGAGCCGCGGTATTCCAACTGTCTGTACCGCCAAACGGGCCTTGGGATCCGTCGAAAGTAAAGCTTCCGCGAGCGTTGCGCTCGTAAAAGACGTCGAAGCGAGCTCTTCGGACTTCGCCTCCGAACCGGAATTGATGAGTGCCGAGCGTGTAAGTGAGGGTTTCATCAAGCTGCCCGGTGGTATCGATGCGGCCCAAAGGAGGAGTGAGGCCCACCTGGTCGAAGCCATCGATACTCAGGGCGGGAGATCCGAAGAGCGCAGGGTTCGTCACCCCGGTATTGAGGCCAAGGGCGGGTATGTCAAATCCGGTATTAGCATCTCCGAAGACCTGTTTGAAATAGTTCACGCCAACCACTGTCTGGCTTACGAATTTCGGGGAGATTACGCCGTTGTAAACGAGCGAGAAATTGTGCATCCTGCTGGGGGCTGTCTGGAAATAATAAGGGATTGCGGAGCCCACCTCTTCGGTCTGAGATCCCGTTCCACCGAAGTAGCGAAGCGCTATATTGTTTCGCTCATTGAAGATGTGATCGAGCTTGACAATGCCGTTGTAGCTGTTCGAGGTATTGTTGGCAGTGCTGAAGTAATTGTCTTGGGTAGCAGGCCCGGTAAGAGAATTGGCAGGCCACAAAGCATTGATCAACTTCAGTGACACGGGGCTGACGGGTACACCGTCTTTTGCCAACAACCTCGCGCCTAGATTGACCCAGGCGGCGCTTGGTGTAGTGCCTTGAGCAGTGTTGCCGGCCAAGTAAACTTGTTGTTCGTAAGTCAAGAAGAAGAACGTCTTGTTTCGCCAGATTGGCCCGCCAAGAGAGCCGCCTTCCTGGTTGTTTCTGAGTGCTTGTACCGGGCTGGTGGAAGGAGTGAACCAGTTACGAGCGGCCAGAAATTCGTTCCGATTGAAGTAATAAAGCGAGCCGTGGAAATCATTGGTTCCCGACTTGATTACGAGGTTTAGAGTGCCGCCGCTATCGCGCCCCTGTTCGGCGGTGCCGTTGCTCTGGAGCGAGAACTCATCGATAGCATCGATGGGCAGTAGAGTTCCTGCAACGCCGGATACGCCACCCTGATTCACAGCGTTAGTGTTGTGCCACTGGTCGTTGTTGTCGGCACCGTCGATCTGCCAGTTAATCGCATTCGTGCGAGTGCCATTGAGCGATCCGTTGGCGTTTACCCCGGGATTCAATTTCAGAAGTTGGGTGAAATCGCGGCCGTTCAGCGGCACGTCGAGAATCGCTTTGGTCGGGATGACGCTTGTCAGGGTAGAAGAGGAGGTTTCGATGGCGACTGCATTGGCCGAGACTTCGATGGCGGTGGCCTGGGTAGCTACGGAAAGCTTGGCCTGCAGGTTGAATATCTTTCCTGCTTCCACGTTGATGTCTTTGATTTCCTCCGTCTGAAAGCCTGATTCCGTGACGGTGATGGAATATTTTCCTAATGGAAGGTCCTGAAAGCTAAACTCGCCCGCGGACGCGGTCTTTGCTTCACGAGTAAGACCTGTGTCGGTACCCGTAAGCTTCACGGACGCATCCACCACGGAGGCGCCGCTTGGATCGACGACAGTGCCGGAAATCCCGCCACGAAACGTCTGGGCAGGCACCGAGGAAGTAAATAGGAACCCGAGGGTTAGAACAACTGTTGCTAGTTTCAACACGAGACAATTCTCCAGTAACTTAAAGAAAGACAAATGAAACATCTCGCCGGCAAACGGAGCACTGTCGAGGTGTGAAGTTATTTCAGGAGGGTAACAAGGAAATGCGTCGAGCGTCAAGAGTTATTGCGCGGATCTTTGTGCGACAAGTCAACGCTTGACCGCGATAACCAGGCCGCTCGCCCAAGCAAGGGAGGCGATCGCAAAATCGTTTCTCCGCGTCAATTGTTCGATCAATATGGGAACTTTCGCCGCATGTCCTTCCGGCCAGTTCGCCTGAGGAAGCATATCGTCGATTACGTAAAAGCCACCACGCCTAACGAGTCGAAGCGCTTGCTCGAGTCCTTCGTACTTCCCCGGCATGGCGTCGGCAAACACGAAGTCGAAGCTTGCTGCTTGTTGCCCGGCGAGGAACGTGAGGCCGTCTTGCGTGACGAGTTGCAATCGTGGGTCGGCGCCGAGCGCCTGTCGCGCGACGTCCTGCACGCGAGCATCGTTGTCGACGCTGACCAACAACGCCGATGAAGCGTCCATACCGTCCAACAGCCACGCCGTTGCCATTCCGGTTCCGGTCCCCAACTCCAGAAAGCGCCCTCCTGGCTTGCTCGCGGCCAAAGTTCGTAGCAGCATTCCGGTGCGCGGTTCAGACGCCATATCGAAGCCGAGTTCGCCGTTTGCTGAACAATTTGTGCAAGCTGAGGCGGTTCCCGCCGGGACGCTAGATCATCCATTCTGTCTTCCTCATTGGACATGACGACCACTGCGCGTTGTGTTTCGACGCAAGATTATCATCGACATTTACTGGCAGCGTGAGTTAGTTGCGGAAACCAAGCGCGGGCGGTTGAAGACCGGTTGAGCGGCCGCTCTGTTCTGTCGCGGCTCGCTGTTGAGCAGTTGTGACCAGTAGGTCATTCTATGGTTTGCCCTGGTTTAGGGTTGGCGCGGGCGGCGAGGCGTTCGTAATTGCGTTGGCAGGCGGGGCAGTCGCAGCCGCCGTGTTGTTGGGGACGCGGTTGAGGGTCGCCGCAGGGGCCCACGTGGCCATCGGTGCGGAGTTTTTCGGCGTCGATGACGTCGAGCCACGTATCTACGGTCATGCGCTGAGTGCCGAAGCCGCCGTACTGTTTCATCAGCGGCTCGTCGGTGGTCCAATCGTATTCTTCTGGGATGCCGTTCGGGAAGTTGAGACGGCGATAGACCATCTCGGGCGGTGGAAACATGGTTTGGCCACGTTGAATCAGCTTCTCGTTGGAAGGCGTGAGTTCGGTGACGGTGACGCCGTCCTTAACCTTGATTTCAACCCACTGGTCTAAGAAGGGAATCTTGCGCAGCTTCTTGGGGCTGTTCTGACCCTGGAAGAGGAGCTCGGCGCGCGTTTTGTGGGCGTCGAGGGCGGCCATTTCCTGGCCATTTTGCCCAGGGTGTTGCGGTTCTGTTTTTTGATGTCAGCGAGTTCGGCTCGTTGCGCGGTCATGTCGAGACCTTTCTTCTCGGCGTCAACGATGGATTCGAGCAAGGAGTCTTCACGACTGAGCATGCATCCTTCGCCTTCGTTCAGGATGTCGCGGTTGATTTCGCTGAGTTTGTGGCTGTATTTGTCTGCGGCACGGCGGTTTTTCA